>NZ_JBWKPP010000026.1:0-79372 GCF_059418305.1 Acidovorax sp. GW821-FHT09B03
CGCTTCGTGATCTGACTTGCCGCAGCTGTTTGAGCGGAGTTCGAAGAACGCAGCGAGTTCTGCGGCACCACCCCAGAGCCGAGCATCGCAGGTTGCCCGCAGCGAAGCGAAGGGACGCAGACTGGGGGTCGCTTTTTCTTGGCCCACCTTCTTTTGGCGACGCAAAAGAAGGTGGGTGCGCCGCCGGGCGCACATCCCGGCCTCTGCACTTCGCAAAGACATGTGGCAACCATCGACACCAAGGCAGGCCCACAAAACAAAAACGGCCCACCGAAGTGAGCCGTTCTTGATGTGCAAAAAAGCAGAAGAAATTACTTCTTGCCCTTGCCCTTGCCCTTGGCGTCGGCAGCAGGAGCGGCTTCGGCAGGGGTCTCGACGACCACGACCGGAGCAGCCACGGACACCAGAACGGGGTTGTTCTTGTTGCCACGGATCACGGCGGTCACGCCCTTGGGCAGCTTGATGTCCTTGAGGTGCAGCGAAGAGCCCTTTTGCAGCTTGGACAGGTCCACAGCGATGAACTCAGGCAGGTCCGAAGGCATGCACGACACGTCGAGTTCGTTCACGACGGGGTTCACCAGGCAGTGGTCCACCTTCACGGCGGGGGATTCTTCCGCGCCGCTGAAGTGCAGTGGCACCTTCATGTGCAGCTTGGTCTTGGCATCCACGCGCTGGAAGTCGATGTGCAGCACGAGTTGCTTGTAGGGGTGGTATTGCACGTCACGCAGCAGGACCTTGCTGGTGCTGCCGGCGACTTCCATGTCCAGCACGCTGGAGTGGAAGGCTTCCTTCTTGAGGGCGTGCCACAGTGCGTTGTGGTCGATCTCGATCAGTTGGGGTTCAGCGGTACCGCCGTAGACGATGCCAGGCGTCTTGCCCGAATTGCGCAGACGGCGGCTCGCACCCGTACCTTGCTTGGCGCGCTCAAAAGCGACGAAGTTCATGATAACTAGCTCCTGAAAAGGACAGACCGCGACCAGTCGTGTCCTGTTTTAAAAAGGCCTGCCACAGGGCAGGCCACATTGCGTTCCCGAACCAACCAATGGACAAGCCTCCCGAAGGAGGCTTGGTGTCCAGCGTTCTGCAAAACCAAGGGCCTCCTGCGAGGCCCGGGGCTTTTTAGAACAGGTTTTCCTGATCCGAGAACAGACTCATCACCGACTCACCCTTGGCAATGCGCTGGATCGTTTCGGCGATCAGCGGGGCCACGGAGAGCTGGCGGATTTTGGCGCATCCCTTGGCGTTGTCGTTCAAGGGAATCGTGTTGGTCACCACCACTTCATCGAGGGCCGAGCCCTTGGCGATGCGTTCGATGGCAGGACCCGAGAAAATGGGGTGCGTGCAATAGGCGTACACGCTCTTGGCGCCGCGCTCCTTGAGCACTTCGGCGGCCTTCACCAGCGTACCGGCCGTGTCGATCATGTCGTCCATGATCACGCAGTTGCGGCCTTCGATCTCGCCGATCACGTGCATGACTTCGGACACGTTGGCCTTGGGGCGGCGCTTGTCGATGATGGCCAGGTCGCAGTTCAGCTGCTTGGCCAGCGCACGGGCACGCACCACGCCACCCACGTCAGGGGAGACGACGATCAGATCTTCGTAGTTCTTCTGGCGCAGGTCGCCGAGCAGCACGGGCGATGCATAGATGTTGTCGACCGGGATGTCGAAGAAGCCCTGGATTTGGTCGGCATGCAGGTCCATGGTCAGCACGCGGGCCACGCCCACGGCCTGCAGCATGTTGGCCACCACCTTGGCGGTGATGGGCACGCGCGACGAGCGGGGGCGGCGGTCCTGGCGGGCGTAGCCGAAGTAGGGGATCACGGCGCTGATGCGCTCTGCCGAGGCGCGCTTGAGCGCATCGACCATGATCAGCAGTTCCATCAGGTTCTCGTTCGTGGGCGCGCAGGTGGACTGCACCACGAACACATCGCGCGCACGGACGTTCTGCTTGATCTCGACGGTCACTTCACCGTCGGAGAAACGGCCCACGTCGGCGGCGCCGAGGGTGGTCCCGAGGTGTTGGGCGATTTCAGCTGCCATGCCAGGATTGGCATTGCCGGTGAATACCATGAAGTCGGGTTGATTGCCTTGCATGAGCGTCCCAGCGGTCTGAAATAAAAGCCCGTACGCGAGAGAAAGCGCGTGAAAGAAATTTGGCAGGGGAAGAAGGATTCGAACCTTCGCATGCCGGAATCAAAATCCGGTGCCTTAACCAGCTTGGCGACTCCCCTACACAGGTCAACTGCCGAAAGCAGCCAACCTCAATTCTCGTTCGATGCCCACCCAGCCAGAGGATGAACCATCAAATTGTCACATGCTCTGACCTGCCAGTCGCCCGGGGCGTCTTCCAGATCCACCGCATGTGGCATTTGCGCAAACACCGCACTTCCAGAGCCTGTCATCCTGGGCTGCAACCCGCGTTGTTCAAGCCATCTCAGGGCTTGCTTCACATCGGGGCACAGTGCCTCGGCAACCGGCTGCAGATCATTTCGACCGAAGTCAAAGTGTGTTGCAGCAAAGCCTAAGATTGTAGCACACTCAGAATCGCGTTTCAGATTCGGCGAAGAAAAAATTGCTTTTGTCTCCAAACCTGCTGCGGGCTTGACGACCGCGAAGCGCGCTTGCTGAAGTTGCTGTGCACTCTCAAGCGGCGTTATTGTCTCACCAATTCCTTCGACAAAAGCGTTCGTGCCGCATAAAAAAAACGGCACGTCTGCGCCGAGGGTCAGGCCGATCTTCTGCAGCGCCTGGCGCGAGAGGTTCAAACCCCACAGCCGGTTGAGCGCCAGCAGCGTGCTGGCCGCATCCGAAGAGCCTCCGCCCATGCCGGCCTGCGCCGGCACACGCTTCATGACACCGATGTGTGCGCCCTGGGTGCAGCCCGTGGCCGACTGCAGTGCATGCGCCGCGCGCAGCACCAGGTCCATCTCGGGCAGGGGCGGGCCCAGGTCCTCGCGGCTGATGGCACCGTCCGGGCGGCGTTCGAAATGCAGGGTGTCGCACCAGTCGATGAGCATGAACACCGACTGCAGCAGGTGGTAGCCATCGGCGCGCCGGCCGGTGATGTGCAGAAAAAGATTGAGCTTGGCCGGAGCCGGCACGTCGTACAGGGCTTGCATGGGAGGAAGGAAAAGGCAGGGCGCTCAGTGGCTGAAGGCGATGCGCAGTGTGGCCTCGGGAGCGGGGTCGTGGCGCCGAGCCACCAGCCGGCCGTCAGCACTGCCCGAGAGATCGGCCTGCCAGCCGGTGGCCGTGGCCTGCTTGCCGCCCAGCCATTCGAAGATGGCCGCCACCGGGATGGCCGTGCCGGTGGCCTGGCGCAGCAGCTCATCGAGTGAGGTGGATTCGCGTGTCTCCTGCCCGGTGGTGAGCTGGGCGCGCCCGGCCTCCCACTGCAGCCGCGCCAGGGTGTTGCCCAGCGGGCTGGTCAGCACCAGTTCGCCCTTGTCGGGGTTGCCCTGCAGGTCGAACAGCGAGGAGAACGACTGCGATGCCTGGCCCTCCACCTGCAGTGACAGGCGGCCCGACCAGGATGCGGTGCCGGGCTCGGCAATGCGGGGCGGCTGGGCGCAGCCCGTGAGCCACAGCGTGCAGGCCAGGGCCAGCCATGCCATCCACTGGCGCAGCGGCAGGCCGTGGCCACGCCCTCCGGCGATGCCGCCGCCCGTTGCGCGCATCAGGGCTTGGCCCCCAGGCGCTTCAGGGTGTCCTTGAGGCTGTCGTTGTCGGGGTTCAGGCGCAGGCCTTCGCGCCAGATCCCGAGCGCCTTGTCGCGCTCGCCCATGCTCCAGACGACTTCACCCAGGTGGGCCGCGATCTCGGCATCGGGCCGGGCCTTGAAGGCGGTCTCGAGCAGGCTGCGCGCCTTGGCCTTGTTGCCCATGCGGAACTCCACCCAACCTAGGCTGTCGGTGATGAAGGGGTCTCCCGGGGCCAGTTCCAGGGCCTTGGCAATCAGCTGCCGGGCCTCGGGCAGGCGCTGGCCGCGCTCGGCCAGCGAGTAGCCCAGCGCGTTGTAGGCGTGGTGGTAGTCGGGCTGGCGCGCGATGATCTGGCGCAACAGCTTTTCCATGGTGTCGAACTGGCCGACCTTCTCGGCCAGCATGGCCTGGTCGTAGAGCAGTTCGCCATCGTCCGGGGCCAGTGCCACGAGCTCGGTCTGCACCTCCAGGGCTTCCTTGAACAGGCGCTGGTCGCGCAGCAACTGCACCTCGGCCAGCAGTTTCATGCGCTTGTCGTCTTCGGTCACGCCGGGCAGGGCGCGCAGCAGCGCGCGGGCCTGTGCGATCTTGCCTTGCTTGGCGAGCAGGGAGGCGCGGCGGCTTTGGGCGCTGAACAGCTCGCTCGAATTCTCGATGCGGGCCAGCCAGCCTTCGGCCGCGGCGAAGTCGCCACGCTTTTCGGCAATCTGCGCGTACAGCAGGTAGGCCTGGTTCAGGCTGCGCTGGCGTGCTTCGCGGTTGATGTCCGGGCCCTCGATGAGCGTCAGAAAACGCTTGAGCGAGGTTTCGGCCAGGTCCAGGCGGTTGTCCTGCAACTGCAGGGTGGCCAGGATCAGCCAGGGCTCGGGCAGGTCCGGCTTGGCGCGGGTCACGGCTTCGAGCTGGGTCTTGGCCTCGCCGTATTTCTGCTGGCCCAGCAGCACACGCGAGTAGGCCATCTTCATCTCGGGTGTGGCCTGCGGCTGGCTGGCGAAATATCGCGTCACCAGGGCTTCTCCTTCGGGCACGCTCTCTTCCTGCAGTTCCATGCCCAGCCGGGCGGGGCCTTCGCTGGTCGGGTCCAGGTCCTGGGCGGCGCGGGCGCTGGCCAGCGCGCCGGTCTTGTCGCCGGCGGCCAGGCGCACGCGCCCGATGGCAATGTGTGCAGCGGCCGCATTGGCGGGCTTGGCCAGTTCGTCTGCCAGGGCCTGTTCGACCACCTTCGCGGCCAGGGGCTTGTCGCTGGCGCGGGCGAACATCTGGGGCACGATGCCCAGGATGGTGGGCTTGGCCTGGACCGGCGCCTGGGCCAGCTCCTGGCGCAGCAGCTCCGGGGTCTCGCCGATGCGGTTCAGGGCGATCAGGATCTGCAGCACGTAGCGGTTGGCTTCGCGCGAGTCCGGCTGGGCTTCGCGCCAGGCCTTGGCCGCTGCCAGCGCATGGTCGCCCGCGCGCGCCTGCAGGGCCATGTCGGCAGCCCGCTGGTAGAGCTGGGGGTTGTTGGTGCGCCGCGCCGCCTCCAGCATGAGGGCGTAGCCCGTGCCCGCCTCGCCGGTGCGGGCGTTGATCTCGCCCATGAGGATTTCATAGAACAGCTCGGCGTCCAGGGCCGGGTTGCTGCTGGAGGCGTCGTCGGGTGCCGGTTCGGCCGCCGGGGGCGCCGTGCTGCCAGGGGGCTGCTGCGCGTAGCCCACGCTGGCCACTGCTGCAAAAGCAACTGTCAATACGGCAGACCGAAAGTAGTTTGAAGGCACCATCGACCCATAATAATCCATGCATGACTACCTGTTCGTGAGGGCTTTGGATGCCTGAGTTGCCCGAAGTGGAAGTAACAAGGCGCAGCTTTGCGCAGGCCATCGCTGGCGCCCGGGTCACGGCCGTGCGGCTGGGCAAGCCGCTGCGCTGGCCGCTGGGAGGCGACGGCGATGCCTTGGTGGGGCGGCAGGTCCTGGGTGTGCGCCGCCGCGGCAAGTACCTGCTGGTCGATCTGGACCTGGGCATCCTGCTGGTGCACCTGGGCATGTCCGGCAGCCTGCGCTTTGCGCACGGCCTGCCGCCGCCGGGCCCGCACGACCATTTCGACCTGGTCACCACCCAGGGCACCTTGCGCCTGCACGACCCACGGCGTTTCGGCGCGGTGGTGCATGCTGCGGGCGAGGCCGATGCCGTGGCGCAAAAGCTGCTGGGGGGGCTGGGCATGGAGCCCCTGTCCGAGGATTTCACCCTGGACGCCTTCAGCCGGGGCATCAAGGCCAGCCGCGTGCCCATCAAGCAGATGCTGCTTGCGGGCAAGGTCGTCGTCGGGGTCGGTAACATCTATGCATCGGAGGTACTGTTTCTGTCGGGTATTCGCCCGCAGACGCCCTCGGCGCGCATCGGCCCCGCCAGAATGGGGCGCCTGCACGCCGCCATACGCCAGGTGCTGGAGCGTGCCGTGGAGCTCGGGGGCAGCACGCTCAAGGACTTCTCCAACGCCGACGGCGCCTATGGCAGCTACCAGGCCCACGCCAACGTGTACGGGCGCGAGGGGGCGCCCTGCAAGGTCTGCGGCACGCCCATCCGGGCCCTGCGCCAGGGCCAGCGCAGCAGCTATTTTTGCCCCCGCTGCCAGCGCGCGTGAGGGCTGCCGGAGGGCGGCTTGGCCGGCCGAGTGTGGCGTATGCGGCCCATCGTGACGGGTAAGCACCATCCACAGCTATGGCTGGCGGGCAGTCGATGCTATATTTTGTTCAGTTCAGAAACAGTCGTTATCGAACGCCGGGAGCAAAGTGGGACCTTCATTCAACGAGCAGTTTGACCAGCATGGCGCGTGGAGACGTGCGTTCGCTCAGCAGCTCAAGCAGCTGGCCGAGTGGATGTCTTCGCACGAGCTGATGGACGCATCCGTGCAGGAGCGCCTGCAGCGCCTGGAGAGCCAGGTCCGCACCGACAAGGTGATGGTCGCGTTCGTTGCCGAGTTCTCGCGCGGCAAATCCGAGCTGATCAACGCGATCTTCTTTGCGGACTATGGCCGGCGCATCATGCCCGCCAGCGCGGGGCGTACCACGATGTGCCCCACCGAACTGGGCTACGACGCCGACTTCGCACCCAGCCTGCGCCTGTTGCCCATCGAGACGCGCCTGCAGATGCACGGCCTGGCCGAGTGGCGCCTGCGGCCCGAGCGCTGGCAGGAGATCCCCCTGGACGTGAACGATCCCGACCAGATCGCCAAGGCCCTCGAAAAGGTGGCCGAGGTGCGCCGGGTTAGTCTGGACAATGCCCGCGCGCTGGGTTTCTGGCACGACGACCTGGTGGACGAGAACCCGATCCCCGACGCCAATGGCCTGGTCGAGGTGCCCATGTGGCGCCACGCCATCATCAATATCCCCCACCCCCTGCTCAAGCAGGGGCTGGTGATCCTGGACACCCCGGGCCTGAACGCCGTGGGCGCCGAGCCCGAACTCACGGTGAACCTGATTCCCCAGGCCCATGCCGTGGTGTTCATCCTGAGCGCCGATACCGGGGTGACCCGCTCGGACCTGTCCATCTGGCGCGAGCACCTGGCCACCTCGGCCGAGAGCCTGGACGGCCGGCTGGTCGTGCTCAACAAGATCGACACCCTGTGGGATTCACTCAATTCCGCCGAGCAGATCCAGGCGCAGATGGTGCGCCAGGTCAATACCGCGGCCGAGATGCTGGGCGTATCCCCCGACAAGGTGGTGCCCGTGTCTGCCCAGAAGGGCCTGGTCGCCAAGATATCGGCCGACGACCTGCTGCTGGAGACCAGCGGCCTGCCGGTGCTCGAGGAGGCCCTGGCCAAGGGCATCATGGGCCAGCGCCAAGCCATCCTGCGTGCGGCCGTGGCCACGGGCGTCGCCGGCCTGCGCGCCGAGACCGGGCGTGTCATCAACATCCGCCGGCGCGACCTGGACGACCAGATGGCCGAGCTGCGCAGCCTGCGCGGCAAGAACGCCTCGGTCATCGAGTCCATGCGCCAGCGCATCGAGCAGGAGCAGCACGAGTTCGACCTCTCCGCCTCCAAGATCCAGGCGGTGCGTGCCGTGCACCTCAAGCTGCTGCGCGACGTGTTCCAGCAGCTGGGTTCCAAGGCGCTCAAGGTGGAACTGGCCGAACTGGCGCAGCTGTTGCAGCAAAAGGGCCTCAAGCTCGGCGTGAAGAAGATCTACGTGCAGACCTTCGACAAGCTGCGCGGCACGCTGGACAAGGCCCAGGCCTCGGGCACCGAGATCCAGGCCATGCTGGGCGGCACCTTCCGCCAGCTCAATGCCGAGTTCGGTTTCTCGCTGCAGGTGCCTCCGCCGCCACAGCTGGAGCATTTTGCGCACGACCTCTCGCAGATCGAGCAGAGCCACCTGCAGTACCTGGGCCTGGGCAACTCACTCAAGCTGGCCCAGCCCGAATTCTCCGAGCGCCTGGTGCGCGCCCTGGCCATGCGCCTGCGCACCGTGTACGAATCCGCCGCCAACGACCTGGAGCTGTGGAGCAAGTCTGCCACGGCACAGCTCGACGCGCAGCTGCGCGAGCGCCGCCGCAGCTTTGCCCGCCGCATGGAGGCGGTGGACCGCATCCAGCAGGCCGCCAGCGGGCTGGTGGAGCGCATCGCTGAAATCGAGCAGGGCGAGGGTGAGCTGATCCAGCTGGAGCACCGCCTGCAGGAGCTGACCGCGCAACTGATCGCGCCGCCGGACGCCGAGCAGGCCGCACCCGAAGAGTCCTCCGTGGACGTGGCCTTGCCGCTTTGATGGACGCGCGGGCGGGCGGGGTGGCCCAGCGCGTGGTGCGCTGGCAGGCGACGGCCGGGCGCAACCACCTGCCCTGGCAGAACACGCGCGACCCGTACCGGGTCTGGCTGTCCGAGATCATGCTGCAGCAGACGCAGGTGAGCACGGTGCTGGGCTACTACGCCCGCTTCCTCGAAAAATTCCCCGATGTGCAGGCCCTGGCCCGCGCGCCGCAAGACGAGGTCATGGGCCTGTGGAGCGGCCTGGGCTATTACAGCCGGGCGCGCAACCTGCATGCCTGCGCCCAGGCCGTGGTGGCCCTGCATGGCGGCGCCTTTCCGCGCACGGCCGAGGTGCTGGCCACCCTGCCGGGCATCGGCCGGTCCACGGCCGGGGCCATCGCCTCCTTCTGCTTTGCCGAGCGCACGCCCATCCTCGATGCCAATGTGCGCCGCGTGCTCACGCGGGTGCTGGGCTTCGATGCCGACCTGGCCGTGGCGAAGAACGAGCGACTGCTCTGGGACCAGGCCGAGGCGCTGCTGCCGGTGGAGGACCTGGCCAACGCCATGCCGCGCTACACCCAGGGCCTGATGGACCTGGGCGCCTCGCTGTGCAGCCCGCGCGCGCCCGATTGCCCACCCTGTCCGCTGGTGGACATCTGCGTGGCCGGCCAGGCCGGTGATGCCGAGCGCTACCCGGTGCGCACGCGCAAGCTCAAGCGCCGGGCCGAATCCTGGTGGCTGCTGGTGATGCGGGATGCAAAGGGCCGCGTGTGGCTGGAGCGCCGGCCCGACTCGGGCATCTGGGCCGGGCTGTTCTGCCTGCCGGTGTTCGCCGACGAGGCGCACCTGCACGACCACCTGGCCCACCTGCCCAACCCGGTGGCACCAGGGCAGACCGAGGCACTGGGGGCCTTCCTGCATGTGCTGACCCACCGCGACCTGCACCTGCACCCCGTGGTGCTCAGCGTGCCGGTGGCGCGTGATGCGACCGGCCAGGGCGGCTGGTACGGCGCCAGCGAGTGGGAGGCCATGGGCCTGCCCGCGCCCATCCGCAAGCTGTTGGCAAGCCTCTTCGGCGGCCTGTTGTAAGACAGCCGGGTCAGCGCCCGTCCAGCTCGCGGTGGCGCCGCAGCGTGGCCCAGCGCCGGCCGAAGGCTTCTGCCAGCCGCTCCACCAGATAGACCGAGCGGTGCTGGCCCCCCGTGCAGCCGATGGCCACCGTCACGTAGCTGCGGTGGTTGCGGTCCAGCATTTCCAGCCAATGGGCCAGGAAGCCCTCGATATGGCTTTGCATCAGCGCCACATCGGGTTGGGCGCGCAGAAAATCGGCCACCGGGGCATCCAGCCCGGTTTTTTCACGCAGTTCCGGCTCGTAGTGCGGGTTGGGCAGCATGCGCACGTCGAACACGTAGTCCGAGTCCACGGGCAGCCCCCGCTTGAAGGCGAACGACTGGAACACCAGGGTGAGCTGACCCGGCGCCGTCGCCATCAAGGTCTTTACGTAACTTTGCAATTGCGAGGCACGGATCGCACTGGTGTCGATGACGTGCGCCTCCTCGCGCAGGTCGGCCAGCAGTTCGCGCTCGAGCTCGATGATCTGCACCAGCGCACGGCGGCCCTGCTTGAGCGCGTCCGGGGTCAGCTCGTCGTGCGACAGCGGATGGCGCCGGCGCGTTTCGGAAAAGCGCCGCACCAGGGTGTCGATGGTCGCGTCCAGGAACAGCGAGTGCACGACCACGCCCTGCTTGCGCAGCCGGTCGAGCTCCAGCGGCACCAGCGGCAGCGAGGTGGCGCTGCGCACGTCCATGGCGATGGCCACGCGGTTGCCGTGGTGGCGGTGCTCCAGCGATACGAAGGCCGGCAGCAGCTCGGGCGGCAGGTTGTCCACGCAGTAATAGCCCGCATCCTCCAGGGCATGCAGGGCCACCGACTTGCCCGAGCCGGACATGCCGGTGATCAGCACGATCTCAAGCGCCATCGGTCTGTTTCCTCCTCTTGGGGCGGCGCACGGGGGCAGCGGGCGGTGCGATGGCGAGCATCTCGCGCGCGTGCGCCACGGTCGCCTTGCTGGAGTCGTCGCCGCCCAACATGCGCGCCATTTCGGATATGCGGCCATCGCCCTGCACGGCCACCACCTGGCTGGCCGTGCCCTTGGCGCCGCTGCGCTTGGAGACCACCAGGTGGTGGTCGGCGCGCGCGGCCACCTTGGGCAGGTGGGTGACGGTGAGCACCTGGCGGTCGCGCCCCAGTTGCTGCATGAGCCGGCCCACGGTGTCGGCCACGGCCCCGCCCACGCCCGAGTCCACCTCGTCGAAGATCAGCGTGGGGGCTTCACCCAGGGCGCTGGTGGTGACCGCGATGGCCAGCGAAATGCGCGACAGCTCGCCGCCCGAGGCCACCTTGCCGATGGGCCGCGGGCTTGTGCCCGGGTGGCCCGCCACGAGGAAGGCCACATCGTCCGTACCGTGGGCGGCGGGCTCGGCCAGCTTGCCCAGGGCCACCTCGAACTGGCCGCCGGCCATGCCCAGGCCCTGCATGGCCTGGGTGATGGCGGTGGACAGCCGGGGCGCGCCCTTGGCGCGCGCCAGCGATAGCGCGCGCGCCGCAGCCTGGTAGGCCCGGGCGCTGGCGGCCTCGGCCTTTTCCAGGGCCACCAGGTCGGCCGCCGCATCGAGCTGCTGCAGCTCGGCCTTCCAGCCGTGCAGCAGGGCGGGCAGTTCCACCGGGCTGCGCTTGTAGCGCCGCGCCAGCGTCATCCACAGCGACAGGCGCGCATCCACGGCGGCCAGGCGCTCGGGGTCCAGGTCGTTGTGGCGCAGGTAGGCGTGCAGCGAATGCACGACATCGCCGGCCTGCGCCACCGCGGAGTTGAGGATGTCGGCGGCGCTGGCGAATTCGGCCTCCAGGTGCTCATGGCCCTGCAGCAGGTCCTGCGCGCGCGAGAGGCCGTCCAGCGCGCCGCCCCCATCTCCGTCCCCGCCGGACAAGACGGCAATGGCGGCGTTGGCCGCATCCATCAGCGCCGAGGCGTTGGACAGGCGCCTGTGCTGGGCGTCAAGCTCGGGCCATTCGTCATCGCCCGGGGCCAGCTTGTCCACCTCGGCGATCTGCCACTGCAGGCGCTCGCGCTCCCGCTGCAGGGTGGACTGCGCGGCGCGGGCCTGGGCCAATGCCTTCTGGTCCTGGCGCCACTGGTGCCAGCGCTCGACCGTGGGGCGGTCGCTGGTACCCGCGTAGGCATCGAGCAGGCCGCGCACCGATTCGGGCCGGGTCAGGCTCTGCCAGGCATGCTGGCCATGGATGTCGAGCAGCAACTCGCCGAGCGCGCGCAACTGCGTGGCCGTGGCGGGCGTGCCGTTGATCCAGCCGCGGCTCTTGCCCTGGGTATCCACCGTGCGGCGCAACAGCAGCAGCTCCTCACCCTCCAGCCCGGCCTCTTCGAGCCAGGGCCGGATGTGGGTCGGGGCGTCGAACTCGGCGCACACGTCGGTACGTGCGCAGCCCTCGCGCACCAGGGCGGCATCGGCGCGGGCGCCGAGCACCAGTTGCACGGCGTCGATGAGGATGGATTTGCCGGCACCGGTCTCGCCGGTGAGCACGGTGAAGCCGCTTTGCAGGTCCAGCTCCAGCGCCTCAACGATGACGAAATCACGCAGCGTGATGCGCCTCAGGGCCATGGTCAGGAGCCTCCTTCGTTCCAGCGCAGCTTCTTGCGCAGGGTGGCGAAGTAGTTCCAGCCCAGCGGATGCAGAAAGCGCACGCAGTGCTCGGAGCGCTGCACCAGGATGCGGTCGCCGTGCAGCAGCGAGGCCAGCGACTGCATGTCGAAATTGGCGCTCACGTCGCGGCCGCTGACCACTTCCACGGCGATCTCGGTGGCGTCCGACAGCACGATGGGCCGGTTGGACAGGGTGTGCGGCGCGATCGGCACCAGCACCCAGCCGGGAATCGAGGGATGCAGCATCGGGCCGCCGGCCGACAGCGCATAGGCCGTGGAGCCCGTGGGCGAGGCGATGATCAGGCCGTCGGCCCGCTGGTTGGCCACGAAGCGGCCGCCCACCTCCACGCGCAGCTCCACCATGCCCGAGGTGGCGCCCCGGTTCACGACCACGTCGTTCATCGCCAGCGCCTCGAAGACCACCTGCCCGTCGCGCACCACGCGGGCATGCATCAGTGGGCGCAGGTCCTCCTCGTACTCACCCTGCAGCATCGGGGGCAGGGTGGTCTGGTAGGTGCCGAAGGGGATGTCGGTGATGAAGCCCAGCCGCCCCTGGTTGATGCCGATCAGCGGTGTCTTGTGGCGCGCCAGCTGCCGGCCTATGCCCAGCATGGTGCCGTCGCCCCCCACCACCAGGCCCAGCTCGCACTGGGTACCGATGGTGTCCACGTCCATCGCAGGATAGCCGGACAGGCCGGTGTTGGCGGCGGTCTCGGCTTCCAGGGCCACGATGCAGCCCTGGCCTTGCAGGAACTGGGCGATGTCCTGCAGGGCCTGGCGCGAGCCCTCGGTCATGGAGGAGGCGCCTGCAGCCGATGCCTGCTGGTACTTGCCGATGAGCGCTACATGGCGGAAATTGGAGGGCATCGTCAAATTACATCATTGTTGTGGGAACTCGGAGCCTGGGCGGGGCCTTGCGTCGGGCGCGGTGGCCATAACGGCGGCGGGCACAGGGTCCGGTGCGAAAAGGTGGTTCAATGCTAGTGCATCCCATGCGGACTTCTCTGTACAACGATAGACGAAACGCGACAGGGAAACACCCACTTCCCTCATTAAAATCGACCGCATGCTTGATGATCGTGCCAAGTTGCTGCTCAAAGCGCTCGTAGAGCGCTACATAGCCGACGGCCAGCCCGTCGGCTCGCGCACGCTATCGCGCGCCTCCGGCATGGACCTGTCGCCAGCGACCATCCGCAACGTGATGGCCGACCTCGAAGAGCTGGGCCTGATCGCCAGCCCGCACACCTCGGCAGGGCGCATTCCCACAGCCAAGGGCTACCGGTTGTTCGTGGACACCATGTTGACGGTGCAGCGTGACCCTTTGATTTCACCCCCGCTGGCTCCCGAGCAGCCGCAGAAGGTGATCGCCAACGCCGCCAACCTGCTGTCCAACCTGTCGCAGTTCGTGGGTGTGGTGATGGCACCACGGCGCACCTCGGTGTTCCGGCACATCGAATTTTTGCGGCTTTCGGAGCGGCGTTTCCTGGTGATCATCGTCTCGCCCGAGGGCGACGTGCAGAACCGCGTGATCTTCACCGACATCGACCACTCGCAGTCGCAGCTGATCGAGGCCGCCAATTTCCTCAACGCCAACTACGCCGGCCTGGCCATGGAGCAGGTGCGCGAGCGCCTCAAGTCCGAGGTGGATGCGCTGCGCGGCGAGATCGGCACGCTCATGCAGGCCGCCGTCAACGTCGGCTCGGAGGGGGAGGCGCAGGACGAGGTGGTCATCTCGGGTGAGCGCAATCTGCTGTCGGTGAGTGATTTCTCCAGCGACATGGGCAACCTGCGTCGCGCCTTCGACCTTTTCGAGCAGAAGACGCAGATCCTGCGCCTCATGGATTTCTCCAGCCAGGCCGAGGGCGTGCGCATCTACATCGGCGGCGAAAGCCAGGTCGTTCCGTTCGAGGAACTCTCCATCGTGAGCTCTCCCTACGAGGTGGATGGCAAGGTGGTGGGCACGCTCGGCGTGATAGGCCCCACGCGCATGCCCTACGACCGCATGATCCAGATCGTGGACATCACTTCCAAGCTGGTGTCCAACGCGCTCAGCCACCGCCGTTGAACACCGGCTTGCCCCTACAATACCGCGTGCCCCATCTTCGGTCAGGTACACGGGGCGTTAGCTCAGTTGGTTAGAGCAGAGGACTCATAATCCTTTGGTCGCGGGTTCAAGTCCCTCACGCCCTACCATATCCCTCTTGGCATAGTTGCTATCAAAGTTGCAGCTTCTTGCCCGCATGGCGGGTGATGCCGCGTCAATTTTCTCCCCCTTCTCGCAGCACAAGCGGCCCCCGTCGCCCATGCACCTCTCCCCCGGCCGGGGAGGGCCCCTCAGGGCATCCGCATGTAACTTGTGCGCCGAATCACTGCATCAATGCAACGTTACCGTTACGATGCAAAGACACGTTATGTCACGTTTGCGGGCCTGCAGTGGGGCGGGCCTGGCGGCGCGTTGGCATGGTGACATGTCAGAACGATAGGCCAAACGGTCCTGGCATTCGCGGTTTTCTGCCCTGAAATTGGCGGCCCATGGTGAAGGGGGCCGCCGCGCGCGTGCCTGGTCATTTTTATTTTTGGAGTCCTCGATGCGGTATCTCATTGTTTTATTTTTGTCGGCACTGACCACCTTTGCGCAGGCGGCGAACTTCGTTTCGATGCACCAGTCTGCACACAAGATCGCCCTGCCGCCAGCGCCTGGCACCTTCAACTACACCTTTGACACCAAGGTCGGCTTCAAGGCGCAGTACGCGCCCACTGGCGTGACGGGCTGCGCGATCGGCTTCGGCACCGGCGGCTGCGCCTTCCCTGGTGGCGGTTCCCTCTCGCTGCCCGAATTCACCGGCTTCCAGATGCAGAGCCAGGAATTCAAGGTCTTCATTCCTGCCGGTGCGCGCTCGTTCCTGTTCTCCGGCTACGCGGCCCAGGGCACCCAGTCGGCCTTCGTGCTGCGCTACGGCAAGGAGCCGACCCGTGTCGCCGCCCTGAGTGGCAGCGAGTACCAGGCCGCCCAGACCGGCGAGCGCATCGACACCTCGTTTGCGCGCTTGGTCAATGAAGATGTCGACCACTTCGTCGTGCACGATGGTGGCGGCACCCTGCGCTTCGTGGGCGGCCAGCTCGATGCCAACCGCAGCAGCACCAGCCAGGGCAAGTGGCTCTATGTGCGCCAGCTGAGCGGCGCCGCGCTCTTCGACTACCAGGGCGCCATCGACGTGGACATGCCCAAGTACGCGGCCGGCTACAACGCCATCACCTGGACCACCAGCCCCTTCCCGGACCCTGTGGACGCTGCAAGCCCTGGCGGCGGTGGCGGCGGCACCACCAATCCACCGGTTGCAGGCACGACGGTCACCACCACGGTGGCTTCCACCGCCGGCCAGTCCCTCAAGCTGGACATCACGATGACGCAGTCGGCCACGGAGGTCGCCGCAAATCCCCAGATCAGCACCTGGGTGGCCGCGCGCATTCCCGCCAACGGCCTGTTCTACACGACGGACGCCTGGTTCTTCCGCAAGGTCGATGGCTGGGCCCAACTGTTGCTGCCCTTCCCCGAGAACGTGGCCTACTCCAGCCTGGGCACGAATGCGACCACCTTGAAGTTCTCGCCCTCGATGGACCTGACGGACACGGACCTGCGCGCCTTCAATATCGAGATCTATTTCGGCTACAAGACCAGCACGGGTGCCTTTGTCAGCAAGGGCAAGGTCTGGCCCCAGTAAACGGGTTGGCGCACGGCGCCTTCCCCATCTCGCAAAAAGGCCCTTCGGGGCCTTTTTGCATGCGGCAGCCGACAAGAGGGAAAGCCGGCCGATCAGGGGCGCCGGCCAATAAATTTGGCCTTTTTGCCTGGAGGCACCTTTTGCGTGCGCTACAATACGTGCAGCAGACGAGTTCTGTGATTGCCACAGGGTTTCACGTTGAGGCAAGCGCAGAAAGCAGCGATTTTTTGAAATGTTGAAAAATCCATGCTATAATTCGAAGCTTAGCGGCTGTAGCTCAGCTGGATAGAGTACTTGGCTACGAACCAAGGGGTCGTGGGTTCGATTCCTGCCAGCCGCACCAACAGGTAAGCCCTGATATCGCCAGGTATCAGGGCTTTTTCCTTTGTGCGCTCTGATTTCCCGCCAGCCCGTTGCGCAGTGCTGTTGGTAAGGGCTCTGGGCCCTGTAGTCGCCGTGGTGCGCACCTCGCGCAGTCTTCCTACACCTCCATTGCACATGGCGGCGCACTCTGTGGGTGAATTCTCACCATTGCCCACCGATGATGCCCACCCACGCAGTCACCTGCCAATTCAAGCGCGACCCCGCGTCGGAACATCTTGCCTCGACCCCGGTCGAGGTGGATGCGGAAGCCGTGCTTTTCAGCTGGACGGACCAGGAGGGCCGGGGCTACCAGGTGTTGCTGCGGGAGGGGGATCGGTTGGTGGCGACCTTGCGATGCGATGACCTGGAGCGCGCTGCCGCCACCGAGGAACTGGACCGGCAATGCCGGGCGCTCGGGCTTATCTGGGAGGCTGTCTCTCCAGTGGTGGAAACCGCATGGGCGTCTCCTGCTGCGGGCGCGGGCGGTGTGGCACCGCCTGGATTCGCCGTGTCTGGAGGTATTCACCATGGCCACTGATCCCAAGGACCACCCGCTGCACCAGGTGCCCAAGGACCTACCCCGGCCGCCTGGCGATCTGCCACCCGCTGGCCCGCCGCCGCTGTCCCCGCAGCAGCCAGGCACAGGGCCCTCGCCAGATGGAGTCGGCCCCTATGCGGGGGAGGAAGAGAACGAAGCCGGGGATCCCGTGGGCAAGCCACCCAGGATGTGAGGCACCAGCCTGTAGACACGTCAACCCGCGAGTGGCCGTTCAAGGATGGCCACCATGGTGCGCCGCCCTCACCATGCTGGCCCTGCGCCAGGAAGTGCATGGCCTGGCGCTGCCCCGGTGCCTGGAGAAAAGCCGGGAGCACTTCGTGGCGGGCATGGATGCCCAGCTAGAAGACATCGTGGCCTTCATAAGGGGGCCCTGTGTGCCTGCACCACGGCCAAAACGCGCCTCATGAACGAAAACTTCGTGGAGTTCGGCAACAAGGCATCTGCCTGCCCTGCGAACAGCTGAGAGACTGGGCGGGAAGGGCCGGGTGCCCGGAACGCGGGGCTGCCGCAGGGGTAACATGCCGCCATGAGCAAGGCTTTCACCAAGGAATCCGACCCGCAGGCCGATGACGACGAAGGGCCGGCACTGCCCCCCATCCCCGCCGGTTCGCGCAACTACATGACGCCCGCGGGCTATGCCCGGCTGCGCGGTGAGCTGCTGGACCTGATCGACAACGAGCGCCCGAAGATCGTCGAGGTGGTGCACTGGGCGGCCAGCAACGGCGACCGCTCGGAGAACGGCGACTATCTCTACGGCAAGAAGCGCCTGCGCGAGATCGACCGGCGCATACGCTTCCTCACCAAGCGGCTGGAGGTGGCCGAGGTGGTGGACCCGCTGGTCCACGCCGGCAGCGACCAGGTGTTCTTCGGCGCCACCGTGACCTATGTGGACGAAGAGGACGTGACCAGTACCATCACCATCATGGGCATCGACGAGGCCGACAGCGGCCGCGGCCAGGTGAGCTGGGTGTCGCCTGTGGCGCGCGCCCTGCTCAAGAGCCGGGTGGGCGACGAGGTGCCGCTGCCCACGCCGGGTGGCGTGCGCTCGCTGGAGGTGCTGGAGGTGCGCTACGAGCCGCACGATGCGCCGCCCGCGCAGGGGTCGCAGCCCCCTGATCGCTGAACGGCGGGTCAGGCCGCAGGGGTGATGCGGCTGGCGCGGATCACCGCAGGGGTGCGGCGCAGGTTGCGCAGGGCGGCCTCCACGTGGGCCTGGTCGCGCACGGCGACGATGAAGCGCAGGTCGGTGGTGTCCAGTGCCACCTCGTCGTCCATGTCCACGTGGGTGATGTCGGCCTCGGCGCTGGCCAGGTCGGCGGCCACGCGGGCCAGCACGCCCTTGCTGTTGGTGATGGTGACGACGATGCCGGTCTCGAACATGCGCACCGGCTCGTCCGCCCAGTCCACGGCGATGAAGCGCTCGCTGTCCTTGTGCTGCAGGCGCTTGGCCACGCCGCAGTGCGTGTTGTGCACCACCAGGCCCTCACCCCGGCCCAGGTAGCCCACGATGGCATCGCCCGGCACGGGGCGGCAGCAGTGGGCGTACTGCACCGATGCGTTCTCGCTGCCGTCCAGGGTGACGGCGCCTTGCGAAAGCCGCTCGTGCGAGGTGTAGCGCTCGCGGCTGAGCAGCAGCGCGTCGGGCCGGTGGCCGTGCTCGCTCATCAGCACCATGAGCCGCTTGGCCACGATGCTGGCGATGCGCTTGCCCATGCCCAGATCGGTCATCAGCTCGGTGCGCGTGCGGTTGCCGGTAAAGCGCAGCAACTTGTCCCAGATGGGCTGGGTTTCGGCGTTCACCGGGGGCAACTGTTCCAGGCCTTCGGAGCGGATGGCCTGGGTCAGCAGTTTCTCGCCCAGGCCCTCGGACTCGGCATGCGCCAGGGTCTTGAGGTAGTGGCGGATCTTGGAGCGCGCCCGGCCCGTGCGCACAAAGCCCAGCCAGGCCGGGTTGGGCGTGGAGATGGGCGCGGTGATGATCTCCACCACGTCGCCGTTCTTGAGCTCGGTGCGCAGGGGCACCTGCTCGTTGTTGATCTTGGCCGCCGTGGTGCGGTCGCCCACGTTGCTGTGGATGGCGTAGGCAAAGTCCACCACCGTCGCGCCGCGCGGCAGGGCCATGATCTGGCTCTTGGGCGTGAACACGTAGACCGCGTCAGGGAACAGGTCCACCTTCACGTGGTCCCAGAACTCGGCGGCGTCGCGCGTCTCGTTCTGGATGTCCAGCAGCGACTGCAGCCACTTGGTGCCCAGGCGCTCGGCCGAGGTGCCATCGCCGTCCTGCGCCTTGTACAGCCAGTGCGCGGCCACGCCGGCCTCGGCGATGACATGCATCTCGTCGGTGCGCATCTGGAACTCGATGTTCACGCCCGAGGGGCCCACCAGCGTGGTGTGCAGCGACTGGTAACCGTTGAGCTTGGCAATCGCGATGTGGTCCTTGAACTTGCCGGGTACCGGCTTGTACATCTGGTGCAGCACACCCAGGGCCGTATAGCAGTCCGTCACCGTGGGCACGATGACGCGAAAGCCGTACATGTCCGTCACCTGGGCAAAGCTCAGGTGCTTCTGGTCCATCTTCTGGTAGATGGCATAGAGCGTCTTTTCGCGGCCGGCCAGGCGCACCTGCATGCCGATGCGCGAAAACGCCGCGTCCACCTCGCTCTGCACGCGCTGCACCAGGTCGCGGCGGCGGTTGCGCGACTTGTTCACCGCCTTGGCCAGCGTGGCATAGCGCCAGGGGTGCAGGTGGCGGAACGACAGGTCCTGCAGTTCGCGGTAGGTCTGGTTTAGCCCCAGGCGGTGGGCGATGGGGGCGTAGATCTCCAGCGTCTCCGACGAGATGCGGCCCCACTTGCTGCGCGGCATGTCCGACAGCGTGCGCATGTTGTGCGTGCGGTCGGCCAGCTTGATGAGGATGACGCGTACGTCGCGCGCCATGGCCAGCAGCATCTTGCGGAACGACTCGGCCTGGTTTTCCTCGCGCGTGTTGAACTGCAGCTTGTCCAGCTTGGTCAGCCCGTCGACGAGCTCGGCCACCGGCGCACCGAAGCGCTCGATCAAATCGACCTTGGTCACGCCGCAGTCTTCCATCGCGTCGTGCAGCAGTGCGGCCATCAGGGCCTGGGCGTCAAGCTTCCAGGTGGCGCACTGGGCCGCCACCGCGATGGGGTGGGTGATGTAGGGCTCGCCACTGTTGCGCAGCTGGCCCAGGTGGGCCTCGTCGGCAAAGCGGTAAGCCTGGCGCACCTGCTCGATGCTGTGGGCGTCCAGGTAGTCCAGGTTGTCGGTGAGCGCGGCAAAGCTGGCAGCCGCGGCATTGGCCGCTGCCGCAGATGCACTGGCCGGAGCGTGGGTGGTGTCGCCAGGCCGGGCAGGTGCTGCCGAAGGAGTGTTGAACACCGCGTTCATGCCTTAAATGTAGCGCGGGTACGCGATACGGGTCGCCAGGGCAAAAAAAAGCACCGCATGGCAGCGGTGCTCTCGGGGCCGGGGCCCTTGCGCAGACTCAACCAGGAACCTTCTTGAGCATTTCCAGGCCGACCTTGCCTTCGGCGATCTCGCGCAGGGCGGTCACGGCGGGCTTGTTGCGGCTTTCGATGCGTGGAGCATGGCCCTGGCTCAGCATGCGGGCGCGGTAGGTCGCGGCCAGAACGAGCTGGAAGCGGTTGGGGATCTTTTCCAGACAGTCTTCTACGGTGATGCGTGCCATCGGTGGGTACTCCGGGGATTCAGGTGATATTGAGCGACTGGAAGGTGTCAGCACGGGCGCGTCGCTGGGCGGCGTACTTCAGGCGCTGGGCGTGCACAACGGCCTTCAGGTCAAAAAGCGCGCGCTCGAACAGTTCATTGATTATAACGAAGTCGAATTTGCTGACCTCCGCCATCTCGGTGGCGGCGTTCTTCAGGCGCACCTCGATCACGTCGGGCGAGTCCTCGCCCCGGCGTTCCAGGCGCGAGCGCAACTCTTCCCAGCTCGGTGGCAGGATGAACACCAGGATGGCATTGGCGAACGCCTCGCGGATCTGCAGCGCACCCTGGAAGTCGATCTCCAGGATCACGTCCGAGCCCTGGGCGATGCGCTCCTCGATGGCTTTCTTGGAGGTGCCGTAGCGGTTGCCGTGCACATGCGCCCATTCCACGAAGGCATTGCCCTCGACCATGGCGTCGAACTCGGACTGCGACGCGAAATAGTAGTCGCGCCCGTGCTTTTCCTGGCCGCGCGGGGGGCGGGTGGTGTGCGAGATGGACAGGTGAACGTGCGAGTCCAGCTCCAGCAGGGCCTTGACCAGGCTGGATTTGCCGGCGCCGCTCGGGGCTGCCACTACGAAGAGGTTTCCTGGGTAGTCCATAGATGAAGGTGTGCGCCGTGCGCTCAAACCATGAATGTCATTCGATATTTTGCACCTGCTCGCGCATCTGCTCGATCAGGACCTTCATGTCCACGCTGATGCGGGTCAGGTCCAGCGCTGCCGACTTGGAGCCCAGGGTGTTGGCCTCGCGGTGCAGTTCCTGGATCAGGAAGTCCAGGCGTTTGCCGACTTCGCCGCCCTTCTTGAGCAGGCGTTCTATCTCGTCGAGGTGCGAATCCAGGCGGGTGATCTCCTCGGCCACGTCGATGCGGATGGCAAACGCCGTGGCTTCGGTAAGGGCACGGTCACGGGCGGCCTCGGGCAGGGTGGCGCCGTCGGTCAGGGCCATGGCCTCCTTCCAGCGCTCCATGAAACGCTGGCGCTGCTGCTCCACCAGCAGGGGCACCAGGGGCACGGCCTGCTGGGCCAGCTCGCGCAACTGCTTGAGCCGGTCCAGCAGCATGGCTGCCAGGCGCTTGCCTTCGCGCTCGCGGGCGGACATCAGCGCGGTGAGCGCCTCTTCGGCCAGGACGGGCACGGCCTCGCTCCAGTCCTCGTTGCCCGAATGGGCGTTGGCGCACAGGCGCAGGGCGTCGGCCACGCTCAGCGGCGCGGCGTTGGGCAGCCAGGACTTGACCGAGTCCTGCAGGGAGTTGAGGCGCTGCAGCAGCCGGGCGGGCGGATCTTGCAGGGTGTTGCTGTCCTCGTTCTCCAGCGCGGCGCGTACTTCCACCTTGCCTCGCTTGAGCTTGGCGGTCAGCAGGGCCCGCAGGGCGGGTTCCATGGCGCGCAGTTCGTCGGGCAACCGGAACGACAGGTCCAGGAAGCGGCTGTTGACCGAGCGGATCTCCAGCCCCAGGCGGCGCGCCTGGGTGGCGCGGCCCTCGGTTTCAGCGCCGGCGGCGGATGTGCCGTGCTGCGCGCTGGCATAGCCGGTCATGCTGTAAACTGGCATTGGACTTTTTGATGGTTGCTTGCGATCCGGCGATTATCCGGGTTCCGCCTTACCCCCGAGTCATCTTCGCAAAATATGTCAAAAATCAAACCGGCCCCCTTGCCACCCGATACCGCGATTGGTGGTTACCGTGTGGTGCGCCGGTTGTCATCCGGTGGTTTCGGGGTGGTTTACCTGGCCCTCGATACCGAAGGCCAGCAGGTCGCCATCAAGGAATACCTGCCCTCGTCCCTGGCCACCCGTGCCCCGGGCGAGCTGCTGCCAAAGGTGCAGTCCGAGAAGCTGTCGCTGTACCGCCTGGGCCTCAAGAGCTTCTTCGAAGAAGGCCGCGCGCTCGCGCAGATCTCGCACGCCTCGGTGGTGAGCGTGCTCAACTTCTTCCGTGAGAACGAAACCGTCTACATGGTGATGAACTACCTGGAGGGTGCCACCCTGCAGGACTTCATCATCACCGCGCGCGACCTCAAGACGCAGAAGGTGTTCCGCGAGTCCACCATCCGCTCGCTGTTCGACGAGGTGCTGCGCGGTCTGCGCATCGTGCACCAGCACAAGATGCTGCACCTGGACATCAAGCCGGCCAACATCTTCATCACCGACGACAACAAGGCGGTGATGATCGACTTCGGCGCGGCGCGCGAGGTGCTGTCCAAGGAAGGCAACTTCATCCGCCCCATGTACACGCCCGGCTTCGCCGCACCCGAGATGTACCGGCGCGACTCGTCCATGGGCCCCTGGACCGACATCTACGCCATCGGCGCCTGCATCTACGCCTGCATGCAGGGCTTTCCGCCCAACGAAGCGCCCCAGCGCATCGAAAAAGACCGCCTCTCGCTGGCACTGACCAAGCTGCGCGGTGTGTACTCCGACAACCTCATCGAGGTGGTGGAGTGGTGCATGGCGCTCGACCCGCTGTCGCGCCCGCAGTCGGTGTTCGCGCTGCAAAAGGAACTCAGCCGCGAAGGCGAGCGCCGCTATACCAAGCTCACGGTGGCCGAGAAGATGCGCCTGCAGCTCGATACCCTGGTGTCCGACACCAAGAAGAATGTGCAGAAGGTGGGTGAAGCCACCGGGATCGGAGCCAAGCCCAAATGAACACGGCGCACGCAAAGCAGGTCCAGGCGCCCTGCCTGTCCGTCCTGGCGCCCCCTTGCCTGGGTGAATCACTATGAAGTTCTCCGTGTTCCAGATCAGCCGCCGCGGCGGCCGCGAGAAGAACGAAGACCGCATGGGCTATTGCTACACGCGCGAATCGGGCCTGTTCGTGCTGGCCGATGGCATGGGTGGCCATCCCGAGGGCGAGGTGGCGGCGCAGATCGCGCTGCAGACCGTCTCGGCGCTGTTCCAGCGCGAGGCCAAGCCCCAGCTCAAGGACGTGCAGGAGTTCCTCTCGGGCGCCTTGCTGGCCGCGCACCACCAGATCCTGCGCTACGCCACCGACAAGGGCATGCTCGACACGCCGCGCACCACGCTGGTGGCGGCCGTGGTGCAGGCCGGCACGGCCACCTGGATCCACTGCGGCGATTCGCGCCTGTACATGGTGCGCGACGGCGACCTGCTCACGCGCACACGCGACCACTCGTACATGGAGTTGCGCAACAACCCACCGCCGGGGCTGGAGCGCATCAACCGCAACGTGCTGTTCACCTGCCTGGGATCGCCGACCAAGCCCATCTACGACATCACCGGCCCGGTGTACCTGGAGCAGGGCGACCGCATCCTGCTGTGCTCCGACGGCCTGTGGGGCACGCTCAGCGATGAAGAGATCGCCAAGCAGATGGCCCTCCAGGCGGTGTCGCATGCCGTGCCCGAACTGGTGGAGGACGCTCTGCGCAAGGCTGGCGACAGCAGCGACAACGTGACCGTGGTGGCGCTGGAGTGGGAGACGCCCGATGCCTTCGAGTCCACCCAGGGCGTGTCCACCGACAGCATCAGCGACGACGTGTTCGCCTCCACCATCCAGGCCGGGCCGCTCGACGGGCTGGTGGACGACCTGGACGACGCCGCCATCGAGCGCTCGATCGCCGAGATCAACGAAGCCATCCGCCGCTCCGCCGCACGCAAGGCCTGACGGGCTGGCAGCGCCGTCAGGCCTGCACTCCCCGGGGGCGTGGCCGGCCTGGCACCGATCTGAGATACCTGTCTTTCGCACCTGCGCCACCGCGGCGGCACGCGAGGGCCTTTCTTCCTTCTGTACCGGAAACACCATGACCGCTTTCACCCGCACCAGTGCCCGTGCCGCCGACCAGTTGCGCCCCGTGCGCATCACCCGCCACTACACCATGCATGCCGAGGGCTCGGTGCTGATCGAGTTCGGCAACACCAAGGTGCTGTGCACCGCTTCGGTGGAAGAGCGCGTGCCACCGCACAAGCGCGGCAGCGGCGAAGGCTGGGTCACGGCCGAGTACGGCATGCTGCCGCGCGCCACCCACAGCCGCAGCGACCGCGAGGCCGCGCGCGGCAAGCAGAACGGCCGCACGCAGGAGATCCAGCGCCTCATCGGCCGCAGCCTGCGCGCCGTGTTCGACCTGAAGCTGCTGGGCGAGCGCACCATCCAGCTCGACTGCGACGTGATCCAGGCCGACGGCGGCACCCGCACCGCCGCCATCACCGGCGCCTGCGTGGCCGCGCAGGATGCGGTCACCAAGCTGTTGGCCGCCGGCAAGATCGCCAAATCCCCGCTGGTCCAGTCGGTGGCCGCCATCTCGGTGGGCATCGTCGAAGGCACGCCGCTGCTGGACCTGGAATACGTGGAGGACGTGGGCTGCGACACCGACATGAACGTGGTCATGACCGGTGCGGGACACTATGTGGAAGTGCAGGGCACGGCCGAGGGCGTGGCCTTCACGCGCAAGGAGATGGATGCGCTGCTGGCCCTGGCCGAAAAAGGCATTGCCGAGCTCATCACGCTCCAGCAGCAGGCACTTCGCGACTGATTTCGATTTTCCCGGGGCCGGGTGCCGGCCCCATGACGACAAAGATGGTTCCCACGATGAAACTGGTCCTCGCCTCCAACAACCGCGGCAAGCTGGCCGAGCTGAAGGCCATGCTGGCGCCGCTCGCGGTCGAACTCGTGCGCCAGGGCGACCTGGGCGTGGGCGAGGCCGAGGAGCCCTTTCGCACCTTTGTCGAGAACGCCCTGGCCAAGGCGCGCTTTGCCGCTGCCCACACCGGCCTGCCGGCCCTGGCCGACGATGCAGGCCTGTGCGTGGACGCCTTCGGCGGCCTGCCGGGCGTGGATACGGCCTACTACGCCACGCAGTTCGGCTACGAAAAAGGCGACGACACCAATGTGCGCGCCATCCTGGAGCAGATGCAGCACATCGACCAACGCCGTGCCGCCATGGTCAGCACCCTGGTGGCCGTGCGCAGCCCCGAAGACCCCGAGCCCCTGATCGCCGTGGGCCGCGTGGTCGGCGAGATCACGCGCGCGCCGCGCGGCAGCAACGGCTTCGGCTTCGACCCGGTGATGTTCATCCCCGAATTCGGCAAAACCTTCGCCGAGCTGCCCGTGGAAGTGAAGAACGCCCACAGCCACCGCGGCCGCTCGGCCCAGCAGATGCTGGCGCTGATGCGCGAGCGCTGGTTCTGAGCCAATCCGGACGCTCCCATGGCCCACATCCCCATCGTCCCCGACACCGAGGCCGCCGAGCCCGCGGTGGTGCGCGACATCCAGCACTACATGCGCGCCGGCCTGCTGCAGTTGCAGAGCCTGCCGCCGCTGTCGCTGTACGTGCACCTGCCCTGGTGCATCCGCAAGTGCCCGTACTGCGACTTCAACTCGCACGAGTACCGGGGTGCTGCCGCAGGGGCCGACGCTGCGCACGCCGCAGCCCCTGGCGAGGTGCCCGAGCAGCGCTACATCGACGCCCTGATGGCCGACCTGGAGGCTGCGCTGCCCCTGATCTGGGGCCGCCCGGTGCACAGCATCTTCATCGGCGGCGGCACGCCCAGCCTGTTCTCGCCCGCGGCCATCGACCGCCTGGTGGGCGGCATCCGCGCGCGCCTGCGCCTGGAGGCAGACTGCGAGATCACCATGGAGGCCAACCCCGGCACCTTCGAGAAGGACCGCTTCAAGGCCTTCCGCGCCGCGGGCATCACGCGCCTGTCCATCGGCGTGCAGAGCTTCAACGACCGGCACCTCAAGGCCCTGGGCCGCGTGCACGACCGCGCCCAGGCCCTGGCCGCCGTGCGCGAAGCCGCCGAGGCCTTCGACACCTTCAACCTCGACATCATGTACGCCCTGCCTGGGCAGACCCCGGCCGAGCTGGAGGAAGACATGGCCCTGGCCCTGTCGCTGAATCCACCGCACATCTCGATCTACCACCTGACCATCGAGCCCAACACCTACTTCGCCAAGTACCCGCCGGCCATCCCCGAGGACGACCAGGCCTACGCCATGCTCGACCGCATCACCGAGATGACGGGCAAGGCCGGCCTTTCGCGCTACGAGATATCGGCCTACGCGCGGGCCGGCCACCAGTGCTGGCACAACACCAACTACTGGCAGTTCGGCGACTACCTGGGCATTGGCGCGGGCGCGCACAGCAAGCTCAGCTTTGCCCACCGCGTGGTGCGCCAGGTGCGCTTTCGCGACCCGGGCCGCTACATGGACAACGCGCTGGCCGGCCACGCCGTGGCGCAGGACGAAGAGGTGCGCCGCGCCGACCTGCCGTTCGAGTACATGCTCAACGCCCTGCGCCTGCGCGAGGGCTTTGCGCTCAAGGACTTCACCGAGCGCACCGGCCTGCCCATCACCGCCATCGCCAAGGCCCTGGACAGGGCCGAGGCCAAGGGCCTGATCGTGCGCGAGCCGGGCGGCCAGGTACGGCCCACGGAGCGGGGCTTCGACTTCCTGAGCGACCTGCAGGAACTCTTCCTGGCCGATTAGTGCATGGCGTGGCGCTGCAGCCTCCACAGCGCGAACAGCGCGCCCAGCGCCACGAGCGAGATACCAAAGGCCAGCCACAGGGCGGCGTGGGGCCCCGCACCGGTCAGCAGTGCGGCGAAGGCCGGCGGCGCCACGGCGAACGACAGGTTCAGCGGCATCGCCAGCCGCGCCGACGCGCGTGCATAGGCGGCGGCCGGAAACACCTGCAGCGGCAGTGTCGCACGGCTCACCGCAATCACCCCGCCCGCCATGCCGTAGACCAGCGCGAACAGCAGCGCGCCGGTGAAGCTTTCGGCCGACAGCAGCACGATGAAGCTCAAGGGGAACAGGGCCGACGCCGCCAGCCCCAGCGCAAAGCCCGACCAGCGCCCGCCCCCGAGGAAGTCGAACAGCCGCCCCGCCCACTGCGCGATGCCGATGAACGAGGCCGCCGCCAGCGCGCTGGCATGGCTCAGCCCCGCCGCCTCGAACAGGATGATGATGGTGAGCGCGAAGCCCCAGGTCACGAAGCCGTTGGCCGCGAAGGTCGTGGCCAGCAGCACGAAGCGCGGCCGGTCGATGGCCACGGGCTCCGCGGCGGCGTGCGCCATGGCCTGCCCGCGCGGGCGGCGCGCCAGCATGGCCCAGTGCAGCGGCAGGCACACCAGCAGCACCAGCGCTGCAAAGGCCAGCGTCGCCACGCGCCAGCCCCACTGGGCCTGCAGCACGCCCGTGAGTGGCCAGAACAGCGTGGAGGTGAGGCCCCCGGCGAGGATCAGCACACCGAGTGCCCGGCGCGCCTTGTCGCCCGCGATCTCGGTCACCGCGATCTGCGCCGGCGTGCTCAGCATGCCGGCGCCCGCCAGGCCCAGCACGGTCCACGCCAGCAGGTAGGACACAGGGCCCTGCGCCAGCCCCACCAGCGCCAGGCCCAGTGCGCCCAGCAGCGAGCCCAGCACCATCACCGGGCGCGCGCCGTGGCGCTCGAACACGGCGCCCAGAGGCCACGAGACCAGGGCCATCACCACCAGCATGGCCGTGGGCCCGGCCATCACCAGCGGCAGGCCCATGCCCAGCTCAGCCGCCATGGCCGGCCCCGTGACGGCCGGCAACCAGAAGGTGGAACCCCAGCCGATGAGCTGGGTGAGCGACAGCGCGGCAATGGCGCGGGTGGTGGGGGAGGGCAGGGGCATCGGGAAAACGCGTGGCGCACAACAACCGCAAGCAGAGCGGCTTGCACACCGATGGTACTTGCAGGCCTGGCCGCCCGGGCTGCGCCCTGGGGTGGCGGGCGATGGCTCTCAGCCGCAGCCGCCGGGCCCCGGCCGGCCATGGCAACCTCAGCCGCAACGCACCGTGGTGATCTTTCCGCTCGCGTCTATCACCAGGTTCAGGCGCTCGGCGTTGAACTCCATGGTCACGGGCTGGTTGTCGCGCAGCACGCGGGCCATGGCCGCGCCGGAAGCCACGCGTGCCTGCTCCACCGTGCTGGCGGTGGGCTGCTTGCCCTTGGCACCCTGGGCGGGTGCGGCATTGCAGGTACCGCCCTTGGGGCCGGGGCCCACCGAGGGCGTGCTGTCGGTCGCGGGCGTGCGCGCGGGTGTCCCGGCGCAGCCTGCGAGGAGGGCCAGGGCGAGGCCCGCGCAGGTGGCGAGAAGGGGGCGGTGGGGGCTGCGGCGCATGGAGTCTCCTGAAAAGAAAAAGGCGAAGGGGTACAGAGAAGGCTTGTGTCCACCACCATACTGCCTGGCGTGCCACCCATTTGTGACGCGGCGTAACCGCCATGGCGCTGCCTACTGGGAAGGCTGCCCGGTGCAGGACATTTCCTACACGGGCCTCCTCGGCTCTCCGACTCCGCGTTTTCATCGAAAGTGCGCCAATGCAGCCATAGCCCCTGTTTTTGCCGCACGCGAGGATGGAAACCATGCACTTCGAAGACCTTCACATGAGGCGCCTTGAACTGATCGGCGAGCCCGATCCCCTGCAGATGGGCCAGCCCATGCGCACAGCCTCGCAATCCCAGCAGAGCGAATACCTCATGGTGGGCCGCACCGACATGGCCCACGTGCAGGTGGAGCCGCAGTTCGGCGATACGGTGTACGGCGAATTCCAGGCAATGGGCTGAAACCCTTGCAGAAGGACACCACCATGCTTGCCGCCATTGCCAATCCCAGCCCTCGCCAGCGCCCCGCGCGGGAGGAGGACGACGCTGTGCCGGGCAGCCTGATCCTGCACATCGCCCACGATGGCGCGCACAGCTACCGTGCGCGCATGTTCGATGAGCGCGACCAGGTCGGCGCCCCCACCTACCACTCGCGCATCGACGAGGCCATCCGCTGGTATGGCGAGCATTCGCCGGTCGCTGGCGTCAAGGCCTTCCGCATCTGGTATGGAGGCTGGTGCGCTGGCAGCTTCGGCCTGGTGGAGATGGAGCGGGACGCCGACGACATTGCCGAGCGCCTGCTGGTCCTGGCCCTGGTCGCGCGCTGACCCCGCCACCGCGTCCACGCAGGAGCCCGCTCTAACGCGGCTTCCTCGCTTTCTTCTGGTCGCACCCCGCCGCTGCGCTGCCTTCAGGACGGTGCGGCGTGCAGCCGTTTCAAGGGATCAGGTAGTAGTACCAGATCCAGGGTGAGTAGACCAGGCTGGGCGCCCATGCCACCACGATGATGCCGTTGTAGAACGGGCAGTTGTACCGGTCTGCGAAGTAGCCGTCGAAGGGGATGAAGGTGCCCGCCACCGTGCAGCCCAGATAGCCGGTCAACTGCAAGAAGGCATCGTTGCGCGTCAGGTAGCCGATGGACTGGGTGGCCGTCGGGTACGTGGTGCCCGTGCTGGTGCTCAGCAGGTAGGTGTAGAAGTAGGTGGGCTCGATCACCAGGGCCTGGCTGGTGGCCCCCTTGGTGGCCGGGCTGGCCACCGGCTGCGCCATGGGCGGCAGCTGCACTGCATCCAGGTTCGGCGCCTCGCTGGCCTGCGCCAGCGCGCCGTGCGATACCGCCAAGGCCAACAGCAGCAAGAGTAGCTTCTTCATGGCATTCCCCCGGGAATTTGATACCCATGGTTGCACTCTCCGAACAAGAGTGCAAGCCCGTACGACCAGTTTTCTGCGAAATCGAAGCTGACAGAAGGCTGTCGCCCTGGTGCCAGTGCTGGTATAAACGCGCTCGGTCACCGGGCATGAGGGCGCCGGTGCTGCCACTACGACAAAGACCAGAGGAGACACATGAACCCGAGCGCTGCCGCGACCCCCGTCCGCCCATGGCTTTTGAGCCCCGTTCTCTGTGCCGGCGCCCTGCTGGCAATGCTGGGGGTGGCGCAGGCGGCCCCCATCGTGGTGGGGCAGGTGGCGCCGCTGTCGGGCCTCAAGGCCAGCGATGGCCGGGGCTACTCGGCGGGCATGCAGATGTACTTCAACCACGTCAACAAGTCCGGCGGCATCAACGGCAACACCCTGGTGCTGGCCCGCAAGGACGACACCGGCCGCGCCGACCAGACCCTGGCCGCCACCCAGCAGCTGCTGGCCGAGCAGCGCCCGTTGCTGCTGGCTGGCTACATGGGCGCCGGCAACCTGGCCGCGCTGCAGAAATCCGGCCTGCTGGCCAAGGAGAAGATTGCCTTGGTGGGCTACCGCAGCAGCACCTTCCAGCCCGACTCGCCCCTGCTCTACAACGTGCGCGCCGGCCTGCGCGACGAGATCGGCAAGATCGCCGAGCACCTGGCCACCGTGGGCATCACCAAGCTGGGCCTGCTGTACGAGGAAGGCCCCGACGCCCCCGCGCTGCTCGCCAGCGCCGAAGAGGCCGTGAAGAAGAACGGCGGCAGCCTCATGGCCAAGGGCTCCTACGAGATGGACACCCTGCGCATGGAGAACGCCAACAAGCTGCTGCAGGCGGCCAAGCCCCAGGCCATCATCCTCATCACCAGCGGCGCCGCCGCTTCGGCCTTCATCGAGAAGTACCGGCTGGAAGGCGGCACGGCACGGCTCTTCGCCTCTTCCGACGTGGACCTGGAGCAGCTGGCCAAGCGCCTGGCCGAGGAGCACATGCAGGGCATATCGATCGCCCAGGTCACGCCCAACCCGTACCGCGCATCGAGCAAGCTGAGCAAGGAATTCCGCGAGGTGCAGGCCAAGAGCGGCGACCCCGATGTGCCCGTGAGCTACGCCATGATGGAGGGCTACATCGCCGCCAAGGTGATCGCCGAGGCCGCGCGCCGTGCCGGCGCCAAGCCGACGCGCGAGAACCTGGCTGCCGCGCTGGACAGCATCGACAGCCTGGACCTGGGCGGCTACACCGTGGGCTACCGTCCTGGCCAGCGCAGTGGCTCGCGCTTCGTGGAGCTGTCCATCGTGAGCGCCACTGGCCGCATCCGGCAGTAGCGCCGGCTTATCACCCCCCGTTGTCCATGGTGCGCCAACTGCAGGGAGCGCCTCAGGGGGCGTCTCGTCTCAGCGCAGCAGCGCCCCGCCCCGTCGCACCAGGGCTTCGTTGCCCTGCCGGTCGGCGGCGATCTGCTGTGCGAAGGCAGCCACCGTACCGCCTGCGGGCAGCACATGCTTGTCGCGCAGCGAGGCCGCCAGCCCTCCTGCACCGAGGATGCGGTTGACCGCCTCGTTCAGCCCCTGCACCAGGGCAGGCGGCGTGTGCGCCGGTGCGAACAGACCGAACAGCGAACTCAGGTTGGCGCGCGGGTAGCCCAGCTCCGCCAGCGTGGGCACATCGCGCAGGCCCGCCAGCCGGTCGGGCGAGCCCACGGCCAGTGCGCGCAGGCGCCCTGCGGCCACGTACTCGAGCTGCTGCGCCGCGAGGTTGGTGGACAGCACTTCGAACTGGCCACTCAGCGCGTCGTTGAGCTGCACTCCACCGCCCTGGTAGGGCACGTGGGTGATGTCGGCACCGCTGTGCAGCCGCGTCTGGGCCAGCACCATGTGCCCGGTGGTGGCCACGCCCGAGCTGGCCCAGCGCACGGCGCCGGGCCGCGCGCGGGCCAGGGCGATCATGTCGGTGAACGAGCGCGGCCCCAGGGCCGGCGTGCCGATGACCAGCACCGGTGTGTGCATGACGCCCACGATGGGCATGACCTGGGTGAGCAGGTCGCGTGCACCTGGCACCAGCAGAGGCTGCAGCGTGAGCGGCGTGATGGCCGAGAAGGCCAGCGTGTGCCCGTCGGGGGCGGAGCGGGCCAGCAGGTCGATGCCCACTGCGCCGCCGGCACCTGCGCGGTTGTCCACCAGCACCGGTACGCCCAAGGTCTGCGCCAGTGGCTGCGCCAGCGCACGCGCGGTCGCATCGCTCACGCCCCCGGGCGGGTACACCACGATCAGGCGCACGGGGCGGTTGGGCCACGGTACGGCCTGTGTGGCGGCATGCACGGCCGGCATGCCGGCCACCAGTGCAGCACCGCCCAGGGCCCCGCGCAGCAGGCGGCGGCGCGGCCAGGCGGTGGTGTGAGGCGGCGCGGTCTCAGGCGGCTGCAGTGGCACCACGGGCCCTTTCGGCCGCGATCTTCGTGACCAGTTCCACAAAGGCCCCCGTGGGGCCATGGCAGTCGCTCTTGCGGTAGGCCAGGGTCAGCGGCGCACCCAGCTTCACCGCGCGGGCCAGCGGCCGGTAAACGATGGCGTTGTGGTGCGTGCCCTGCATGGACGAGGGCACCACCGAGATGCCGGCACCGGCGGCCACCAGGTTCAGGTTGGTCATCATGCGGTCGACCTCCGAGACCACGTTGATGGCCACGCCCTCGCGCGTGCACAGCTCCAGCAGGTTGGCATACAGCCCCGGCGCGCCGGGCTTGCGCACGAAGATGAACTTCTCGCCCTGCAGCTCCTTGAGCTGCACCGCGCCGGGCTTCTTGCCCGCGGGCAGCTGCGCCAGCGGGTGGTCGCGCGGCATGGCCAGCACCGCAGGTTCCTGCAGCAAGGTCTTGAGCACCACGCCCTTGGGCCACGCCACGGGCACGCGCAGAAAGCCGCAGTGCAGGCGCGAGGAGGCCACCGCGTCGGTGATCTCGGCGGCGTTGTTCTCGCTCACCACCAGCTGGATGCCGGGGTAGGTGGCGCGGCACATGCGCAGCGCCTCGGGCGTGAAGTCGTGCGCTGCCGACGAGCTGGTGAAACCGATGGAGAGCATGCCCTGGCTGCCATCGGCAAAGGCCAGCATCCGCTCCTGCATGGCCGCGCAGTCGCGCAGCAGGCGCGTGGCCTCGGCATAGAACAGCTGGCCCGCATCGGTCAGCGTCACGCCCTTGGGGTGGCGCAGGAACAGGGGCACGCCCAGCTCCACCTCCAGGCCCTTGATCTGCTGGCTCAGCGGGGGCTGCTGCATGCCCAGGCGCTCGGCGGCGCGCGTGATGTGCCGGGCATCCGCGACGGCGACGAAGTAGCGCAGGTGCCGGAACTCGATATTCATAACGTATGGACCACAGATTATTCAGGTGTTTGGCATGTGCAGCCTACGCTCCTAGGATACGCCCTGTTCCCTGCAGCCGGCCTCGTCGGTTTCCCTGTGGCGGGCCTTGTGCCCCGCGCACCAGCACGTATCAGCACGCACCGGGAACACGCGTTTTTCAACAACAACAACCGGAGACCCATCCATGCCTTCCACCACCGGCTCGCGCAGCCCGGTCGCTTCGTCGACCCTGTCCGTTCTGTCCACCCTGTCGGCCATCACCCTGCTGTCCGCCTGTGGCGGCAGCGACGGCCCTTCGTACCCGCCCGAGGCCAAGCCCACGCCCGTGGCCTGCCCTGCCGAGCTGCCCGCCACCGCCACCTGCCTGGGCGGGCGCGACTCGGCCGGCGCCTACTACCTCATCGCCACGCCCAAGGACTGGGGCGGCAACCTGGTCCTGCACGCCCACGGCGGGCCCGACCTGGCCGCCCCCACGGCCGAGCGCGCGCAGGAAGACCTGGTGCGCTGGGCCATCATGGTCAAGGCCGGCTACGCCTGGGCGGGTTCCACCTTCCGCCAGGGCGGCGTCGAAGTGCGCGCAGCGGCCGAGGACACCGAGCGCCTGCGCCGCATCTTCAACGAGCACGTGGCGGTCCCCAGGCGCACCGTGCTGCACGGGCAGTCATGGGGCGCGGGCGTGGCGGCCAAGGCCGCCGAGATGTTCACCGCGCAGACCGTGGGATCGCAGCCCTACGATGCCGTGCTGCTCACCAGCGGCGTGCTGGCCGGCGGCACGCGCTCCTACGATTTCCGCCTGGACCTGCGCGTGGTCTACCAGTACCTGTGCAACAACCACCCGCGGCCCACCGAAGCGAGCTATGCGCTCAACCTCGGCCTGCCGGCCACCTTGACCCTGGCGCGCGACGACTTCAACGCCCGTGCCAACGAATGCCTGGGCCTGGACAAGACCGCCGCGCAGCGCACGCCCGAGCAGCAGCGCAAGGTCGAGACCATCGAAAAGGTGGTCAAGATCCCCGCCAGCTCGATCTCCGCCCACCTGAGCTGGGGCACTTACCATTTCCAGGACGTGACCGCCAAGCGCACCGGCGGCGCCAGCCCCTTCGGCAACACCGGCGTGGTCTACAGCGGCTCGGCCGACGACGCTGCGCTCAATGCCGGCGTGCTGCGCTACCGCGCCGACCCGGTCGCCGTGCAGCGCTTCGGCGACGACACCGACCCCAAGGGCACCATCCCCGTGCCCGTGCTCACCACCAAGTGGATCAGCGACCCCACGGCCTTCGTCGAACTCGATGCCTACTTCAAGACCGTGATGGACCGCGGCGGCAGCGGCGAGCGCCTGGTGCAGACCTTCGTGAACACCGGCACGCACAGCTACATCAGCGACCCGACCTACCCGGCCCTGGTGACCTCGCTGCTCGACTGGGTGGAGACGCGCACCAAGTCCACGCCCACCAGTGTGGCGCAGCGCTGCACCTCGCTGGAAGCGCGCTTCGGCGCGGGCTGCAGTTTTGCACCGGCCTATGTGCCCGGTGCGCTGGAGACACGCGTGCCAGCGCGCACGCGGCCCTGATCAAGGGGGCCGGGCGCAGCGGAGCGGCTAAACCGTGGCGGGCAAGCTGTCTGCCAGCCGTGCCTCCACCACCGCATTGCGGAACTGCTTGACGCAGCGCTGCTGCGCATCCGCGCGCAGCCACTGCAGTGCGTGCGGCCCCACCCAGACCTGCGCGTCGGGCTTGCCGGGGTTGGCGGAGCGCCCCGGCACGGCCGGGCCGAAGGGCAGGCTGGGGTTGCACCAGCGGACCACCGCGTTGGCGTAGTGCTTGCGCACGAAGCGGCCCAGGGCCTTGTAGCGCCGCTCCACCCCCTGGGCGGCTTGCGCGCTGGCGCTGCCCGTGGAGACCGCGATGCGCCCCTCGGTGAGCACACCGCCTGTGAAGACCTCGGAGCGCAGGAACTGCACGGTGGCGTACTCCGATTCGCAGTACCAGTCGTTGCAGCCGGCGATGTAGCGCGCGTCGAGCGCGGCCTGGTCATCGGGCGACCAAAGGATGCAATAGCTGCCGCGGATGGCGTCGAGGGTGCGGAACGTCTGTGGCTCTGCGGCCTTCCAGCGCGGGCCGTCGATCAGCAGCACCGCAGGGTCGGCAAGGACCTGCGCCGCGAACTCGCGCTCGTCGTCGGGGTGCATCACAAAGCGCAGTTGGCTGTTCATCGGCGAAGAAGGGCGGGGGCGCGCCTCTGGAATGCGCCGTCAGCGGTCCACGTACTGGGCATCGAAGCGCTTGCGCGCCGCCAGGTGGGCGTCGGCGCAGGGGCGCGTGGTCGGATCGGCCCGGCACACCGGGCTGGGCTGGAAGTAGCGGGCCCAGGCGTCGGCCCGGCGCTGCTGGCGCTCGGCTTCCAGCCGGGCGGCCAGTGCCTGGGCCGTCTTGAGGTCGTCGTCGGCTTTCTTCTGGCTCTGCGCATCCTGCGTGGCCGGCAGGGGCTGGCTGGCGGGGGGCTCGGCCTGTGGCGGGGCTGGCGGTGGCGGTACGGGGAGCGCGGGCGGCGGTGGTGGCGGTGCGGGCTGGACCACCACGGGCGGCGGCGTGGCCTGCGTGCTGTTGTTGTTGTTGTTGTTGTTGTCGTCGCCTACGGGCCGTGACTGCATCACTGCGGGCGTGGCTGGCGGTGGTGCCGGTGGGCGCTGGCCGACGATGGCATCGTGGGCGAACAGGGCCGCCAGGCCGCCGATGAACACGCCCAGCGCGATCCTGGCAACGTCCGGCAGAAAGGGGCCCCTGCCGGCCGCGGGTGACGAATCTGGTTGCATGGCACACCTCCTGCGGGCAGTGTAGCCGTGCATGCGCCGGCGCACTGGTCAAATCGCAGGCACTGCGTTGAAACCCGCGCCAGTGCTGGGCCCGGCGGGTATGCACAGGTGTTATCCACAGGGTCATCCACGGTGGCTGTGGACGGTTGCCACTTGCCGCGGGGCGCGATGCACCGGGGCTGTTCTCAGCACCACGGGCGGGCTTTTTCCAGCCCTGTGCCAGGGCCGAAAAATTGCCCGGAACGCCGTGCCCCACCGTGCGGCAGCGGGCTGATGAAAGAACAGGCACCGCGTCGCAAGCCGCGCCAGTGCTGGCTTTGCGGCGTATCCCCGGGGGTTTTCCACAGAGTCATCCACGGCGGCTGTGGATGGCGTGTCCGTGCCTGCACGCCGCGCCCTCGGCGCGCTTGGGGGCGGGCCGCGGAGGCGGCTGCGGCGCGTGGCTGATGAATTCGCAGGCACCGCGTTGCAGGCCGCGCCAGTGCTGGTTCTGGCGTGCCTGTACAGGAGTTGTCCACAAAGTCATCCACGCCGGCTGTGGAGTTTGCGGGCGCCCGTGGAGGCCCTGTTTCACCCGCTGCACGCCCATTGGTCAATTCACAGGCACCGCGTTGCAAGCCGCGCCGGCATTGGCTTTGCGCGGCATGCACAGGCCTTTTCCACAGGGTCATCCACGGTGGCTGTGGACTCATTGTGCTGTGCAGGCGCCGCAGGCATGGCAAGGGGCAGGGCAGGTTCGCTGCGGACGGGCAGAGGCGCCGGTGACTGCGCAGGGCTGATGAATTCGCAGGCACTGCGTTGCAGGCCGCGCCAGTGCTGGCTCTAGCGCGCATTCACCGTGCTTGTCCACAGGGTCATCCACGCCCCCTGTGGACGGTGTGCGCGCCTGCGGCACCCCCTGCACCGGGCACTGATGAAATGGCAGGCATCGCGTTGCAAGCCGCGCGGGCATTGGCTTTGCGCCGTATCCACCGGCGTTTTCCACAGGGTCATCCACGGTGGCTGTGGACGGTGGGTGCGGTGGTGCAAGCCAGGGCGAACTGGAGCGCGTCGCCATGGCTGGGGGTTTTGCCTACACCACCGCGCCGGTTGGGCGCTTAAGGTGCAGGTTTTGCAAGGAGGTGCCGCATGATCTACAGCTACCGGATCGCCCACACCCCATCAGCGGGCACTGCAGCGCTGGCTGGCCTCCCGGCGGAGCCCAGCAGGGACGATGTGCTGCAGGCCTATTGCGCATTCAGGGGGGTCCTCAAGCACGTCGTCCGCTCCATGCCGCGGGCCAAGGCGCGCCTGCGGGCCGCCAAGCCGACATGCGACGGCCTGTACATCCGGCTCGACACCCACCTCGACAAGGCAAGCGTGCACCAGCTCGTGTCGTCGTTCCTCATGCACACCAACGAGGCCAGGCAGGGCCTGCATCTGACGGCGACGCCCTTGTAGCCTTGTGGCGCCAGCCTACAGGGCGTTCAGCCTGCGGGCTTCTGCCGTAGCAGCTGCGCGATGCGCGCCTTGCACCAGTGGATGGTGGCGGCCACGGCATCGGGCATGGCGGCCAGCCCGCCATCTTCCAGTCCGTCCAGGTAGGCCCGTGCCGCGCGTTGCACCAGCGCAGCGTGCTCGGGCGGCATGCGCTCTGCCGCCCAGGCGGCCGCAGCATCCTTCGATGCAATGGCGCCGGTGCTGGCGCTGTACCAGATGCGTGCCAGGGCGAGCAGGATGGAGGCCTCTTCCCCCTGCCAGTCGGGCGGTGCATTCCACTGCGCGATGGTGTCGGCCAGCGCCCGGCGCAGGTCGCTGGCGGGCACGGGGGCGAACAGGTCCACCGCGGGTGGGCCTACCAGTGCCACGCTGTGCAGCCGCAGCTTGGTGAGCAGGATGGCCAGGTCAGGGTCCACCATGGCGGGCTCGAAGCGGCCGGCCAGGATGTCGTCGCGCAGCCATTCGCCAAACTGCATCTCGCGCCACGCCGGGTAGCGCCAGGGAACGACCTCGTCGAGGACGACCACCGTCGCCTCCAGCGCGCGCAGGGCGCCGGGGCTGCCGGGCGGGGCCGAGTGTGCCAGCAGCGCACGCATCAGCGCCTCGCGCGTGGCACCGGCCAGGGGCTGGGCCACGGTCACCATGAGGTCGATGTCGCTGCGGGGCTGCAGGCCGCCGTGCACCGCCGAGCCGTACAGGTGGATGGCGCGCAGGCCATCGCCCAGGTGGTGGGCGAGCACGGCGCACGCACCTGTGAGCTGGGGAACGATGTCGGGTGCAGGCTCCATGCCCGCGAGCATACGTTCGGTCAGGAAAATCCCATCCCGCCGCCGGGAAATCAGTGCCCCTCGCATGCCAGTCATTTCGACATTGAAAAGTCAAAACGACCAGCCATCCGTGCCAGTCGTTGTGACTTGTGCTTGATGCAAGTCATTGATCCACAAGGCCGCGCATGTCGGCACGGCGGTTGCACTGTTCAGGGTCTCATCCACTCGATCCCTGTGTCCCCCCGCCATGCTCACTGATTCCCAACGCGCCATCGTCTCGTCCACCGTGCCCCTGCTCGAACAAGGGGGCGAGGCGCTCACCACCTACTTCTACAAGATGCTGCTGGCCGAGCACCCCGAGGTGCGGCCCTTCTTCAACGAGACCCACCAGGCCAAGGGTGACCAGCCGCGCGCACTGGCCAATGGCGTGCTGATGTATGCCAAACACATCGACCGGCTGGAGGCCATGGGCCCGCTGGCCTCGCAGATCGTGAACAAGCACGTGGCGCTGCAGGTGCTGCCCGAGCACTACCCCATCGTGGGCCGTTGCCTGCTGCGCGCGATACGTGATGTGCTGGGCGCCGAGGTGGCGACCGACGCGGTGATGGACGCGTGGACGGCCGCCTACGGGCAACTGTCCGACATCCTGATCGGGGCCGAGCGGGCGCGCTACGACGCGCAGGCCGCGGCACCTGGCGGCTGGCGCGGGCAGCGTGCCTTCACCGTGCTGCGCAAGGTGCGCGAGAGTGCCGAGATCACCTCCTTTCACCTCGTTCCGGCCGATGGCGGCGCGCTCATGGACTTTGCGCCGGGCCAGTACATCGGCCTGTGCCTGACCGTGGAAGGCAAGGACATCCGGCGCAACTACTCGCTGTCGGCCGCGCCCAACGGGCGCAGCTACCGCATCAGCGTCAAGCGCGAGCCGGGCGGCGTGGCATCGAACCACCTGCACGACCAGGTGCACGAGGGTGACACCCTGCAACTGCTGCCCCCGTCGGGCGGCTTCGTGCTGGCCGAGGGCGAGCGCCCCGTGGTGCTGATCAGCGGCGGCGTGGGCATCACGCCCACGCTGGCCTTGCTGGAGCAGGCGCTGGCCACCGAGCGCCCGGTGACCTTCATCCACTGCGCGCGCAATGGCGAGGTGCATGCCTTTCGCGAGCAGATCGAAGAGGCCGCCACGCGCCACCCGGCGCAACTGCAGCGCTACTACTGCTACGACGAGGTGACCCAGGGCGCACCCGGCCTGCCGCATGCCGTGGGCCGGCTCGACCTGGACCTGCTGGAGCGCTGGCTGCCCCGCGATACGCGCGACGTGGATGCTTACTTCCTCGGGCCCAAGCCCTTCATGCAGCAGGTGCGCCGCGGCCTGCGCCACTGGGGCATGCCCGATGCGCAGTCGCGCTTCGAATTCTTCGGGCCCGCATCGGCCCTGGAATAACAGCGGGCACAGGGGCGCTCAGCCCCTCTCGATCCCGAGGCGCCTGGCCATGCGCGCGAGGTTGGCCGCATCGATGCGCAAGGACCGTGCGGCCGGTGCCCACTGCTGGTTGTGCTGTGCCAGCGCGTCGAGCACCATGCGCCGCTCCAGCTGCGCCACGGCGTCGCGCAGGCCCAGGTGACTGGCGGGCGCTTCGGGCGTGGCGGGTGGTGCCGTGGCCGTGGTCGTGTTCTTCGCGCTGCCGAGGTCCAGGTCCTCGGCCGACAGGGTGAGGATGCGCGGGCGCTGCGCATGCCGGCCCAGCGCCTTGACCACGCTGCGGCCCAGCAGGTGTTCGAGCTCGCGCACATTGCCCGGCCAGTCGTAGGCCAGCAGGGCGGCCTGGGCCGCGGCGTCCAGCCGCACGGCGCCCAGGCCCATGCGTGAGCGCGCCTCCTCCAGGAAGAAGCCGCCGATGGGCAGCACATCGCGCCCGCGCTCGCGCAGCGGTGGCACCGGCAGCGGGTACACGCTCAGGCGGTGGTAGAAGTCCGCGCGCATGCGGCCCTCGCGCACTTCCTGCGCCAGGTCGCGGTTGGTGGCGGCAATCACGCGCACATCCACGCGGTGTTCGCGGTCGGAGCCCAGGCGCTGCAGCTGGCCGCTTTGCAGCACGCGCAGCAGCTTGGCCTGCACGGGAGGGGGCAACTCGGCCACTTCGTCGAGGAAGAGGGTGCCGCCATCGGCCAGCTCGAACTTGCCGCGCCGCTCGCCCACGGCACCGGTGAAGGCGCCGCGCACGTGGCCGAAGAGCTCGCTCTCCACCAGGCTGTCGGGCAGGGCCGCGCAGTTGATGCTGACCAGCGGGCGCCTGGCGCGCGGCGATGCGGCATGCAGGGCCTGGGCCACCAGCTCCTTGCCGGTACCGGTCTCGCCCTGGATCAGCACGCACAGCTCGGTCGGGCCGGCCAGCGCGATCTCCTTGAGCAGGCGCTTGTGCGCTGCGCCATGCCCGATGAGCTGGCGCGGCCCGCCGCGCGCGCCGGCCGCCTGCGTGGCATAGGTGTCGGCGCGCAGGCGCTCGCCCTCGGCCTCGGCCGCCAGGCCATGCAGGCGCGTGGCCACGGCCACGCTGGCGGCGGCCAGGCTGGCAAAGGCCTGCAGCGTGGGCAGCGCCACACGCGAGAAGCGGCCCACCTCCAGCGCGTCGAGCGTGACCACGCCCCAGGGCCGGCCGTCCACCTGCAGCGCGCAACCCATGCAGTCGTGCACCGGCAGGTGGCCTTGCAGGCCCTCCACCAGGCCGTCGAAAGGGTCGGGCAGGCCGCAGTCGGCGGCAAAGCGCACGGGGCCGCCAGCGGCCAGCAGCTGCATGAAGCGCGGGTGCTCGGCCACACGAAAGCGCCGCCCCATCGTATCGCGCGAGAGACCGTTGACGGCCAGGGGCACCAGCCATTCGCCATCGAGCCGCAGCACGGCGGTGGCATCACACGGCAGCAGCACGCGCAGGGCCTCCAGCAGGCGCCGGTGGCGCTCGGTCTCGGGCAGGTCTTGCGCCAGGTCGGCCATCAGGGGCAGCAGCGCGGTGAGCAGGGTCTGGGGGGTCATGGGGGGCAAACGTGCCGCCATTGTCCCGCGGGCGGATTGGACTCGTGGGGTGTGCGGGAACTCGCCCAGACCGCCATCTGAGGAGAACCCTCTACATATTTTGTTTACAAACTGATACGATTGGCACAAGTCGAGCTCCAGGCACCGTTGTTCAGTTCATGGGGGCTTGGGATGGGGTGCAGGGTGTGGCCGAAGGTGGCCGCAGCCATCCACCCCGCAGGCAAGATTTCTGGGAATATTTTGAGGTGAACGCGATGCGCGCGGGCAAACGACAACCATGGACCGGCCGCCAACGGTGGCTGGCAACAGGCCTGGCACTGGCCGGCTGCCTGGCAGCAGGGCCGGTGGCCGCGGGAACGCTGGGCGGCACCCTGCAGGCGCAGATGCAGCTCACGGCAGGCTGCATGGTCGCTGGCAGCTCCGGCGCCTCGGCGGGCCTGAACTTCGGCACCCTGGATTTCGGCACCCGCCCTGGCACGTTCACGGGCACCGTCACCGCCACGCCCTCGGGCGCCGAGGGCGTCTCCGGTCCCACGCAACTGGTCTGCTCGCCCGAGGTGCTGGGCATCAGCATCCAGGTCGGCCCCGGTGCCTACGCGGGCCAGGGCACGGGTATCGGCACTGGCTCGCGCGCCATGCGCCATGGCAGCACCGCCGCCTACATCCCCTACGAGCTGTACCGCGACGCCGGCCATACCCAGCCCTATCCTGCCGGCTCGGCCGTTACCGGAATCAATGTGCCGGCCAGCGGCGCGGCGTTCTCGCTGCCCATCCACGGCCAGATCAACAAATCGACCCCGGCCGCCCTGCCCGCGGGCATGTACACCGACACGCTGCAGGTCACGGTCACCTATTGAGGGGAGGGTCGGCCTGCAGGTCGGCCATTTGTCGCTGCCAGGGACGCAGCATTGTCTTACGCGGCCCGCGTGGCGTGGGGCCTAAGGTCGGGGCATCCATTTGATCGCTCCAGGAGCCCGCCATGCCCCCGTCCCCATCGTCTTCTGGTCAGGTTCCCCATTCTTCGGGGCGTAACCGCTCTGCCACCGGCCGCACGGTCGCCATCATCGCCGTCGTGGTGGGGTTTCTGCTGATCGCCATCATGGTGCCCTGGTAGGCGCACCACGGGCAACAGCCCTCAACTGCGCGCAGCCACCATCGCCGCGAACCGGCTGAGCACGCTGCCCGCATCCGGCGTGGCGCTGACATGGGCCCCCCGCGCCTCCTTGACATGGGCCACATAGGCCTGCATCGCCTGCGCCGAAAATTCCGGGTGGAACTGCACGCCCCAGCCGCAGCCGCCCACGCGAAAGGCCTGGTGCGGTTCCAGATCGCTGCGCGCCAGCAGCACGGCCCCGTCCGGCAGGCGCAACACTGACTGGTAATGCACCAGCTGCGCCGGGAACTGGGCCGGCAGCCCTGCCAGCAGCGCGTCCTGCGCAGCATCTGGCATCAACCGCACGGCGTGCGTGCCCACCTCCGGCCCGCCCGGCAGGTTGTCCACCTGCCCGCCGAAGGCATGCGCCAGCAACTGGTGCCCGTAGCAGATGCCGAGCACCGGCACCTGCGCCTCGACACAGCGCCGCATCCACAGCGCCAGCTGTTCGCTCCAGGGCTCGAGGTGCGACACCATGGCGTGCGAGCCGCTGACCACCACGGCCGACAGCGCTGACGGATCGGGGAGGCCGGCTGCATCCTGCTGCGCATCGATGCGCCGCTGGGGAAGTGCGTCGCCCAGGCCGGCGGCAATCCAGTCGTCGAAGTCACCCTGGGCCTCGCGGATGCCGGGGAAGGTTTTTCCAGCAGCGACGATGAGGATGGGTTTGCTGAAGGAGCTTGGATCGGGGCTTGCGGTCATGTGTGCAGCGGCAGGGGGTATCCAGAAAAAAGCGCCCCAAAAGGGCGCTGTGGTTCTCGTCACTGGCGAAGACCGTGGTCGCAGGAACCTGGATTCGAAGCGATCCAGTGCAGTGCGTTGATGTGCCCGAGTCTCGCGCCAGGGCGGGTTTCACGGGCGATTTTATCGGCCGTTCAACGGGCCAGGGCCGGCGGTGTGGCCTGTGCCGTCCAGAGTGCCAGGCCGCCCTCCAGGCTCCAGGCGTTGGCATGGCCCAGGCGGCGCAGTGCGCGCGCCGCCTGCGCGCTGCGGTTGCCGCTGCGACAGTAGAACAGCACGGGCCTATCGGCCTCCAGCCCCAGCCAGGTGGGCAAGGCATTGAGCAGGCTGCCCAGGGGAACCGCCTGAACATTCGGGTGGACGCCTTGCCCTAGATCGGGCCTGTCGCCCAGCGCGTGCTCGTAGGGTTCACGCACGTCGACCAGAAGCGGGGCTGGGGACGTCCGGAACTGCAGGTGCAATCGCTCCCGGGACAGAGTCAGGGTCTCTGGCTCGGCATGCAGTTCCTTAAGGCGCGATGGGTGCGTGGAGTCGGCCTGGCCCAGGGTCCAGGCGAAGTGCTGTGCATCGTCGTGGCCGGGCAGCAGCAGCGCATGGGGTGCCAAGGCCTGGGTCAACCAGTGCTGGGAGCCCGCGTCCGCCATGGCGGAGGTGCCCACAAAGGCCAGCTGGCCTTGGTCGGGCGTGTGCAGGGCATAGGCGGCTGCCTCGGCGCTGTGCACGGGTGGCGCCAGCCGCGTGATGCGGTGCTGACTCAGCTGAATCTGGTGCTCGCCCTGGGGCCACCCCAGGGGTTCGGCGGGGCCCAGCGCCTGCATGGACTCCGGGAAGGCGGCGCTCAGTGTGGCCACCGATGCGGCATGCTCCATGCGGCTGGTGGTTGCCAGCACGGCGACCAGGGTGTGGTGGTGGCGGCGCTGCCACTGGGTGATCTGTTCGGTGTGTGCGGGCAGGGGGTCGATGAGCACGCAGTGGCGGCGGGTCGCATCGGCCACCAGGTAGCAGCAGGCGCCATCGACCACGAAGCGGGTCACCAGACCGGTGGGCGTGGTGTTGCCAGCGGGCGCATGGACCGTCAAGCCATGGGCGCGCAGCGAGGCGCCGCAGGCGCGGATGCGTGCACAGGCACGCTCGATGAGCTCACAGGAGTCGGCCGCACCGAAGGACAGGCGCACGGCCGCCGAACTCTGCCAGGCGGGCAAGCCCATGGCCTCCAGCACATAGCTGGGTTGGGCCTTGGCCGCGCTGCAGGCCGAGCCGCCGCTGACGCGCAGGCCGGCGGCATCGAACAGGTCCAGCAGCAGCCTGGAAGCAAGGCCGGGCACGGCGAAGTTCAGCGTCGTCGGCAGGCACAGCGATGGCGGGGCGTTGAACACCAGCCCGGGGAAGGAGTCGGTCAGCGCCAACGCCAGGCGCTCGCGGTGCGCCCACAGCGTCTCCTGGTCCGCGAAGGTGTCTCCTGCTTCCAGGGCCTGCAGCACCTCGCCCAGTGCGGCAATGCCTGCGATGTTCTCGGTCCCTGCGCGCAGCGCGCCTTCCTGCCCGCCCCCTGTCATCAGCGGGGTGAAGGGTGCGCCTTCGCGCACGTACAGCATGCCGATGCCCTTGGGCGCATAGAGCTTGTGCCCGGAAAAGGGGGCGTAGTCGATGCGGCGCTCGGCCAGGTGCAGTGGCAATTTGCCGAGGGCCTGCACGCTGTCGACCAGCCACAGCGCGTTGCTGTCCGCCAGCGCCGCGCAGATGCCGTCGAGGTCGCTGACCACCCCGGTCTCGTTGTTGGCGGCCATGGTGCATACCAGTCCGGCCTGCGGTGCCTGCTGGCGCAGCCAGGCCAGGTCGTGCCGCCCCTGGTGGTCCACCGGGATGGAGCGCACCGGCCAGTGCAGGCCCAGCAGGGCATTCCAGTGCCTGAGTGCCTCCGGCACCGCCTTGTGTTCGGTGGCCCCGTAGAGCAGCTGCAGGGGTTGTTGGGTTTCTCCGACATCGCGTCGGCGGCGCAGTTCGGTCAGGGCCGACAGCACGGCGGTCTGTATGCCTTCGGTGGCGCCACTGGTGAAGCACAGTTGGCCACCGGCCGCACCCAGCAAGCGGCGGGCGCGGTCGCGTACCTGCTCCATGAGCGCTCGCGCCTTCAGGCCACTGCCATGGATGCTGCTGGGGTTGCCAAAGGCTTCGCCCATCACCGCCAGCGCCGCCAGGCGGGCCTGGGGGAGTACCGGTGTCGTGGCGTTGGCATCGAGATAAATTTCTTCCATGGCGCCAAATTCTCGGCGAGCCCGTGCAGCAAGGGCTTGCAATCTTTCCAAGGATTGGCCAAAAAATTGGAATTAAAATCTCAAAATCATGGCAAAAATAAAATTGGATTCTATTGATTGCAAATTGATAGAGATTCTTCAGGTCGATGCCGAAACACCCATCGCGGACATGGCAGCCCGCGTGGGCCTCTCGGCCACACCCTGCTGGCGGCGCGTCCAGCGCCTCAAGGAGATGGGTGTGATCACCCGCCACGTCGCCCTGGTGGACGCAGCCAAGGTGAACGTAGGGGTCACGGTGTTCGTGTCGGTGCGCACGAGCACCCACACCGAGGAGTGGTTCGAGCGCTTTCGCGCCACGATCCAGGCCATTCCCGAGGTGGTGGAGTTCTACCGCATGAGCGGTGACGTGGACTACCTGTTGCGCGTCGTGGTGCCCGACATCGCCGCCTATGGCAAGGTGTACAAGCGCCTGATCGCCGGTACCCAGCTGTTCGATGTGTCGTCCAGCTTCGCGATGGAAGAGCTGAAATTCACGACGGCACTACCGCTGTCCTATGTCGAGTAGGACGGCCGCCGATATCCATCCGTTGTATGGACGGGCAAAACAAAAAAGCGCCTCAAGAGGCGCATGTCTGCTTGGCATCTGGCGGAGACTGTGAGATTCGAACTCACGGACGGTTGCCCGTCGGCAGTTTTCAAGACTGCTGGTTTAAACCGCTCACCCAAGTCTCCGGGAGGGAAGGCGCGTATTCTAGCCGGCTGCAGCGGCCCCTGCCTTGGTCAGCATGCCCTTGGTCTCGATGAAGCGCACCACCTCGGCCAGGCCGGCCAGGGTTTTCAGGTTGGTCATCACGAAGGGGCGCAGGCCCTGGGGCGTGGTGCGCATGCGCACGGTGTCCGATTCCATGATGTCCAAATTGGCGCCCACGTGCGGGGCCAGGTCGGTCTTGTTGATGATGAACAGGTCGCTCTTGGTGATGCCGGGGCCGCCCTTGCGCGGGATCTTCTCGCCGGCGGCCACGTCGATCACGTAGATGGTCAGGTCCGACAGCTCGGGGCTGAAGGTGGCGGCCAGGTTGTCGCCGCCGCTCTCGACGAAGACCACGTCGGCATTGGGGAACTGCTCCAGCATGCGGTCGATGGCTTCGAGGTTGATCGATGCGTCTTCGCGGATCGCCGTGTGCGGGCAGCCGCCCGTTTCCACGCCCAGGATGCGCTCGGCCGGCAGGGCGCCGCTCACCGTCAGCAGGCGCTGGTCTTCCTTGGTGTAGATGTCGTTGGTAATGGCGATCAGGTCGTAGTCGTCGCGCATGGCCTTGCACAGCATTTCGAGCAAGGTGGTCTTGCCCGAGCCCACGGGGCCGCCGATGCCCACGCGCAGCGGGGGCAGGTGCTTGGTGCGGTTGGGAACGTGGTGCAGCGCGCTGGTGTGGGTCGTGGTGGTCGTCATGATCTGAAAAGGCGGGAGTACTGGGTTTCGTGCCGGGCCGAAAGAATGGCCAGCATGGGCGAAAAGGCCTGGCGCTCGCCATCGGGCAGCGCCAGCGCGTAGGTGGCAGCTTCGGGGATGGCCTGCGCGAGCCTGGCCAGGATGCGCTGGCCCGCGCTCTGGCCCAGGGCCATGGACTTGAGCGCAGCCTGCACCATGTTCTCGGCCCAGCCGAAGGCAAAGGCCAGCAGCACGTCGTAGACCGAGGCCTCGGTGGTCGATGCGGCCAGCGCAAAGGCGACGGGATAGGTGGGCGGCAGCGCGGCCAGCGCCTGCACGGCCGGCATGCGCGCCGCATCGCCCTGGTGCTGGTTGCGCAGCCAGTCGGCCAAAGAGCGGCCCATCTGCTCGGTCTGCAGGCGCAGCTCGCTGGTCTCGCGCGTGTGCAACACCCAGTCGTTGAGTTCGCGCACATGCGCCATGTCGGCCTGGCGCCAGGCGCCCACGGCCTGGGCCACCACGGCCATGTCGCCGCGCGCCTGGGTGATGTGCAACTGGTCCAGCAGCCAGGCGGCCACCGCCGCCTCGGAGGCCACGCCGGCCGACTCGATGGCGCTCTCCAGCCCCTCGGAATACGAGAACCCGCCCACGGGCAACGCGGGCGATGCCAGCCAGATCAGTTGCAGCAGGCTGGCCGCGGGCAGCGCCGTGGGGGCGGGGGGCTCGCGCGTCATCATGGTATGGGTGGCTTGCAGTGCCGCGTGGTGCCGCGCTCAGTGCGCATGCTTGTGGCCGTGCCCGTCACCATGGTCGTGATCGTGATCGTGATCGTGCCCATGGTCGTGGGAGTGTTCGTGCGCGTGGCCATGGTCGCCATGGTCATGCCCGTGGTGGCCGTGCCCGCCGCCATGCCCTGTCGCATAGGCGCCGCCCTCGGGCTCGAAGGCCATGTCTTTCGCGTGCACGATCAGGTGCATGGCGCGCAGCATGTCGGCCAGCACATGGTCGGGCTCGATCTTCAGGTGGTCGGGCTGCAGCTCGATGGGCACGTGGCGGTTGCCCAGGTGGTAGGCCGCGCGCACCAGGTCGAACGGCGTGCCGTGGTTCTTGCAGTGGGTGATGTACAGCACCGCCTGCGGGGCCGCCAGCACGCGCACCAGCGAGCCGTCTTCGGCCACCAGCACGTCGCCACCGCGCACCACGGTGCCGCGGGGCAGGAACACGCCCAGCTCCCGCCCGCTGGAGTCGGTGGTGGAAAAGCGGCTCTTCTGGCGCACGTCCCAGTCGAGTTCGACCGTGGTGGCGCGCTTGAGCAGAACGGGGGCCAAGCCATGGCCTTGCGCGAGGAGTTTGCCGACGGAAATCATGGATGCCAAGGGAGAAATAGGAGGGAGCGGGCTCAGCGCGTGGGGCGCGAGCCCATGGCCGTGAGCACGCCCAGGCCGATGAAGGAGGTGCCGGCCAGGCGGTTGCCCCACACCGCATGGCGCGTGGCCTGGCCCAGGCGAGGCGCCACCAGGCTGGCGGCCAGCACATAGAAAAGGTCGGTGCAGGCCGCGATGGCCACGAAGGTGCAGCCCAGTGCCAGGGTCTGCGCCAGCGCGCTGCCCTGCGCGTCCATGAACTGGGGCAGGAAGGCGGCGAAGAACAGGCTGGTCTTGGGGTTGAGCAGGGCCACCACGAAGCCGTCGCGGAACACGCGGCCCAAAGGCTGGCGGGATGCTGCCGTGCCGTCGCTCGTGGTTGCGGCTGGGCGCGCGAACCACATGCGCAGGCCCAGGTAGACCAGGTAGGCGGCGCCAGCCCACTTCACCACCGTGAAGGCGGCCGACGACACGGCGAACAGCGCCGCCAAGCCTAGCGCCGCGCCAATCGCATTGCCCAGGTTGCCCAGCGCCACGCCCAGCACCGAGGCCAGGCCGCAGGCGCGGCCCTGGGCCACCGTGCGCGCCACGATGTAGACCACCGCAGGGCCGGGGGTGAGCGCAAGGACGAGGCTGGCGCCCGCAAAGGCGAGCAGCAAATGGGTTTCGGGCAGCATGGGCGGTACTCCGGGGTTCGTTCAGCGATCGGTCAGAACAGGAAGTATCGCTGTGCCATGGGCAGCTGGGTGGCCGGCTCGCAGGTGAGCAACTGGCCGTCGGCGCGCACGGTGTAGGTCTGGGCGTCCACCTCCATGCGCGGGGTGTAGCTGTTGTGCACCATGTGCTCCTTGCGCACACCGCGGATGTTGCGCACCGCGACCAGGCTCTTGGCCAGCCCGAAGCGCTCGCCAATGCCCGCCGCCAGCCCTGCCTGCGAGACAAAGGTCAGCGAGGTGCGCGCGATGGCCCCGCCGAAGGCGCCGAACATCGGCCGGTAATGCACCGGCTGCGGCGTGGGGATGGAGGCATTCGGGTCGCCCATGGCCGCCATGGCGATGAAGCCGCCCTTCAAGATCAGCGCCGGCTTCACGCCGAAGAAGGCGGGCTTCCAGATCACCAGGTCGGCCCACTTGCCCACCTCGATGGAGCCCACCTCGTGGCTGATGCCGTGGGCGATGGCCGGGTTGATGGTGTACTTGGCCACATAGCGCTTGATGCGCGTGTTGTCGTTGCGCGCGCTGTCGCCTTCGAGCGTGCCACGCTGGGCCTTCATCTTGTGCGCCGTCTGCCAGGTGCGCAGGATCACCTCGCCCACCCGGCCCATGGCCTGGCTGTCGCTGCTCATCATGCTGATGGCGCCCAGGTCGTGCAGGATGTCCTCGGCCGCGATAGTCTCCTTGCGGATGCGGCTTTCGGCAAAGGCCAGGTCTTCGGCAATGCCGGCATCCAGGTGGTGGCACACCATGAGCATGTCCACATGCTCGTCCAGCGTGTTCACCGTGTAGGGCATGGTCGGGTTGGTGGAGGAGGGCAAAAAGTTTGCCTCGCCCACCACGCGCAGGATGTCGGGCGCATGGCCGCCGCCCGCGCCCTCGGTGTGGAAGGCGCAGATGCTGCGCCCGCCCACGGCGGCAATGGTGTTCTCGACAAAGCCCGATTCATTGAGCGTGTCGCTGTGGATGGCGACCTGCGTGTCCGTCTCTTCGGCCACGTCCAGGCAGTTGCTGATGGCTGCGGGCGTGGTGCCCCAGTCCTCGTGCAGTTTCAGGCCAATGGCCCCAGCCTCGATCTGCTCGCGCAGCGGCGCCGGCAGGCTGGCATTGCCCTTGCCCAGGAAACCCAGGTTCATCGGAAAGGCATCGGCCGCCTGCAGCATGCGCTCCATGTTCCAGGTGCCCGAGGTGCTGGTGGTGGCCAGCGTGCCCGTGGCCGGGCCCGTGCCGCCACCCAGCATGGTGGTCACGCCCGAGGCCAGGGCCTCTTCGATCTGCTGCGGGCAGATGAAGTGGATGTGGCTGTCGATGCCGCCCGCGGTGACGATGTTGCCCTCGCAGCTGATGACCTCGGTGCCCGGGCCGATGATGATGTCCACGCCTGTCTGCGTGTCGGGGTTGCCCGCCTTGCCGATGGCCACGATGCGCCCGCCCTTGAGGCCGATGTCGGCCTTGACGATGCCGGTGTGGTCGATGATGAGCGCATTGGTCAGCACCGTGTCCACCGCGCCCGCATCGCGCGTGCGCTGGCTCTGCGCCATGCCGTCGCGGATGGTCTTGCCGCCGCCGAACTTCACCTCCTCGCCGTAGCCGCCGGCGCGCAGGGTGTAGTCCGCCTCCACCTCGGCGATCAGGTCGGTGTCGGCCAGGCGCACGCGATCGCCCACGGTGGGGCCGAACATCTCCGCATAGGCGCGTCGTCCAATGGTTGCCATGGTTCAAAACCTTTTGCTGGTGCCCGGCGCGGGGCTCGAATGGATAGCGATGGAGAAGAGGGCAGGGCGCAGCATCACAGCGCGCCCTGCACCAGCCCGCGAAAGCCGTAGACCGTGCGGTCGCCCGCATAGTCCACCAGCTCCACGGTGCGCTCCTGCCCGGGCTCGAAGCGCACGGCCGTGCCCGAGGCGATGTTCAGCCGCATGCCGCGCGCGGCCTCGCGGTCGAAGCCCAGGGCGCCGTTGGTCTCGGCAAAGTGGTAGTGCGAACCCACCTGGATGGGCCGGTCCGCCGTGTTGCGCACCAGCACGGTCAGCGTGCGGCGCCCGGGGTTCAGGGCATGCTCGCCCGCATCGATCAGCAGCTCGCCTGGGGTCATGGTGGCGTGTCCTTGTCGGGGTGTTTTTCAAGCCAGCTGCAGCAGCATGGCGCCGCCCAGGGCGGCCACGCCGGCACCGGCCGCGCGCGCCAGCCACACGCTGCGCTGGCGCAGTGCCCAGCCTGCAGCCAGGCCGGCACAGTGCAGCAGCACCGTGGCGCACAGCATGCCGGCCAGGGTCTGCCAGGCGCTGTCGCTGCCGGCCAACTCGTAGCCGTGGGCCAGGCCGTGGAACAGCGCGAACACGCCCACGCCCAGCGCCGCCACGATGCCCGGCACGCGCAGGCGCGATGCCACGAGCAGGCCCGTGGCCAGCAGCGATGCGGCAATCATCGGTTCCACGGCGGGAATGGCGATGCCCTGCAGGCCCATCACCGCGCCCACCAGCAGCAGGCTGGCAAAGCCCAGCGGGCCCCACAGCAGCTCGGGCCCGGCGCGGCGCGCGGCCAGCGCGCTCCACAGGCCCACGGCCACCATGGCGGCCAGGTGGTCCAGCCCGAACAGGGGGTGGGTGAAGCCGCTGAAGAAATCGTGGTGCGTGTGCGCCACGCCATCGGTGTGGGCACTGGCGGCCGCGGCCAGCGTGGCCAGGGCGATGAAGGCAAGGGTGCGGGATGCGCGCATGGGTCAGGGTCTCCGGGGGAGTGGCTTAAACAATCGGTTGGTGCACGGTGACCAGCTTGGTACCGTCGGGGAAGGTGGCCTCCACCTGGATGTCGGGGATCATCTCGGCGATGCCGTCCATCACGTCGGCGCGGGTCAGCACGGTGCGCCCCTCGCTCATGAGCTGGGCCACGGTCTTGCCGTCGCGTGCGCCTTCCATCACGGCCGCGCTGATCAGGGCCATGGCCTCGGGGTAGTTGAGCTTGAGGCCCCGCGCCTTGCGGCGCTCGGCCAGCAGGGCCGCGGTGAAGATCAGCAGCTTGTCCTTTTCGCGGGGGGTGAGTTCCATGGTCTTGGCGGTGTGGTGATCGGGTGGGGCAGCGCGGTGCCGCGCGCGGGGGGCGGGGGTGGCCCTGGTCCGCACCATCATAGTGAGCAAGCGCCGTGCCGGCCATACGTCGATTGGCGCATCCGCCCTGGCCCGCACGACGCCAGTGGCATGGAAACTGCACCAGCACAGGGACTGCCGCTCCCCACCCCCACGCCTTCCCCATGCCACCCACCGCCGCCACCATCGCTCCGCCCGACGCGGGCGTCCCCGCGCGGGGCGGCATGGATGTGAGCGTAGACATGGGTGCGGACGCCCAGGCCCCGCAACAGGTCGTCAAGGTCCGGCGCGACTACAACAGCTGGGTGGCCACCGAGACCATGGAGGACTACGCCCTGCGCTACACCCCGCAGCGCTTTCGCAAGTGGTCCGAATGGCGCGTGGCCAACACCGCCTTCGGCGCGGCCTCCTTCCTGATCCTGGAGGCCGTGGGTGCCACGCTGCTGGTGCAGTACGGCTTCATCAATGCCTTCTGGGCCATCGTCGCCACGGGGCTCATCATCTTCCTGGCGGGCCTGCCCATCAGCGTCTATGCCGCGCGCTACGGGGTGGACATGGACCTGCTCACGCGCGGCGCGGGCTTCGGCTACATCGGCTCCACGCTCACTTCGCTGATCTACGCCTCCTTCACCTTCATCTTCTTCGCGCTGGAGGCGGCTGTCATGGCCTATGCGCTGGAGCTGGCGCTCGACATCCCACCCACCTGGGGCTACCTGATCTGCGCCATCGTGGTGATTCCGCTGGTCACCCACGGCGTCTCGGCCATCAGCCGGCTGCAGGTGTGGAGCCAGCCGCTGTGGCTGGTGATGCTGGTGGTGCCGTTCGTCTACGTCATAACGCACGATCCTGGTGCGTTTTCGGGCATATCGCACTATGGTGGTGAATCCGGCCGGGGCGCTATGTTCCAATTGCCCTTGTTTGGTGCGGCACTCACGGTCGGCATCGCGCTCATTACCCAGATGGGGGAGCAGGCCGACTACCTGCGCTTCATGCCCGCGCGCACCCAGGCCACGCGCGGGCGCTGGTGGCTGGGCGTGCTCGCCGGCGGGCCGGGCTGGGTGGTGCTCGGGGTGCTCAAGATGCTGGGCGGCGCGCTGCTGGCCTACCTGGCGCTGACCCACATGGTGCCGGCCGACCGCGCCGTCGACCCCAATCAGATGTACCTGGTGGCCTACGAATACGTGTTTCCGCACTATGGCTGGGCGGTGGCGGCCACGGCGCTGTTCGTGGTGGTCTCGCAGATGAAGATCAACGTCACCAACGCCTATGCGGGCTCGCTGGCCTGGTCCAACTTCTTCTCGCGCCTCACGCACAGCCACCCGGGGCGGGTGGTGTGGGTGGTGTTCAACACCCTCATCGCCTTCATGCTGATGGAGATGAACGTCTTTCGCGCCATGGGCGAGGTGCTGGGCCTGTACTCCAACATCGCCATCGCCTGGATCATGTCGGTGGTGGCCGACCTGGTCATCAACAAGCCCCTGGGCCTGTCGCCCAAGGGCATTGAGTTCAAGCGCGCCCACCTGTACGACATCAACCCCGTGGGCGTGGGCTCCATGGCGCTGGCCTCGGTGGTCTCCATCAGCGCCCACCTGGGCCTGTTCGGCCCGCTGCCGCAGGCCTTCTCGGCGGTGATCGCCATGGCCGTGGCCTTTGTCACCGCGCCGCTCATCGCCTGGGCCACGCAGGGGCGCTACTACATCGCGCGCCAGCCCGAGCCGTCCGCCGTGCCCATGCACGGCCCGGTGAGTGGGCAGGTCGCGGCCGATCTGGGCACCTATGCCCGCTTTTCGGTACAGCGCTGCGTCATCTGCGAGCGCGAGTACGAAGCGCCCGACATGGCCCAGTGCCCGGCCTACGGCGGCGGCATCTGCTCGCTGTGCTGCACGCTCGACGCGCGCTGCGGTGACCTGTGCAAGCCCCACGCGAGCATGGCCGTGCAGTGGTCCTCGGCCCTGCGCTGGGTGCTGCCGCGCGCCGTGTGGCGCTACCTCGATACCGGCCTGGGCCACTTCCTGCTGCTGATGCTGGTCATCGCGCCGCTGCTGGCCTCCGTCATGGGCCTGCTGTACCACCAGGAGCTCAACACCATCGGCCAGGCCATGACCAACACCGAGGTGCTGGCCGCCCCCGAGGTGGCGCTGCGCTCGGGCCTGCTCAAGGCCTACCTGGCGCTCCTGGTCATCTCCGGCATCGTCGCCTGGTGGCTGGTGCTGGCGCACAAGAGCCGCCAGGTAGCGCAGGAGGAGTCGAACCGCCAGACCGGCTTGCTGGTGCGCGAGATCGAGCTGCACCGCCAGACCGACGAGGCCCTGCAGAACGCCCGCAGCGTGGCCGAGCAGGCGCGCCAGGTGGCCGAGGCGGCCCAGCGCACCGCCGACCAGGCCAACCAGGCCAAGAGCCGCTACATCAGCGCCATCAGCCACGAGATCCGCACGCCGCTCAATTCCATCCTGGGCTATGCCCAGCTGATGGGCGAGGACAGCGGCGTGCCGCCGCACCGCAAGCAGGCCGTGCATGTGATCCGCCGCGGTGGCGAGCACCTGCTGTCGTTGATCGAGGGCACGCTCGACATCGCGCGCATCGAGTCGGGCAAGCTCACGCTCGACGTCACGCCCATGCGCTTTGCCGATGGCCTGCACGAGATGGCCAGCCTGTTCGAGCTGCAGGCCGCCGCCAAGGGCCTGGCCTTCCAGTTCGACGTGCAGGGCGTGATCCCCGAGGTCGTGCGTGCCGACGAAAAGCGCCTGCGCCAGATCCTCATCAACCTGTTGGGCAACGCCGTCAAGTTCACCGCGCAGGGCCGGGTCACGCTGCGCGTGCGCTACGCCCGCGAGATCGCGCGCATCGATGTGCAGGACACCGGACCGGGCCTCAGCGCCGACGAGATCGAGCGCATCTTCGAGCCCTTCGCGCGCGGCGGCAGCGCGGGGGCCGTGGCGGCCACGCCCGGTGCCGGCCTGGGCCTGACCATCGCCAAGATGCTCACCGCCCTGATGGGCGGCGAGCTCACCGTCACCAGCGAGCCCGGTCTGGGCTCGGTGTTCCACGTCAAGCTGTTCCTGCCCGAGGTGCATGCCGAGGCCCTGGGCAAGGCCGGCGCCCCGGCCGCCGCCCGCGCGCCGCGTGCGCGCAAGGGCTACGCCGGCGAGCGCCGCCGCATCCTGGTGGTGGACAACGAGGAGGCCGACCGCGAGCTGCTGGTGCAGCTGCTCGAGCCCCTGGGATTCGAACTGCGCCAGGCCGCCAGCGGCCACGATGCACTGGACCTGCTGGCCACCGGCTACCGGCCTCACGCCCTGTTCATGGACCTGGCCATGCCGGGTATCGACGGATGGGAGACCCTGCGGCGGGTGCGCCAGATGCAGTTGCAAAATGTGCAATGCGCCATCGTCTCTGCCAACGCCTTCGACAAGGCGCTGGACAACGACGTCGACATCCGCCCCGATGACTTCATCGTCAAGCCTGTGCGTCACAGCGAGTTGCTCGACTGGCTGGAGAGGCGCCTGGCGCTGCAGTGGCTGGGCGAGGCGCAGACCGCGCTGGCCGCTCCATCGCCTGCACCCTCAGCGGGTGCCGCCGCGCTGAGCTACCCTGATCCCGGCGCCCTGGCGGCCCTGTCGCAGGCCGTATCGCTGGGTTACTACCGCGGCATCCTCAATGCCCTGGACGAGATCGAACGGCACCAGCCCGTGCATGGTGCCTTTGTGCACACCATGCGCGGCCTGGCGCGGCAGTTCCAGTTCGACGCCATGGGCCGCATCCTGGAGCAGGCCCCCCCGTGAACACCGCAGCATCCCCTCCCTCCGTACCCGCCGGCGCTGCCCTGGACCGCAGCGACAGCGACGTGGTGCTCATCGTCGACGACGTGCCCGACAACCTGGCCGTGCTGCACGATGCACTCGACGAATCGGGCTACACCGTGCTCGTGGCCATGCACGGCGAGGCCGCGCTGCAGCGTGCCGCCCAGGCCCTGCCCGACATCGTGCTGCTCGACGCCATGATGCCCGGCATGGACGGCTTCGAGGTGGCTCGGCGCCTGAAGGCCTCGCCCCAGACCGCGCACATCCCCATCATCTTCATGACCGGCCTGACCGAGACCGAGCACCTGGTGGCCGCGCTCGAGGCGGGCGGGGTGGACTACGTGACCAAGCCCATCAAGCCGCGCGAGGTGATGGCGCGCATGGGCGTGCACCTGGGCGCCGCGCGCAAGGCCCGGGCCGATGCCAGCCAGGCGCGCGAGGCGCGCAACGCGCTCGACGCCTTCGGCTACGCGAGCATCACCGTGCGTGCGCTCGATGGGCGCATCGTCTGGCAGACCCCGCTGGCGCGCGAGCTGCTGCAGGCCTACTTCGGCGAGGCCAGCCCCTGGGCGCCCGAGGCCGTGCAGGCCTGGCTGCGCCGCCACGTGCTGGCCGACAACGCGGCCGAGCTGCTGGCCCAGGCGCAGGCCGAGCCACCGCGCTTGGCCATCGACCAGGGCGCGCGGCGCCTGACCTTTCGCCTGCACCAGCAGGCCGGCGACAGCGAGGGCGGCGGCGACTGGCTGCTGGTGATGCGCGAAGTGTCGGATGCCAAGATCATCGAGTCCATGAGCCTGTCCTTCAAGCTCACCGCGCGCGAGGCCGAGGTGCTCTACTGGGTCGTCAAGGGCAAGATCAACCGTGACATCGGCGACATCCTGGGCGCCAGCCCCGCCACCGTCAAGAAGCACCTGGAGCGCGTGTTCGCCAAGCTCGGCGTGGAGACGCGCACGGCGGCGGCGGGCATGGCGATGAACCGCATCCGGCAACTGCACCCCCAGTTCGAGGGGTAGCGCACTCCGGGCTTCAGCGGCCTACGGCCTGCTCCAGCTCGGCCTTGTTCATCTTCGAGCGGCCCTGGATGCCCTTGCGCTTGGCATCTTCATAGAGCTGCTCGCGCGTGCGGCCCTGTGCGCCCTGGTGCGAGCGCTGGCCGCCGCGCACCGGGGCGGGCGTGTCCTTCAGGGTCTTGGGGTTGGCCTTCTCGGCCTCGCCGTGCTGCGCGCGCTCCTTGTTCACGGTGCGCGCGGCGATCTCCTCGGCCGTGCTTTCACTCTTGCCCTGCTTGCGCAGGCTGTCCTTGATGTGGCCGTACTGGCGTTCGCGCTTGGCGCTCCAACTCGTCTGGGGCATGGCGGTCCTCCATGGGGGTGGTGTCCAAGGTGCCAATCTAGGCCCCGTGGCGCGCAGCCCGGATAGGACGGCCCTGCGCACGGGTGTAGGACGGGCCTACGCGCCCTGTGCCCGGCGCACCCGCATCACGATGCGGTTGAGCCCCACGGGCGTCACGCCCAGGTGGCGCGCCAGGTCCTTTTGCGGGATGCGCGCGGCCAGTTCGGGCTGGGCGCCGCAAAAGGCGCGGTAGCGGCCCTCTGCGTCCAGCGTGAGCAGCTCGCGTTCGCGCTCCTCCTTGCGGGCCGCGAACACCAGGGTCAGCGCATGCAACGCCGTGGCCCAGGCCAGGTGCTCGCGCGCAAGGGCGGCCAGCAGCCGGTAGTCGATGCGCTCGAGCACGCTGGGCTCGATGGCCGTCACCATGAAGCTGGTGCGGCCGCCGGGCGCCAGCGCCGCGATGCTGGCGAAGAAGCGCCCCTCGTGCGCGAAGGACTTGATCCACTCCGTGCCGTCCTCGCCCAGGTAGCTCAGCTTGAGCAACCCGCTGTCGACCGCATACACATACGGGTGCTCCACGCCTTGCATAAAGGCCGTGCCGCCGGGCTCGATGCGCCGCACCTCCAGCGCCCGTGCCACGCGCGGCCACTCGGGCAGGGCCATGCCACCCGCCGCCGATGCGAGCAGCGTCTGGAAGGTGGCGGGCGGGGAGGGCGCTTCGTGCATTAACCTGGGTTGATTCCAAAACGGTGGTGGCTGCCTACATTGGCAGCCATGAACCCGCACACTGTAGAACAACACACGCTGCCGTCCCTGCAACCACCGCTGCCGCGCACCATCGTCACGGGCGCCAGCTCGGGCATCGGCTGGGCGCTGTCCCTGCACCTGGCGCACCTGGGGGTGCCGGTGGTCGCCATCGGCCGCGATGCCGGCCGGCTGCAGGCGCTGGCGGCGCGGCACGCGCTCATCGCCCCCTGGCCGGCCGACCTGGCCCGCGTCGGCGAGATCGACGCGCTGGCGGCGCAGATCGTGGCGCGCTTTCCCGAGGTGGGCGTGCTCATCAACAACGCCGGCATCCAGCACGATGTGCGCATGGACGACGCAGGCTACGGCAGCAGCGACATCCAGCGCGAGGTGGATGTGAATCTCATCGCACCCGTTGCCCTCACGCGGGCGCTGCTGCCCCACTTTCAGGGCCTGGGCCGGGCCTGCGTGGTCAACGTCACCTCGGCCCTGGCCCATGCGCCCAAGCGCACGGCCGCCGTCTACAGCGCCACCAAGGCCGGCCTGCGCCTGTTCACCCAGGCGCTGCGGGTGCAGTTGCGCGGCAGCAGCGTGCGGGTCGTCGAGGCGGTGATGCCCCTGGTGGACACGCCCATGACCCAGGGCCGGGGGCGCGGCAAGTTGCCGGCCGACCAGGCGGCCCAGGCGCTGGTCGCGGGCTTGCTCGCAGGCCGGGCCGAGCTGCACATCGGCAAGGCGCGCTGGGTGCCTGCGCTGCAGCGTTGGGCGCCGGGGCTGCTCGCGCGCATCCTGCAAAAGGCCTGAGCTTGCCAAGCTTCCCTCCCTGAAAGCCACGCACCATGAACTACGCCTTCTCCGTCCACCTGCGGGCCACCACCGCCTGGCTGCAACTGCCGCGCGAGCGCCGCAACGCACTCACGGCCGAGCACCTGCACCCCTTGCTGGGGCCGGGCGCGGGACTGGCCATGCGCTACTTCGATGCCGAGGCCTTCAGCGCCTCCTGCAGCGACGTGATGCTGGTCGAGACGCCCGACCCGCGCGCCTGGTATTTCTTCATGGAGCGCCTGCGCGATTCGCCGTTGATCGCGCACCCGTACTTCGATGTGGTGCAGATCGTGCCCGCCATCGAGGGCGGGTTCGAGGCCTTCGAACGCCACGAGTCCCAGGGCAAATCCGGGGAGCTTGCCTAGTGCATGGGAGACACACGACTGCCTGCCAGGCAGACAAGCCTGTCAGGCAACTTCGGACCGCGCGTGTCCGAAAAAAGGAGACAGGATTTCCATCCCGGCCCTGACTCAAGAAACCCGGGGCGGCCCCTACAGTGGACTTGCGCAATCTGCTAATTTTTTCTTGTCCCCGAGGCCCGATCATGCTTGAGTCCATCGCCAATGCTTCCGCGCCCACCGTGCGCGTGCACCCACCGCTGCCCTCGCGGGCGTTTGGCGTGGCATCGTCGCCGGCGCTGGCAGGCCGGGTTGCCGGTGGGGCGCAGCCGACCCGCATGGACGCACTCAACCGGCTGGCCACCAGGGAGGAGCGGCTGCCCTTCTGGGTGCGCCTGGTCAAGAATGAGGCGGACCTGCGCAAGGCGGTGCACATCCGCCATGCGGCCTACGCACGCCATGTGCCCGACCTGGCGCAAAAGCTGCAAGAGCCCGAGTCCACCGATTACGAAGACGGGGTCGTGGTGTTGCTGGCCGAGTCCAAGCTCGATGGCTCTCCGCTGGGAACGGCGCGCATCCAGAGCAACCGCTTTCGCGCCCTGAGCGTGGAGCAGTCGGTCGACCTGCCCCTGTGGATGGAGGGCATGCGCCTGGCCGAAGTCACGCGCCTGGGCATCGTGGGGGGCACCATGGGCCGCCTGGTCAAGACCGTGCTCATCAAGGCGGCCTTCCAGTACTGCGAGCGCCAGGGGATCGAGCAGGCTATTGCGGCGGGCCGGGCCCCCATCGACCGGCACTACGAACAACTGCTGTTCGAAGACCTGTTCCCTGCCCAGGGCTTCATCCCGCTGGCCCATGCCGGCAACCTGCCGCACCGGGTGATGGCCTTCGACATCGACAGCGGCCCGGCGCGCTGGCAGCAGGCCCAGCACCCGGCACTCAACTTCTTTTGCCACACCCGCCATCCGGACATCGACATGGGTCCGGCACCCGTGCGCAGCCTGCCTGCCAGCGGCAAGGCGATTGGGGCCCCGCCGCTGCCGCGCCGCGCAGCCACCAGTGGGCGCCGGGAGCTGCCGGCGCGCATCAGCAACCGGGCGTTTGCCTGAGCGGTCCCACCCCCTCAGGGTGGGGCCTGCGCTGCACGCCAAAATCACCTGTTGGTAAAAAGGCCACACCTGCGGTGGCCTTTTTTGTACCCGTTGCTTTGTAAACTCCCACAAAAAAGGGGGAACGCGCAAAGACTTGCGATGCAGGCCGTGTGTTCCGTGACAAGATGGAAGTTTGCGCGTGATCGCGGCCTTGCTTGCCTGGCCGTGGCCCATGCGCCATCCAGCGCGTGGCCGTGGGGGCTGCGCATCCACACGAAACCATGGGGTCAGCGCGATTGCAGGAGCACGCACGGCATTGGGTACGGCGCGGCGTAGTCTTGGTGGACTGGCTGCTGCGCGCGATGTCCATCTACATCATTCCCATTGCCATGGCTGGCGTGGCCGTGTGGGCGCTGCTGTTCTGGCAGAGCAACTACCTGTCGGCCGGCGGCCACACCCTGATGATGCGCGTGCTGCCCCAGGCGGCGCCAGAGCTCACCTCCGAACAGGCACTGGCCGCGCTGGCGAACCGGCCGCTCAAATCCTTCCATGACACCAACCTGTCCGAGGAGCCGGTCTGGTTCCTGGTGGACCTGCCGGTGTCGATGGCGCAGCCGCCCTCGGTGCTGTTCCCTTCGCGCCACGCCGTGGAGATGGCCTGCTGGGATGGCAAGAGCCTGGTGTCGCTCGGCCAGGCCACACGCGAGCAGGCCAGCGGCAGCCTGATCCCCATGAAGGCCGGCTTCGGCCTGCCCGAGGCCAGTGCCGGCCAGCGCGTGCTGTGCCGTGCGGCCTTCGTCGGGCCGGCACGCCTGCAGGCCGACTGGTGGGCCCAGACCGACCTGCAGGCCTCGGTGCTCGAATTCCACCGCAACCTGGGTCTGCTCGAAGGCGGTCTGGTGGTGCTGGGCATGTTCGTGCTCATGACGGCGCTGATCAATCGCCAGTCGCTGTATGTGCTGTTCGCCGCCTGGCTGGTGGTCACGTTGCGCGTGGGAGCCATCTCTGCAGGTTGGGACGTGCAGTGGCTGGGCCACCTGGTGCCCACGCCCTGGCTGTTTCCGACCCGTGCGCTCACGGTGGCGATCTACGGCTTTCTCACCATCACGCTGTACAAGAACCTGTTCCAGGAAGACCTGGACCGCTCGCGCCTGGGCCCCTGGATCCGTGGTGCACAGTGGGCCTGCGTGCCGCTGCTGCTGGCCGCCGTGTTCCTGCCCTACGGCCTGTACCTGCCCATGATGTGGGTGTCCACGGGCGTGGGCCTCCTGCTGATGACGGTGAGCCTGGTGCGCATCGTCTTCAAGACCCGTTCGCGCGTGGCCCTGTGGTACGGCGCGTCGCTGGGGGTCACCTTCCTGTCGAGCTTTTCGGAGATCGTGGCGGCGGCCTATGGCATGAAGGTGCTGGTGGGCACCGTGAACCACGTCACGGCGGCCCTCTCGTCGAGCCTGCTGGCCGCGTTGGCGATTGCCGAGCAGATGCGCCAAGAGCACGTCAAGCGCCTGGAGGTGCAGGCCCAGTTGCAGCATGCCTACGAGGCCATGCCCATCGGCCTGTTCACGCTCGACCTGCAGGGCCGGTTCCTGAGTGCCAACCCCGCGCTGGTGGACATGCTGGGCGACGGCCTGCTGGACAACGGCGGGCGCACCTGGCGCGCGCAGTTCGGCGACGCGGCCTGGCTGCAGCTCGACCAGATGGTGCATGGCCAGGGCGAGACCGAAACCGAGTTCGCGGTGAGCGGGCGCGACGATGGGGAACTGACCCGGCGCTTCATGGTGCGAGCCACCCAGGCGCGCGGCCGCATCGAAGGCTCGCTGCAGGACGTGACCGAGAAATCGCGCGCCACCGAGAACCTGCGCGTGCTGGCCCACCACGACGCGCTCACGCGCGTGCTCAACCGCCGCGGCATCGAGCAGGTGCTCGAATCGGCGCTGGCCCAGCGCAACCAGGGCAAGCCGCTGGCGCTGGCCTACCTGGACCTGGACCGCTTCAAGCTCATCAACGACCTGTTCGGCCATGCGGCTGGTGACGACGTGCTGCAGCAGGTGTGCGCACGCGTCTCGCAGATGCTGTCGGGCAACATGCAGATCGGGCGCGTGGGGGGCGACGAGTTCCTCATCGTCTTTCCGGACACCCACATCACGCTGGCCCGGCTCATCAGCCAGGGCATCGTCTCCAGCATCTGCACCAGCCCCTACCGGGTGGGCGCGCGCTCGTTCCACGTGCGCGGCTCCATCGGGCTCATCGAGGTGGCGCCGGGCAGCAGCATCCGTGACGTGGTGTCCACCGCCGACCATGCCTGCCGCGACGCCAAGCGCGGCCTGCACCAGGGCCTGGCGGTGTACGAGCGCGATGCGCCAGGCCTGATCGCCCACGAGACGGAGATGAAGCTGGTGGAGCGCCTGTCGTCCGACGAGCGCATCGAGGGCCTGTACCTGGAGATGCAGCCCATCATGTCGCTCACGGCGCCGACGGAGTCGCTCAACTTCGAGGTGCTGCTGCGCATGCGCGACGCCAGCGGCGCGCTGGTGCCCACGCCGCGGCTGATCGCCGCGGGCGAGCACAGCGGGCGCATGGGTGTCATCGACCGCTGGGTGCTGGGCACGGTGTTCGACTGGCTGGGAAAGCACCACGGGCAGCTCGGGCGCACCCAGTTCGTGTGCCTGAACCTGAGCGGTGCCTCGCTCAACGACGAGGCCTTCATCGACGACGTGTTCGCCCTGTTCGACGAGCACCCGCACCTGGCGAGCTGGCTGTGCCTGGAGATCACCGAAAGCGTGGCCCTGCACGACCTGGAGAACACGCGCCGCTTCATCAGCCAGGTGCGCTCCTATGGCGCCAAGGTGGCGCTCGACGACTTCGGCGCCGGCTACACCTCGTTCTCCTACCTCAAGGACCTGCCGTCCGACCTGCTCAAGATCGACGGCAACTTCATCGTCAACATGAACCGCCACCCGGCCAACGTGGCCATCGTCGAGGCCATCGTGAGCCTGGCGCGCAACCTGGGCATGAAGACCATTGCCGAGTGGGCCGAAGACCATGCCACGGTGCAGACCCTGGCCGAGATCGGCGTGGACTATGTGCAGGGCTTCGTCGTGGCGCGGCCCCAGTCGCCCGAGAAGCTGCTCGCCGCATCCTCCGCCGCCAGCTTCATCGAAGACCCGCAGCTCATGCAGTTCGTGCAGTTGCTGGGTGCCAGTGGCCCGCCGTCGGGGCAGGCCGGGCTGTTCGGCGAGCGCCGCTCCGACGCGCACTGAAGCCGCCCCAATCCCCCACCGCTCAGGGCACGATCAGCCGCGCCACATCGTGCGCCATGCCCGAGGGTTCGCGTGCCAGGTGCTCCACCAGGCTGCGCCGGTCGGCCTCGGTGCGCTGCTGCGACAAAAAGCACTTGCCCTGCAGTGCCGTGACCTCGATCTCGAACCCCACCAGGTGCCGGGCCGCGCCCTGCACGTAGTCGGGCGCCGCCAGTTCCAGCGACCAGGGCTCGCTGCGCCCGGCCTCCTGTGCGGCCGTCAGGGCCGCGAGGTGGGCCAGCACCCAGGCGGGGTCGCCGTCCACCCAGCGCAGGTGCCCGCGCGCCTGCACGGCCACGTAGTTCCAGCTCGGTGCCAAGCGCGCACTGCGCTGGCCATTCACATACCAGCGCGGCGAGATGTAGGCGTTGGGGCCCTGGAATAGCACGAGCAGGCTGCTGCCATCGGCCACATCCCGGCGCATTGGATGGTCGCGCACCACATGGCCCCGCAGGCAGGCCGGCGCAGCGTCCGGCTGGTGCAGCTCCAGGGGCAGCAGATGGACATCGGTTGCACCGGTGGCGCTGGTGGTGACCAGCGTGGCCAGGGGGTAGCTGGCCACCAGGTGGAGCAGCGTGGCCGGGTCGTTCTCGGCAAAAAGGGGCTGGGCGTGCATGGCCCCAGTGTCGGCCGGTGCGGTGTGTGCGTATTGAACGTTCCGGCCAATGGTTTCCTACTCCAGCACCAGCGTGCGCGCCAGGTGGCCGTACACCGTGGCCACGCGGCGCAGGTGGCGCGACTCGGGGTGGGTGAGCAGCCACAGCCCGGTCTCGCACTCGTCCAGTGACCCGGTCAGCGCCACCAGGCCGGGATGCGGCTGGGCCAGGAAGACCGGCAGCACGCCCACGCCCAGCCCCAGGGCCACCAGCTCCATCACGGTGAGGATGCTGCCCACGCGGTAGCGCGCCACCGCCTTCGGAAAATGCCGCTTGCGCCACAGCACCGAGGGGTGCTCGGGCAGCGCATCGTCGGGCGCCACCCAGTCCTGGCCGGCCTGCACATCGGCCAGCTGTTGCACCGGGCCCTGGCGCGCGGCATACAGCGCCATGCGGATGCGGCCCACCTGCCGGCCCACCAGGTGGGCCGGTGGGCGGCGCGTGGCGCGCACGGCGATGTCGGTGTCGCGTCGCGTCAGGCTGGCCAGGTCGTTGCCGGCATGCAGCTCGAACTGCAGCAGCGGGTGCTCCCCTTGCAGGGTCCGCAGCGCGGGCGCCACCAGGCCGTGCAGGATGGTGTCGGTGGTGGTGATGTGCACGTTGCCAGACACGCGCTCGGGCTGTTGCTGTGCCTGCGCCGCGGAGCGCGCCGATTCCAGCGCCGACTCCAACTGCTCGGCATGCCCGGCCAGGGTCTGTGCCAGCTCCAGCGCCTGGTAGCCCGTGCGCGAGCGCGTGAACAGGGCTTGCCCCAGCCCGCGCTCGATGCGCTGGAGTGTGCGGAACACGGTGGACGGGTCCACCCCCAGGCGCTCGCCGGCGCCGGCCAGCGTGCCGGCACGTACCAGGGCCAGCACGTTCTCCAGGTCGCCGGCACCCAACTGGAAAGGGGCGGCTTGATATTGCGTTGTTGCAATCATGGTTTGCGGTGCTGCGTATTTTGATTTCTCTGACGCAATCATAGATTCAGAGCTCCCACCCCTCAAGGACCTCTGCCATGCCCCACGCGCTCACCCTCATCAGCCACCCCCTGTGCCCTTATGTCCAGCGGGCGGCCATCGCCCTGGCAGAAAAGGGCATCGCTTTCGAACGCATCGACATCGACCTGGCCAACAAGCCGGCCTGGTTTCTCCAGATCTCGCCGCTGGGCAAGACACCGGTGCTGCTGGTCGATGGCCAGCCCGTCTTCGAATCGGCCGTGGTCTGCGAGTACCTGGACGAGACCTTCCTGCCCCGCCTGCACCCCGAGGACGCGCTGGCCCGTGCCCGGCACCGGGGCTGGATGGAGTTCGGCTCGGCCGTGCTCAACGCCATCGGTGCGCTCTACGGTGCCCCTGACGAAGCCGCTCTGGCGGTCCGTGCGAGGGACCTGCGGCGCCTGTTCGTGCAGGTCGAGGCACAGCTGTCGGCCCGTGCCGAAGCGGGTCCTTACTTTGCCGGACCGGATTTCACACTGGTCGATGCGGTCTTCGGCCCGGTGTTCCGCTATTTCGATGTATTCGACCGGATCGGCGACTTCGGCGTGTTCACCGGCCTGCCGCGCGTGGCGGCCTGGCGCACGGCGCTGGCGGCCCGGCCCTCGGTGGCTGGCGCCGTGGGTGCGGACTATGGGGACCGGCTGCGCGCCTTTCTGCACGCCCGGCAGGGCGCGCTGGCGGAGCGGGCGAGGGCTATGCCACCACCGGCACCAGCTGCGGCAATGCCGGCGTAAAGCCGCCGAGCTTGCGAAACTGCCGCGTCATGTGCGCCTGGTCGGCATAGCCCGCCTCCTGTGCCAGATGGGCCAGCGAAGGCCGGCGCCCCCCTTGCACCAGCGCCATGGCGCGTTGGAAGCGCAGGATGCCGGCCAGGCTGCGCAGCGGCAGGCCCACGGCGGCCAGCACGTCGCGGCGCAGCGTGCGCTCGGGCAGGGCCAGGGCGGTGCACAGCGCCTGAAGCGGGGCACCGGGGTGCTGGCGTAGCCAGCGCAGGGCCTGCAGAGCGCGGGCCTGGGAGGGGCCAGTGGCCGGGCCGGCTCGCCGCGCCAGGGCCGCCGCCGCGCCCGCCAGCGCATGCTGCAGGCCGTCCGCGCAGGTCGCGGCCAGCACCGGGGTGGCCAGGGGGCCGAGCGCCTGCTCTGCGGCGGTCCCGGTCAGCACCCGGTTCACCAGCGCGGCCGGGTCGAGCCCCAGGCAGGCGCCACCCCAGCCCAGCTGGAAGCGCACGCCCACGCTGCAAACGGCGGCGCGGTGGGCCACGGTGCTGGGGCGGTTTGCGGGGCCGGCAATCGCCAGGCTGACGGCAGCGATGCCGCCGCTGGCGTCCAGCATCGCGTGGGCCACCAGGTCCATGCGGCCATCGGGCAGCACGGCCTGCCGGCGCCCGGCCACCGGACCGTAGCGCCACAGCGCCTCGATCCGCAGGGGGTCCAGCGGGCCCAGCGGCAGTTCTTCGTAGGGCAGGGTTTGCTGCGAGGGCTGGCGCATGCCGGCGCGGATTACTACATTCCCAGCGACTTGAGCAGTTCGTCGGTGTCGGATCCGCCACCGCCATTGTCCGCAGCGGGAGCCGGGGCCGGGGTGCTCTGTGCGCCCCGTGCGTTCTGGGACATCAGCGCGTCGGGGTCTGGTGTGTCCTGGGCTTCGAAATCCACCATCTTGATGAATTCGGTGCGGTCGATGGCCAGCTCCAGGTAGAAGATGTTGTTGCTGGAGGTGTAGAAGGTCACGCGCCGCGCCTCGGGCTTGTCCAGGTTGGCGTCCACGCTGAGCATCACCTGCTTGTTGAGCACCAGCATCTTGGGCTGGTTCTGCGTGATGTGGGTCTGCAGCTCGCGCCGCACCTTGCCGGTGAAGTCGCCCACCACCTGGTTCATGAGCTCGCCCATCACGTTGGACACCTCGTCGGAGGTGTAGGACGAGACCAGGTCATCCTTGGACATGCCCATGTTCAACAGGTAGCTCGAATACAGCTCCATGGCTGCCTGGGCCGAGAAGTTGATGATCACCAGGCCCGAGAAGCCGCCGTCGAACAGCACGAAGCAGCCGATGTCGGGTTTCAGGCAGGTCTTGCTGATGCGCTGCACCATCCCTGAATAGTGGATCTGGCTGTGGGTGGCCACATTGAGCACGCGGGTGACCGAGTTGCACAGGCTGATCAGCAGGTCTTCGGTGCCGTAGATGACGGAGGTTTCGGTGTGGCTCATGGTATTCGCGGGGTTGCTACTCGACAAAAAGGGTGCTGTACAGAGCATAGGCGAAGCCGCCGCCGTCGGCCAGCGTGCTTTCCTGCCACTGTGGCCTGCTTCGGGTTGACAATCAAGCGGCAAGGCGTATCGTGCCAGCCAACCAATACAACAGGGAGGAATCCAATGGCGGCTGCAGTGTTTACCTATGGGCTGGGCGATCTGGAGGCTGTCGCGGCGGGCGCCGCGATACTGGCCAGTGGCGGCGGTGGCAGTTACAACGATGCCTGCACCATCCTGCAGCAACTGGCGCAGCAGGGCAGCTTCACGCCGGTCACCGTCAAGGACTACGACGGCGCCACCGCTTCCTGCGTGCTGGCCATCATGGGATCGCCCGACGCCGCCGACGGGCTGACCCTCGCGGCCATCCAGAACTCCATCACCAACACCTCACAGGTGTTCGAGCAGGCCACCGGGGCGCCGCTGGGCTGCGTGATCCCGGTCGAGATCGGCCCCATCAACTCCCTGGTGCCACTGATCGGGGCCGGCATGTCCCGCGGCACGATCTACGTGGTCAACGGCGACGGCGCCGGCCGCGCCGTGCCCGAACTGCCGCAGACCACCTTCACCGGCAGCGCGCAGCTGGCGCCATGCCCTTGCGCGCTGGCCAGCGACGCCCCTCCTTCACCGCTGGTCGAATCGGCCGTGCTGGGCGCGCCCACCGCGGACAAGGTGGAAACCCTGGCGGGCGGCGTGGTCGGCGGCTTCGGGGGGTACTCGGGCATCGCCATGTGGCCATCGAACCAGGGCAACGGCTACGCGCTGTCGGGCAACTACATTCCCGGCACGCTGGAGCAGGCGCGCCAACTGGGGTTTTCGCTGCTGCAGGCAGCCAGCCCGCCGTCCACGGCGTCTGTGGCGGCCAACATCACCCAGCTGACCGGCCGGCCGGCCCAGGCGGTGCTGACCAACTTCTACATCACGGCGGTCACCCAGTCCACCTCCAGCGCGTCCTCGCTCGATTCCGGCATCATCCGCCTGGACAATGCGCAGGACCCGTCGCAGAGTACCGAGACCCATTACCTGTACAACCTGAACGAGAACCTCATCATGTACGGCACGGCGAGCACCTCGCCCGACATCATCGCGCCCGACTCGATCTGCTACTACTCCGAGAGCACGGGCCGGGGCTTCTCCAATGCCAGCGATGACCTGGCCCTCTACTTCGACACCGCCACGGGCAAGAGCACCGGCCGGCAGGTCAGCATCATCCAGGTGCAGACCGCCCCCCAGCTGTACAACACGCCGGGCGTGGTGGCTTCGTTTGCGGGGCTGCTGCGCAACATCGGCTACGCCGGTGCCATGCCCTCGGCCTGAGTGGATGGGCCACCATGGGTGAAGCGGACCTGAACCGAGAGCGGCTGGAGCTGGCACTGGAAGCGGCCGGCCTGGACCTGTGGGAGAACGATCTGCTCACCGGCAACGTCACCCGCAAGGCCACCAAGACCTTCTTGGAGCTGGGTTTTACCGAGGAAGAGATCGTCTCGGGCCTGCAGGACGTCTACGGTCTGTTCCATCCCGACGACCTGGCGACGGTGCAGACGGCCGTTGCCGACCACATGTCGGGTGTCACGCCGCAGTACCGCTGCGAGTTCCGGCTGCGCGCCAAGAGCGGCGAATGGGTCTGGTACGCCAACTACGGTCGCATCATGGACGGCCACACCGACACGCCGGGCAAGCGCCTGATCGGGGTGACCTTCAACATCGATGACCGCAAGCGCAAGGAAGACGAGATCGCCCAGATCAACCGCCAGCTGCGCGAGCAGAACGCCTTGCTGCAGCAGCTGAACACGGCGCTGGAGCAACTGGCCGCATGCGATTCGCTGACCGGCCTGTCCAACCGGCGCACGCTGATGGACCTGGGCGCCCGTGAATGCCTGCGCACCGGGCAACTGGGCCAGCCGCTGTCGCTGATGGTGGTGGACATCGACCATTTCAAGGCCGTCAACGACGCCTGGGGCCACCTGGCCGGTGACCGGGTGATCTGCGCCGTGGCCCAGGCCTGCCTGGCGCGCTCGCGCACGGCGGTGGACATCGTGGCCCGCTTCGGCGGCGAGGAATTCGTCATCGTGCTGCCGGGCATCGACGCGCCCAGTGCGCTGCGCCTGGCCGAGTCGCTGCGCACGGGCGTGTCTGACCACAACGTGCTGGTCGATGGTGACGGCGCCTGCGTCACCGTCACCGTGAGCATCGGCGTGGCCACCCTGTACGACGTGCGGGGCGCCAGCTTCGAAGAGCTGGTCAACACCGCCGACAAGGCCCTGTACCGGGCCAAGCAGGCTGGGCGCAACAATGTCCAGTCGGCCGTGGCTGCAGAGTCCGAGGCCCGTGCCGGGGCCCACATGCTGCTCGACCCGGCGCAGATCCAGGGCAGCGCACTGGCCAGTTGAGCGCGGGGGGTCAGCCGCTACTCTTGCCCGCGGCCTGGTGGATGGCCGCGCGGATGCGCGGGTAGGTGCCGCAGCGGCAGGCATTGCCCGCCATGGCGGCGTCGATGTCGGCATCGGTGGGCCGCGCGGTCTTGGTGAGCAGGGCGCAGGCCGACATCAGCTGGCCGCTCTGGCAGTAGCCGCACTGGGCCACGTCCAGCACGGTCCAGGCATTGCGCAAGGCCTCGGCCTGTGGCCCCGCCAGGCCTTCGATGGTGGTGATGTCTGCGTCGCTCACGGCCGACAGGGGCGTGATGCAGGCGCGCGTGGGCTCGCCGTTCAGGTGCACGGTGCAGGCGCCGCACAGCGCCATGCCGCAGCCGAACTTGGTGCCGTTCATGTGCAGTTCGCCGCGCAGCACCCACAGCAGGGGGGTGTCCGCCTCGGCGTTCACGGAAATGGCCTTGCCGTTGATGCGAAGGGTGGTGGGCATGGAAGAGGCTCCAGGTTGGTTCAGGCCACGCGCAGGGGCAGGCTGCGCAGGCGCTGGCCGTTCAGCGCGAAGAGGGCGTTGGCCACGGCCGGGGCAATCGGGGGCACGCCCGGTTCGCCCACACCTTCGGGTGGCTCGGTGCTGGGGATGATGTGGACCTCGATGCGCGGGCAGTCGGCCATGCGCAGCAGCGGGTAGTCGTGGAAGTTGGTCTGCTGCACCTGGCCCTTGTCCACGGTGACCTCGCCATGCAGCGCCGCCGTGAGGCCGAAGACCACGGCGCTCTCCATCTGCTGGGTGATGAGGTTGGGGTTGATGGCCGCGCCGCAGTCGATCACGCAGACCACGCGGTGCACGCGGATGGCCTTGCTGTCCGCCGCCACCGAGACCTCGGCCACCTGCGCGACGATGGAGCCGAAGGACTGGTGCAGCGCGATGCCCCGGGCACGCTTCGCACCCGATGCCTCGGCTGCCAGCGGCTGGCCCCAGCCCGCCAGCTCGGCCGCCTTCTTCAGTACCTGCAGATGGCGCGGGTGCTTTTGCAGCAGGCCGGCGCGAAAGGCCACCGGGTCCTGCCCGGCCGCGACCGCCGCCTCGTCCATGAAGCTTTCCTTGAAGAAGGCCTGGTGCGAATGCCCGACCGAGCGCCAGAAGCCCACAGGCAGCGGCAGCGTGACGATCTCGTGGGCAATGCGCGCGTGGGGCCACTCGTAGGGCTGGTCGAAAGCACCTTCCGACGTGGTCTTGTCCGGCCCGGCACCGGGCAGTCCGAAGATGCGCCCGAGCACCTGCGGCACGATGGCCTGGCCCACCGAGAGGTTGTCCCAGGCCACCAGCTTGCCCTCGCCATCGAAGCCCGCCTTGAAGCGCGCCATGCAGGCAGGGCGGTAGAAGTCGTGCTGCGTGTCCTGCTCGCGCGTCCACAGCGTCTGCACCGGCGCACCACCGGCCGCGCGGGCGATGGCGGCGGCCTGGGCCACGTAGTCCACCTCCAGCCGGCGGCCGAAGCCGCCGCCCAGCAGCAGTTGCTGCACATCCACTTTGTCCTCTGCGATGCCCAGCACCTTGGCCGCGGCGGCGCGCGCCAGGTCGGGCACCTGGGTGGAGGTCCACACCGTGGCCGCCCCGTCCTTGAACTGCACCGTGCAGTTGATGGGCTCCAGCGCCGCATGCGCGAGGTAGGGCGCGCGGTAGTCGGCCGTGATGGTGCGCGCCGCAGCCTGCATGGCCGCTTCGGCATCGCCGCTCTGGTGGTAGCCAAAGCCCTTGGCCTGGTCCAGCGCCTGGGCCAGTTGCGTATACACCGCCGCACTCGACAGGGCGGCCGCCGGGCCATGGTCCCATTCCACCGTGACGGCGGCTGCTGCCTTGCGCGCATGCCAGGGCGTATCGGCGATCACGGCCACCGCGCCGGTGCCGCCGTTCAGAGCATCCACGGTCAGCACCTTCTTCACGCCGGGCAGCTTTTCGGCGGCGGCGCCGTCCATGCGCGCCACCTTGCCGCCGCGCGTGGGGCACATCACTACGGCGGCGTGCAGCAGGCCGGGCGGATTCGCGTCGATGCCGAACACGGCCGTGCCGTCGAGCTTGCTGCGCGCCTCGATGCGTGTGAGCGGCTTGCCGATCAACCGGAACTGCGCCGCCTCCTTGAGCGCCACTTTGCCGGGCAGCGGCTGCTGCGCCGCCAGGGCCGCCAGCTCGCCGAAGCTGGCGCGCTGGCCTGCGGCATGTTCCACCACACCGGCCTGCACGCTGCATTCGGTGGCCTGCACGTTCCACTGCGCGGCTGCCGCGCGCACCAGCATGGCCCGGGCGCTCGCGCCGGCCTCGCGCATGGGTTGCCACAAGTCCTTGATGCTGGACGAGCCGCCCGTCATCATCACGCCCACCTCGCGCATGGTCTTGGCCGTGAGCCAGCCGGCCACAGCCTTGATGGAGCCGTCGTTGTCGGGGTGGAAAGGCAGGCCGTCGACCACCGTGGCCAGGTTGTTGTAGATGTCGTCGATGGGCGCCATCTCCAGCCGCACCTGGGGCCAGTCGGCGTCGAGCTCCTCGGCCAGGATGGCGGCCAGGCCGGTGTGCGTGCCCTGGCCCATCTCGGCCTTGGCCATCATCACCGTGACGGTGTTGTCCGCGCCGATCTTGAGCCAGCCATTGAGCGCTGCCTGCCCGCCCGCCGTGGGCAGCGGCGCGCCCGTGCGCAGGCGCTGGCGCGGGGGCAGGGCCCCCCAGCCAATCACCAGCGCGCCCGCTGTGGCCGCACCGGCCCAGAGCACTGTGCGTCGTTTCACCATGGTTGTTGCCTGCCTCTCGTGGGAACCGTCTTTCAACCATCGTAAACCCAGGGCCGGGGCGGTGGGCAACGCCTAGGCGACACAAACTGCAAATCGCCTCCCTGTCGGGGCTTTTTTGCTGCGCTCAGCGCGCTGGCCAGGCGGCAAAGGCGGGCATTTGCTCCGCCTGCCCGGCATGGGCGGCCAGCGCCGGGTGGTGCGCCGTTTTCACCACCTGGGCCACCATCATCTGCATGAAGTCCCACGCCACCGCGATGGTGATACCTGCATCGCCGATCTCCCTGGCAGGGGCGGGCAGGGGCTCCCGTGCCAGTTCGTCCTCCAGCAGGGTGCATGAGGCCAGCAACTGGCCTGTCACGCGGTCCAGCCAGGGCGCGTGCAGCTTGTCGGCGGGCCGCAGCTGGTGTTCGTAGACGATCTGCACGGCCTTCTCGCAGGCCGCCAGCGCCAGGCCGGCCAGGCGCAGTTCGCGCTGCAGTGCCGGGCCCCCTGCGGGCTGCAGCCGGCGCGGGGACTGCGTGGCCGCCCATTGCAGGATCAGCGTCGAGTCCATGAGCACGCCGCCGTCGTCGCAGACCAGGGTGGGCGCCTTGACCACCGGGTTGATGCGGCTGAAGGCCTCGAAGGTGCTGAACACCGAGAGCGGCAGGTGCGTGAACGGCACATCAAGTACCGTGAGCGCGATGGCGACGCGGCGGACAAAGGGGGAGTCGAGCATTCCAACCAGCTGCATGGGCGTGTTTTCCTCTGAGCGCGGCCACCATTGGCCGCAGGACTTGCACGGTATGCGCCCTTGCGCGGCGCGGGAAGGGCCGGCCATCGGAATAATGGCTGTCAAACCGATGGATGATCGGCCACCCCGCAACCCCGTTCGACACGCAGCACCATGGAACTCGACAAGAAGGACTGGCTCATTCTCGAAGCCCTGCAGACCGATGCCCGCCAAAGCCTGGCGGCCCTGGGCAAGCGCATCGGCCTGTCGCAGCCCGCCATGAGCGAGCGCGTGCGCAAGCTCGAGGACGCGGGCGTCATCGAAGGCTATGGCGCCCGCGTCAGCCTGCGCGCCATCGGCGTGCGGCTGCAGGCCCTCATCCGCATCCAGACCACGCATGCCGGCATCGCGCCCTACCTGAAGCTGTTCGCAGCTATGCCCGAGGTGCTGGAGGCCGACCGTGTCACGGGCGAGGACTGCTTCATCGTGCGCTGCGCCATCGCCGAGCCCGAAGACCTGCAGCGCGTGGTGGACGCGCTGGCGCAGCACGGCGGTGTCACCACCTCGCTGGTGCTGTCCAGCCCGGTGCGCAAGACCACTACCGTGCACGCGCTGCAGCGGCCCGTGCGCTGAGCGGCGGCGTATGCCGAGGTGGCTTTCGCAGCTATCTTTTCGGTAGCGTCAAGTGCCCGCCCGGCAAGGGGTGGGTGGTGTTCGGACTCCCTCTTGTAACCGGGCGTGTACGCCACCCGGCGTATTTCCGATCTGAGGGGCTGTCTCCAGAATCCATTCCATCGACCGAACCGGTGCCCGACCAGGCGCCATCGGGCGAAGCGGTTTGATGAACCACCACCCCTTCCTCTGGAGAAGCACACATGCAACGTCGTTATTCCCTCAAGGCCCTTGCGGCCGTCGCTACGCTCGCTGGCCTGTCGGCGCTGCCAGCCCACGCGCAGGACACCATCAAGGTCGGCATCCTGCACAGCCTCTCGGGCACCATGGCGATCTCGGAAACCGTGTTGAAAGACACCGTGCTGATGGCCATCGACGAGATCAACGCCAAGGGCGGTGTCCTGGGCAAGAAGCTCGAACCCGTGGTGGTGGACCCTGCCTCCAACTGGCCCCTGTTCGCCGAAAAGACCAAGCAGCTGCTGGGCCAGGACAAGGTTTCGGTGATCTTCGGCTGCTGGACCTCGGTGAGCCGCAAGTCGGTGCTGCCCGTGGTCGAGGAAATGAACGGCCTGCTGTTCTACCCCGTGCAGTACGAGGGTGAGGAACTCTCCAAGAACGTGTTCTACACCGGTGCCGCGCCCAACCAGCAGGCCATCCCCGCGGTGGACTACCTGATGAGCAAGGACGGCGGCAGCGCCAAGCGCTGGGTGCTGCTGGGCACCGACTATGTGTACCCCCGCACCACCAACAAGATCCTGCGCGCCTACCTCAAGTCCAAGGGTGTGAAGGACAGCGACATCGACGAGAAGTACACCCCCTTCGGCCATTCCGACTACCAGACCATCGTCGCCGACATCAAGAAGTTCAGCCAGGGCGGCAAGACGGCCGTGGTCTCCACCATCAACGGCGACTCCAACGTGCCCTTCTACAAGGAACTGGGCAACGCCGGCCTGAAGGCCAAGGACGTGCCGGTTGTCGCCTTCTCCGTGGGCGAGGAAGAACTGCGCGGCGTGGACACCAAGCCGCTGGTGGGCCACCTGGCTGCCTGGAACTACTTCCAGTCCATCAAGAGCCCGGCCAACACCGAGTTCATCAAGAAGTGGGGCGACTACGCCAAGGCCAAGGGCATTGCCGGCCACAAGGACAAGCCGCTCACCAACGACCCGATGGAAGCCACCTACATCGGCATCAACATGTGGAAGCAGGCCGTCGAGAAGGCCAAGAGCACCGATGTGGACAAGGTGATCGCCGCCATGGCCGGCCAGACCTTCAAGGCACCGTCGGGCATCGTCTCCAAGATGGACGAGAAGAACCACCACTTGCACAAGAGCGTGTTCATCGGCGAGATCAAGGCCGACGGCCAGTTCAACGTGGTGTGGAAGACGCCTGGCCCGGTCAAGGCCAAGCCATGGAGCCCGTACATCGAAGGCAACGACAAGAAGAAGGACGAGCCGGACGGCAAGAGCAAGCTCTGATTTTTGTCGGTTCCGGGAGGCGCAGCGCGCCTCCCTTCTTTCCCCCTCGCTTCCGTGGCCTGCCCGGGAGGAGGGGCGACGCCAGCGCACCGCCGCATTCCCCTGACGCCACTGGCCGCTATGCTTTCATCCCTCATTTCCCGCCTGTTTGCCTGCTTGCTGCTGTGTGCGGCCGCGCAGGCGCACGCGCTCACGGCCGAGTCCGCGCGCGCCATGGCGGCCGGCGACACCGATGAGCGCATCGCCGCGCTGCAGGCCGCCATCGCCACGCCCGACGAGGCCACCATCGCCTTCATCCGCGCCATGGGCGACGACGCGGTGAAGATCGCCGGCGACAAGGCCATCGTCATCAAGGACGACAAGGGCATCGACCCCGTGACCGGCGCCGAGGTGCCCGTGCCCGACGACGCCGAGGACATCGTCAACAACAACCGCATGCGCGGCGAGTTCGACACCACGCTCGCCTCGCTGCAGCTCATGTCCGCCGACATCGCGCAGCGCCGCAAGGCCGTCGACGCGCTGCGCGAAGAAACCGACGAGGCCCGCCTGCCGCTGGTCGAAAAGGCCCTGGCCGCCGAGCAGGACGCCGGCCTCAAGGTGCGCCTGGAAGGTATCCGCGCACGCATCCTCATCAGCAGCAGCGACGCTGCCAAACGCCTGGAGGCCACCCAACTGCTGGCTGCCAGCGCCAACCCCGCCACGCGCACCGTGCTGCTGGAGCAGCTGCGCAGCGAGGAGGATCCCAAGGTGAAGGCCGCCCTGCAGACCGCCCTCAAGGCGGTGGAAGAGCGCCTGCAATGGGGAGATCGCCTGGCCGCCATGTTCTCGGGCATCAGCCTGGGTTCCATCCTGCTGCTGGTGGCGCTGGGCCTGGCTATCACCTACGGCCTCATGGGCGTGATCAACATGGCCCATGGCGAGCTGATGATGATCGGCGCCTACGCCACCTATGTGATGCAGGGCGTGTTCCAGCGCTACTTTCCCGGCGCGTTCGACTGGTACCTGGTGGCGGCCATGCCCGCCGCCTTCCTGGCTTCGGCGCTCATGGGCGCGGTGCTCGAGCGTGGCGTGATCCGTTTCCTCTACGGCCGCCCGCTGGAGACGCTGCTGGCCACGTGGGGTATCAGCCTCATGCTGCAGCAGTTGGTGCGCAGCGTGTTCGGCGCGCAGAACGTGGGCGTGGAGAACCCCTCGTGGATGAGCGGCGGCGTGCAGCTCATGGAGAACCTGCAACTGCCCTGGAACCGGGTGATCATCGTCGCCTTCGCGCTGGCGGTGCTCGGGGGCGTGGCCTTCCTCATCAGCCGCACACGCCTGGGCCTGTTCGTGCGTGGCGTCACGCAGAACCGCCCCATCGCCTCGTGCATGGGCGTGAACACCGCCCGCGTGGACACGTACGCCTTCGCGCTGGGCTCGGGCATCGCCGGGCTGGCGGGCTGTGCCCTCAGCCAGGTGGGCAATGTGGGCCCCGACCTGGGCCAGGGCTACATCGTCGATTCGTTCATGGTGGTGGTGCTCGGCGGCGTGGGCCAGCTGGCCGGCACCGTGTATGCCGCGCTCGGCCTGGGCGTGCTCAACAAGTTCCTCGAAGGCTGGACGGGCGCCGTGCTGGCCAAGATCGCCGTGCTGGTGTTCATCATCATCTTCATCCAGAAGCGGCCGCAGGGCATCTTCGCGGTCAAAGGGCGTACCGCTGACTGAGCGGATCGAGACAGAACATGACGACGACTACGCCTTCCTCCCCCTCCATCATCCAGCTGCCTGCACCGGCGCCGCTGCTCACGCGCGGCGGCTGGTCGGCCTTCATCGTGGCGCTCATCGTGGTGTGTGCCGTGGCACCCGTGCTCAACCTCTGGGTGCCTGCCGGCAGCCCGCTGCACCTGTCCGACTACGCCGTGGCCCTGCTCGGCAAGATCATGTGCTACGCCATCTGCGCGCTCGCCATGGACCTGATCTGGGGCTACACCGGCATCCTGAGCCTGGGCCATGGCCTGTTCTTCGCGCTCGGCGGCTACGTGATGGGCATGTACCTCATGCGCCAGATCGGCCGCGACGGCAACTACAAGAGCGACCTGCCCGACTTCATGGTCTTCCTCGACTGGAAGGAACTGCCCTGGCACTGGATGCTGTCCGACAGCTTCGTGGCCACGCTCATCCTGGTGGTGGCCGTGCCCGGCATCGTGGCCTTCGTGTTCGGCTACTTCGCCTTCCGCTCGCGCATCAAGGGCGTGTACTTTTCCATCATCACCCAGGCCATGACCTACGCGGCCATGCTGCTGTTCTTCCGCAACGAGACGGGCTTTGGCGGCAACAACGGTTTCACCGACTTCAAGCGCATCCTGGGCCAGCCCATCGCCACGCAGAACATGCGCATGCTGCTGTTCGTGATGACAGGAGTTGCGCTGCTCGGCTTCTTCCTGCTGGCGCGCTGGCTGGTGCGCAGCAAGTTCGGCCGCGTGCTGCAGGCCGTGCGCGACGCCGAGACGCGTGTCATGTTCTCGGGCTACTCGCCGCTGCCCTACAAGCTCACCATCTGGACCATCAGCGCCATGATGTGCGGCGTGGCGGGCGCGCTCTACGTGCCCCAGGTCGGCATCATCAACCCCGGCGAGATGAGCGCCGCCAACTCCATCGAGATCGCCGTCTGGGCGGCCGTGGGCGGCCGCGCCACGCTGATCGGCCCCATCGTGGGCGCCTTCATCGTCAACGGCGCCAAAAGCTGGCTCACCGTGACGGCGCCCGAGTTCTGGCTGTACTTCCTGGGAGCGCTGTTCATCGCAGTCACGCTGTTCCTGCCCAATGGCGTGGTGGGCCTGGTCAAGAAATTCAGCCGCAGTGGCGATGACAAGAACGAGAAGAAGGGAGGCATGCAATGACCCCGGACCTGATGGAAGAGGGCGCCCGGCGCGTCGAGCGCCACGCCGCCCCTGTGGTTCAGGGCCAGACCGAATCGGGCGGCCGCGCGGCTGGCTTCTCGCGCGTGGCCACGCCCGGCGAGGTGGACGTGGCGCACGGCCGCATCCTGTACCTCGAAGACGTGAACGTGAGCTTCGACGGCTTCAAGGCCATCAACAACCTGAGCCTCGATATTGCCCCCGGCGAGCTGCGCTGCATCATCGGCCCCAACGGAGCGGGCAAAACGACGATGATGGACATCATCACCGGCAAGACACGCCCCGACAGCGGCACGGTGTTCTTCGGCAGCACCATCGACCTCTTGCGCCACAACGAGCCCGAGATCGCCAGCCTGGGCATCGGCCGCAAGTTCCAGAAGCCCACGGTGTTCGAGCAGCTCACGGTCTTCGAGAACCTGGAGCTCGCCCTCAAGACCCACAAGGGCGTGAAGTCCAGCATGTTCTTTCGCCTGGACTCCACCCAGTCCGACCGCCTGGCCGAGGTGCTGCACACGATTCACCTGGCGGGCAGTGTGTCGCGCATGGCGGGCAACCTGAGCCATGGGCAAAAGCAGTGGCTGGAGATCGGCATGCTGCTGATGCAGGACCCGAAGTTGTTGTTGCTCGACGAGCCCGTTGCGGGGATGACGGATGATGAGACGGCGCGGACTGCGGAGTTGTTCCTGACTTTGAAGGGCAAGCACTCCCTCATGGTGGTGGAGCATGACATGGGGTTCATTCGCACGATCTCGGAGATCGTGACTGTCTTGTGCGATGGGGCTGTTCTGGCGCAGGGGACGTTGGACCAGGTGCAGGCGGATGAGCGGGTGATTGAGGTTTATTTGGGGCGGTAATGGTTTGCTGCTCTTCGTTCTTCGGTGCTTTGTTTGAGGGCGGAGGCCGGGATGTGCGCCCGGCGGCGCACCTACTTTCTTTTGCGTCGCCAAAAGAAAGTAGGCAAAGA
>NZ_JBWKPP010000027.1:0-56353 GCF_059418305.1 Acidovorax sp. GW821-FHT09B03
CTCCTCGTGTGCACACGGTACACGATTGACTCGACACGCTATCACTAGTTCAACGAACTTCTAACTCACGACACTAGCTTCGCGCACCTGCAGGGTGACCTGCCGGCGCCCCCTGAACGGCACAGCCACGGTTTCAAGGTACTCCTTGCCCGGCTGCCCATGGGCGAGCGCGCCGAGCGATTCGATCGAGAGCACGCCCGGAAACCATTCGCCAAACTGCTCCATGTTCGATACATAGCCGAACACCGCCTGCACAGGCCGGTGGATGGAAACCGTCTTTTCGACCAGCAAATGCATGGGGTGTCCTTTTCAAAAAGCCATGCTAATCTGTAGAGTGAGATCTATAGTCAAGGGAAATTCAATGCGCATCTCCGAGCTGGAAAGCCGCACCGGCCTGGGCCGCCACGCGCTGCGCTTTTACGAGCGCGAGGGGCTGCTCGTCGGCGTGCAACGCGGCGAGAACAACTACCGCGACTACCCCGAGTCGGCCGCCAGGGACGCAGCCCTGCTGCAGCAACTGCAGTCGCTGGGCTTCTCGCTGCAGGAGATTCGCCAGGTGCTCGATGCCATGCGCGCCAAAAGCATCGACTGCGCCAAGGGCGCCCGCCTGATGGCCGACAAGCGCACCGCGATCGAGGCCCAGATCGCGAACCTGCGCAAGGTGAGCAAGGTGCTCCTGCGCGAACAGCAGCGCCTGCAAGAACGTGCCGCGCAGCACGGGCTGCCCAGGGCATAGGGCCTGTTCACACTTTTTTCGGGGATTGCGTTGCCCGGCCTGGGGGCTGGATGCCAGGTACCCGCGCGCAGAACGGCAGGGCCCTTTTGTCGGCGCGCCACTCCCAAATCTGTAGCGGCGCCACAAGCCAGGGCCAGCGCCCGCACCACTGCGCATAAATATCCCACCGGCCCGCCCCAAAATACTGTAAATTCATACAGTCTTTTGGAGATGAGCATGGATGTTCTGGACACCACCTACACCGTCGCCCTGTGCGACTACCCCGGCCTCACGCAGGCCGAACGCACCGCCGCAGAAGTGCGCTTTGCCGTCGCCCTGGAGCACCAGTTCGGCAGCCCCGATGACATCGCGGCCACGCTGCACACCATCGACTCACTGGAGCGCGTCGAGCCCGAGGACGTCTCGGCGCACGACCTGGTGGCCCTGCAGCACTGGGTGCGCGCCCTGGGAATTGCGCGCCTGGCGGGCTACCGGGGGCTGGCGCCGCGCGACGGCAGCCGCTTCGAGGTGCGGCTGGGCTGAGAGCGTGCCTGCCGCCCTGCCCGCCATGGACCAACCGGGCCTGTTCGGCGATGCACCGGTGCGCGCCTCCATTCCCGGCCTGGTCTACCAGGCCGGGTTTTTGGGCCGGGCCGAAGAAAGCGATCTCATCGCCATCCTGCAGTCATTGCCGCTGCACGCGGCCCGGTACAAGGAGTACATGGCACGGCGCCGTGTGGCGGGCTTTGGCGGGTCGTTCGACTTCGACACCAACCAGTTGCTGCCGGGCAAGCCGCTCGACGAGCGCCTGGCACCCCTGCGCGAGCGCGTGGCCGCCTGGCAGGGCATGCAGCCGGAGCAACTGGCCCATGCGCTGGTGTCCGAATACGCGCCCGGCACCCCATTGGGCTGGCACCGCGATGTGCCGGACTTCGAACGCATCATCGGCGTATCGCTGGGCGGCCCGGCCACGCTGCGCTTTCGGCCCTGGCCCAGGGCGTGTCATCACCTATTTCACCCCCGCGAAAGCCTGCAGAGCGGTGTAGTGCAAGGCGCCCTGAGCGCCGCGTAGCACCGCTACGCAAGCGAAGGGCAACACCGCAATGCGCCGCGCTGCAGGCTTTCCCTTCGGGCTGGCCCCGGCATGCGGCGTCTGCTTTGTCGCTCGGCTTGCCCATAGTCCACTATGGGCTGCGCCGCGCTTCGCGCATCCATCCGCATGCCGGGGCCAGCGCGGGGGTGAAATGGGTGATGACACGCCCTACCCGGAGCTGCAACGCCAGGTGGTGGCGCTGGAGGTGGAGCCCCGCTCCATCTACCTGCTGCAGGGCGATGCGCGCTGGAAGTGGCAGCACTGCGTGGAGCCGACGCCGGCACTGCGCTGGTCCGTGACGTTCAGGGACATGCGCTGACGCGCGCACGGGCCCTGGCATGCGTGGGCAGCGCTGCACCCCATCCTCTCGTTGCCGACACGCGCTCGCCCCGACTTCCTACAGCGGGAGCCTGCATTGCCGTCGATGCTCCTGGATCACCCCAACCTGGAGAACACCCATGCGCAAGATGATCCTGATGGCGATTGCCGGCTACCTGTGGAAGAAGTACAAGGCCCGTGACACAACGGGCAGCGGACCGGCAACCAGCGCCACGACACCGTCCCCGACCAGCCGCTGAGCAAACCCATCTGCCCGACGGATGCAGCGCGTAGCGCGCATACCTGCGCGCGGCAGCGGCCCAATGCAATGGCGGCCACTGCTGCCAACCACGGGTGGATGCCTGCCCCTCAGGCGCTTTGGCCCTGCCTCAGTGCAAGCTTCAACCCTGGCGTGCCACGGTTTATCTCGGTCAGAAACGACTCGGCAAGGTTGTGCACACTGCGATCATCCAGATGGGTGTCGAGCCAGATGAGCAGTCCATGGTCATCGGGCTCACACGCCGCAAAACGGATACCGAGGTGCTGAACGGACTGGCAGAAGCGCTGCAGCGTTTCACTCAACCGCCAGCAAGCCTGCACGCATTCTTCGCGGGCCAATGCCGCATGGCCAGAATTCTGCACGGTGTGCACATCGGCGTGTGCAATGTGAAAGTGATAGATCATGAACGCAAGCACCAGGGTATGGGTGCAAGCAGTCTATGCACGGCCATTGGCCTGCGCGTGTAGGAAAAAGCCTTACCCAGCGCCCCCTGGCGCAACCCCCGAGCACCCTCGTGGCGGCCGACGACAACCACGCACAGCCGTTGCCACGCCAGCTGCCGTGTAGGACCACCCTCCCCTTGTCCGCCGAAGTTGGCTGACTGCCGCGCCAGCGCTGCCCCACCACAATCCGATACAAATGTGCACCTCATCGCGTGAAGCCACGTGGTGGTCCTGTCCCATCCCGGGCGCGTGCACTGACCGGGGCGCTGCCAGACAACTGCCCCTGGAAGGAAAAAAATTTGAAGTACGCCCTCCACTCCTCCTCGCCGTCTTCCCCGCCAAAGGGCGCCGCGAGCACCGGCATTGCCGGGCTCGACGACGTGCTGGGTGGCGGCCTTCCCCCGCGACATCTGTATCTCGTCGAAGGCAGCCCGGGCACCGGCAAGACCACCCTGGCACTGCAGTTCCTGATCGAAGGGCGCGACAAGGGCGAGCGGGGTCTTTACGTCACCCTGTCAGAGACTTCGGAAGAACTTGCGCAGGTGGCCCAGTCGCATGGCTGGTCACTCGATGGCATCCGGATCTTTGACCTGGTCAGCGACGAAGGCCTGAGTGAAGAGGCGGAGCAGACCATCCTGCACCCTTCCGAGTTCGAGCTGGGCGAGACCACCCGCGAGGTGATGCGCCTGGTCGGCGAACTCAAGCCGCAACGCGTGGCGTTCGACAGCCTGTCCGAGCTGCGCCTGCTGGCCCAGAGCCCCCTGCGCTACCGGCGCCAGATACTCGCCCTGAAGCGCTTCTTCGCGCAGGTGGGCTGCACCGTGCTCATGCTCGACGACAAAACCTCCGGCGAGGGCGACCAGCAGTTGCACAGCATCGCCCACGGCGTGGTGCACCTGAACCAGAATATCAACACCTACGGCCCCGACAAGCGCCAGTTGCGTGTGGTCAAGCTGCGCGGCGTCAAGTTCCGCAGCGGCGACCATGACTTCGACCTCGACCGTGGCGGCCTGGTGGTGTTTCCACGCCTGTCGGCGGGCGAACATGGGGGCAAGTTCGACGAGACCCCCATCTCCACCGGCACGTCCGCGTTCGATGACATGCTGGGCGGCGGCCTGTCGCCCGGCAGCAACCTGCTGCTGGCCGGCCCGGCAGGTGTGGGCAAGACCACCACCGCCATCAGCTGCGCGGTGGCCGCCATGCGGCGCGGCGAAAAGGTGGCCTACTACCTTTTCGACGAGGGCTTCTCGTCGCTGCGCCAGCGCTCACGCGCCCTGGGGCTGGACATCGATCCGTTCATCGCCAATGGCCAATTGCTGATCCGCTCGTTCGACCCCGCAGAGGTCTCTCCTGGCCAGTTTGCCCACGCGGTGCGCGAAGCCGTTGAAAAAGAACAGGTGCGCCTGGTGGTGGTCGACAGCCTCAACTCCTACATGCAGGCCATGCCCGGCGGGCAGTACCTGCTGCTGCAGATGCACGAGCTGCTGTCGTACCTGAACTCGATGGGCGTTGTCACGCTGATCATCCTCTCGCTGCACGGCACCGTGGGGGAGATGCACGCCGATATAGACCTGAGCTACCTGAGCGATGCCATGGTGCAGTACCGTTTCTTCGAGGCGCGGGGTGAAGTGCTCAAGGCCCTGTCAGTCATCAAGAGCCGTACCGCGCAACACGAGTCCACCATCCGCGAGCTGCGCCTGGGCGCCAATGGGATCCAGATCGGCAAGCCCCTGACCGACTTCCACGGCATACTCCTTGGCGCAGCACAGTACACCGGCCGGCAGGCCCTGCTGGGAGACGCCGACAGCGCCTCCCAGCGCTCTTGAACACGGATGTCGCGCATGGATAGCCGGGTTCTCATATTGGCGCCGCATGGCCGTGATGCGAAGGTCATCGCATCGGTGGTGTGCGGCGATGGATTTGTCTGCGTCCAGTGCCCCGATGCCGCATCGCTGCTGGCAGAGCTTGCGGCAGGGGCCGATGCCGCCATCCTGACCGAAGAAGTGCTTGCCGGCGGCCTGGATGAATCGCTGCGGCAGTACCTGGCAGGCCAGCCGGCCTGGTCGGACTTGCCCTTCGTGGTGCTGGCCACGCGCCAGGCCAGCCGCCGGTCAGTGCGCGCCACCGCCTCGCTGCAGGAGCTGGGCAACCTGGTCATCCTGGAGCGCCCCGTCAACCCCGAGACGCTGGTCAGCGCGGTGCGCTCCGCCCTGCGCGCGCGCAAGCGACAACACACCACACGGCTGCACCTGCACGACCTGAACAATGCCAAGCAGACGGTCGACCGCATGAATGCGGAGCTGGAGAGCCGCATCGCCACGCGCACCAGCGACCTGGCCAGCGCCAACGACCGCCTCACGCGCGAGATCGCGGACCGCGAGCGCATCCAGTCCAAGGTGGTGCAGGGGCAGAAGCTCGAAGCCATCGGCCGGCTCACCGGCGGCATCGCGCACGACTTCAACAACCTGCTGCACGCGGTCAGCCTGAACCTGCAGTTCATCGCCCGGATTTCCACCGAACCGCGGGTGACCGACTACGCCCGCCGCGCCAAGGAATCGGTGGACCGCGGCGCCCGCCTGACGGCCCAGCTGCTGTCCTTTGCGCGCGCGCAAAGCCTGATGCCGCGCCTGCACGACGTGAATGCCATGGTGCTCAACCTGCGCGAGCTCATCGAGGTATCGGTGGGCTCCAAGGTGCAGGTGCAGCTCGACCTGAGTGAAGAGCCTGCATGGGTTCTGCTCGATGGCGCACAGTTCGAGATGGCCCTCTTGAACATGGCCGTCAACTCGCGCGACGCGATGCCCGATGGCGGCACATTGACCATCCACACCGCGCTGGCCGCAGCCCCGGGCAACGCAGGGGGTAGCCGCCAGGTGCACATCAGCGTGCAGGACACCGGGTGCGGAATACCCGAGGCATTGCAGGCCAAGGTGTTCGACCCGTTCTTCACCACCAAGGCAGAGGGAGAAGGCACGGGGCTGGGGCTAAGCCAGGTCTATGGCTTCGCCAACCAGTCCGGTGGCGGCGTGGAGATTCAAAGCACCGAAGGAGAAGGCACTACCGTCACCCTGCGTTTCTCGCAGGCAACGCCGATCCGCGAACACGATGCGGCCTCCCCCACCGCTGCGCAAGCCCCTGCTCCATCCGAGGCGCGAACCGAGGTGCTGGTGGTGGAAGACGACGACGCCGTGCGCCAGGGCATCGTCGAAGGCCTGCGCCTTTTGAACTACAGGGTGCGCGAAGCCTGCGACGGTGAGAGCGGCCTGCGCGAACTGCACCGCCGCGTGCCGGACCTGCTGATGGCCGACTACCTCATGCCCGGAATGAACGGCGCCGAATTCATCTCCACCGCCCGCAAGATGCACCCCGGCATCCCCGTGCTGATGGCCACGGGCTATGCCGACATGGCCGAGGTGGAAAAGCTCGTGGGCCCGCAGTCGGTGCTCAAGAAGCCCTTCGACCTGGAAACGCTGCACACCGCCGTGGGCAACGAGCTGGCGCGCGCACGGGGTTGAGCGGCCGCCCGCGACAGCGGCCAGCGCCATGGCTGGCGCCAATGCCCACCAGCCCATTGGCAGCAGGCACCGCGGCAACCCCGCTGGCAGGCACGAAGCACGGCAGGTGACGGGCGTCACGTCCTGCCACCTTTGTGGGATTCCTCCGCACGCCCTGCCTCGACATACTTCGAATTTTTGCCATGACCAACATCATCACCACGCCCTTGACCTCTTCGCCCGCAGCGCCGCTGCACCGCCGCTGCGCTCCCTTCGCCTGGCTGGTCCTGGCGGCATCGCTGGCGGCCTGCGGGGGTGGTGGCGGTGACACAACGCCCGCCCCCGGGCCTGGCCCCACCCCTACCGAACGCTTCATCATCGGCGGCACGGTGACCGGCCTGGCACCCGCCTCGGGCACCAGCGGCAGCAGCCGGCTGGTGCTGCAGAACAACGAGGGCGACGACCTGCTGCCCACGGCCAATGGCCGCTTCGTGTTTGCCACGCCGCTCGCGGCGGGCAGCGCCTATGCGGTGCGGGTGAAGTCGCAGCCCAACGGCCAGACCTGCACCGTGGCCCAGGGCAGCGGTGCCATGCCGGGTGCCGCCGTGGACTCGGTGCAGGTGAGCTGCGCCGCAGCGGTCTGGGGCCTGCCCGAGGGCGCATGGGTGCGCGAAGCCTGCAACAGCCCCTCCCCCGGCCAGGGAACCCGCAACATGTTTCGCCTGACGCGCCAGGACGAGACCCGCGTCACCGTCAACCAGGCCACCATGGCGTACGCCAACGCCCAATGCAGCGGCGCCGGCACCGTGCAGTCCGAAAAGGAATATGCCCGCTTCGAGGTGGACCGCAAGGAAACCCGGGGCGGCATCACCGCCTTCTGGGGCAACTGGACCTACAGCGTAGACCCCCGCCCCACGCGTGCCGTTCTTGCACGCTCGGGCCCCTACCTGTGCTGGGCGGCTGATCACTTCTGGGCGCAGTTCTCCACCATGGACGATGTGGAGCGCCTCGTGGGCAACACTACCCAGCAAGGCCTGTGCTACGTGTTGCCGGAGTGACCACCAGGTCTGTCTCCTTGAACCACGCAGCCATTGAACGGGCCATCCTGGCACTGCTCGATGGGCGCGCGCCGGGCAAGACCATCTGCCCTTCCGAAGTGGCGCGGGCACTGGCCGGGGATGCCCCAGCGCAGTGGCGCCCCATGATGCCCGCCGTGCGCGCCGCCGCCGACCTCCTGGCGCGCGAAGGCCACCTGCGGGTCCTGCAGCGCGGCCAGGCGGTGGCCTCGGCTGTGCATGCGGTAGGGCCGATCCGGCTGGCCAGGCCCGCCCCGCCAGGCCCCGGGTGAACTTGCCATGCGGATGGCGCTATGCAGCCGCCGCCGCATAGCCCTGCAGGCGGGGCCTTTGCGGTAGCACCGGGGGCAGCAGCACGGCGGCGGTGTTGCCCCACGACAGCAGGTCGGCAATGCCGCCGTGCTCCTGACACCGGCCAGCTTCAAAAGCGAAGTGGTGACGGGATCGAAGGGAACAGGCCAGGCGCAGCAGCACCCAGAACTTCATCAGCCATGTTGGCCGATCTTCCGATCAATCCCTGTAGCCGCGCAGGCTGCATTCGTGTCAGGAACGAGGCCACGGCCGATGACGTGGCCACCAAGGCGCGGCCTGGTGCGGCTAGGTTGCAGACTTGCCGATGGCGGCATGCAGCATCTGTGGCGTGCAGGGCTTGGGCAGCACGTCAAAGCCCAGTTGCGAGATGCGGGCCAATTGCTCGGCATACCCGGTCATCAGCAGAACCCGCTGCGCAGGCCATGTCTCGCGGATGTGCCTTGCCAGGCCTTCTCCGTTGAGCTCACCTGGCATCATCACGTCAGACAGCACCAGGTCGGGCCGCTGGCCTTCATCCAGCAGGTAGATGGCTTTGTCGGCGCGGTCCACCCGAGTGACGCTGCATCCCAGCGACTGCAGCAGGGGAACCAGCGACTCGGCCACCTCGTCGTTGTCCTCCACCACCAGGAGGCTCATGCCCAGGGGCTTGAACGAGGTGTCGGAGGCGGGCTCATCGCGGGATGCCCTGGCCGCCGTGCTGGGCAGGTACAGGCTGATCTTCGTGCCCTTGCCCACTTCACTGGCGATTTCCGCGTATCCGCCCACCCCCTGGCAAAAGCCATACACCTGGCTCAGGCCCAGGCCCGTGCCTTCGCCCACGGGCTTGGTGGTGAAGAAGGGTTCGAACACCTTGTCCAGGTCGTCCGGCGCAATGCCGCTGCCGGTGTCGGACACTTCGATCACGACCATCTCGATTTCCTGACCCGGTGTCCCCACCTGCCGGGGCCCGGCATTGCGCACCTGGATCGACAACGCGCCCCCCGTGGGCATCGCGTCGCGCGCATTGATGCCCAGGTTGAGCAGCGCCAGTTCCAGCTCACTCATGTCCAGAAACACGGGCGCGGTCGAAGGGTCCACCTGCACATCCAGCTGCACGCGGCTGCCCATGACCGGAACCAGCAGATCCTGGATGGCCGGGAGCTTGTGCTGCAACTGTACGTACTCGGCCACCAGGGGCTGGCGCCGCGAGAAGGCCAACAGCTGGCGGGTGAGGTTGGTGGCTGACTTCACGGCCCGGGCAATGGCTTCGATCTGGCGCAGGCCCGACTGCGGCGCCGTGCGCTTGAGCAGGTGCAGGTTGTTGCTGATGACCATCAGCGCGTTGTTGAAGTCGTGCGCCACGCCACCGGTCAACCGGCCCAGCGCCTCGAGCTTTTGCGCCTGGCGCAGCGCCTCCTCGGCACGTTGACGGCTTTCGGTTTCCCGCTCCAGATCCTGCAGCGTGTTGTGCGCAGCGAGGGCGCATTGCAGCGCCGTCCTTGCCGTGATGACCAGCGCGGCCACCGGCAGCGCCCCCATCGCAAACAACAGCGCAAGCTGTTGAAACAGCTCGCGCAGCGGCACATTCAGCCGCATTGCCGTGGCCACGTACAAAGGGTATGCGCCTACCTTGCGAAAGGCAATGATCCGTTCCTTGCGGTCTACCGTCGAGATCCCCTGCAGGCGACCCACCTCCTCGCCAGCACGCAGCCGCTGCATCACCGGCGAATCGGGCTGCAGCGTGCCGGGCGTCGTGGCACTGTGGGGCCAGCGGGTATAGACGGCGCCGTCATCCCGGAAAAGGGTGACCGCCAGGTTGGGCTCATCCGCCACCAGGTCCCCGTAGAAATCGTAAAAGTAGGACGTGAGCAAGGCCACGTTGATGACCCCGCCAAATTTGCCGGCGTCATCCTCGAAGGCGACACTGACATTCAAGACACGCTCGTTGGAAGTCCGGGTCACGAGTGGCTTGGACAGATGCGCGCCCGGGCGGCCCTGCAGGTGGTGCTGAAAATACTCACCATCGGACAGATCAACCCCCGGAAACGGGAACAGGCGGCTGCTGGCAATGGGACGACCCTGCGCATCCAGGACAAGGATGGACTGGATCTGCGGCTGGTCCACGGTGCGCTTGCGCAGCTCTTCGTGCAGAAATGCCTCGATGCTGTGCAGCGCCTGCGGATTCTTGCCGTTCACCAGGGAGTACGCCTTTTCCATGACCGCCTCGGACGTGGCCATGACCTTGGAGGCATGCTCATGCGCAACACGAAGGGAACGGGACACACGGGCATCGGTTTCGTCCGTGGCCCGCAGGAACCCGACGACCCCGAAGATGGCGTAGATCACCAAGGGAACCACGACGCTCAGCAGCGCCATCAGGCGCAGCCAGCGCACCGACTCTGCCGCCTCTCTGGAGCCCCTGCCCCCGGCTCTTTTTCTTGTCAACATGGCTTGTCCTAGCGAGCGAGTCAATGAAATTCAACACCGATGGAGGCGCCTGGCTTCAGTGCCACGCGGTACCCGCAAAAGGACGCGGCACAGCACGCCATCGCAAAACGCCAACGGAAACGGCCGGTTCGTACCGGACCCAACCAGGGCGAGCCCCTGGGCACTTGATGCGCTGTCTTGATCAAAGTGTCTGCGCCGTTGCAGACGCTCGCCACATTACGGGCCGTGGTCACTACTGAATGCGGTGCAACCAAGGGGTACCGACCGGGCCAACCCGGTTGCCCTTCTCCTGCTTCGCGCTGAATTGCGACCAATCAGTATGAATGGTAACTGCAAAGTCACGCAGCCGCTGCCTCTGCAGCGCAAGGCTCAGCTGCGGGACGGGCTTTCGGCGTTCTCGGCGCGGGACCACAGACTTTCGAGTTCGGCCACCGTCTGCGGCTTGCCGTAGAGGTAACCCTGCAGTTCGTTCACGCCCAGGCCCTGCAGCAGGTCGGCCTGCATGGGCGTCTCCACGCCCTCTGCCACCACCCGCTTGTCCAGCGCCTTGGCCAGGGCCACGATGGCGGTGGCAATGGCCAGCGCGGGGCGGTCCGCGCCAAAGGCAAACACGAAGCTCTTGTCGATCTTGAGCGTGTCGAACGGCAGGCGGTTCAGGTAGCGCATGGCCGAGTAGCCCACGCCGAAATCGTCCAGCGCAATCGCCACGCCCTGCGCACGCAGCGCCGCCAGGCGCGTGACGGCGGCGTCCACGTCCTGGATCAGCGCGCCTTCGGTGATCTCCAGCTCCAGCTCTCCGGGGCGGATGCCGAACTCCTGCACCAGCGCCTGCAGCGCCCCCGGAAAGCCCGGGTCGGCCAGTTGCACCGGCGACAGGTTCACCGACAGGTGGCGCACCGGCACCGCGGGATCGGCGCGCCACAGCGCAAACTGCTGCAGCGCCTGGCGCAGCACCCACAGGCCCAGCTCGAGGATGAAGCCCGACTCCTCGGCCAGTGCGATGAAGACGTCGGGCGACACCAACCCGTGCTCGGGGTGGCGCCAGCGCAGCAGCGCCTCGACCGAGGCGGTCTGGCGGTCGTGTGCGCCCACGCGCGGCTGGTACACCACGAACATCTGCTGCGCGGCCAGCGCCTGGCGCAGGTCGTGCCTGAGCGCCAGCCGCTCGGCCTGCTGGGCGGCCAGCGCGGGCTCGAACTCCACCAGCACATTGCGGCCCGCGGCCTTGGCGGTGTACATGGCCAGGTCGGCGTGCTTGAGCAGCTCGTCCTGCGACCTGCCATGCTCGGGAAACAGCGCCACGCCCAGGCTGGCGGCCAGCGGCAGCACGCGCGGGGGCACGCTGTAGGGCACGCGCACGGCCTGCATCACGGCGTCGATGTCGGCCCGGAACATCCCCTGCGCATCTGCCGGCAGCACAAAGACGAATTCGTCCCCGCCCGGGCGGGCCATGGCCAGCGCACGCGTGCCGATGCAGTCGCGCAGGCGGCTGGCCACCTCGCGCAGCACACAGTCGCCCACATAGTGGCCATAGGCGTCGTTGATTTCCTTGAAGCCATCGAGGTCCATGTAGACCACGGCAAACGGGGTGCCCAGCGCCTGCGCCAGCCGGTCAATGGCCTCCACCAGCCCGAAGCGGTTGAGCAGGCCCGTCAGGCTGTCGTGGGTGGCGCGCTCGCGCAGCTGCTGCTCGTGCTGCTCGGCATGCAGGGCCACGGCCAGCCGCTGGCGAAAGGCGCCCAGCTCGCGCTGCGCCCGCCCCTGCGCTGCCAGCGGCTGCGCCAGGCGCAGCCACACGCGCTGGGTGCCGGTCTGGGCCACGGGCAGGTCGTGCCAGGGCCCTGGTTCACTGGCGGGGTCGGCAGGGACGGCGCCGGTCTCGCTTTGCTGCAGCGTGCCATCGCCTGCCAGCGAAAGCAGGTGGGGCCTGGGCGCGCCCGCCAGCCACTGCACCACGTCCACCCTGCCTTGCGCCGGCGGGAGGTGCAGGTGCGCCAGCATCAGGCGCACCACCTCGGCCAAGGGCTTCTGTTCGATGATGGCCTGGTCCATCTGCGCGAGCACGCGGAACAGCGCCAGGTCGCGCCCCACCTCTTCGGTCATGGCGTTGAAGGAATCCGCAAGATCGGTGAACTCGCTGCGCTGGCCGGCAATCTGCACCTGGCGCGTGAAGTCGCCGCGCAGCACGGCGCGCGTGCCCGAGGTGAGCGCATCCAGCGGCCTGGTCAGGCGGCGCAGCACCACCGAGCTGCTCGCCAGCGCCAGCAAAAACGCGATGCCCGCCACATTGCCCACCAGGGCTGCCACGCCAATGGGCAGGTAGCGCCGCACATCCGGCTGCAGCGTGGTGGTGAGGGTCCAGGCTGGCGCATCGAAGTACGGCGTGAAAAAGATCTCGCGCTGCGTTTGCACTGCGTGGGGGGCCTGCACCTCCACCCCCTGGCAGAAAGGCGCGGCCAGCTGTGGCCCCGAAAAACAGAGTTTGTGGGTGCCCGACTGCGCGTTCTCCCACAGGTAGTCGGCAGTGAAGCGACCGCGCACCACGGCGCCTTCGACAGGCACGATCAGATCCACCGTGGGTGCAGCCCCGGGCTGTGCGGCGCCGGCCACCCGCAGGGCGCTGCGCCCCCCGGGCGCCAGCGCGGCCTCTGCCGGGGACAGCCGGTCCACGCGGGCGAAGACGGCGCCCAGCCGCTGGTCCGGCACTGCGGGCCCGGTGCTCCCCTCGGCGGGCAGCCCATGCACGTGCAGCAGGCTCTCGGCGGCGCGCAGGCGGTCGATGAGGTTGATGCCCACCGCCTTGGCCAGCTCGCCGCTGAGCTGCGCGGCCGACTGCTGCACCACGTACTCGGTGAGCTGATAGGCCAGCAGCGACATGGCGCCCACCGGCACCGCCACCAGCACGAAGAAGGTGGCCAGCAACTGCCGCCCCACGCGGCTGTGCAGGATGGCTTGGGCCGCACTCAGGCGCATTCAGTAATCCTCGGCCACGCCAATGAACCCCCCGTTGTTGGCGCGAATGATGTCATCGCGGCTGGCTTTGGCGGTCAAGGGCGTCTGGCTCTTGCCATCGGGGCCCATGCTGTACAGGTCGTAGTCGCTGTTGAGCGGGTGCAGGGATTTGTCCTTGCGCTTGTCGCCCACCTTGGCACCCTCCATCGACAGGTAGCGGTAGGGGTTTCCCCAAGGGTCCAGCCGGTTCTCGGGCACATCGGCCAGGCTCGCCGGAAACGCGTTCTTGAACTGCAGGTACCGGTCCAGCTTGATGCTGATCTCCAGGATGTCCTTCTTGGCGGTGGCGATCTTTGCGCGCTCGATATAGGCCTTGTAGCTGGGTATGGCCACGGCCGTCAGCAGCCCGATCAATGTGACCGTAATCAGAAGCTCCAGCAGCGTCACCCCCAGCGCGCGCAAGGCCCGCTTGTGGTGGCTGCCTATTCTGAAGGTCATGGCCGGACGCATTCACAAAATGCAGCAGCCCGTGGCGCCGGAAAAGCCACCGCACAGGCCGCACGCAGCATGCACCACGGCGCCAGGAGCCGTGTTTCACTGACATTTTGTTTCATACCGCATGATATCCACCGCCACCACCCAGCAGCGTAGGACGGCATCGACGCCGGAACGCTCAGCCCGGCACGAACAGCATTTGCCCGCCCTGCCCCGGGCGGTAGGCAAAGCGCCCCGTCAGCACAACCTTGCCGCCCACGCGCGCGGCCCAGGTGTAGTCGCCCACGCGGGTGCCGGCGTTGCCGAAGTCGCTGGGATAGTGCACGGTGCCCGCGCGCTCGCCACCGCCCTCGGGCTCGGCCGTGGCAGTGGTCGTCTTGCCGTCCGGCATGGTCACGGTGAACTCCACCGGCGCCTGCCGGGCGGCCATCCTGTCGCCCACGCTCAGCGCAATGGCCGGGCGCGCTGAGTACAGCACGCTTGCCGTTTGGGCCAGTACGGGCGTGCCAGTGGCCAGCAGCACCACGGTGGCGAGCGCCGCGCGGCGAAGGCAAAGGTGTATCGGCTGCATGGAATGCTCCTTTCTTGACATGGTGGGTGGCCGCGCACGGGACTCAGTCAATCGCCGCAGGCCACCGTGCGCAGCTGGGGTAGCGAGGCAGGCTCCCAGGGCGCACGGCCAATCGTGGTGCCGCCGCCCCAGCCGTACTCGAAGCGCTCGCCACCGCCCACGGCGTGCCCGAAGGCGCTGATGCGCCCTTTGCCCACATCAAAGCCCCAGGCCTGTTGAAGGCGGTCAATGCCCAGCCGCGTGCCCGGCGGCAACACGCGCACCAGCTGCGTGCCATGGAAACCGTCGTTGATGGCATCGCGGGGGTGCGCAGCCAGCACCAGCGCCTTGGCGTCGCGCACGGTGTACAGGCCGGCCTCCTGCACCAGCACCACCTGGGCCGGCGCGCGCAGGGGCAGGCAGCCGCTGTTCGAGAGGTCATGCGTGCCCTGGCAGCCGCCCAGTGCGGCCAAGCAGGGCAGCAGCGCCCACATCAACCGGTGCGGGGCGAGCCCCCCGTGCGCTGAAAGAACTGCAGCCGCTTTTGCCATGCGTGCACTGTGCCGCAAGCTGCGCCCTGGCCGGGTAGGACAAGGCGCCTCGGTGCCTGCTTGCGATGGCATCCGCCCATGCCAGGCAGGCGTGCCCGTGCAGGTGGCGGCCGCGACCCGGCCTGCCTACCGCTTTGCCGGCTGCTGCAGGTCCCTCAACAGCCCGCCGATCAGCGCATCCGTACGGGTCTGGGACTCGGCGTTCATCCACGCCGAGAAGGCCGCCATGGCCGCCTTGTTGGCGCGAACCTCCTTCTTGCCGATGGGGGACTCGTAGTGCGCCAGGATCTCGCGCAGGTCATCGGTCGACAGATCCGCACCGTAACTGGCAGCCCATTTGGCGGCCAGTTCCTTGCCGGAGAACATCTGCGCGCAGCGCTGCAGGAACCGGTCGAACGCAGCCTTGTCCCTGGCGCTGGCCTCGCCACCGCTCTGGGCGGCGATGTCGCCCAGCAGCTTGGCGCCGTAGCCCTTCAGCGACTCGCGCTGGTCGGCCAACTGTTTTTCAAACTGGTCCTGGATACCCTGCGCCGCCTGGATCTTCTGCACCAGCTCCTGCCGGGTTTCCTGGGCAAAGACCGTGGGTGCAGACACGCTGAGCAGGGCCGCTGCGGCGAAGTGGAAGACGAAGCGATGGGGGTGCATGGGTGATGGTTTCCGGTGGGACATACGACGAACAGGGACGCCCTGGATCGGGGCCCGCAGAATGTATCCGCCAGCGGGGCTGATCCGGCGCGTTCGCGCCCTCCTCCACCCGAATGGGTGAGCCTGTTGCGCACACCCCGCGGCAAGCTGCGCAAAGGCCTGCGCTACCATCCCCGGCAGACCGCCAGGGCGCGCCCACAGGCTGCGCGAGACCGGCGCCAGGACCACCCACCGATGCACACCCGCCCGCCCCCGCACGTGATCTTTCGGCCCTTTGCCGGCCCCTCAGACTACGAGGCCATGGTCGCCTGCGCCAACGCCAGTTTTGCGGCCGACTACACCGGGTTCTTTCGCACGGTGCACGAGGTGGCGCGCGACTACGCCGCCTTCACCAGCTGCGTGCCCGAGCGCGATGTATGGATCGCCCAGGCCGGCACCGAGATCGCGGGCTATGTGCGCTCGTGGCCATGGGCGCAGGCCGACGGGCTGCAGCTGTACTCCCAGTTCGCCGTGGTCGCGCCCCAGTGGCGGCGCCAGGGCATCGGCACAGTGTTGCACGCCTGGCTGGAGCAACGCCAGCGCACCCAGGCCGCGGCCGAGCACCCAGGCGCACCGCGGCATGCGCACCACGCCTACGTCACCCAGGGCGAGACCGCACGTGCGGCCCTGCTGGAAAAAGCAGGCTACACGCCCGAGCGCTACATCTTCACCATGCTGCGCCCCACGCTCGATCAGGTGGCCGACTTTGCACTGCCCGAAGGGCTGGAGCTGCGGCCCGCGCAGCCCGAGCACTACCGCGCCATCTGGAACGCGCATTGGCGCGCCTTCCAGAGCCATTGGGGCTATTGCCCGCCCGATGAAGCCGACTACCTGACGTGGCTGAAGAGCCCGGTCTTCCAGCCCCACCTGTGGCAGGTGGCGTGGGATGTGCAATCGCACCAGGTCGCCGGCCAGGTGCGCAGCTACATCGATGCCGCATGGAATACCCACAACGGCCGCCAGCTCGGCTGGACCGAGTTCATCAGCGTGGGCGAGCCCTGGCGCCGCCGCGGCCTGGCGCGGGCGCTCATCTCGCACAGCCTGCGCGCCCAGGCCGCCGCCGGCATGGCCGAATCGGGCCTGCGCGTGGACAGCCAGAACGGCAGCGGCGCCCACCGCGTGTACGCAGATTGCGGCTTTGTGGTGGACCGGCGCGACTGTGTGTTCCGCAAGCCGCTGGCAATGGGGGCGGACAGGGGCGCGGGCGGCTGAGCACGGGGCAAGCGCTACCATGGCAGCCATCCGCAGAACATGCCGCTGCAACCCCCTTACCAGCACCGGCTTCGTCCTTCGGGCAGACTCGCAGCTTGCCTCTCCAGAACAGCCCCTGAAAGACCCCACCGTTTGACCACCAAGCCCCATATGAAGACCATCGACGAGATGCTGAGCCTGGACCTGCTCACCCGCGACCAGCACTCCCAGATCAGCGCCTGGATTGCGCGCTCGGCCTCGCCCGAGGAGATTCTGCAGATGCCCTCCGCCCTGTGGCGGGCCGTGGAGCATGCCAGCCAGGTCATGGGCATCAACGAGGACCTGCTGCGCCCGCCGGCCCTGGACGCGGGCGGCATGGTTACTGGCTAGCCCGCTGGAACCGAGGGACCGGCTGTGCAGCTGAACTTCACATGCACGCAGTGCGGCCGGTGCTGCCAGAACCACCGGGTTCCGGTATCGGTGCACGAAGCCATGGCTTGGCTGCGCCGCGGCGGCGATGTCCACCTGCTGTGCGACGCCATTGCCTGGCCCGCCGAGCCCGCGCAGGGCGATGCCCCTGCGCAGTACCGGCGCCAACGCAGCTTTGCCGCTGCCAGCGGGGCATTGCCGGTGCGCGTGGGTGTGATCCTGGCCGCGTCCTTCCCGGGGCGCTGCCCGCACCTGATGGGCGACAAACGCTGCAGCATCTATGCCGAGCGGCCACTAGTCTGCCGCATCTACCCGGCATCGATCAACCCGTTCGAGCCCCTGGGTGCCGAATTCAAGGCCTCGAAGGCCTGCCCGCCCGAGGCCTGGGACGCGCACGGCCCGGCCTTCGCGCGCGCGGGCCAGCTGGTGGACGCCGCCACCCTGCCGCTGATCGACGAGGCCCGCCGCCGGGCCGTGCAGGAGATGCCCGCCAAGCAGCGCCTGTGCGATGCGCTGGGCATACGGGTCGCCGCCATGGCCAACGAAAGCTTTGCCGTGCACCAGCCCGCACGCGCCGAGCTGCTGGCGGCGCTGCAGCAGTGCAGCGACAGCGATAGCGGTGCCGCAGCCGAACCGCCCCCCGGCCACTGGCAACTGCTGAGCCCCCAGCCGCAGACGCTGCAGATACTGCACGAGGTGGGCGCGCAGGCACAGCACGCGCACCAGGCCGCGGGCCTGGCGGTGGAGTACCTGGACCTGCACGCCCCCACGCCCTAAGCGGCGGCGAGAGGGGGTGCACGCCCTTGCAGGTCTTTTGCGCGCCGATGCCTTGAGGGCAGGTCGACGTGGCCCCAGTGCCCGGCGTTGGCGAAGCCGCCCACCTGCCAGCCGGGACTTCATCCACAGCTCACACAGACCCGCCACACTGCCGGGCAAGCCCAACCCCGCGTGTACTGCCGGCAGTACCTGCGCCCTGAAGAAAGCGCCTGCCAAGCCATGTCATCCGCCATCGATACCCTTGCGCTGGTGCTGCTGGCCTGGTTCGGCCTGCTGGCCTTCTGGCTGTGGCGCCATCCGGAGGAATGGGCGGCGCTGGGCGTTGGTCGCCTGCAGCGCTACAAGGCCCTGCCCAGGACGCGGTCCTTTGCAATCTGGATCGGCCTGCCCGGCCTGTGCCTGGCCACGGCGGCGTTCACATCGCACCACGCCGGCCTGGCCGAGGCCTGGGAGCAGGCCCGGTGCGGCCCGCAATGCCCGCCCCTGCCGGCCGAGGAACTGCGCGTGCGGGCCATCAAGTCCTACCTGCATATCCTGCTGGACCTGCGCACACCCGCCAGCGATGGCCTGGGCTATGACCAGTTGCTGCTGCTGCCCACGCACCTGGACGCGCAGGGCCTGGTGCAGGGCCTGTACGACGCGACGCTGCTGACCACCCTGACCGCCGGCGCCCAGCCCCTGGCGACCCATGCCGCCATCGATGCGCTGCACGGCGATGCCCTGGCCTCGTACCCCACGGTGGTCGGGCTCTCGCTAGCCCACCGCACGGCGCTCGTCGTGCCCCTGGTCGGCATGCGGCCCCTGGGCCCGCAAGGCCTGCGCGGGCGGGAGGGCGTGGCGGACCGCATCGGCCGCTGGGAGCGCCTGCGGGGCTACGGCGGCCACTTCTTCGAACTCACCGAGTACTGGGACCTGGACCTGTCCTGCTGCATTGAGCGTGGTCCCGGCACCAGCCGCGCCAACGCGCGCCAGCGCATGCAGTACGGCCTGCAACGCATCGCGGCCACCCGGTCCCAGGCTATCGCCGTGTCCAACCGGGGCCAGGTGCTGCTGTGGCGCGACGACCTGGGAGAAAAATCGGGTGTGTCCTACCGGCTGCCGTCCCATGGCGGCCAAGGCCCGCCTCGCCAGCGCGATGACTGATGGGGCCGCCCCGGGCTGTGGGCCGGAGTCTTCCCTCACTAGCCGAACAGCACCAGCGCGCAGAGCGCCACCCCGAAGGCCAGCGCGGCCACCAGCGTACCCAGGATGCCGCGCTGCCAACCCGCCAGGTCATCCCACTTGCTGGCCAGCGACAGGAAGGGGTGCCCCGTCAGCAGCTCCAGAAAGCCCGTGAGCGCGAACGCCCCCGGCAGCCCCACCACCACCAGGCCCCCACCCACGGGCACCTGGTGCCAATGCACGTGCACCCAGTGCACCAGCACGCCACACAGGCCCGCCAGCAGCCCTCCGGACAGCAGCTTGAGCGCGCCGCCGTTTCTCACCGGTCCCATCATCACAGGCTCCCTCCCATTTTTTTTGTCTCCCCTTGTGATCCCCATGGTGCGGCGCGCCCCAACCTGGAGTGGCCATCACCGCCGGCCCCTTACATCGCCAGCCGACCAATCCGCTCCTGCGCCAGCCCGACATGCGCCTTGAGTGCGACGATGCACTGTGCAAAACCTTCGCTGAATCCGCCTTGCCCGCTCCCCCCGCGGGTCTGGCCGAGCAGCCGTGCAACAAAGTCCTGCGCCAGCGGCAGCGCCTGCCGCCAGGTGTGCGCTGCCACCTGCGAGCCGATGACCAGCGCCAGCGGGCGCACCGGCACCTCGCCCGCCGCCGTGGGCGCAAAGGCCATGGGCGTCATGTCATAGGCCGGCGCCAGCTGGTAGGGCAGCCCCCCCTCGGCCATGAACGACAGGTTGCCGCTGTGCATGTCGGTGTTGCCGATCAGCGTGCCAAAGGCCCAGAGCAGGCCGGCCGAGTCCACCGCCTGCGGCTGCACCACGCCTTCGCGCGCCAGGGCCGCCACCATCTCGGGCCAGCGCCCGCTCTGCCCCGCGAACTCTACATCCAGCGCCGTCAACGAATGCAGCGCGCGCCGGCCCAGGGCGCCCACCCGGTCAAAGCGCTCCACCTCCAGAAAGCGCTGGCTGCCATGGTCGATGACCTGGGTGCGCGCCGCCGCAATGCCATGGGCGCGCAGCACCTGCAGCGCCAGGTGCTCCGCCAGCAGCAGGTCGCGCCAGCGCGCGCTCACCGGGCTGGGTAGTGCCGCGCTGAACTTCACGATCACGTGCGCGGGCTCCGATGGGGCTGCAGCAGCCCCTCGACCCTCCGCCCCCCAATGCGCAAAGGCCGTGAACTTGGGCTGCTCCCCGCCCGCCGACGACCCGGCCTGCTCGCCGCGCGACGCCGCCAGTGCCAGCGCCGCGTAGGCCCGCGCCTTGCCGGCCAGGGGAATGGGCGCCGGCCGGGCGGCGTTGACGAACGCCTGCTGCGCCGCATCGCCCACCAGCAGATTGCCCTGCAGGTCTCCGCCCTCGCGCAGCAGCGCGCGCAGCACATGCGCATCGCTCCAGTCGGCCAGCCGCTCGGGCAGCCCCAGCGCCTGCCCACGCCGCTGGTTGTAGGCCCGCCCCAGGTAACCCTGGGGCCGCATGTCGAAAAGCCACCAGGGCAGGCCGTCGGTGTGCATGTGCCTGCCGTCGGCCCGCAGCATAGCAAAGCCCTGCGGGCGCACCGGCACCAGCGTGCCCAGCCCCTGCAACTGGCCTGTGGTCGTCACCTGGTAGATCGGGGCCACCAGGTCTGCGCGCGACACATCGCGCAGCGCATATTGAATGGATCGTGCGGCGCCCAGGCGCACCACATCTGGCGCCAGCGCCTGCAATGCCCGGGACACCGTGGGTTGGCTTGTGCCCAGCGTGTCTGTCAGCACCCGTGCAGCTTTCAGCCCGCTGCGCAGCAGGTCGCGGATCTGCTCGGCATGGCGATGGGTGGCACTTGGCATGCAGCAATTTAAATCAAATTGAATTGATTAATGAATAGATATTTGAATTGACCAAATGGGCGGCTGCTCGGCGACCCCATGCCAATTGCCATCGAAGCTCCCATGGACATGGGCAAGGAGAAGCCCTCCACGGTTGCAATACCAGGCTCTATCCGTAGAGATCCGCTATGCGCCCGCTGGGCAGCCGCACCTTCATCTGTGCGCCCGGGTACTCCGCAAGGCCGTCCTCGATGAATTGCAACGCCCTGTCAAACGCCGCTTCCAGCGAAACGGACTCGCCATCGTCGTCCTCGAATTCCTCCGCCTCGTCGTAGACGATGGACCGGGACAGATGCAGGGATAGCGCCTGAATCAGATCCCGAACCTGCCGATGCACAACGGGACCGGCAAACTGTGTTTTACAGAATTCGGAGAACCGCCGTGTTCTCGAAAACCGGATATGTACGGGCTCGCAGTCGGGATGGGGGAGAAGCACCAAGCCGCGCTCCCTGAGCAGTTCTGGTGGTACTTCCGGCGCTTCCCAGCCGAACCCACGGGCAAGAAGGAGGCAGTCCCGATAAGCGTCAGCGATGCTGTCCTCGGACGTCGCCCGGCCAGCGTAGTGGATGGTGATTCCCATGATGTCTTTGGTGAAACTTGGCGTACTGTATCCCGCACCACCCTGCGGACGCTGGGTAGCCAAGCCGTTTACCATATCCATCCGTCGAAAGCACAACCCGCATCAGTTCACCCAATGGCCTTGAGCAACCGAGAAGCATTCCTGGCACGGATCGACACGATTTGCAAACGCCCCGGCATGTACGTGGGCACGGATAGCCTTCGTGATGTCTCGATCTATCTGTACGGAATGGAAGACGGGCTGACATGCAGCTCCGTTGGTGAAGGGTGGATGAAAACTTGGCCCCGCTGGCTTGAAGGGCGGTACCTAGTACGCCATCAGGCGATGCCCTGGACGCAAGTCCTTTGTGATCTACTCGGTTCGGACGGGGCGGCTTTGGCCGCATTGCCTGACCTCTATCGCGAGTTCTTCAAGGACCTGGACAGCCTCGGCGAGGAAGGTATCGAGCAACGCACCTCGCAGCGATTCATTGCAAGGCACTCATCGGGCAACTGACCTGCGCCATGGGACATGGGCTCAACCCATCTTGTTGGACGACTCTGTTGCGCCTCAGAAATTGCAGCGTTGCTGCACGGTAAAGTACATCCAGCAATTTCAGGAGCACATCTTGCTATCGGCCCATACCATCGACCACGATGTCCAAGGCCTCGCCCTCGCCCGCATCCGTCGCCGCGCGCGTGGCCCGCAGGAATGGAAGCACACGTTCATCGGAGAACTCCACCCGGGCATCGCGCACCGGCTCACATTGCCTGCAGGCGAACTGCCCATTGCCTGCGGCTTTATGAGCGACAACAACTGGTGGCTTGTCACCACACGCCGCATCACCAGCCAGCATGCGGGCCAACAGCACACACTGGACCCACGCAGCGACGGCATCACAGCCACCTTCGGCCATGATCCCAAAGGCACTGCCCATGACTTTGAGACAGCGGCAGCAGGGATCACTCCGGCCACAGACTTGGCAACGGTCACGGCGGCCGATGGGAGGCAGTTGCGCCTGGAGTTCGAGACAGGCCCAGCCTGCATGGTGCCCATTCAAGCTTGCCACTTCTGGCAGAGCGCAACGGGCTTGCACCGCCCGTAGCCGCTTATCGCTCGGATCGTTGTCCCGGCGTCACGCACCCACATACGCCGCCAGCTCCTGCGGCTCCCCCTTCGGAAACGCCGCCTTCAAGTGCTCCAGAAACGCCGACACCCGCGCGCTCAGCAGCCGGCGCGAGGGGTACAACGCCCACAGCTCGATGGCCGGGCCGGGCACATCGCCCCAGTGCACCAGCGTGCCGGCAGCGATGTCGTGGCCGACCAGGGAGATGGGCAGGCGCGCCACACCCACGCCGCGGCGCACGGCGTCGCGCACCATGATGAGCGAGGCGAGGCTGAGCACTGGGTCGATGGCGATGGTCTGCACCGGCGGCTGCCCCGCCGGGGCCCTGCCCTTGCCTTTCACCGGCGCCGCTATCTCCCACGTGCTGCCTTGCTGCGCACCTGTGCCGCGCACAACCGCAGGCACGGCTGCGGTGCTGCCCTTGCGCGGCCGCGCCAGGCCGGGCGGGGACACCAGCACCAGGCGGTCGCGCAGCAGCACGCGGCCGATCAGGCTGGCGTCGGGCAACGGGTTGACGCGGATCACCAGGTCGTAGCCCTCCTCCACCATGTCCACGCTGCGGTCCTCGGTGGTCACCTCCAGCCGCACTGCCGGGTAGCGCAGCGCAAAGTCGGCCGCCAGCCGGCCCATGGCGGTCTGCGAGAACAGCAGCGGCGCGCTAATGCGCAGGCGCCCGCGCGGCTGCTCGCCGCCCGAGGCAATCGCGGCGGCGGCCTCGTCGATCTCGGTGAGCAGCGCGCCGGTGCGCTCGTGCAACGCGCGGCCCTCTTCGGTGAGCTTCACGGCGCGGGCGCCACGCTCCAGCAGGCGCAGACCCAGGGACGCTTCGAGCTCGGCCACGCGCCGCGACAGCGTGGCCTTGGGCCGCCCCGATTCGCGCGCGGCGCGGCCAAAGCCGCCGTGGCGGGCGACGAGGTTGAAGTCGGCAAGGGTGTGCAGGTCCATGGCGGAGTGTTCCGATTTTGAGACGGTCTGTCCAACTATAACGGCTATCGGATCATGGATGAGATCCCTAAAGTTCGGGCTGTCAACCACCCAACCCGGAGAAATTCCATGACCACCGCTTCTTCCGCCCACCCTTCTTCTTCCCCCGCCATCCTCGTCACCGGTGCCACCGGCACCGTGGGCCGCCAGGTCGTGCAGCAACTCGCCCAGCGCGGCGCCAACGTGCGTGCCCTGGTGCGCGATGTCGCCAAGGCCAGCGGCCTGCCTGCTGGCGTGGCGGCCGTGCAGGGCGACCTGCTCGACGTGGATTCGCTGCGTGCCGCGTTCCAGGGCGTGGACACGCTGTTCCTGCTCAACGCCGTGGTGCCCGACGAGTTCACCCAAGCCCTGGTGGCGCTGAACCTGGCACGCGAGGCGGGCATCACGCGCATCGTTTATCTCTCGGTGATCCATGCCGATCGCTATGTCAACGTGCCGCACTTTGCCGGCAAGTACGGCGTGGAGCGCATGATCGAGCAGATGGGCTTTGGCGCCAGCATCCTGCGCCCCGCCTACTTCATGGGCAACGACCTCAGCATCAAGGATGTGGTGCTGGCCCACGGTGTGTACCCCATGCCCATTGGCGCCAAGGGGCTGGCCATGGTGGACACGGCCGACATCGCCGAGGTGGCCGCCATCGAGCTGCTGCGCCGCGCCCAGGCCAGCGGCCCGCTGCCCACCACGCGCATCAACCTGGTGGGCCCCGACACGCTCACAGGCGCCAGCGTGGCCGCTACCTGGGCCGAAGTGCTGGGCCGCCCCATCGTGCATGGTGGCGACGACACCGCCGCCTTCGAAGCCAACCTGCGCCACTTCATGCCCGGCTGGATGGCCTACGACATGCGCCTGATGGCCGAGCGCTTTCTCACCGACGGCATGGCGCCCGAGGCGGGCGACGTGGACCGCCTGACCGCGCTGCTCGGCCGCCCGCTGCGCAGCTACCGCGACTTAGCGGCACAGGTCGCTGCCCAGGCCTGAATGCCCCAATCAAACCATCCAGGAGAACCACCATGATCTATTCCACCGCCACCGTCCCCGTCAACCCCGCTGGCGAAATGCCACTCACCCGCGAGCAGGCCTGGGCCGGCCTTGTTCTCAAGGCCCGCGATGCGCGCCAGTTCCTGCCGCCCGGCCTGTGCACGCGCTGCGACGTGGTCTACGACGGGGCCGATCACATCGTGCGCGAAGCCACCATCGGCGGCGCCGAGCTGCGCGAGATCATCGCGTTCGAGCCCTGCCAGAAGGTGAGCTTCTTCCAGGCCACCGGCCCGCGCGAGGGCGTGATCGTCAACGAGCTTTTCGAGGACGAGGCAGGCGAGCTGCAGCTGCGCTTTTACTGTTACACCGGCCTGCGCGGCAAAGAACCAGGCGGCGCAGAGGAACAGGCCGAGCAGGCCTGGATGGACAGCGACAAGGGCTACAAGACCGCGCTGCTGTCCACCTTGACGCGCACGCGCGAGCTGGTGGCGGCGGGCTAGCTTTGAGCACTGGATGAATAAAGACCAACGGCGCAGGCCCCCAGGGGACGCACCGCCAGAGCTGCGCTCCCGCCCTGCACCACGGCGCCGGACGGGCTGGCGGCTACTTGTGCGGAATCGCAATCGGCCCACCCGGGCCCGGCTGCTTGACCACGCCCAGCGGGTTTTCACCGAACGCCACCCGCTCGCTTGTCGAGGCGTTCATGAGGGTGATGAAGAACGGCTTGAGCGGCACAAAATCGAAGTCCTTCTCCATCACCAGGTAGCGTGGAATGTTCTGGCCATCCAGCAGGCCGCTGCTGCCCAACTGCACCTGGCGGAAGCGGCGGCTGGCGGGGTTGGCGGAGTGCAGGCGCTGCAGTTCGCGCGCCGAAAGCGCCGCACGCGGCTGCACGAAGGCGCTTCTGGCCTTGAAGCGCACCCAGGTGGAGCCGCCGGGCGGGATGGCCGTGGAATTGGCGCTTACCGATTCGACAACACTGCCCGTGGGGCTGCCAGGCTTGGGCGCCCCCAGGATGGACAAGCGCAGCTCCAGCTGGTACGAGGTCTCGCTGCCCTGGTTCTTGACCAGCATGTCGAGCTGGTTCTTCGAGCCCGGCACTGCCTTGAAGTCGATGAATTTGAGGTTGGAAAACGGACTGGGATCGCCCTCTTTCCACTGCGGCGCCAGCGAGGGGGCCAGGCCCGACTCCCATACGAAGTAGTTGTCGTCCTCGTTGGACTCGGTGACCGAATGGTACATGTCGGCCTGGAACATGAAGCCGTACTTCACGCCAAAATCCGCCTTGGCCGTGCCCTTGGGCAACTGCATCGAAAAGCCTTGCGCGCAAGCGTTTGTGCCGCCGGGATAGGCACCCATGCCATCGACCAGGTAGGTCGTGAACGGGGTCGAGCCCGATGTCGACTTGGAAGTCTGCCCCGGGAACACCTGGAAGAACACCTTGAACGGCCCCGCTGGGCCGGTGGGATTCTGCGGATTCAGCGCCCGCTTCTCGGCGGGCCACTTGGGGTCGAGGTTGGCGTTGACCACTGTGACGTGGGCAAACCAGGGCTGCTCCGGGTCGTAGCACGGCATGCCAGGCGTCGCCTCTTCCAGGCCATCGAAATAGATCCGCAAATTGGGCTGTGGCATGCGCGTCCCTCGTGTCGTGTGTGGTTGGAGCTGCGGATGGTGGCATGCGGGCCGGGCGGCAGCAAGGCGCAAACTGTCTCTGTCTGTTAAAGCCGCTGTCGCCAGGGCACAGGGGCAAGGCCAGATTGCCGTGCGGCGAGGCATGCCTCGGCTGTCCAGCCGTGCTCGCGCAGGGGTTGGCGGATGGGCTGGTTCTGGCGGTCTACCCCGGGCCCGGCCACACACTGGAATGCATGCGCTGCACAATAATGCACCGCATGCCCAGGCGCCCGCACCACAACGTCTATGTCGTCGAACTGTCGATGGCGGTGCTGCGCGAGCGCAAGTTCCTGCGCTGCAACCCCGGCTACATCGAGGGCAAGCCCTGCGTGTATGTGGGCATGACCGGGCTGGACCCGGATGTGCGCTTCGACAAGCACAAGGCCGGCATCCAGGCCAACCGCTTTGTCATGCTGTACGGCCTGCGCCTGCTGCCCGATCTGTACGAGGGCTTCAACCCCATGCGCTACGACGATGCGGTGGAGCGCGAGATCGAGATCGGCATCGATCTGCGCTCGGCGGGCTTCGGGGTCTGGCAGGCGTGAGGATTGACGCTCGTCAAGCAAACGTTGACCTTGGTCAAGGCGCCCCGCAGAGGAGGTCCGGACAATCGGCTGCATCGTCCAGCGGAGCCTTTTCCATGCGCCACAACCTGCCAGTCACCGGACAGGAATATGCTGTCCCCAAGGGCCAGACCCTTGTCTCCACCACCGACACCCAGGGCCGCATCACCCATTGCAATGCGGCCTTCGTGGCTGTCAGCGGCTACACGCGCGAAGAGCTGCTGGGCCAGCCCCACAACCTCATTCGCCACCCCGACATGCCCGAGGAGGCGTTCCGCGACATGTGGGCCACCATCGCCTCGGGCCGGCCCTGGTCGGCCCCGGTGAAGAACCGGCGCAAGGACGGCGACCACTATTGGGTGATGGCCAACGCCACGCCGCTGTTGCAGGACGGGCGCCCGGTGGGCTACATGTCGGTGCGCACCGAGGCCACGCGCGCGCAGATCGCGGCGGCCGAGCAGCTGTATGCCACCATGCGCGCAGAAAAGCAGGCCGGGCGGCGCGTGCACGGGCTGCGCTCGGGCCGCGTGCTGCGGCACACGCTGGCCGGGCGCGTGGCGCACGGGTTGGCCACACTGGGCCTGTCGGCCCGGCTGGCGCTGGCACTGCTCGCATTGCTGGCGGCCTCGCTGGCCACCAGCATGCTGCTGCCCGGCGCGGCCGGCTGGGCAGTGCTGCTGGCACTGTTCGGCACGGCCTGGTGGTACCTGGCGCGGCTGCTGGTGCGGCCCATCGCGGGGCTCACCCTGGCGGCCAACCGGGTCGCAGCCGGCGACCTGACGACCACCGTGCGCAGGGGCCGCAACGACGAACTGGGTGACCTGGAGCAGGCGCTGGGCCAGTTGTCGTTCAACCTGTGCGCCATCGTGCGCGATGCCCGCGACGAAAGCGAATCCATGCGCCTGGGCGCGCAGGAGATCGCCCAGGGCAACCTCGATTTGTCGGCGCGCACCGAGTCGCAGGCCGCCAGCCTGGAGCAGACCGCGGCGTCCATGGAGCAGATCACCGGCACCGTGCGCCAGAGCGCCGACGCCGCCCGCCAGGCCACGGCACTGGCCGACCAGGCCAGCGCGGCCGCCGCGCGCAGCCGCGAGGCGGTGGACAGTGTGGGCCAGACCATGCGCGACATCCAGGGCGACTCGAGCCGCATCGGCGAGATCACGCAGGTGATCGACTCCATCGCCTTCCAGACCAACATCCTGGCGCTCAATGCCGCAGTGGAAGCCGCCCGCGCCGGCGAACAGGGCCGGGGCTTTGCCGTGGTAGCCAGCGAAGTGCGCAGCCTGGCCGGGCGCAGCGCTGACGCGGCCAAGGAGATCAAGCAGCTCATCGACCAGTCGGCCCACCGCGTGGAGCAGGGCCAGCAGCGCACCCAGGCGGCCCAGGCCACCATGGTCGAGGTGGTCGAGGGCGTGCGCCGCGTGGGCGCCGTGGTCGGCGAGATCAGCCACGCCAGCCAGGAGCAGCTGGCCGGCATCTCCGAGGTCAATACCGCCGTGGGCCAGCTCGACACCATCACCCAGGAGAACGCGGCCCTGGTCGAGCAGGTGGCGGCTGCAGCGCAGGGGCTGACGCGCACTGCGGGTGCGGTGGCGGATTCGGTGCAGGTTTTTCGGCTGGAGGCGGGGGGGCTGCCGGCGCGGGCTGCGGTGCCAGCGCCGGCACCGGGTCAGCAGCGTGCCAGGTCGGCAGTGCAGTCGCGTGGCCGGGCGTTGACTGCGGTGTGATGCAAAGCTTCAGCCGTCACCACCGTGCTCAGCCGCCAACTGGCCCTAGAAATCCGCTGCGGTAACCCGCGATGAATGCGCGCAGCCGCCGCGCATCACCGTCCATTGCCAGTTGGCTGCGCACGCGCAAAAGCGCGTCCAGCATTTGCTCAGGGTCAGCAAGAATGGCACGCACCTGCTGTGCGGTTCCCGGACTGCAGAGCATTGCAGCATCGTTGCCGAGCAACGCCGCGCCGGCCAGGTCGGGATCGTGGCCGGCCATCTCCAGCAGCGCCGCCTCTTCTTCGTAGAGCCGGTCCATATTGCCGGCATTGGCATACGCCTGCGCCAATGCAAGAAAGTCAGTGGCATCCTTGTTGTTTTCGCTACCGCGGTCACGCCAGGCGAGCAGCTTGAGCACCGACAACGCGGGCAGCGTGCAGACATGAATCGACAGCCCCGCACCCAGATCCACCAGATCCGCGCTCTCCAACCCCTCCCTGAACCCGGCCACATTGAGCACCACGTCGTGGCCAGGCGGCCAGGTGATGGTCTGGTCCTCTCCTGCAACGCCCCCGAAAGGAATGAGATCCAGCGGAATTCCACCGGGCCGCAAGTAGTGCATCCGGTGGGACATGCCATGCACCTCAAAGAATGCCTCCGTCGCGGTGAGCCGATTCTTCAGCATGGTGAAGCGCTCCCAGCTGTCGATGTACAGGCCGATGTCCACATCGCGCGTGGCCCTTCGCACTGCCTGACCATGCACATGCGTGAGCATGATGTCCCGGGCCATGGCTCCGCCCACGAACACATCGATGCCCAGCGCCTGCGTGGCCGCTTTGGCATGCGCAAGAATCGCATGCAGGCCTGGATCGATGGGACGTTCGGCCAGTACCCTAAGCATTCTTGAGCCGCTCCAGCAGCATGCCCGCAACCTCCACGCTGCGGCCTTCGTTGCTGGCCATCAGGTCGGAGTAGACCAACAGCAAGGGCGCCACAGCCGGCACAAAGACCTTTGCATTCGCCTTCGCCTGGTCTGCGAGCGGCCAGAAGGCATCCAACACTTCGATGGGCCCCTCAGGGTCTGGGCGCAGGCGATGCTTGCGCAGCAGTTGGCCCCTGTCCAGCCAACTGTAGATGCACGCGCTGGCCGGGTTGATGTATTGCGTGATCGCAGCGGCAGCCACCTCACCGCCCAGCGCCACTTCGGGTTCATCAGTCAGAAGACTGCTCCCCCGCCAATCGGCACCATCCACGCAGGCGTACCGCTGCGGTTTGAGCTTGCCCCGCAGCGAAATCGGATACTGCCGCGCCCACTCCATCTGCAGCGTCTGTATGTTCGCCACCCGCCGCTGGCGCGCTCCACCCGTGATGAAGCCCAGCGCCGCCAGGTCCTCGATGGCATTCGATGTAGATCCCAGCGCGGCACCGGCCGCCTCGGCAATGGCCCGCACCGGCTGCTGCGCCAAGCCCTCGACCGTCAGCAGCGCAAAGATGACCCGCAAGGTGCTGGCCTTGCGCAGGGCGGATTGGTCCGCCGGAATGCGCGGCGCCTTGGGGCGTGGCTTGCCGGTAATGAACAGATGCGTCCCCGGGACATCGAGGTGGGCATTGCCCGCAGTGTCCAGGAAGTTGATTCCGGTGCGCTGGCATTCCTGGGCCAGATGGGCCGACATGTAGGGCGCGATCAAAAGCCATGGTTGCCCGTTGGTCTCGCGAGCCTCTTTCTCCATGCGATACCAGACCAGGCTGTTGCGCTCGACACGACGTACTTGTACCGCAAACGGGCCGAGGTCTTGCCCCAGTCGGCTGAGTTGGACGGTTGCGTCGATGCCGTTATCTATTGCATCCCGCATAGTCAGAACCTCGCCTTGCAGAACTGGCTCTGCGGCGTGCAAGGCTTGCTCGATCACTAACATGTTGTTCATTTTTTTAACATGTTCATTTTTCATGAACATCAATGATAAGCGAACAAAGCACAAGGAAGCCAATCGTGGCACAAACTATGGCAGGCGAAAAAACACTGTATTAAAATACAGCCATTCTCAAAATTCGCTCTCGACCGCGAGCATGGCGCGACGTTGCCACGCGACTCTCAGGAGACAGCTATGTACGCATTGGTAAGCGGTCACGACTTCTATGTAAATTGCGAGCGACTCTTCAAGCCATCACTCAAAGGCCGTCCAGTTGTTGTCCTCGGCTACAACAGCGGCAGCACGATTGCCCGCAGCAACGAAGCAAGGGCTCTGGGTATTCGCATGGGCACGCCATGGTCTCGCCTCAAGCATATGGAGTACGACAATGGCCTGGTGGTGCTCAGTGCCAACTACGGCCTCTATGGGGATATGAGCAGCCGCTTCATGCCTCTGGCTGCAAGCCTTGCCCGCGAGCAGGAAATCTATTCCATAGATGAGTGCTTTATCGGCCTGCATGGCGTGCCTGACACCAACGAGCGGGCCTGCAGTTTGAGCGCTCGTATTAAGCAATACACCGGCATACCTTGCAGCGTCGGCATAGGCCAGACCAGGACCTTGGCCAAGCTGGCCAACTACATTGCCCAGGCCGCGGAGCGCAGGCCCGACAAGTACCCTGTCAACCTTGCAAAAGTGTGCGACCTTTCCGACCTGCCCGCCTCAGACTTAGACCAAGCGCTGGCCATTACCTCGGTGCGAGCCGTTTGGGGTATTAACCAAAAGCTCACCGAGCAACTGCGCCAAGCAAACGTCTATACCGTGCTCGACCTCGCCCGCATGGCCCCCTCCGCCGTACGTCGACGCTTTGGCGTGACGCTCGAACGCACGGTGTGTGAACTACAGGGTATTTCCCGTTTTACCCCCAAGACCGCGCCTGCGCGGCGCAGGGAAGTCACCTGCACCCACACCTTTCAGAAACCCATAAGCCATCTGGAGCCACTCATCAAGGTTGTGCGCCACTTCACTCGGCTTGCTGCAGAACGACTGCGCAAGCAAGACAGTCTTGCTTGCCACATGCACGTATTTGCATGCACTAGCCCATTTGGCCCGGGCCCGGTGTTCAGCCGCAGCGTGACCACTAGCCTTGACTATCCCACCGCCAATGCCGAGGAAATGGAGCGTGCAGCAATACACAGCATGCGCCACATCTACGCGTACAGGAATGACTTTACCAACGCTGGCGTGGCCATGCTCGACTTAGTGCCCGGCGGTGAAGAAGCAAGGTACACGAACGACGCGGAATGGGCTGCAATTCGGGATGCACGGCTATCACCGCAATACACGACGCGATGGAAGGATGTGCCAGTCGCTCAAGTCTAGGGTCTAGTTGCCGCAGCAGCACAAGCTGTCTCTCCACATCGAAAAAAATACGCATGCAGGCTGGGTGAGTATCTCTGGCGGCGGGTACGCAACAGTCTGCCGCATATCGGTGCACGCTCAATACCCCCCTCTCCTCCCTCCATACCCTGCCGACCTGCCCCCCAAGGTAGAGCCCCGCGGTTCCACCACCGCAAACCGCAGCATCATCACCCCATACCGCGTAGCGCTCTGCAGGTCGTCGCGCAGCTTCACGATCAGCCCGTCCTTGCGGTGGTACAGCCGCCACTCCTCCAGCCAGTCGCCGCAGGTGCTGAACACCTTGAAGCGCCCGGTCTGCATGCGCGTGAGCAGCTCGCTGATGCCCGCCTCCAGCCCGTTGCTGCCGTCCTCGAACGTGGCGCGCTCGGGCAGCAGGTTCACGCCCAAGGCGCGGTACTGCCCGGCCAGTTGCTCACCGCTGCCCTTGTCGTGCTGCAGGCCGTCGTGCGGCCAGGCCACCGGCATCCAGCGGCCGCGCGCCGCGATCAGCGGGGCCTGCATGGCCACGCTGGTCTCGCGCACGCGAAAGGTGTCGTACACGTAGACGGTATCGGTGTCGCGGTCCCACGCCAGCCAGGCCGCCGCGGCCGGGTGGTCCCAGCCGAAGTCCAGGCCCACGATGCGCGGCCAGTGCGCGGGCAGCGCGAAGGGCGCAACGACGATGGACTCTTCGGCCACCGGGAACACCTTGCCGCTGCCCAGCACGGGCACGCCGTTCATGCGCGCCTCGCGCTCGTGCACGGGGTAGCTCTCGGCCAGCTCGCGCTTGGCGGTTTCGTCGAGGTGGGGTACATCGTTCCAGCCGGCCTGGATGATTGCTTTGCTCATGGAGGATCCTGGTTGGGCAGGCTGGAGCCCGCCGGTGTATGAGCCGCTCTGCAGCACTGCGCCGACCTACTGTGCAGGGGTGTAATCCATCGGCCGCAGATGGCTTGGCAGGTACAGCGGATGGCCGGGGGTGCCGTCGGCAGTCAGTCGAAGGACCTGGAGCCGGCTTTTCTCGCCAGCAACTTGATGGCCACCCGGATCATGGGCGCTTGCGCCAGGAGGGATGGGCTGGTCGGGCATGACCATGCAATCGAGCGCTGTGGCTCTGCGCTTCAAGCGCCCGGCCTGTAACCATCCCTGAGCCACCCCTCGAAAATATCCGATAGCTTGGGCACCGCTTCCTCCTTGGCCTTGCCCCGGCTGATGAAGAGCGCCAGCTCCTTGCGCCCCTGCTCTTCGCGCCCCGCGAAGGCATGGCACATGGCCGCGGCCATGTGCAGTGGCAGCTGCATATGGCGCTGCTTCGACCCTTCGGCCATCTCGATCACCTGCGCAAAGACGTGGGCAGGTGTGGGGGCCGCCTGCCAGAACGCATGTGCCTGGGCGATTGCCGCGTGCACCTTCTCGGGCATGCCCGTCAGCAGCCCATCCACGCCCCAGATATAAGACAGGTTGTGCGCCGCACCCTGGCCATCCACAAAGGCATCGAGCAAGGCCGATTTTTCCGTGCGGTGCCATTTGGGCTTGCCACCCGCCAGGTGGGGCACGGCGTCGAAAGAGTAGCCCCAACGCGGCGACAACCCACTGCCCAGCTGCCAATACTCAAAGATGCGGCGAATGGGCGCGGCACTGCTGTTCACCCACAGCATCGGACGCACATTGACAAAACCTTGTGGCCCCAACGCCGCGTCTACCAATGGCGCAATGTGGGCATGGCATTCGGCGATGGTGAGCAATTGGAATTCACGCATGGGCGTGATCGTACTGTCTCAGCACGCCCCAGAGCAGCCATCACGCCACACCTGCTGCGCCGCGCGCCCCCCCACCACCACCCCCTTCGTCAAAAAATCCAGCACCACCTCCGTAGCCCCCTCCAGCGGCGTGAAGGTGATCGCAATCAACCCCTGCGTCGTCGCAGTCCGCGTCAGGCACTCGTTGTACACCGCCACGGGCGGCTCCTCGTCCAGCCACACCCAGTGGCGCGCGGTGCCCTCGAACGCCTTGCGGCCCTGGTCATACGATTTGAAGCCGATGACCGATTCACCCCCGCTCTGGTGGCGCACGCACAGGTAGTCGAGCGCGCCGTTGGCGCCGGCGCGGGGGCGGGCCTTGGCGATGTCGTCGGCCGGCACCATGCCGGTGCCGGGCTGGCCCGGAGGGCCGTAGAGCTCGAGCTGAACGATGTCGCGCGTGGTCTCGAGCGACTTGCCTGCGGCCCAGGCCTGGATGGGGCCTGCAAAGCGCCGGCCCTCCCACCAGGCGGGGTAGCGGCCCGTGAGGTGCAGGGCCGTCTCGTACGCACCGCCGATGGTCTTGCCCACGCGGTTGCCGGCCATGAAGCAGCGCTCGCGGTGCGTGGCGCCGGCCTTGAAGAAGGCCAGGTGCCGCGCATACAGCGCGCGGCGCAGGGGGCCCTCGTCCTGGAAGAAGCGGCGCATGCGCCAGCCTGCAAGCTTGTCGCGCAACAGGCCTTCGATGGCTTCTATCTCTTCGAGGGTGGCACCGGCCAGAACATCGGGCAGGGCGGGAAGTTCAGGCGGCACCGTGCGGCTTCTCCTTGGTCGATTTCACCTGCTCCAACGCAGCCAGCATGCCTTCGGCCCGCTCAGCAGGCATGTGGGCCAGGGCCTTGCGCAGCGGGTCGGGGGCATCGTCGGCTTTCTTGGCGAACATGCCCAGGTGCGTGCCCAAGAGGTCCAGGGCCTTGAGCTTTTCGGGTGACTTGAACTTCTTGGCCAGCTCGAGCTGGCCGCCGGGCCCGATCTCCACAACTCCGATGGAGGCGATGGCCGCGGCGGTGGCGCCGTCGAGCTCCTGCACGCGCTTCAGGCTGCCGTCGCCGTTGAAGATCTTGCGGATGTCGAAGAAGGCGATGCTGGCCAGCTCGCGCACCACCATGGCGGGCGTCACGCCGTCCTCTGGCACGCGGGCGCTGCCGCCATCCAGTGCCGGGTCCTTGCCCGGCACGGGGGCTTCGGCAGTTGCTGCAGCCGAGGGCACTGCCAGCAGGCGCGGCGCGGCGGGGCGGCCGCTCATGCCGCAGCCGCCCCGCGCACCAGGCGCTCCATCGCGGCAATCACGCGCAGGCGGTCTGCATCGTGCAGGCATTCACCGCGCAGCCAATCGGCCGGGAAGAGCACGTTCACCGCGCCCAGTGCGGCGTACGGCACGTGCTCGCGCGCGGCCTTGATGAGGGCCGTGGCACTGCCCAGCGGGTGCAGGTCGCCGCGCAGGTAGACCAGGCCCGACGCGGACACGCCGGCCTGCAGGGGTGGCGCAAGGCCGCCGGGGGCCTGCAGCTCGATGAGGTGCAGGTCTTCTTCGCTGTGCTCACTGTCCATGGTCGGTCCCCTTCTTGACAGCCATCAAGCGGCCATCGCCAGCGAGCGGCGCGCATCCATCTCCGACACGCACACATCGCCGCCCACGCGCCGCTGCAGGATGCTGTAGCACTGCACCAGGCGCCGCCCGCGCGCACTGGATGCCGGGCCGGTGCTGGTCTGCACGCGACCCGCCTCGCGCAGCTTGGCCAGGCAGCTGCTGATCTCGGGGTGCGATGTCTTGGGCAGGTCCAGCGCGGCGCCGATCTGGCCCAGCGTGAGCGGCTGCCCGGCCTGGCTGTGCAACAGCTTTTCCACGCGCGACTTGAGGCCGCCCGCGCGGATGCTGGTGATGGTGCGCGAGGGCATGGTCAGCGCACTGGGCGTGCCGTGTGCGCCGGAAGAAAGGTGTAACTGCGTGTGTGCTTGCATGGCAGGCCTCAAGGGAGTTGGCAGGGGTTGCGGCCGGCGCTGGGCGCATGCGGGGCCATGGGGGCATCGCCTCGCAAGCCGCGCGGGTGTTGGGTTGTGGCCCTGCGGCAGGCCGCAGGGCTTCAGAAAAAAGCCCTGCGGTGCAGGGCCTTGCAGGGCGGCACGGGGCTTGGCGCCAATACGACAGGTGCCACCAGGGCGTGGTGCCGGGCGGCTACGATCCCGCCACCCAAAACCACTGATAACAAGGGATTTCGTTCATGAGGGCATCACCCAAAACCATCTGCGCCGCGATTGCGGCCGCCACCTTGTCGATGTCCGCCTCGGCGGCGATCGACATCGACCTCACCAACGCGGGCTACCAGAACGAGGCGGTCGACAGCTTCACCGTCAAGCGCCTGAAAGTGCCCGGCGCGGGCGAATGGGACGTCACCTTCAAGTGGGACCCGCAGACCCTGCACTTCGTGCCCCAGGCGGTGGCCGCCAGCACGGCAGCACAGCTGCAGATCTCGGGCCCGACCACGGTGAACGAGGGCGGCACCATCACGCTGTCCGCCGCCGTGCGCAATGCCGACGGCACCTTCGCCCCCACCGTGGCCGTGTGGAGCGTGGTGCCCGCATCGGCCGGCACCATCACCCCGCAGGGCGTGTTCCTCGCCGCCAGCCAGACCGCCGACGTGAACGCCGTGTTCACCGCCAGCGTGCTGCTGCAGGGCAAGACCATCACCAGCACCTACACGGTGAAGGTGGTCAACGTGGCCGCTGCATCCCGCACCTGCGCGGGCGCGCTGGCCAACAACGCCAACGGCATGCTGCTGGCCGACTTCGGCGTGAACCCCGAGACGCAGAAGGTCACCATGCTGCTCACGGCCGCATCGGGCAACCCCAGCTTCCTGCACGGCAGCCTGTTCTTCGTGCAGGGCACCACCTCCATCGACGTGTCGCCCTACACCTTCGATGCCGACACGGCGCTCTTCACCCCTTCGGGCGGCTGGTCCGGCGTCGGCACCATCGCCTCGCCCGCGCAGAAGCAGGCCGTGTTCTCGGCCTTCCCCTCCAGCATCAACCTGGCGCAGCCGTTCCAGATCCGCTATGCGGGGATTGCCGGGGCACCGGGCACGATCGCCTGCAACTGACAACTAGGGGCGGCTGGCAGCCGCCTGCTGCTTCACAGGCCAGGCGTCTCGGAAGGCCCGCGCATCAGCTGCGTGGCCGTCAGCCTGTCGCGCCAGCTCTTGATGCGCTCGGCTGCAGTCTGCGAGTAGCTCACCGGCGGCAGTGGCGTACTCAGCGACGGTGGCGGGGGCGGTACCGGCAGCAATGCGGCGGGCAGCGTCGGCAGCTTGCTCGCGCAGGCCGTCAGACTCAGTGCGAGCGCGGTCAGCATCGCGCTGCAAAGCCGCTTCACGGTTGCGTGCTTCATTCAGGGCTCCTTGGTACTTGAGTGCGGTGGCGCGCTCGGCCGCCCATGCGGCCTGGCTGGCGCGTGCGCGCTCGGTGGCATGGTTGGTCTGCAGGGCAGCGATCTGGCCACCCAGGCGCCAGTCCTGCAGTTGCCAGGCGGCAGTGGCCGCCACGGCTGCGCCGAGCACGGCCGCAGCGGTGTGGGTGACGAGCAGCGGCGCCACTACCGGCCCCCTTCCACATAGGCCACAGGCATGTTGCCGAAGAAGCGCCAAAACGACAGCACGGGAACGCCATCGCGGCGAATCACGATGTTCAGGTCCGCCATGTCGGCCAGCGATAGCTCCCCCCGCAACAGCGGTACATCCTGGCCAGCGATGGTGCGGCAGCGGTTGAAGCATTGCTCCGCAGGCACCCAACCGGCCACGCTGCTGTAGCCCAGCGTGGTGGCCCCCGAGGTCGCGGTGTAGGTCACGGGCTGGGGCGTGGCTGGCATGGTCAGCAGCACCATGCCCAGGGCGATATCCACCACCGCGGTCATGGCCTGTGCCCCTGCAGCAGCCCTTCCAGGCAGGCCGTCGTCTCGGCCACACGCCGATTCGCCAGGCCTTGCACAAAGCGCATCTCGGGCTTGCCATCGGGCAGCATGCGGCCGGTGCGCACATAGCTCCACACGGGCCTGCCGCTGTCCGACATGCCCAGCCGCCGGCAGCCCAGCGCCCAGTCGCCCGCGTTCCAGGCCACCAGGGCCTGGCTCGCGCAGGTGTTGCCCACGCCGTTGTTCCAGGCATGGCTGGTGGCCATGTCGAACACGCTCTGCGGCGGCAGCCGCGTGAAGCACCGGGCCAGGCGCAGTTGCAGCACCTCGATGGCGGCACCCTCCTCCTGCGCGCAGCGCGCCGGCGTCCAGCGCTGGCCCACGACCACCGGCGTGCTCGTCACATGCCGGGTGATGCCCTTGCAGACCGTGGGCAGGCCGCCCGCCAGCGCATCGGCATACACCAGCCCGGGGTCGCGCGCATCGGGCTCCCACTGGCCCAGGAAGGTGAGCACGCCGGCACTGGCCAGCGCGAGCGAGCCGACCAGGTGGGGGAAGTAGCGCAGGCGGTCGGCACCGGAAGATGGGCTGCCGCTCATTCTTCGGCCCCCTGCTCGCCCAGGTCGCTCTCTTCGCCCAGCCCCTGGCGCAGGCGCGCCATGCGCAACGCATGCTCGCGTGCCTGGCGGCGATTGGCCTCGCGCTTGTAGTACCAGGTGACGGCCAGGCCGGCAATGGCCACGGCGGCGCCGACCAGGCCCAGGAACTCGTTGGACGTGATCCAGCCAAAGCTGGTAAGCCCCGCGCCGGCCGCAATGGTCTTGCCGCCCGTGGCGCCCAGGGCGTCGATGGTTTCGTTTCTCATGGGTGCTGCTCGCTTTCGTCGGGCGTAAAAAAACCCGCACGGGGCGGGTTGTGGGTACATGCGCGGATTGGCGCTGCGGCGTCGTTGGATCCGTATCGCTGGGGCTCTCGCCAGCCAGGGTTTCGGAACAGAACAGCGCGTCGGGATCCTGGGGCACGATGGGCACCACGAACCGCAGGTTCCCCCGCAGGCCGTAGCGCTTGCCCTTGCTTCTCTCGAACCACTGGCGAGCCCGGTCTTCCAGTTCGTCGAGGACTCAGAGCGCATCCAAGTGCGCGCGCCTTTTTGTAGGCGATCTCATTGAAGCGCACGCCCTTTTCAACCAGCTGGCGGCCCCGTGGGCCCCATCGGCAATCACCAGCTCGCAAGGCAGTACTGCCCGTGGTCCAGGATGCGCGCCGCGTGGCTTGAGACCGCACCCAGGGCGGGCCAGATGGTTTCGTAGAAGGCGGCGTGCATCACGCGACCCCAAGGCCGAGTTGGCCGCGTACGACAACCACGAAGGCCGCCCACGCCGTGCGCACAGTGGCCAGGGCCTGCGAGGTCGAGGCGGCGCGGTCCGGCTCGTTGCGCAGCAGCCGGGCGGCGCGGATGGCATCTTGGGCCCCGCGCCAGGTGGCGGCCTTCTGCAGGATGTCGTTGACGGCCTGCTCGCCGGTAAAGCCCTGGCAATGGCCCAGCTCTGGACCATGCCTGGCACCGTGCCCAGGTAACCGCCCTGCGCATAGGCGTGCGCCTCGCGCTGGGCCTCGTCGGACTCGGCTTGTCGATCGCCGGTGGTCAGGCTGTAGATCACATCCGCATCGGCATCGATCTGTGTCACGGCCGCGGCGCGCAGGGGCGCAGGGGGACTAGGTCGGACCCTGAAGAGCTAGGAAGGTCGCCGATCCAATTGGACACGACGCCCTGGCCGCCGATAGCGTTGAAGGGCAGCAACTCTTCGCCGCCCTCCACACCCTCGACACGGTATACCGAGGTCTGCACGACCACGCTCTTGAAAGGACCGTGCACAGTCCCGGCAACAGTGATCTTTTTCATGGTCAGGCCACCTTAAATTTTTGCGCAATGACGCGATTTGCGGAAGCGAGCGATACCGTCGAATCCCAACGATATCCAGGACCGGAAACCTCACGCACAGAGAAAATCGAGAAACCGAATGGCTCCGCGAGGACCAAGTTGGGAACGTTACCGCCCGTCGGTGTTGCAAAAAGAACGCTGGGTGTTCCGGTGTAGTTGTTGATTGCGTTCAGGTTGCCTGCTGTCAACTGTGCCGGCGTGGGAACTTTGCCCCACATGAAATTTATGAGAGGTGGTACGCCCCCGTTGGTGTACGTAGTAGTCGCCGAAATGGCCCGCGCAGTTTTCATCACAGGGTTGTTGCCGGAAATCTCCAGGCGATAGATAACCCCGCTGTTTTCGTTGGTGCCCACCATCACAACGCAACCCGAGGTATCAGCTACCATCAAACTTGCATGGTTTGAATTACCGGCAGTGGTGACGCTGATTTGCGTGCCCGCAACCACGGTGCCAGCGTTGTCGGTCAATACGTTAAAGGCCGCATCGGGGCCTGGATTGCTGTTCCAGCCAGCCACAATTACCTGGTTGTTTCCGACAACGTGAAGCACGCTCGGTTTGATGTTGGACATCAGCGTCACCGCCGACGCGACAACGGTCGTTGCAGGCGCACTCAAAATAACGCCATAGCTACTGCTTGCGCCATACACCATGGCCACGCGACCCGAACCCAGCAACCGGTAATGGCCGTTGTTTCCAACGGGGTTGGCCAACTGGTGACCCGTGCCACCAGTCAGCCCCGTGCCCGACACCGTCACCAGTTGCACATAGCCGATTTGATCGCTACCCCAGGAGAACGACAACACTTTGCTGCTGCCGATGTCAATCAAATCAATGGTTGCACTGCCACCATTGCCGTTACCGCCGCCAACGTTCGTGATGCCGTATTCCCCGGCACCGATGGTGGGCGTGGTGCCGGAAATGGTGATGGCCTTCAAACCGCCTTTTGGCGTGCCGGCCGCGCCATAGTTGAACGACGCCACAAACCCCTGCCCAGCGACTGAGATCAGATCCTGGATGCCATCGGTTATCAGAGATGCACCCGCCACCGAGAAAGACACCGGGCTGTTGACGGTGATCGCGGTGCCAGAAAACCCCAACACGACAGCCTGACAAGCGGGGCCGTTCGGGGACGAGAGAAGCAGCACCTGGTCAGTCATCGACTTGATGGCTCGCATGTTGAGCGATTGCGCAGCCGTACGGACCACCACCGGCGTGCCGAACTGCCCGGCCTGACCGTCCCACACCACGGCAGCGATGCGGGTCGCGTTGTCGGTGAAAAACAGAACCTCGCGTGTCGCGTCTAGTTGCACGACGAACTTCAACTGGTTGGACGCGCTGGCGAACGCCAGCGGCACGCTCAGAAAAGAGTAAGGCAGGTGCCCGCGCAACACCCAGGCCCCAGCCACGCTGCCCACGTTCTTAGGGTCGGCCGCCACACTTTCCGAAGGTCGCACCCAGCCCAACGGAGTACCGGCACCATCGCGGATTTCCAGGTCCCAGCCTCCGGCGTTCTGGATCACGAAACCTGCGATACCCACCGTCAGCATGTTGGCAGCAGGCAGTTGCACCCACTGGCCCGGGCCGGTGGTGGTGATGGCCTGCACCGCACCGCTCGCGGCCATGAGCGTGGTGTTGCCGCTGGCGGTGCCGGCGCCCACGCCCCGGGTCGGCGCCGTGATCAGCGCATACAGCCCGCCTCCATCCACCCCCAGCACCTTGCCCGCATCGGGCATGCCTGGCGACGGCAAGGTCGAACTCTCGCCGGCCAGGCTGATCGTCCAATCGGTGTAGGTGCCCGAGCCTCGCACGTCCGAGAAAGCCACCGTGGCCACCAGCGCACCTGTCCCAGGGTCAGCGCTGGACAGCGTGCCGACCATGCGGGAATTCGTCGGGTCAGCAGTGCGCGCGATCACGATGCGTTGGCCGATGGCAAAGAGCTTCCCGGTCTGGGCCAGGGTGAGGCTCTTGGTGCCGGAGCTGAGCGTGAGACTCGTGGTGCTGGTGGCGCTGGTGGCGGGAGAATTGACGGCACTGGCGGCGCTGGCCGCAGCGGCGTCGCGAGCGGCTTCCGCGTCAGTGACCGCATTGGCAGCTTCGGCCGCAGAGTCTGCAGCACCCGAGGCGCTGTCAGCAGCCTCTGTCGCGTTGCCGAACGCATTCGCTGCCACTGCTGACAGTTCAACCCCGAAGGTCTGCTGCGCCACGCTCCAGGGATACGCGCGTACGTTGAAGCTGCTGCGGTCGTTCGGGTCCGGAGGGCTGGGCAGCGCGGTGATGGTGGGTGGATTGGTTGGCATCAGATGAGCCCTTTCACGTTGATGTTGATGGAGGCGTGCCCGAAGCTGTCGTAGCCCACGGGCGAGGAGGAAGCAATGCCAAAGACGTTCAGGCCCTCATAGCCCTTGGAGGGCGTGGCGAAGAACGCCACAGGCCGGTCGAGCACGCGCTGCAGGGTCTTGAGCGCAGCATCCGCATGCTCACGCGGCATGACCACGCTGGCGCGCAGGTTGGTGGCGCTGTGGCGCTTGACGATGCTGGTGGTGCCGTCGTCATTCGTCTTGATGTAGCTGTAGGTCACCGGCTCCGCCGACGCTCCGTACTGGGTGCCGCCCCACTGGGCTTCGTCGCTGATGAGCGGTATGTAGTCGCCCACCACGATCATCCCCACGCCCACCGGCTGCCCCGCTGCTGCCGTGATGGTCAGCGTAAGCTCGGCCGTGGGGCGGATTGGGATGCCGGTGAACACCAGCTTGCCCACCGGTCTTGCGGGGGTGAACAGGTACTCGTACCAGCCCAACGCATCGTCCACCAGAAAGCCCGATCGCGCATAGATCACCGCGCCACCCGGCGCGTCGCGCACCGTCACGCTGTACTGTCCACCCGTGAGCCCGTACAGCGCCAGGCTGTTGAAATAGCCCGGCTTGAGCACATAGGTCAAGCTGCCGATGGTTGAGGCCTGCGTGCTGGTGTAGATATCGAACGGCGCCATGCGGTCCGTGGGGCCGATGTCCACCCAGCGCGTGCCATCGTTCTCGGGTGTGGGCGTCGCTGCACTCGTGTGCACGGCGGCGCATTTGTACTTGCGATGCGTCGTCGCGCGGATGCGGATGTCGCCCACTGCATAGGCCACGCCAGCGGCCCACGCCGTCTCGCCCGCGGAAGGTTCGGCAATGGTGGTGCCGGCACCGATCATGGTGTCGGTGATGGTGATGTTGTCGATGATGTTCATGGTCAAACGTTCTCCACAAGCATGGGGGCCTCGGGCCGCCCGTTGACGGCATCGGCGGTGCGCGTTGCAGCGCGTTGCAGTGCATCGTTCTGCCTCCGCACTTCGATCAGTTCGGCACGCACGCCCTCCATGGCGGTCAGCATGTCGTTGCTGTTGCTCCAGCCTTTGCCCGCAGTGAAGGGGTTGTAGGCTGTAGGGATCACCGCCTCGCCTTGCTGCAGCAGCGCAAAGCCGGTGCGCGGAACGCTGCGCGTTCCGCGGTGGAAGATCGGCCAGTTCATCTGCTTGGCGAACTCCTCGAAGCTGCCAGGCATGGCCCCCAGGATCGCCTCGGCCTGTTCCAGCGAAAAGCCGCTGCCGGCAATCACGTCGTAGATGTCCTTTGCCGTGGCCCCGTGATCGAGCGCAATGCCCGCTGCCTCGCGGATGGCCGCGCCCTCGAAGTACACGCCCGAGGAATTCAGTCCCGTACCCGTCGCGTAGTTGTAGTAAGCACCGCTTTTGCCCAGCGCCCCTCGTGCAGCGACGTTGGAACGAACTTGCGACTCCTGGTTGTAGGCCCGTATCAACACAAGCAAGGTTTCCGACAGGGTGCCAACTCCGGTGTCGATACCGCGCATTGCACTGATCATTTCACGGCCCTGCTCCAGGTCCTCCTCCAGCTTCTTGGCCTGGCTTTCCGCCTCGGTAAGCTGGTCGCCGCTGATGTCTTGCAGCCCCTTGAGCTCGTTGGCCACCACCAGGCGCTCGTAGTCGGCCTCGGACTGGCTGGCGTAGGTCGTGGCGGCAAAATCCTTGCCGACCGCCTCGATGGCCTCGGACAGCAGCTTGCCATCTGGAAGCTTGCCCGAGGTTTGTGCCGCCGCCAACGCTGCGCTGATGAAGTCTCGTCCCTGCAGGCCCTCGGACTGGACCGTTGCCTCCACTTCGCCGAACAGCGACTGAGCGGCCGACTTGGTTGCATCGAACACGCTGCGCGCGCTGTCGATGACGCCTTGCAGCCGTTCACGCTCTTTGTTGGTTGCCGCCTCGAACCGTGCGAAGGCCGCATCGGTATTGCTGGTGGCTGCATCGACCATCTGCACTGCAGAATCACGCTGCCGAGTCAGCGCATCGAGCTGGGCCTGTGCCGCGTCCTTGATGCCCTGGATGTAGGCGCGTGTTGCCTCGTTGGCGTCATAGAGCGTCTCGATCTCTTTGCGGCGTATCTCGTCCAGGCCAGCGAACTGGGCCATGTACTGGCTCTTTTCCAACGCCTTGGCTTCGGGCTCTTTGCCCTGGGCGCGCAGCACCTCCACAGCCAGGCTGTCGCGGTCGCTGGTGAGCGACTTCACGGCGTTTTGGTAGCTCTGCGTGAGTTCGTCGACCACGTTGGACAGGTTCTCGACCACGGGGGCTTGTGCGTCGAGGCTGTCGAATGCGGGCGCCAGGTGGACGGCGAGATCCATCACGTCCGCGATCTCCCCGGCCGTTGCGCCACCCTCCACCAGCCCGTCCACGAACGCCCGGATTCCGGCATTGCCCATCTGCTGCAGGCTCTCAGCGGTCACGACCTCAGCGCCGAACAACCGATTCGCCTGGCGCGCGCCGCTGCGCAGCAGAGACTGCTTGCGTTCCTCATCGGTGTAGTACGCCTGCATATACGCTGACGTGGTCGAACTGAATCGCTCCAGGCCGCCGAACGCTTCGATGAAATCATCGGCAAAGTCGGCTAGCGCCAGGGTGCCCTGTTGAATGCCAAAGCCCAAGGCATCGCTTGCTTCGTTGAGCGCGTTGAAGCTGGTGGACAGGCGCGTCAGCGTTTCGAGGGCGGTCTCGCCCACCTTTGCAAACTCGCTGGCACGGTAGACCATCTTGGTTGATGTCTCCGACTCCTGGCGATAGGTGAACATCGAGTCCTGGCCAGCCATAGCGCTGCCCACGCTGTCGGCCACGGTACGCGTGATGGTTTCGGTCACCGGCTCGAAGTAGCCCAGCAGCTCCTTTGCCATGGCCGTTCCGGCCTTGCCCATTGTCGCGGTTATTTTTGCTTCGATTTCCTGGGCATTGAGACCCTGAAAATTCAGGTCTTGCTGGTCAAGCTGGTGCTTGAAGTCGGCGACCGAATCGCCGGCCAGGCCCAGGCTATTGGCCATGTTCACGACGTTCTGGCGCACCCCTTCATACGCCTTGTTGATGGAGTCAGATTGCTTGCGCGTGGCCTCCTCAAGCCCTGCGGTGTTCTTCTCCATCTCTGAAATGATCATTTCATAGACCATTGCCATTTGGCTCGCGCCTTCGCCCCCGTCTTGCAGCTTCTGCAGACGCTCGCGGTAGCCGCTAAGGGCTTCAAGCGGGTTGTGCGTTGAGAACTCAGGGCCGCTAACAAGATTGCCTCCCTCGCGCCACTCTTGCCACGGGGTGAGCGTGGTTCCACTGCCAAGCGTGCCCGCCAGACCGCTACCAATCATGGTCTCGGACCGCATGCCGCCGAGGATGTTGATCACGGCCATGGCGATAAGGCCAGCCACGCCGCCCGCAGTCCATGAGCCGGCCGCTGCTGCTGGTGCAACGGTGTAGCCGCCCGCACCAACCACGCCATTGGCCACCCCGCCCCAGGACGCAACGGTCTGGGGTACAAGTGGCGTCAGACCGGCGGCGCTGCTGCTAGCTGCCGCAGCACCGCTACCAAGGCCAAAGGCGTTTCCGATGCTGCCTAGGAAACCTTGGCCGCTGGTCAGGCCCGTCCAGCCTTGGTACAGCGAACTGCCCGTGCTGAACAGGCTACCCAGTGCCCCCCCCCCCCCGGCAGCGACGGTGCCATTGCTCCCGCCCATCACGCCAGTTACCAAGCTGCTGAGCGCCCCTGAGATAGGACTCATGATTGCACTGATCGTCGGCTTGAGCACTAGGCTCTTGAACTGCTCCTTCAACGCCTCGCGGAGGTTCTTCCCAAAGTCCTTGCCCGACTCCAGGCTCTTCATGAACGCGTCGGTCAAACTCCCGTTGATCTGGTCGGCTGTCTTTTGCCAGTCGGCCTGCACCAGTTTCTGGACCTCGGTTTCCGCATCGATCCGGCTTTTCTCTTTGACTTTGTCGTTCAGTTCCTTCTTGTTCTCCTCGGAGTGGCCGCTCTTCCTGATCTCATTAAGCTCCTTGGCCTGGCGTATTTCGATGGTCCGCAGCGCAGCGAGCTTGCTGCGCTCCAACTGCGACAAGCCTGTCAGATTGACCTCCTGCTGAACGAGCGCGTTGTTCTCGCGGGACTGCTCGATCTGCTCCTTCAGCGCATGGTTGCGCTTGGAATAGTCCGCCGTCTCCTTGGTAGCTGCCGTCTTTTCCTGCTCTTCAAGCAGCTTTTTCAATGCGTCAATGCGTTCGGGCTGATGGTCTTCGGAGCCAGGAGTGGCGGCGGCGTTGAGTCGCTCCTTTGTTTGCTGAACGTTCAGCTTCGCGACGGCGATTTCGTTCTTGCCCAGTGTGTCGATGCTGGCCTGCAGGGTCGCCCGCTGCTTGGCAAGCTCGGCCGTCTGCTTCCTGATCTCTTCCGTCGCCTTGGCGTATTCGTCCGCGCCTGCTTCCGGCTTGCCCACAGGAGCGGCAGGCGCTTTGGCCGCAGGGATGACAAGTGCCAATGACGATGAGGACGAAGATGAAGCGGCCGCAACAACTGCCTCTTTTGCCGGCGTCTTCCCCGTCGCCCGCGCCGACCCCAAAACGGTTGCCGCAGCTGCGGCCTTGGCTTCCTGTTGTTGTTGCTGCTGCGATTGCGCCTGCGACTGCTGCATGGACACCGCTGGTGCGGCAGGGGGTCTCCCGGATTTATCATCACAGCAGCAGACAGCCGAGCGGACAGCGGACGGGGTTGCAGGGGTTGGCTTGCCTCCGGCAGGTGGTGTGGCCGCCTCAGAAACGCTCGCCGGTCCCGAGGTGGTTTTCGGACTGCCAGTGTCGGGAGCAGGCTTCTGGGCTGGAGCTGGAGCCTCCTGCGCTTTCTGCCTTGCGCTGGTGATGCGCCCAATTGTCTCCACCAGGTCCTTCGCCGCGCCGTCACTGTCGATCTTCACCTGCTTGGAGATCTCAGCCGCGGCAGACCAATTGAAAGTGGCCAACTGCACCGCGATCGCGGCCATCCCGCCAATCTGGGTGCCGACCTGCACCAGCACATGCTTGAGGGTGGCGGCACCGATGGCGACGCCTTCAAACACCAGGCCAATGCCTTTCTGCAAAGTGGCCAGCGCTCCGGTAGACCGTGCGTTGTCATCCATCGCCCCAGTCATGGACCGGACAATGGTGATGGCGTCCCTGATCGCCCCCGTCGCAAGCGTCACGGAGTCAAAAATCAGTGAACCTGCATCACCTTCACTGATCGACCGGAACAGCTCATCCCAGGTATTGCTGAGCTTGGACAGCGCCCCATCCAGGGTCTGCGCGTGCCTGGCGGTCGTCCCATCAAACGTCGTGTTGCCGATCTTCTCGATATAGCCCACGATCTCCTCGGAGCTGTTTTTGACCGTGGTGGTAACGCCCTGGAAGGTCAGGGCAACGTTGTCCCCCTCCTTCTTCGCAGAGATGCCAAGCTGCTCCAGGCCGCTGAACTTGCCATCGGTGGCATCGGTGACCGCATCGATCATCTTGCCGAAGTCCAGCCCCATCGCCGTGGCGGTGTTGCTGAAGCTGGTCATGGCCTCCTGCGTTGGATCGAGGCCCGCCGCCTTCATCTTCACGAAGCCCTGCGTCACCTCTGCCAGACTGACAGGCGTGTCCATGGCAAATTGCCGCAGCCACTGGAATTCGCGGGCGGCATTGGCCGAGCTGCCCGTGGCCACAACCATGGTGGTGTTGAGCTTGTCGAACTCCCGCTGCACGTCCACAAGCTTTTCGACACCCTGCAGAGCCCAATCGCCAATGTTCGCAGCAACGTGGCCCTTGATGGCCCCAAAAGCCTGGCCTAACCCCATGAAATCATTGGCTGCCGCCTTGGCCTTGGCCGACGAATCGGCCAGACCGGCGTTGAGCTCTGAAACGCCCTTCGGCGCAGACCCTGCGACGGACTGCAAGCTGGACGCAAGCGCACCCGCATCCTTCGTGGCAGAGCCAAACGATGTCTGCAGGACCGAAACCAAAGACGCGATGTCTTTGGAAACTCCGCCTACGGCATCACCCACCTTAGAGAAGGCCGCCATGCTGGCGCCAGCCGCAGCGGTCACTTCCTTGACGGCAGCAGCAACCATTTCCTGCTCGCTGCGCAGCTTGCGGCTCAGTCTGATTTCATCCTCGATATAGCTAGGCACGGCCAGCCCCGAAGGGGTCATGCCGCTTACTGCAGATAAATCAATGGCCATAGTCAAACCCCAACAAAAGAGGACTCGCACCCAGCAGGTCCAGAAAACAAAAAAGACCACCCGAAGGTGGCCTGGCTACAGTCAATTCGAAGCAGCCTTGCTCTCGGCCACCTGCAGCCCTGGTGCGCATGCGCAGCACAAAGCCTCATGAAAATTGGATGGCATCGCTGGCGATGCCTGGTGCAACCAGGGGACGAAAACCTACGGCCATCAATCCCTGCCGCTGTTCATCTCTTCCAACGCCGCCCGCTCGATCACCTGCACATCCGCAAAGATCGCGTCGCGCTCGCCATCGGTCTTGCCTCGGTGCAAACGATCCAGCGTCGCAAACACCGCCGGGTAGTCGAGCCCCGTGGCCCCGCCCATACCCACGCGCCACTGGGTGCTCACGCTGCAAAACAGCAGGCAGGCGTCCACGTGCTCGGGCCAGACTTCCACGTCCTGCTCGGGGAAGTCGCTTAACCGCATGCCCCAGGCCGCCAGCTCGGTTTCGTCGGGCGGCTTGTGGTACGGCGCGCGCCCGATGGCCTTCAGTTTCCCAGGCGCAGGCCTTCGCGGGTTTCGTTGTAGGCCTTGAACACGGCCTCGGCGGCGCCGGGGTAGCTGTCGCACATGTCGACCAGGGCGTCCACGCCCAGGGGTTCGTCCAGGTCCCAGCCGGTGACGATCTGCACGATCAGTTCGGCGCTGTGCCGGGCGCGCAGGCTGGCGATGTCGCTTTCCTTCACGGGCTTGATCAGCGCCGTGATGGCGGCGTCCTTGGCGTCGGCGTCGGACGACACCACTTCGCCGCCATCGTTGGCTGCGGCAACCGCTGCAGCAGCCGCCAGCTTCTTGCCGGCAGGCTTCTTGGCGACGGCAGCCGGGGCCACAGGCTTGTTCGCCTGCTCGGCCGCATAGGCCTGCTCGGCCTCCTGGCGTGCGGCGTCGAACAGGGCCTGCACGGTCTTGCCGATGGCATCGGCGTGTTGCTCGCGCATCTTGGCCCACACGGTGGAAGGCAGGTGGCGGGCGTCGAAGTTCACTTCGTCGAGCCCGTGCGGGGTGGGCACTTCCACCTTGAGTGCGAAGGACTTGGGGGTGGATTTGCCGATAACGAGTTTGGCCATGGTGATTGTTCTTTCGAGGGAGAGAGAAGAAAAGCCCGTGCCCAGCCCTGCCGCCCCCTCGAAGGAGCGAACAGGGCCGGGTCGGTGCATGGGGTGTGACAGCACGGCCAGGCCGGGGATGGCTGGCGGTGCAGGTCATGGAGCGAAGTGCCCGGGCGCGCCGGGAACAACCGCTCAGTAGCGCGTGGGGCGGCCTTGCAGCGAGATGGTGGCGCGCACCTGCATCACGCTGCCCTTGGTCAGCGTGGGCGTTTCGTTGAAGGACACGAAGCCGTTGTACAGCAGCACGGCGCCGTTGGGCAGGGTGACCTTCAGCGCGCGGATGGCGCGGGCTTCGCCGGCGGCCTTCAGGGCCTGGTAGCCGGGCAGCGATGGGTCGTCGCCGATGCCGATCTGGATCGACTGGGCGCTGGTCACCGTGGGCAGCTGGCGTTCGTAGTCTTCTTCCAGGAAGGAGAAGTTGGCGAACTGCTGATCACCGCCGCTGGTGGTGAACTCCAGGATCTGCGGGATCTGCGTCCAGGCCGTGATCTCGCGCAGGCTGCCCACGCCGGTACCGGCCGCGAAGCGGTTGGTGTCGGTCGTGTCGATGCCGGTCACGTCCAGCGCGTTGGTGGCCACGTTGGAGGCCTTGAACACGCGGTCGCTGATCTTCTGCCAGCCCGACTTGAGCTCGTAGAAGGCACCGTTGAGCAGGCCGTGCGCGGCCGAGGTGATGACGCCGGGGTTGGCGTTGGTAACGGCGGTCACGGTCTTGACCGAGCCGTAGGTAGTTGCAATGGCGATGGTTGCGCCGTCGGGCAGGGATACAGCCATGGAATGGGCCTTTCAGTGGAGATGTTGAAGTGACAACAGACAAACAAAAAAGCCGCATCAATCAACGAAAGTGCGGCGGAAGTTCTGCGTGGCATGGGGCAGGCGTGTCCATCCAGAAGAACCGGAAGGAGCGGCCTGCCGCGGGGCAGAGTGAGCGGTGGGTCAGGACTGCGGCGGCTGCTGCTTGTGCAGCCACAGCTCCCAGGCCGTGATCGCGCCCTTGGCCAGGCGGATCAAGGTTTCATGCAGTGCTTTGGTGGCGGGGTTCATGGGGACCTCGGCGAATGGATGTTGGCGCACGCCGCAACGCGCGCGCAGCGCGGGTGCGCCATGCACAGGGACAGTGGAAAGAGGGAGAACGAAACCAACGCTGCGGCCCCGAAAAGCAGGGCCGCAAAAGCAAAAAATCCCGCAGGGCAAACCATGCGGGATTGGCAGAAATTCAAGACGACACACCACCCCAACCATCTACCGCAGTCGCTACAGGCGAGGAGCCAGGCTGTGGCTGCGGGCAATCAACAGAGGGGCGACGGGCGAGAGGGTAAGCACCCCCTGCAATCGTCTGGTGCAATTCTAACCGCGATGCATGGCGTTGTGCAAGCGTTTTTTCATCGACTGGTTGCGGCGGCTCACGCAATCGTCCAGCATGTTGAGCATGCGGCGGCCGTCCTGGCCCATGGGCTCGCGGGCCTTGCGGCTGCCGCCGCAGGCCTTGCACACGCGCCCCAGCATGGGCGTGCCGGGCACCAGCGCACTGCCGCGGCCCATGCAGGCGCGGCAGGTGGGGTCGAGCCAATAGCACACGCTGGTGCGCGCCAGGCAGCGCGGGTCGGCCAGGCGCTTGGCGGCGGCCCAGTGCTCCACGGCCTCGAGCACCTGCGCCAGCGAGCGCAGGCGCGAGAGCAGTTGCACGGCATCGGCCACCGGGTGGCTGCGGCGCTGTTGCGCGGTGCTGTCCCATTCGCCGCGCAGGCGCATCAGCGCGCCGCCCAGCATGCCGGGCGACCAGCCGGCGGCAATCAGCACATCGGCATCGCCACGACGATCGGGGTCCACCTTCAGGTTCGAGGACGAGGTGCCCGCGCGGGTATAGCCCTCTTCCACGGTACGGTAGGGGCTGTGGGTGGGGTCGGTGGTCATCAGCATGGTCATCCCTGGTGTTGGTTGGTGGTGGTGTCGTCGGTGTGGCCGTGCAGGGCATCGGCGCTTGCGGCTTTCAGCGTGCGTGGCACCACGCCGCAGCGCACGGCGTTGTCCTGCAGGGCCTTCAGGCGCCGGTACTCCGCCAGCACCACGGCATGGCCGGCGCCGGCGCCGGCCGCGCCGAACACGGCGGCCAGCTCGCCCTGGTAGGCATCGGTGTGGGCGCCCTCCTTCAGCGAGCGCCAGAACTGCGGCCCCTGCGCCAGCGCGCGCACCTTGCAGCCATGGCAGTGGGCGCGAAACAGCGGGCTGTGCGCGCGCGTCTGCGCGGCCTGGCACGCAGGGCATGGCTGCCCTGCCCCACCACTGCGCAGCAGCGCGCAGACCACGGGCCGTGCGCCTGGGCGCTCGGCAATCAGCAGTGCGGCGCTCATGACCAGCCCTCCTCCACCATGGCGATCAGGCGCACCAGGGTGGCGCGGTCCATGGCGGGCAAGATGCGCTGCCGCACCGCATCCACCGCCGCTGTGTAAAAGCGCTCGAAGGTCTGCTGGTCCATGGCCTCGTAGCGGATCGACTGAACGATGGGCACGGTCTTCCCGTTGCGCGGGTCGATCGCATCGTCGCAATAGCCAGCCGCAAGCTTGAAGGCCACCAGCGCCTTCTCGCGCGTGTCGTAGATCTCGCTGTTCTCTGCCACCACCTGCAGCAGCGCGAACAGGCGGCGGTGCTGCGGGGCATTGCGCGGGCGGCTCCATTCCATGCGCAGGCAGGTGCCAGGCTTCATGACTTCGAGCTTGCGCGCGAAGCGGGTCCAGGCATCGTGGTCGGCCGGCGTCGTGCCGCGCAGTCCTTCGGCGGATTTGATGAGCATGGCTTTCATGGGTGGTACGTCCTTTCTGCGGTGGTGTTCAGGGGATGGGCTGCGGGGCCCGGGCGGTAGGCCGGCCGCCGCACCCCGGTCGCGGCACGCAATGCGCCGGGCCGTTGGAGTGGTGCTGCGGCCGCCAGGGGGCCCGCCGATGCCAGTGCGCGCAGGGCGGCACGGTCCATGGCGGGCGAGGCTGGTTGCACTGCCCGCACAGCAATGGGCAGCGCATGGCGCGGCTCGGCCGAAGCCGGCTGCGCCGTGGCTGGGGGTGCGCTCGATGGCATGCCATCACCGTCTCCACCACCGGCAAGCGGCGCTGCCGTGAGGGCCTGCAGCGAGTGAAAGCGCACCGCCGTCTTGCCCGCCGCGTTGCCGCCTTCGTACACCAGGCGCGCGCGCTCTGCATTGCCAATGAATGCGATGCGCGGCGGCGGCAGGCCGACCTTGGCGTACTCGCTGTCCGGGCTGCGGTCGCCGCCCAGGCAGCGCGGGTAGTCGAAGCTGCCGCGCCCGGTGTAGGCCCGGTGGCTTTCGCAAAAGCGGTGCTGCAGGTAGCCCAGCTCCTTGAGGTCGGTGCGGCACACCTTGGGCCAGCCGCCCAGGTCCTGCACGGCGGCGTGGATGGCGGGGTCGTCAAAGACCACGTCGGTGTAGGCGCCCACGCTGCCCATGGCCTCCAGCGTCTTGCCCCAGGCCAGGGCCGCCCGGTCGGCCGCCGTGCCAGCAAGGATGCGCACCACATCGGCCACGCGCGGCGCAAAACGGCCGTGCTCGGGGTCGGTGGCATGGCGTTGCATGGCCTGGCGGATCTGCGACAGCTCGAACGGATGGCACGCGCCCCACCACAGGTCCAGCACAAAGCGGCTGGCGTCCTGCCGGTAGTAGGCGAGCACGTCGGTGATCAGCTGCGCAAACAAGGTGCGTTCAGAGGGCTGCATGCGGTGGCTCCTTTCCATGGGTGGGTGGGTGATCCAATACCTCGGACAGCCCGGGCGCCTCGGCCGCCCAGGCATCGGCCACGCTGCGGTTGCGCTGCTCCAGCGCCTCCTGCCGGTTGGCCGGCGCGTGCAGCACGCCCGGCATGTGCATGCCTGCAGCGCCACTGCCGCTGCGCTGCCCTGCGGCGCGCATGCACACGGCCTTGAGGTACTGCGCCGGGTCGGCCGGGCGGGCCACGCAGGCGACGCGCACGGCCTCGGCCACGATGTCGCTGCCATAGTCCTTGCACAGCCGGCCGACAAAGCTGCCGCACTGCGCACGCGGCATGCCCGCCTGCTGCAGCAGCGATTTGCCCGCGGACCACAGCGCATCGCGCGTCAGGCCATCGGCAGGCCCCTCGGGTGGCAGGCCGGCACCCGCACCGCCGCCCCGGCTGGCGGGCGCAGGCCCCTGCGTGCTGCCCTGCCCGCTGGCCGGTGCAGCGCCGCACATTGCGCCAGCAACGGGGCTGCTGTCCCCACCAAAGAGGTCTGTTCCATCTCCTTCTCCGTCTCGCTCTCGGCTCCGTTCCTTTCGGTTCCCTTTAAGGCAGGTTTCCGGTGGATTGCCGGCGGACGGGTGCAGGATTTCCGGCGGAAAGCAGTCGCCCTGTTCGGGCCCGCAGCCCTCGCCCTGCGGCGCCATGCCATGCGGGTAGGCCCCGGTCTTCCACAGCGCCTGCGGGGGCACGCCCAGTGCGGGCTTGCCCTCCTTGGCGCGCTTGGCGTTCTCCTTGCGCAGGCGGTCGCAGTACTTCTCGTAGGCGTACTTCTCCTTGGCGGCAAAGGCCGCAATCGCCTTCTCGGCCACCACGGGGTGGTACAGGCGCCCGTCGGCACATTTCACAAAACCGTGCAGCGCCGCGGCGCGCACCTTCTTCCATTCCTTGAGCACGCGGCCATAGCCGGCCAGGTTGGCCAGCTCCACGTCATCGTCGGGCAGCGAGGCCGCGGGCACCTGGTGCCAGGCCGCGCACCACAGCAAAATGCCCGCGCGAAACGCCTCGCCTTCGGCCGCCGCGGCAAACTTCGAATCGCGCAGCCGCCGCACGTCGAGCTCCATGTACTGGAAGTCGCTCAGGTCGCAGGCGGGCAAGGTCAGCGGTGCAGGCAGGCCTGCGCTGACCTTCACATTGCTGCTGGTGCTGGTGCTGCTATGGCTCACGCGCCCTCCTGCCCCGGGGCCACGGCATAGGCCTCGTTGAACTGCGCCCACAAGGCGGTGCCCGGCTCGTGGGGGTTCGCCTCGGCCAGCGGAATGTGCTGCGCGGCCGCCAATTGCGCGGCGGCGCGCAGCACGTCGGGCGTCAGGCGCTGTATGGTGTTGCCAACCGCCATCACTGCCTCCAGTCGCGCGCAATGCGGCGGCTCTTGTCCAGGCTGGCCTGCGCCTGGGCGCGGCTCTCGATGCAGATCGCCCCCCTGGCACGCGGCGCCAGGCCCACGGTGCGCAGACCCCGGCAGTTGAACAACAGTACCGCCGTATCGGCAGGCACCGCCTCAACACCGTGGGCGCAAGCGCCGCCGCGGGCCTGAAGGCGCGGCGCAGCCGCATCGGCGGCCGCAACAACGGCACCGCGCGGGCGCACCGATTCAAAGGCATTGGGCCCCGCATGCACGGGGGATGGTGTGGTCGATCGCATGGCTCGTACGGCTCCTCACAAGGCGTGCGGGCGCCCACGCTCCCGCAGGAGCGCACGGGTGGGCCCATCACAAAAGAAAGAAAAAACACCCGGCGCCGCACCAGGCAAAACAAGGCAGCGCCGGGCAAGGTCCACAGCACCGGCTGCATCGGCGCTGCGGAAGGAGAAAGCGAAAAATCAGCAGCCCTCGGCGTCCGGGGCTTTCGGGCCCGGCCCACTGCCGCCCCGGGACTTGCTGGGCAACATGCCCGCAAAGTCCACTGCCCCCTGCGTCAATGCATGCAGCTCGCGCATGCGGCTTCGGGGCACGGCCCTGCGCCAGTGCGTGATGGCGCTGGGCGTCAGCCCAAAGTGCTCTGCCACCGCCTTGTTGCGGCCAGGTTCGGCATCCAGCCAATCCGTGAATCTCATGGCAGCAAGTTTAGTTTTATCTAAACAAATAGTCAAGCACAAGCTAAAACACCTTGCCAAAAATTTAGCTACAGCTAAACTGCGCACCCATGAGCAACGACAGCACCCGCCGCGCGGAATTCACCGCCTACTTCGAGAAGCACTTCGGCACCGACCGCCAGCGCTTCATGGACCAGTTCGGCGTGAGCAAGGGGCGCATGACGCAGTACCTGGACGAGGAAGAGGCCTTCGGCGAGCGCGCCGCCCTCAACCTCGAAAAGCGCGCCAACCTGCCCCTGGGCAGCATGTTCCCCTCGCTGCTGCGCGCCGGCAGCGAGGCCGCGCGCATCCTCGCCCCCGAGGGCGTGCCCGTGGTGGGCACCGCGCAGCTGGGCGACGACGGCTACTTCTGCGAGCTGCAGTACCCCGTGGGCCACGGCGACGGCCGCATCAACTGGCCCACGCGCGACCCCAACGCGTATGCCCTGCGCTGCAAGGGCGAGAGCATGAAGCCGCGCATCCGCCACGGCGAGTTCGTCGTCATCGAACCCAGCCACGGCTTCATGCCAGGCGACGAGGTGCTGGTGCGCGAGCGCAGCGGCAAGGTCATGGTCAAGCAGCTGGCCTATGTGCGCGATGGCATGGTGCACCTCGATTCGGTGAACGAGGCGCATCCGCGCATCAGCATTCCGGAGGATGAGGTGGAGGTGATTCAGTATGTGGCGGGGATAGCGAAGTCGGCGTTGTGGAGCAATGACTGAGCACCCGTTGTCGACCTCCTACACCTGCATCGGCTTCGACATCCGCGTCTGGCCCTGCGATGGCACAACTCGCGTGGGCCTGTCGGATTGGAGCCAGCACGACGCCATGCATGCCGCCGTCACCAGGCAGTTTGGGCTGCAGGAGAACCTGTACCAGTTGCTGGACATCAAGGACCAAGAAACGCTGGACGCGATCGCCCAGGCCATCCAGGCCAACGACGCGTGCAACCTGATCGCCCTACAGATCCCTGAACCCGTGGCCACATGGCAGAACGAACGCTTCGGACACCCGCTGGGTAATCCCGCGCTGTCGCTCGAGGAATTTCAAAGCATGGGCATCGACGTAGCGGACATCAATGGTTTCTTCTCCATACTGTCCTTCGACCCCATCTCGAAATTCAGGAAATCGACCGACCTGATCGATGAACGCCATCTCGATGAGATCCTTCACGTCATCCAACTGGCTGGGTTTGCCGACCGAGGCCATGCGCCCTATTGCGCAGTGAAGATTTCTGCGTTGAAAGTCTGACGCCTGCAACTGCAGCCTTCGGTGGACGTGATGCTGTGGTGGATGATGGTTGCTGCATGCCTCTGCCGAGGGCGGGGGCCGGGGAGTGCGCCCGGAGTGGCCGTTTTGACAACATGCCTCTGCTGAGGGCGGAGGCCGGGTCTCGGCCCGGCGGCCGAGGTACCTTTCTTTGCGTCGCCAAAGAAACGTACCCCAAAGAA
>NZ_JBWKPP010000028.1:0-51525 GCF_059418305.1 Acidovorax sp. GW821-FHT09B03
GGAAGAAGGCCTGCGCTTCGCCATCCGTGAAGGCGGTCGTACCGTCGGCGCCGGCGTCGTGGCCAAGATCATCGCCTGATCGATCCAATAACAAGAAGGAACTGACATGTCCAAGCAAAAGATCCGCATCCGCCTGAAGGCGTTTGACTACAAGCTGATCGACCAGTCCGCTGCCGAGATCGTTGACACCGCCAAGCGCACCGGCGCCATCGTCAAGGGCCCCGTGCCCCTGCCGACGCGCATGAAGCGCTTCGACATCCTGCGCTCGCCGCACGTCAACAAGACCAGCCGCGACCAGCTCGAAATCCGCACGCACCAGCGTCTGATGGACATCGTGGACCCCACCGACAAGACAGTTGACGCCCTGATGAAGCTCGACCTGCCAGCCGGCGTGGACGTCGAGATCAAGCTGCAGTAATGATCCCTTCCTGGCGGGCCTGCCCGCCAGGTTTTGGTCTCGTATAACGCGAACTTGCTTGCAAAAGCAGTTCGCGTTATACTTTAGGGCTTCGCTTTATTTGCGTGCGCTTTTGTGCATGCGGATTCATAGGTGCACCTTGCCCAGGCAAGGTGCGCGGGCGAAGTTTTAATAACCCTCTTTCATGCACGCGAGTGCAACGCCGCAGCCAATTGAAGTTGCGGCGGTGGAAGTTTTGGAGAAACAAATGAGTCTGAGCAACTCCCTCGGGTTGCTGGGTCGCAAGGTGGGCATGATGCGTCTGTTCACCGATGACGGGGACGCAGTGCCTGTCACGGTGGTGGATGTGTCCAACAACCGCGTAACCCAGATCAAAACCCAAGAGAACGATGGCTACGTGGCCCTGCAGGTCACGTTCGGTTCGCGCAAAGCATCGCGTGTGACCAAGCCAGAAGCCGGCCACCTTGCCAAGGCAGGTGTCGAAGCCGGTGAAATCATCCAGGAATTCCGCGTGACCGCCGATACCGCTGCCCAGTACCAAGCTGGCGCATCGGTGGCTGTGACGTCCGTGTTCTCCGTGGGTCAAAAGGTCGACGTGCAAGGCACCTCGATCGGTAAAGGCTACGCCGGTACCATCAAGCGCCACAACATGAGCTCGCAACGCGCGTCGCACGGTAACAGCCGTTCGCACAACGTTCCCGGCTCCATCGGTATGGCGCAGGATCCAGGCCGTGTGTTCCCTGGCAAGCGGATGACGGGCCACCTCGGCGATGTCACCAAGACCACGCAGAACCTCGATGTGATCCGCATCGACGAAGCGCGTCAACTGCTCTTGATCAAGGGCGCTATTCCGGGCTCCAAGGGTGGGTTCGTGACGGTGCGTCCAGCGATCAAGGCCAAAGCCTCCAAAGGAGCGAACTAATGCAGCTCGAACTCCTGAATGACCAAGGCCAGGGCGCATCCAAGCTGGATGTTCCTGAAACCGTGTTCGGTCGTGAATACAACGAAGATCTGGTGCACCAGATCGTGGTGGCTTACCAAGCCAACGCACGCCAAGGCACTCGCGCTCAGAAGGACCGCGAGCAAGTCCGTCACTCGACCAAGAAGCCTTTCAAGCAAAAGGGTACGGGTAACGCACGTGCAGGTATGACCTCGTCGCCACTGTGGCGCGGGGGCGGTCGGATTTTCCCGAACCTGCCAGAAGAAAACTTCACGCAAAAGATCAACAAGAAGATGTACCGCGCCGGCATGTCTGCGATCCTGTCGCAGCTGGCCCGCGAAGGCCGTCTGGCGGTGGTCGACTCCCTGAAGCTTGACTCGCCCAAGACCAAGGTCCTGGCCGACAAGTTCAAGGCGATGAACCTGCAATCGGTGATGGTGATCTCCGAGGAAGTGGACGAAAACCTGTATCTGGCTTCGCGCAACCTGGTGAACGTGCTCGTCGTCGAGCCCCGTTACGCAGATCCCGTGTCGCTGGTCCGTTTCAAGAAAGTGCTCGTCACCAAGGGTGCAATCGACAAACTCAAGGAGATGTTCGCATGAGCACACTCAAGTTTGACGAAGGTCGTCTGATGCAAGTGCTGGTCGCTCCCATCGTGTCCGAAAAGGCCACCATGGTTGCCGAGAAGTCCAATGCTGTGACGTTCAAGGTGCTGCAGAACGCTACCAAGCCAGAAATCAAGGCCGCTGTGGAATTGATGTTCAAGGTCGAGGTCAAGGGCGTTTCCGTGGTGAACACCAAAGGCAAGACCAAGCGCTTCGGCAAGACCGTGGGCCGCCGCGACAACGTTCGCAAGGCATACGTCACGCTGCAGCCAGGTCAAGAGCTGAACCTGTCTGGGGAGGCTGCTTAATCATGGCCGTTATCAAGATGAAACCCACTTCGCCCGGCCAACGTGCCGTGGTGAAGGTCACGCGTGACCACCTGTACAAGGGTGAAGCGTACGCCCCCCTGCTGGAACCCCAGTTCCAGAAGGCCGGCCGTAACAACAACGGTCACATCACCACCCGCCACAAGGGCGGTGGTCACAAGCACCACTACCGTGTGGTGGACTTCAAGCGCAACAAGGACGGCATTCCGGCCAAGGTTGAGCGCATCGAGTACGACCCGAACCGTACGGCCCACATCGCTCTGGTGTGCTATGCCGACGGCGAGCGCCGCTACATCATCGCTCCCCGCAACCTGGAAGTGGGCGCAACCCTGCTGTCCGGTTCGGAAGCGCCGATCCGCGCTGGCAACACGCTGCCTATCCGCAACATCCCCGTGGGTTCGACCATCCACTGCATCGAGCTCAAGCCCGGTGCCGGTGCGCAGATCGCCCGCTCGGCTGGTGCTTCGGCAACCCTGCTGGCCCGCGAAGGCACCTACGCCCAAGTGCGCATGCGCTCGGGTGAAGTGCGCAAGATCCACATCGAATGCCGCGCCACCATTGGCGAAGTGGCCAACGAAGAACACAGCCTGCGCCAACTGGGCAAGGCCGGTGTGAAGCGCTGGATGGGTATTCGTCCTACGGTTCGCGGCGTGGCCATGAACCCGGTGGATCACCCTCACGGTGGTGGCGAAGGCCGCACCGGCGAAGGCCGCCATGCAGTCGATCCTTGGGGCAATCTGACCAAGGGTTATCGCACCCGTAACAACAAGCGCACACAGATCATGATCGTGTCGCGTCGCAAGAAGTAAGGGGTAACAGATGACTCGCTCTCTCAAAAAGGGTCCATTTGTTGACCATCACTTGCTGGCCAAGGTCGAAAAGGCCGTTGCCACCAAGGATAAGAAGCCAGTGAAGACCTGGTCGCGCCGCTCCATGGTTCTGCCCGATTTCATCGGTCTGACCATCGCCGTGCACAACGGCAAGCAGCACGTACCTGTGTACGTTACCGACCAGATGGTGGGCCACAAGCTGGGCGAATTCGCCCTGACGCGCACCTTCAAGGGCCACCCCGCGGACAAAAAAGTCCAGAAGAAATAAGGAACGACCATGTCTGAAACACGTGCAGTCCTCCGGGGCGTCCGTCTGTCGGTCGACAAAGGCCGTCTGGTCGCTGATCTGATCCGCGGCAAGAAGGTGGATCAGGCTCTGAACATCCTGAACTTCACGCAGAAAAAAGCTGCGGGAATCGTCAAGAAGGTTCTGGAGTCCGCCATCGCCAACGCTGAGCACAACGACGGCGCCGACATCGACGAACTGAAGGTCAAGACCATCTACGTCGAACAAGGCACCACGCTCAAGCGCTTCACCGCGCGCGCCAAAGGCCGCGGCAACCGCATCAGCAAGCCCACGTGCCATGTGTACGTGACGGTTGGCAACTAAAGGCTCGGAAGACTATGGGACAAAAAATCCATCCTACCGGCTTCCGCCTTGCGGTCAGCCGCAACTGGTCCAGCCGTTGGTACGCCAGCAACCGCGACTTCGCGGGCATGCTGGCCGAAGACATCAAGGTGCGCGAGTACCTGAAGGCCAAGCTGAAGAACGCCGCCGTGTCGCGCATCCTGATCGAGCGCCCCGCCAAGAACGCCCGCATCACCATTTACTCGGCACGTCCGGGCGTGGTGATCGGCAAGAAGGGTGAAGATATCGAGAACCTCAAGAAGGAACTCGCTGCTCGCCTGGGCGTGCCCGTCGCAGTGAACATCGAAGAAGTGCGCAAGCCCGAAATCGATGCCAAGCTGATCGCCGACAGCATCACGCAACAGCTCGAAAAGCGGATCATGTTCCGCCGCGCCATGAAGCGCGCCATGCAGAACGCCATGCGTCTGGGTGCCCAGGGCATCAAGATCATGTCGTCCGGCCGTCTGAACGGTATCGAAATCGCTCGCTGCGAGTGGTACCGTGAAGGCCGCGTGCCACTTCACACGCTGCGCGCCGACATCGACTACGGCACCTCCGAAGCCAAGACCACCTACGGTGTGATCGGCGTCAAGGTCTGGGTCTACAAGGGCGATACGCTGGGTCGTAACGACCTGCCTGCCGTGGAAACCCCACGTCCAGACGAAGAACGCCGCCCACGCGGTCCACGCCGTGATGGCCGCCCAGGTGGCGACCGTCCAGGTGCTGGCCGTGGAGGCCCACGTCGTCCAGCCGGTGTGAACACCGGCCCGGCCGACGGCAGCGACAAGCCAGCGGAAGCTGGTGGCGCTGATAACACCGCCGTTAAGCGCGTACGCAAAGTCGCCGCGCCCGCTACAGCAGCGGACGGAAAAGGAGAATAAGTATGCTGCAACCTGCTCGCCGCAAATACCGCAAGGAGCAAAAGGGCCGTAACACTGGTGTTGCAACGCGGGGTGCCTCCGTTGCTTTCGGTGATTTCGGTCTGAAGTGCACCGACCGTGGCCGTCTGACGGCCCGCCAGATCGAGGCTGCACGCCGTGCAATCTCCCGTCACGTGAAGCGTGGCGGCCGCATCTGGATCCGCGTGTTCCCGGACAAGCCAATCTCTACCAAGCCCGCAGAAGTGCGTATGGGTAACGGTAAGGGCAACCCCGAGTACTACGTGGCCGAAATCCAGCCCGGCAAGATCGTCTTCGAGATCGTCGGCGTGCCCGAAGAACTGGCCCGTGAAGCGTTCCGCCTGGCTGCCGCCAAGCTGCCGCTGCGCACCACGTTCGTCAGCCGCCACATTGGCTCGTAATTCAGGAGAACAAGCAATGAAGACTACTGAACTGCGCCAAAAAGACGTTGCCGGCATCGAAAGCGAAATCAAGGCTCTGCAGAAGGCCCACTTCGGCCTGCGCATGCAGAAGGCGACCCAGCAGTTGGCCAACACCAACACGCTGCGTACCACCCGCCGCGACATCGCCCGTGCAAAAACCATCCTTGCTGAAAAGCAAGCCGCCAAGTAAGGAGCCGACATGACGGAAGCTAAAAAATCCCTCAAGCGCACCTTGATTGGCAAGGTGGTCAGCGACAAGCGCCAAAAGACCGTGACCGTGCTGATCGAGCGCCGTGTGAAGCACGAGCTCTACGGCAAGATCGTGGGCAAGTCGAGCAAGTACCACGCCCATGATGAAAATGGCGAGTACAAGCTGGGCGACGTGATCGAAATCACCGAGAGCCGTCCGCTCTCCAAGACCAAGAACTGGGTTGCCACCCGCTTGGTGCAAAAGGCCGGCCTGCTCTAAGCCCTCCCGGCTTGTTGGCAGCACTGCCCTCCAAAACGACCCACAATGTGGGTCGTTTTGCTTTTGGGGGTCGCATTTTGTGTGCGGCGCCCGGGGCATGCGGATACATACCTACCAACAACCCTAGGAGAGATCAATGATCAAAGTCGGTGACACCCTGCCTGCCAGCACCCTGATGGAATACTCGGAAGTCGAGGGCGAGGGCTGCTCCATTGGCCCGAACCCCGTGCCGGTGGACAAGGCTACGGCAGGCAAGACCATTGCGCTGTTCGCGCTGCCCGGCGCCTTCACGCCCACCTGCTCGGCCAAGCATGTGCCCGGCTACCTGGAAAAGGCCGCCGAGTTCAAGGCGGCGGGCGTCGATGAAATCTGGTGCGTGAGCGTGAACGACGCGTTCGTGATGGGCGCCTGGGCGCGCGACCAGAAGACCGACGGCAAGGTGCGCATGCTCGGTGACGGCGACGCCACCTTCGCCAAGGCCACTGGCCTGACGCTGGACCTCAACGGCAAGGGCCTGGGCCTGCGCAGCAACCGCTACTCGATGCTGGTGCGCGACGGCAAGGTCGTCACCCTCAACATCGAAGCCCCGGGCAAGTTCGAAGTCAGCGACGCGGCGACCCTGCTGGCCCAGGCCAAGGCCTGATTTCAGCCCTTCGCCGCCAGCCCGCTGTCCATCGACCCGAAGCGGATCGCGGCGAGCAAGCGTTGCAACTTTGCAGTGCGCGCTGGTGCCAGCCATTGGCTGGCCCAGCGGATTTCCCCCTCCAACCGCGCGCGCTCGCCCGCATCCACCTGCGCCTGCTGTGCCAGCCGGTGCAGCCGTGCCTTGAGCGTGTCGAACTGCACTCGGCTGTAGTTGGCGCGCTGGTTGACCACCAGGCCGGTGACAAACTGGCGCTGGTGGGCGGGCATCACCCGGGTCTTGTCGGCCCGCAAGGCAAAGCCTTCGTCCTGTGCAATCGCCGCGACCCAGGCGCGCAGCGCAATGAACTGGCGCCGCAGCATGTCGGGACCGGAAAAGACCAGGTCGTCGGCATAGCGCGTGTAGTTCGCGCCAAACCGTTGCGCGAGCGCCTGCAGCCTCACATCGAGCCCAAAGGCGCACAGGTTGGCCAGTGCCGGCGACGTGGGCGCACCCTGGGGCAAATGGGGCCGGGCCAGGCGCTGGGCGGTGGCGCGGCGCTGCGCAATGGACGTCGGCAGCTCGGGCATGGATTCCAGCAGCCGATCCCGCACCCCCGCCGGGGTGCGCGCGGTGGTCAGTTGGGTGAGCAGTTCGGCGGCGGCGCGTCCGTGGCCCAGGGCGCGCCACAGGGCCCGCACGCGCGTGGCGTGAATCTGCGTGAAGAAGTCCGCCAGATCGAAGCGGATGACCACGGCTTGGCCGGTGTGAATGCGTGCGTGGCTGCCCACGCTGCGGCCGCGAACAAATCCGTGCGCAGCTTCATGGGTGGGGATGTTCGCCAGCAGCGTGTACAGGATGCGCCGCTGCGCGTGCACCAGGCGCGGGCGCGGGGACTCGAGCAGGCGCAGGCCACCGCTGGGCTTGGGCAGCAGCCTGTAGCGGTAGTGCGACGCAGGAAGGGAATGGCCTTCGGAGTGCCGCTCACGCCAGAAGGCGCCTTGGGGCGCAAGCCACAACAGATCCTCCACCGAAACAGCCAGGACCTGGGCCACATCGGTGGCTGTCGCCAGGACCGGCACTGTGGTGCCGCGGTCCATCCAGGCGGGCAGGGTCCCCGCTCCGGCGGGGCGCAGCAGCCAACGCCGTGGCACGGCGCTGCGTGCCGTCGCGGTCCAGATGCGAAATGCCTGGCCCAGGCGCGGTGCCGTCCAATCGGTGGGCGGCAGGCCGGGCAGGATGTCATCGCCTTCACCATCGCCGTCGGGTTCGGCGATGTCTTCGTCATCGCCATCCCAGGCCGATGCGCCATCTTCCACCCCAGCCCCGGAAGGCTCCGTTCCCCAGCGCAGACCTGCGCTGCGCCACCAACGGCCCCAACAGAGCCAGGCGGCCACATCTTCCGGTTCCCACCGCGCCCACTCCGGGGACGACATCGCGGACAGGCGCTGCAACTGTTCCAGCAGAAAGGCAGGGAGGGGAGAGCCTGCAGCAGGCTCCAGTCCCAGGCTGGCCTGTACCCGCGCGACCAAGGCCTGGGGCGTGCGGTGCTCGGGTGTCTGCGCGTCGGCCAGCACGGCCATCGCGATCGCCTTGGCCAGCACGCGGGAGCGGACGGGTGTCTTCACGGCGTATTGGCGGGGATGGGCGGCTGTGGGATGGAGGTGGCCTGGCACCAACCTGCGGGTCGGGCGCGAACTGGGCGCCACGGGTGGCGGGTGGTTCGCGCGCCGCGAAGCGTGCTTGTCGGATACACCGTGGGGCTACCCCACGGCCCGAACCTTCAGTGGTTCAGAATGCTTGGCACCAGGCCGCAGGCATTCTCTCGTTGCTATCAAAAACAGGGCAACGAACGATGGCCCAACAGGTGCAGTGGAACACCATCGACCTCAGGAGATGTCCACCTTGAGGTAGTGCGAGCCCGCAATGGGGTTGTGGTAGTAGGGCGGGATCTCCTCGAAGCCCAGGTCGGTGTAGAGGGCCCGGGCCGACTCCATGCCATCGAGCGTATCGAGCAGCACGCAGGCATAGCCCGCGCGGCGCGCCTGGTCCAGCATGGCCTCGGCCAGTTCGCGGCCCAGGCCGAACCCCCGAAAGGCCTTGCGCACGTACAGGCGCTTCATCTCGCTGGCGTTGGGATAGTCGGCGGCATCCAGCGGACGCAGGGCGCAGCAGCCCGCAATGGCCCCCTCCACCATGGCCAGCAGCAAGTGGCCGCGCGGTGCGGCATAGTCGCCGGGCAACCGGGCCAGCTCGGTCTCGAAATCCTGGAACGCCAGGTCCACGTTCAGGGTGCCGGCGTATTCCCGGAAGATGTCGCGCACCGCCTCCATCTCGGCGGCGGACGACGGATTCAGCAGGGTGACGGCAGGCTTGTCCAAGGCGGAAATTCAGGGGCTGGGGAAGGGGCAGTGTAGCGGCTCGACCCGGGCACGCCGGGAACAGGCGCTCAGAACGCGGCTGCCCCGAGGGTCGACACCCACCAGGCCAGACCCGCGCCCAGGGCCAGGGCCACCACCGCCGCGATGCGGCTGGCCAGGTCGTCACGCGAAGGCGCCACGGGCTGGGGCAGCTCCTTGTCGCCGTGCAGCATGGGCCGCACCAGCCGGTGCTTGCGCACCACCACGTAGAAGACGATGGCCAGCAGGTGCAGCGCGACCAGGCCCAGCACCAGGTACTGGCCGATCTCCTTGTGGTAACCCGTGGCCTGGCCCACGACCGCGTTGGAGACAAAGCGGGTCAGCGGTCCTGAAAAGGCGATCTCATCGTCGCTGAGCAGGCCGGTGCCCACCTGCGCGGCCAGCACGGCCAGCAGGGCGAAGACCGAGAGCGCGCCCAGCGGGCTGTGGCCCACCGCGTCCTCGGGGTGACCGGCGCCGCGCAGGTAGCGCACCAGGCGGGCAGGCGAGTACAGGAAGGCGCCAAAGCGCGACCAGTGCCCGCCCACCAGGCCCCAGACCAGCCGAAAGACCAGCAGCGCCAGCACCACATAGCCCAGGCGCAGGTGCCAGACCATGGCATTGCCGCCCACCTTGGCCGTCACCACCAGGGCGATCACGCTGGCGGCCAGGGTCCAGTGGAAGAGGCGGGTGGGCAGATCCCAGATGCGGACGGTGTGTGTCATGGTCGTGCTCCGGCGCTTGCCGTGTCGTGGGGGTGTTCTTGGCCGCATTGTGCGCGAGATGGCCGGCGTCGCCAACGCGCATCGACAGACATGCCAAAACCGCCGCAAAGCGGCATACTGGCGTCGGCTGGTTGGTTTTTGCTCCCCACGATAAAAGGAAATATCCGATGAAAACCCTCGCTGTAGTCGCCTTTGCCGCGGCCGTCACCATGCTGTCGGCGCCCGCATCTGCCCAGTTCGCCAAGCCCGAAGACGCCATCAAGTACCGCCAGAGTGCGCTGTTCGTGATGGGCCAGCACTTCGGCCGCCTGGGCGCCATGGCCAATGGCCGCATTCCCTTCGACGCCAAGGCGGCGCAGGAAAATGCGGACATCGTCGCCGAGATGGCCAAGTTGCCTTGGGCCGGCTTTGGCGCCGGCACCGACAAGGGGGCGCCCACCAAGGCCCTGCCCGAGATCTGGGCCCAGCAGGCCAAGTTCAAGGAGCACTCGGACAAGCTCGAGGCCGATACCGTCAAGCTGGCGGCGGCTGCGAAGACCGGCAACCTCGACAACCTCAAGACCGCCTTCGGTGCCACGGCCAACAGCTGCAAGGCCTGCCACGACAACTACCGCGCCAAGTGATCCGGCCGCCTCGGCGGTGGTCCCCAAGGCAAAAAGCCTCTTCCGGGTGGAAGAGGCTTTTTTTCATGGCGCGGTGGCTGGTGGGATCAGGTCTCCGCCAGCAATTTCTCGATCAGCTGGTGCAGTTCGGGGAAATTGGGTGCCCCGACATAGGTCTTGACGATCTCGCCACGCTTGTTGACGATGAAGGTCGAGGGCGTGAGCCGCACGTCGCCCCAGGCCTGGGCCACGGCGCCGGTGTTGTCGATGGCCACCTTGAAGGGCAGCTTGCGCGTTTCGGCAAAGTTCACCACGTAGCTCGGCGGGTCGTAGCTCATGGCCACGGCCAGCGTATCGAAGCCCTTGGGCTGGTACTTCTTGTAGGTGGCGACGATCTCGGGCATCTCGGCCACGCAGGTGGTGCAGCTCGTGGCCCAGAAGTTCACCAGCGTCACCTTGCCGCGCAGGTCGGCCGTCGACTGGCGCGAGCCGTCGAGCAGCACGAAGGTGGACTCGGGCGCCGCAGAGCGGCCCGTGTCCAGGTACACGTAGGCACCCACGGCGGCAAAAGCCACCACCGCTGCACCTGCTGCCCACTGCTTGATACCCATGGCGTCATTCCATCCCGAAAGTGCGGGCACCAGCCCGCACGGTATTGTGCCGGACAAGGCTCCCGCCTGCCGGCGGCCTGTCCTTCCGTATGGACTGCGGGGCCGCGCAAAAGTTCTCCTTCCCGTTCGCCGTGCACCAAAAAGGCGAGCACTGCCGATAATGGGTCCATGAACTGGACACTGACCGGCGCTGCCAGCGCCCTCCTGGGACTGGCCGCATGCAGCCCGGCACTCAACTGGCGCACCGTGGCCCTGCCCGAGGCTGCTCTCACCATCACGCTGCCCTGCAAGCCCGACCATGCCACGCGCAAGGTGGAGCTGGCGGGCACGCCGGTCGACCTGTCCATGGTGGGCTGCGAAGCCGATGGAGCGACCTTCGCCGTGTCCTACGCCACGCTGGCCGATCCCGCGCAGGTGGGCGTGGCACTCACGCACTGGCGGTCCGCCATGCTGGCGCGCCTGGGCGGCGCCCAGGCCCAGGCCACCGATGCCCCATTTGCCCCGCGCAACGCCTTGCCACTGCCCCAATCGGTGCGCACCGCGGCGCAGGGGCGGGCGGCCGATGGGCAGGCCGTCACCGCCCAGGCGGTCTGGTTTGCCCGCCCCGTGGGGCCGCAGATGCGGCTGTACCACGCCGTGGTCTATGCGCCCAAGCCGCGTCCGGAGGTGGCCGATACCTTCTTCGCCGGGCTGGTGCTGCCATGAGCGCCGGTGTGCTGCCACGGCGCATGGCCGTCATCGTCTTCCTCGCGTTCGCCTTCGCGTATTTCTTGTCGGCGCTGCTGCGCGCCGTCACGGCCACGCTGGCGCCCACCCTGTCGCAGGAATTCACCCTGCACGCCAGCGACCTGGGCCTGCTCGCGGGCGGCTATTTCCTGGGGTTCTCCGCCACGCAACTGCCGCTGGGCACCTGGCTGGACCGGCACGGCCCGCAGAAGGTGCTGCTTGGCTTTTTGGGCGTGGCCGTCGCCGGTTGCCTGGTGTTCTCGATGGCCACGGGCTTTTCGGGCCTGCTCGCGGGGCGCGTGCTCTGCGGTGCCGGGGTGAGCGCCTGCCTGATGGCGCCGCTCACCGGCTACCGCCGCTGGTTCGACCCGACTGCGCAGATGCGCGCCAACTCCTGGATGCTGATGACCGGTTCGCTGGGCATGGTGGCCTCCACCCTGCCGGTGCAGTGGGCCCTGCCGCTGGTGGGCTGGCGCCCGCTGTTCTGGGGGCTGGCCGTGCTGATCGGCGTGGCCATGGTGGGCATTGCGCTGTGGGTGCCGCGCTGGCATGCGGCGGTGCCCGCGGCAGGAGCGGCTGCGCCGCCAGCTGCCCCGGGCGGCTATGGCGTGGTCTGGCGCCATCCCTACTTCCAGCGCATGGCGCCATTGGGTTTCTTCGTCTATGGCGGCATGGTGGCCATGCAGACCCTGTGGGCGGGGCCCTGGATGCAGCAGGTGGCCGGTTACACCGCGTTCGAGTCGGCCATCGGCCTGTTCTGGATCAACGTCTCCATGCTGTGCACCTTCTGGACCTGGGGCATGGTCAACCCCTTGTTGCTGCGCCGCGGCCTCGGGGCCGACCGGCTCATCCTTGCGGGCCTGCCGCTGTCCCTGCTCATCCTGCTGGCGATCATCGTCGCCGGGCCGGCGGCGGGGGGCGCGGCCTGGGCGCTGTTCTGTGTCTCGTGCACTTTCGTATCGCTGTCGCAGCCGGCGGTGGGCATGGCTTTTCCACAGGCATTGGCGGGGCGTGCGCTGTCGGCCTTCAACCTGGTGATCTTTGCCGGCGTGTTCGTGGTGCAATGGGGCATTGGCCTGGCCGTGGATGCCTTTGCGGCCGCAGGCCTGTCGACGACCGAATCGTTCCGGGCGGCCATGGGGGTTTTCCTGGCCTGCAACACCGGGGCCTACCTGTGGTTTGCCCGGGCCCAGCGCCATAATGTGCTCCAAACCTCTGTCCCATGAGCACCAGCATCCTCCTCATCGCCCATGCCCCCCTGGCCCATGCCCTGCGCGAATGCGCATTGCATGTGTTCGCCGACTGTGGCGACAGCGTGGCCGCACTGGATGTGCAGCCCAACGAGCGGCCCGAAGAAACGCTGGCCCAGGCGCAGATCCTGCTGGACCAGCTGGGCGCCGACTCCACCCTGGTGCTGACCGACGTGTTCGGCGCCACGCCCTGCAACGTGGCGCAGCGCCTGGTCGATGGTGTGCGCTCGCGCCTGGTGACAGGGGTCAATCTTCCGATGCTGCTGCGTGCCGTGAGCTACCGTGCAGAGCCCCTGGACTCGGTCGTCACCCGTGCGGTGGTGGGCGGTACGCAAGGGGTGATGCAGGTGGCCATCGCCGCGCCGCAGAACCAGTCCCGACGCAACCGACATGATCAAGACTCGTACGACCATCAGCAATAAACTGGGCCTGCATGCCCGCGCCTCGGCCAAGCTCACCAAGCTGGCAGGCAGCTTTCCCTGTGACGTTTTCATGAGCCGCGGCGACCGCCGCATCAATGCCAAGAGCATCATGGGGGTCATGATGCTGGCCGCCGGCATCGGCACCGAGGTCGAGATCGAAACCAACGGCGATCGCGAGCAGGAGGCCATGGATGGGCTGCTGGCGCTGATTGCGGACAAGTTCGGCGAAGGCGAATAAACGCGCCATGGCTGACATGGCTGAAGAAGAAAGGGGTTTCCGATGACCTTCGCCGTCCACGGTCTGGCGGTGGCACGCGGCATTGCCATCGGCCGTGCCGTGCTCGTGGCTTCGAGCCGCGTGGACGTGGCCCACTACTTCATCCAGCCCGAACAGATACCGGCCGAGATCGAGCGTGTGCGCCAGGGCCGCAATGCGGTGGTCGAGGAGCTGCAGCGCCTGCAGACCGACATGCCGGCCGACGCGCCGCACGAGCTCACCGCGCTGCTCGACGTGCACCTGATGCTGCTGCAGGACGAGGCCCTCACGGGGGGCGTCAAGCACTGGATCACCGAGCGCCTGTACAACGCAGAGTGGGCGCTCACCACCCAGTTCGAGGTGATCGCGCGCCAGTTCGACGAGATGGAGGACGAGTACCTGCGCGAGCGCAAGGCCGACCTGGAACAGGTGGTCGAGCGCATCCTGCGCTACATGAAGGGCGTGGCCAGTCCCGTGGCACCGCCCGCCAGCAGCCCGCGCCGCAAGACCCAGCAGGACCTGCTGCTCGACGACACGGTGGACGTGCCCCTGGTGCTGGTGGCGCACGACCTGTCGCCGGCCGACATGCTGCAGTTCAAGCAGAGCGTGTTCGCCGGCTTCGTGACCGACGTGGGCGGCAAGACCTCGCACACCGCCATCGTCGCGCGCAGCATGGACATCCCGGCCGTGGTCGGCGCCCGCGCGGCCAGCCAACTGGTGCGCCAGGACGACTGGGTCATCATCGACGGTGATGCTGGCGTGATCATCGTCGACCCTTCGCCCATCATCCTGGCCGAGTACGGCTTTCGCCAGCGCCAGACGGAGCTCGAGCGCGAGCGCCTGTCGCGCCTGCGGCACACCCCGGCCGTCACCATCGACGGCCACCGCATCGAACTGCTGGCCAACATCGAGCAGCCCGGCGATGCCGTGGGGGCCGTGCGCGCCGGTGCCGTGGGTGTGGGCCTGTTTCGCAGCGAGTTCCTGTTCATGGGCCGCACCGGCAACCTGCCAGGCGAGGACGAGCAGTACCGCGCCTACCGCGAGGCGCTCGACGGCATGCAGGGCCTGCCGGTCACCATCCGCACCATCGACGTGGGGGCCGACAAGCCGCTGGACAGCAAGGTCCACAAGGACACGCACCTGAACCCCGCGCTCGGCCTGCGTGCCATCCGCTGGAGCCTGGCCGACCCGGCCATGTTCCGCACCCAGCTGCGGGCCGTGCTGCGTGCGGCGGCGCATGGCAAGGTGAACCTGCTGTTCCCTATGCTGGCGCACACCAACGAGATCCGCCAGACCCTGGCCCAGGTGGACCTGGCGCGCGCCGAGCTCGATGCCCGGGGCGAGCCCTACGGCCCGATCCAGCTGGGGGCCATGATCGAGGTGCCGGCCGCGGCGCTGATGGTGCGCACCTTCCTGCGCTATTTCGACTTCCTGTCCATCGGCACCAACGACCTGATCCAGTACACCCTGGCCATCGACCGGGCCGACGAGGCCGTGGCGCATCTCTACGACCCGGTGCACCCGGCCGTGCTGCGCCTGGTGGCCGACGTGATCGCCGAGGGCGAGCGCCAGGGCAAGAGCGTCTGCGTCTGCGGCGAGACCGCGGGCGACGTGACCATGACGCGGTTGCTGCTGGGCCTGGGCCTGCGCAGCTTTTCCATGCACCCGGCGCAGATCCTGGCCGTCAAGCAGGAGATCCTGCGCGCCGACACGCGCAAGCTCGTGCCCTGGGCGCAGCAGGTGCTGGACGGTGAAGAACCTGCGGCGCTGCTGGCATCCTAGAAAACTCTCGAATCAATAGCTGCCAGCGCTCGCTGGAAAAGCGCTGGAGGTCGATTTGGCCCATATCCCGGTAGCAGTCCCTGCAGACGCGTCCCTCATCGACTCGCGCCAGGCCTTCCAGCGCCTCTTGGTCACCCTGGGCCTGGTGGTGCTGGGCAACAGCAGCATGTACGTGGTGTCGGTCGTGCTCCCGGCCGTGCAGAGCGAGTTCGGCATCGGCCGTGCGAGCGCCTCGCTGCCCTACACCCTGATGATGGTCTGCCTGGGCCTGGGCGGCCTGTTCACGGGCCGGCTGGCCGACCGCCATGGCCTCACGCCCGTGCTCTGGCTGGGGGCGCTGGCCGTGCTGGGCGGCTTCGTCGGTGCGGCCTTTTCCGGCAGCATCTGGGCCTTCGGCCTGGCGCATGCGGTGATGGGCTTCATCGGCAGCTCGGCCACGTTCGCGCCCTTGCTGGCCGACACGGCGCTGTGGTGGAACCGCCGGCGTGGCATTGCGGTGGCGGTCTGCGCCAGCGGCAACTATGTGGCGGGCGCGGTCTGGCCGCCCATCGTGCAGTACGGCATCGACACCATCGGCTGGAGGCCGACCTACATGGCGCTGGGCGTGGTTTGCGGCCTGGGCATGCTCGCGCTGTCGCTGCGCATGCGCCAACGCCCGCCGGCCATCCAGGCCGCGGCGGCTGGCGCCCAGGCGGCCGCCGTGGACCACGCACGTCCCTTCGGCCTCGCGCCGGGCGCCGCGATGGCGCTGCTGTGCGTGGCCGGTGTGGCGTGCTGCGTGGCCATGGCCATGCCGCAGGTCCACATCGTGGCCTACTGCACCGATCTGGGCTTCGGTGCCGCCCAGGGCGCGCAGATGCTGTCGCTCATGCTGGCCTGCGGCATCGTGAGCCGGCTGGTCTTCGGGCTGATCTGTGACCGCATCGGCGGCATCCGCACCCTGCTGCTGGGGTCTGCGCTGCAGGGCATCGCCCTGCTGCTGTTCCTGCCCTATGACGGCCTGGTCCCGCTGTATGTGATCTCGGCACTGTTCGGCCTGTTCCAGGGCGGCATCGTGCCGACCTACGCCATCATCGTGCGCGAGCACTTCGCGCCCGCGCGGGCGAGCGCATTGGTGGGTGCCGCCATCATGGCCACGCTCGTCGGCATGGCGCTGGGCGGCTGGCTGTCGGGCTTCATCTTCGACCTCACCGGCAGCTACCACGCCGCCTTCCTCAACGGCATTGGCTGGAACCTGCTGAACCTGTCCATCACCGGCTGGCTCTTCCTGCGCTTGCGCAGGGCGCAAATGGCTCCCAGGGTGTCCGCGGGGGCGGCTTGAGCTGTTGGCGCTTGCGGGGTGTTCTTTCTCTACTTCGCCCGCATGCCCAGGATGGCCGCACTGATGATCATGGCCGTGGCCAGCGCGATGCTGGCGCTGAACGCGCGGCCGCTCACCACGATCAGCAAGGCGGTCGAGGCCAGGGGCGTGATGTAGCTCAGGATGCCGATGTGCCGGGCATCGCCGAGCTTGAGCGCCTTGTCCCACAGGAAGAACGAAGCACCCAGCGGCCCCAGGCCCAGCACGGCCAGCAGCATCCAGTCGCGCGGCGCCAGGGTGGCCGCGGGCTCCAGCGCCACGTGGCACAACAGCGAGAGCACGCCCGAGACCAGGCCGAAGAGCCCTATGGCCGTGGTCGGAAAGGCCGCCACGCGCTTGGTCATGAGCGAATAGGTGGCCCAGATCAACGCCGCTGCGAAGGCCGGCAGGTAGCCCCAGGCCAGGGTGCCGCTGAGCTCGCGGCCGCCCACGATGGCAATCGCCGCGCCGCCGAAGCCCAGCAGTGCCGCTAGCACGTGCGGCCAGCGCAGTGACACGCCAGGCAACAGCACGGGTGCGAGCACCACGATGAACAGCGGCCACAGGTAGTTGACCAGGTTGGCCTCCACCGGTGGCGCGTGGCGCAGCGCGATGAACAGGAGAAAGTGGTAGGCGAACAGCCCGTACACGCCCAGGGCCAGCGTGCGCAGCGGAATGCGCCACTGCGACGGGTCGCGCAGCACGAAGGGCCAGGCCGGCACGCTGCCGATGATCAGCGCCACCCCGGTCAGCAGGAAGGGCGGCACATGGGTCAGCGACACGCCCAGCGAGGCGAGGGAAGCCCACAGCGCAATGGCGCCCAGGGCATAGAGATTGGCTTGCATGCGGCCACTGTAAGCGCGCCGGGCATCGCGCAACGACGGAGCGTCGTCGCCATCCCCCGGTCGTGGAGCCGGGCCGGTCAGCCGCGGCGCAGGGCCGCCGTGAGGGCCGAAGGTGAGCGGTAGCCCGTGCGCCGCGCCACCTCGGCCACAGCCATGCCACCCGAGCGCAGCAAGCGGGCGTGTTCGAGCCGCTGGCTGCGCAGCCAGGCCATCGCGCCCTGGCCTTGTTCCTCGCGGCAACGCGCGGCGAACTGGCTGGGGCTCAGGTGCACTTGCCGGGCGATATCGGCCACCGACAGCGACCGGTGCCATTGCAGTGCGGCCCAGGCGCGCAGCGCGGGCCAGTCGATGGCGCGGCGGCGTGCGGTGGCGTCCACCGGGTTCGGCGTCCGGGAGGCGGGGGAGGGGGGCAGCCAGGCCTCCAGCAGCAGCGCGGGCCCGTGGGCCTGGGCCAGGGGGCGGCCCTGCTGCAGGGCGCTGGCGAGGTAGCGGGCCAGGGTCAGCGCCGGGGGCGGCGGGGCGCTCTGCAATGCCGGGGCGGTGCAGTGCGTCCAGCCCATGTCGCTGCTGTCCAGCACCAGGCACAGGCTGCCACCGGTGGCCTCGAAATCGTGGTGCGCGCCCGGTGCGATGACGCAGCCGCCGCCGGTGGCCACGCGCATGCCGCGTCCATCGATCTCCAGCTCCAGCGCGCCGGCCAGGCCCAGCAGCACCTGGAAGTGGTCATGGCTGTGGCTGCCGGGGGAGGGGCCATACCGGCGCAGCGAGAGCGAGCCGGCGGTGTCCATGGGCAGGAGGGCAGGGCGCGTGGGCGGCGCAGCAGGTCTTACACGCCGGCGGCGTGGGCCTGCTGGTCGGCGTGGTAGCTGCTGCGCACCATGGCACCCACGGCGGCGTGGCTGAAGCCCATCTTGTAGGCCTCTTCCTCGAACATCTTGAAGGTGTCGGGGTGCACATAGCGGCGCACCGGCAGGTGGCTGTTGCTGGGCGACAGGTACTGGCCGATGGTCAGCATGTCGATGTCGTGTGCGCGCATGTCGCGCATCACCTGCAGGATTTCTTCGTCCGTCTCGCCCAGACCGACCATGATGCCGCTCTTGGTCGGCACCTTGGGGTGCAGGGCCTTGAACTTCTTGAGCAGGTTCAGGCTGAACTGGTAGTCCGAACCCGGGCGCGCTTCCTTGTACAGGCGCGGCGCGGTTTCCAGGTTGTGGTTCATCACGTCGGGTGGCGCGGCCTTGAGGATCTCCAGCGCGCGGTCGTCGCGGCCGCGGAAGTCGGGCACCAGGATCTCGATCTGCGTGAGCGGCGAGAGCTCGCGGATGTTCTGGATGCACTCCACGAAGTGGCCGCTGCCGCCATCGCGCAGGTCATCGCGGTCGACGCTGGTGATCACCACGTACTTCAGACGCAGCTGGGCGATGGTGCGCGCCAGGTTCAGCGGCTCGTCCTTGTCCAGCGGGTCGGGGCGGCCGTGGCCCACGTCGCAGAACGGGCAGCGGCGCGTGCACTTGTCGCCCATGATCATGAAGGTGGCCGTGCCCTTGCCGAAGCATTCGCCGATGTTGGGGCAGGACGCCTCTTCGCACACCGTGTGCAGGTTGTTCTGGCGCAGGATGTCCTTGATCTCGTAGAAGCGCGTGGTGGGCGAGCCGGCCTTGACGCGGATCCACTCGGGCTTCTTGAGCACTTCGCCCTGTTCGACCTTGATCGGAATGCGCGACAGCTTGGCCGCGGCCTTCTGCTTGGCCAGCGGGTTGTAGGCTTCGATGGACTGCGCTTCGCGGACGACGTCGGTGGTGCTCATGGCTTGGTGGCGGTTCAGGGAGACAGGCGGATGCCGAGCTGCTGGCCCAGCACCTTGGCGGCATCGTCCCAGGTGGTTTGGACCCCGATTGTAGAAAGGTCCACGGTTTGCAGTCCCGCGTAGCCGCAAGGGTTGATACGGCCGAAGGGTTCCAGGTCCATCGCCACGTTGAGCGCGGCGCCGTGGTAGGTGCTGTGGCGGCTGACCTTGATGCCCAGTGCGGCAATCTTTCCGAGGCCCGCGAAATCGGGCTCGGCGGGCCCGGCGGCCTCGCGCTTTTGCGGGCGCTGGGGCAGCATGGCGTGGCTGTGCGGGTCATCCAGGCGCACATAGATGCCCGGGGCACCGGCCACGCGGTGGCCGGTGACGCCGAAGTGCGCCAGGGTGCGGACCAGCGCCTCTTCGACGCGGTAGACGTATTCCTTGACGAAGTAGCCCGCGCGCTGCAGGTCGATGAGCGGGTAGGCCACTACCTGGCCGGGGCCATGGAAGGTGACCTGGCCGCCGCGGTTGGTGGGCACCACCGGAATCGTGCCGGGATTGAGCAGGTGATCGCTCTTGCCCGCCAGGCCTTGCGTGTAGAGCGCGTCGTGCTCGCACAGCCACAGCGCATCGGGCGTGTCGGCCGTGCGTGTGGCCGTGTAGTCCTGCATGGCCTGCACGGTGGCGGCGTAGTCCACCCGCCCCAGGGTGCGCAGATCGATGGCCACGGACTTAGAGCACCACCTTGACGAGGGGGTGCGATGACAGGGCCCGGTACAGGTCGTCGAGCTGCTCGCGGCTGGTGGCCTTGATGGTGACAGTAACTCCGAGGTAATTGCCCTTGCTGCTGTCGCGCAGTTCAATGGTGGCGGGGTCGAAGGTCGGGTCGTACTGGCGGGCCAGCTCGGTCACTGCATGGACGAAGCCATCCACCTTGGCGCCCATGACCTTGATCGGGAACCGCGAGGGGTATTCGATCAGCGAGTCCTTGCGGGCATCCGCAGAGGAGGAGTCGAGGATGGTGAGGTTCGGTGGCAAAGGAGGAGACGTCATGGGCAGGTGCTACGGTTGCGGTGGCGGTGCGGGCAAGGCCATTGTGCGGCAAGCCCTTCGCGGTGTCGTGGATGTGTCACACGGATGTGCGCCTTTTCGGTGCATAACCGGGAACCCCAGCGCCCGGGCGGGCGTTGGTGGGTCACCACAAAGGTGCTGGCGAGCGCACCCCTTTCAGTCCCGATTGCGGGTCTTTGTCGCTGCGCACGGGTTTTTACTTATAATTAGAGGCTTTGTGAAATTTGCAGTCTGTAACACGGGCGTTACTCAACAATGAAAACAATCGCCCCTGAGACTGAAACTGAGGCTGAAGATTCTGACTTCAAGCCCCTGACCGCGCAGGAAGCGCAGCAGTGGCGAAGCCGCAACCCACCTGTCTCGATGTGGAGGGTGGTGGCGGGTCAGGCGCTTGTCGGCGTGCTCGTGGCCCTGGTGGCCTGGGGGCTGACGGGCAGGACCGAGGTGGGCTGGTCTGCCGCCTACGGCGCGCTTGCAGTGGTGGCTCCGGCCGCATTGTTCGCCCGCGGTATGTCGCGCCAGATGGCGTCCGGAAATGCGGGCGCCTCCATGGCGGGGTTCTTTGGTTGGGAGATTGCCAAGATCGTGTTCACCATTGCATTGCTGGCAGCGGCCCCCTGGGTTGTGCCGGGGCTGGTGTGGCTGGCCTTGCTGGCAGGCATGGTGCTCACGATGAAAACGTATTGGGTCGCGCTCATGGTGCGGTCCGGTGTCCGAAAAACCGATTGATATAGAGAAGAGTTGTCCGATGGCCGCAGAAGCGCACGCTCCGACTGCAAGTGAATACATCGTTCACCACCTGCAGCATCTTCAAAACGTCAACCAGACCAAGATTGTTGACTTCACGGTCATCAACTATGACTCGATCATCGTGGGTTTGGTTCTGGGTGCTCTGACCCTTTTGATCCTGTGGTCCGCGGCCCGCAAGGCAACCTCCGGCGTTCCCGGTCGCTTCCAGGCGGCAGTGGAAATGCTGGTCGAGATGGTGGACAACCAGGCCAAGGCCAACATCCACAACGCCGAGAGCCGCAAGTTCATCGCGCCCCTGGGCCTCACGGTGTTCGTCTGGATCTTCCTGATGAACTTCATGGACATGCTGCCCGTGGACCTGCTGCCCGCCATCTGGGCCCAGATCTATGGCGCTGCCGGCCATGACCCGCACCACGCCTACCTGCGCGTCGTGCCCACGGCCGACCTCTCCACTACCCTGGGCCTGGCATTCGCCATCCTGATCCTGCGCTTCTGGTACAGCGTGAAGATCAAGGGCGCCGGCGGCTGGGCGCACGAACTCGTGTCGGCCCCGTTCGGCACCAGCAAGAATCCCATCTTCGCCCTGATCCTGGGCGTGGTGAACCTGCTCATGCAGGTCATTGAATATGTCGCCAACACCGTGTCGCATGGCATGCGGTTGTTCGGCAACATGTACGCCGGCGAACTGGTGTTCATGCTGATCGCCCTGATGGGTGGTGCGGCTGCGCTGTCGCTGTCGGGTGTGCTGCTGCCTGTGGGCCACGTCATCGCTGGCACCATCTGGACGCTGTTCCACATTCTGGTGATCTCGCTGCAAGCCTTCATCTTCATGATGCTTGCGCTGATCTACCTCGGTCAGGCGCACAACGCGCACTAACGGTTCCCTTTCGTTTCTCTTTCCTTTCAACCTTTCTTTTTTTAACTCAGGAGTCATCATGGAAAACATTCTCGGTCTCGTCGCTCTGGCTTGTGGTCTGATCGTTGGCCTCGGCGCTATCGGCGCTTCCATCGGTATCGCACTGATGGGCGGCAAGTTCCTCGAATCGTCGGCTCGTCAGCCTGAGCTGATCAACGAACTGCAAACCAAGATGTTCATCTTGGCCGGTCTGATCGACGCTGCCTTCCTGATCGGTGTGGCCATCGCCCTGCTGTTCGCCTTCGCCAACCCCTTCGCTTCCACGTTCTTGGCCAACCTGCCCAAGTAATTCCCACTCAACGCCACTCTAGAAAGGTGTTGCCGTGAGTATCAACGCGACCCTGTTCATTCAGGCCATCGTCTTCCTGATCCTGGTGTGGTTCACGATGAAATTCGTGTGGCCCCCGATCGCGAAGGCGTTGGATGAACGAGCCCAGAAAATCGCCGAAGGCCTCGCTGCTGCCGACCGTGCCAAGTCCGAACTGACCGCTGCCAACCAGCGCGTCGAGAAGGAACTGTCACAGGCACGCAACGAAACGGCCTCGCGTCTTGCGGACGCCGACCGACGTGCCCAGGCCATCATCGAAGAAGCCAAGGCACGCGCCACGGAAGAAGGCAACAAGATCGTTGCTTCCGCCCGTGCCGAAGCCGAACAGCAAACGGTGCAAGCCCGCGAAGCCCTGCGTGAGCAGGTTGCCGCGCTGGCCGTCAAGGGTGCAGAGCAGATTCTCCGCAAGGAAGTCAATGCCGGCGTTCACGCCGACCTGCTCAACCGCCTGAAGACCGAGCTGTAAGGGGACACACATGGCTGAACTCGCCACCATTGCCCGCCCTTACGCCGAAGCCCTGTTCAAGGCCGCTACTGCGGGCGCGGGCATGGACCTGGCCAGCACCGCTGACTGGGTCGATGAACTGGCGGCCATTGCCGCCAACCCCCAGTTGCGCCAGCTGGCAGACAGCCCCAAGGTGACGGCAGACCAGGTGTTCGCCGTCGTCACGGGTGTTGCGCGTTCGGCGCTGTCCGATACGGCCAAGAACTTCCTGCGCACGGTCATCGACAACGGGCGCCTCAACGCGCTGCCGGAAGTCGCCGTGCAATTCCGTGCCCTCGTGAATCGCCGCAGCGGCTCTTCGGATGCCGTGGTGCACAGCGCCTTCCCGATGGACGCCGCAGCGCTGGCTGAGGTCGGCTCGGCGCTCGAAAAGCGCTTCGGCCGCAAGCTCAACCTCGCCGTTCAGCTGGACGAGTCCCTGATCGGTGGCATTCGCGTAGTGGTGGGTGACGAGGTGCTGGACACTTCGGTCAAGGCCCGTCTTGAACAAATGAAAGCGGCCCTCACCGCGTAACGCGCGGCGAGGACAGCGAACCAAAGAAAGAAGGAAAGAGTCATGCAACTCAATCCCGCAGAAATTTCTGAACTCATCAAGAGCCGCATCGAAGGTCTGGCCGCCAGCAGCGATATCCGCAACCAGGGTACCGTGGTGTCCGTGTCCGACGGTATCGTGCGCGTGCACGGCCTGTCGGACGTGATGGCCGGTGAAATGCTTGAGTTCCCCGCCACCAAGGACGGCCAGCCCTCCTTCGGCCTGGCCCTGAACCTCGAGCGCGACTCCGTCGGCGCCGTGATTCTGGGTGAGTACGAACACATCTCCGAAGGCGACACCGTCAAGTGCACGGGCCGCATTCTGGAAGTGCCGGTCGGCCCCGAGCTGGTTGGCCGCGTGGTGAACGCCCTGGGCCAGCCGATCGACGGCAAGGGTCCCATCAACGCCAAGCTCACCGACGTGATCGAAAAGGTCGCTCCGGGCGTGATCGCCCGTAAATCGGTGGACCAGCCCCTGCAGACCGGCCTGAAGTCCATCGACTCGATGGTGCCCGTGGGCCGTGGCCAGCGCGAGCTGATCATCGGCGACCGCCAGACCGGCAAGACCGCCGTGGCCATCGACGCCATCATCGCCCAGAAGGGCCAGGGCGTGACCTGCATCTACGTCGCCATCGGCCAGAAGGCTTCGTCGATCAAGAACGTGGTGCGCGCACTGGAACAAGCCGGTGCCATGGACTACACGATCGTGGTGGCCGCATCGGCCTCCGAATCGGCAGCCATGCAGTACGTGTCGGCCTACTCGGGCTGCACGATGGGCGAGTACTTCCGCGACCGCGGCCAGGACGCCCTGATCGTTTATGACGACCTGTCCAAGCAAGCCGTGGCCTACCGCCAGGTTTCGCTGCTGCTGCGCCGCCCACCAGGCCGCGAAGCCTACCCCGGCGACGTGTTCTATCTCCACAGCCGCCTGCTCGAGCGCGCAGCCCGCGTGAACGCCGACTACGTCGAAGCCTTCACCAAGGGTGAAGTCAAGGGCAAGACCGGTTCGCTGACCGCACTGCCCATCATCGAAACGCAAGCCGGCGACGTGTCCGCCTTCGTTCCGACCAACGTGATCTCGATCACCGACGGCCAGATCTTCCTGGAAACCAGCCTGTTCAACGCCGGTATCCGCCCCGCCATCAACGCCGGTATCTCGGTGTCGCGCGTCGGTGGTGCTGCCCAGACCAAGCTGGTGAAGAACCTGTCCGGCGGTATCCGTACCGACCTGGCCCAGTACCGTGAACTGGCTGCCTTCGCGCAGTTCGCTTCCGACCTGGACGAAGCCACCCGCAAGCAGCTGGACCGCGGTGCCCGCGTGACCGAACTGCTCAAGCAGGCACAGTACAGCCCCCTGTCCATCTCGCTGATGGGCGCGACGCTGTTCGCGGTGAACAAGGGCTTCATGGACGACATCGACGTCAAGAAGGTTCTCGACTTCGAACACGGCCTGCACCAGTTCCTGAAGACCAGCCACGCCGCACTGCTGGCCAAGCTGGAACAGGCCAAGGCCATGGACAAGGACGCTGAAGCCGAATTGACCGCCGCCATCGGCGCGTTCAAGAAGTCGTTCGCTTAAACCGGACGAGGAGCCATCATGGCAGCAGGCAAGGAAATACGCGGCAAGATCAAATCGGTGGAAAACACCAAGAAGATCACCAAGGCCATGGAGATGGTGGCTGCATCCAAAATGCGCAAGGCGCAGGAACGGATGCGGGCTGCCCGCCCCTACAGCGAGAAGATCCGCAACATTGCAGCCAATCTCGGCCACGCCAATCCGGAGTACGTGCATCCGTTCATGAAACTGAACGATGCCAAGGCGGCCGGCGTGATCGTGGTGACGACCGACAAGGGCCTGTGCGGTGGCATGAACACCAACGTGCTGCGCATCGTGACGGCCAAGCTGCGTGAGCTGCAGGGTGCTGGCGTGTCCACCGAGGCGGTTGCCATCGGCAACAAGGGCCTGGGTTTCCTGAACCGTGTCGGCGCCAAGGTGGTTTCGCACGTGACGGGCCTGGGTGACACGCCCCATCTGGACAAGCTGATCGGCCCTGTGAAGGTGCTGCTCGACGCTTACGCGGAAGGCAAGATCAACGCGGTGTACCTGAGCTACACCAAGTTCATCAACACCATGCGCCAGGAATCGGTGGTGGAGCAGTTGCTTCCCCTGTCGTCCGAGCAGATGCAGGCCGAGAAGACCGAGCATGGCTGGGACTACATCTACGAACCCGATGCCCAGACCGTGATCGACGATCTGCTGGTCCGCTATGTCGAGTCCCTGATCTACCAGGCGGTTGCGGAAAACATGGCGTCCGAGCAGTCGGCACGCATGGTGGCCATGAAGGCCGCCACCGACAACGCCGGCAGCGTCATTGGCGAGTTGAAGCTGGTCTACAACAAGACGCGCCAGGCAGCGATCACGAAAGAACTTTCGGAAATCGTGGCTGGCGCCGCTGCTGTGTAAGCAGCTCAACCAACATCTAAATTGGAGCGAAAAATGGCTCAAGTGCAAGGCAAGATTGTTCAATGTATCGGCGCTGTGGTGGACGTTGAGTTCCCGCGCGACCAGATGCCCAAGATTTACGATGCTCTGAAGCTCGAAGGCACGACGCTGACGCTGGAAGTGCAGCAGCAGCTGGGTGACGGCGTGGTGCGTACCATCGCCCTGGGTTCGTCCGACGGCCTGCGCCGCGGCATCATGGTGACCAACACCGGCAACGCCATCACCGTGCCCGTGGGCAAGGCGACGCTGGGCCGCATCATGGACGTGCTGGGCGCGCCCATCGACGAACGCGGTCCCGTGAGCCAGGAACTGACGGCATCCATCCACCGCAAGGCCCCTGCGTACGACGAACTGTCGCCTTCGCAAGAGCTGCTGGAAACCGGCATCAAGGTGATCGACCTGGTCTGCCCGTTCGCCAAGGGCGGCAAGGTGGGCCTGTTTGGTGGCGCCGGCGTGGGCAAGACCGTGAACATGATGGAACTCATCAACAACATCGCCAAGGCCCACTCGGGTCTGTCGGTGTTCGCTGGTGTGGGCGAGCGTACCCGCGAAGGGAACGACTTCTACCATGAAATGGCCGATTCCGGCGTGGTGAACCTCGAAAAGCTCGAAGACTCCAAGGTCGCCATGGTCTACGGTCAGATGAACGAGCCACCAGGCAACCGTCTGCGCGTGGCGCTGACCGGCCTGACCATCGCCGAGTCCTTCCGTGACGAAGGCCGTGACGTGCTGTTCTTCGTGGACAACATCTACCGCTACACGCTGGCCGGTACCGAAGTGTCCGCTCTGCTGGGCCGCATGCCTTCCGCCGTGGGCTACCAGCCTACGCTGGCCGAGGAAATGGGCCGCCTGCAAGAGCGTATCACCTCGACCAAGGTCGGTTCGATCACCTCCATCCAGGCCGTTTACGTGCCAGCCGATGACTTGACCGACCCTTCGCCTGCCACGACCTTCGCCCACTTGGATTCCACCGTGGTGCTGTCGCGTGACATCGCTTCGCTGGGTATCTACCCTGCCGTGGATCCTCTGGACTCCACCAGCCGCCAGCTGGACCCGAACGTCGTGGGCGAAGACCACTACGCCACGGCCCGTGCGGTGCAAGGCACGCTGCAGCGCTACAAGGAACTGCGCGACATCATCGCCATTCTGGGCATGGACGAACTGGCTCCTGAAGACAAGCTGGCCGTGGCCCGCGCGCGCAAGATCCAGCGTTTCCTGTCGCAGCCTTTCCACGTGGCCGAAGTGTTCACGGGTTCGCCAGGCAAGTACGTTCCCCTGGCCGAAACCATCCGTGGTTTCAAGATGATCGTCGGCGGCGAATGCGATCACCTGCCAGAACAGGCGTTCTACATGGTCGGTACCATCGACGAAGCCTTCGAAAAGGCCAAGAAGGTGGCCTGATTGCCCGGCGGCTGAGCGGCGGCCCACCGCTGCTCGGCCTTCCACTGCAATCGAGCAACCCATCCCCTTTTCCTAGGAGCAATGATGAACACCATCCACGTTGATGTGGTCAGTGCCGAAGAGTCCATCTTCTCCGGTGAAGCACGCTTTGTCGCGCTGCCTGGTGAGTCTGGCGAACTGGGCATCTTTCCCCGCCACACCCCGCTGATCACGCGCATCAAGCCGGGCTCGGTGCGCATCGAAATGGCCGACGGTCGCGAAGAGTTCGTGTTCGTGGCAGGTGGCATTCTGGAAGTGCAGCCCAACCGCGTGACCGTGCTGTCCGACACCGCCATCCGCGGCAAGGACCTGGACGAAGAGAAGGCCAATGCTGCTAAGGCATCGGCCGAAGAAGCCCTCAAGAATGCCAAGGGCGAGATCGACTTGGCACGAGCCCAGTCCGAGCTGGCCGTCCTGGCGGCGCAAGTCGCCGCATTGCGCAAGTTCCGCCAGAAGAAGTAAGAAGAGAAAACAAGTAAGCAAGCAAGCCCTCCAGATCCTCGCGGATCTGGCCTGAAAACCCGGCCCTGCCGGGTTTTTTTATGCCTGCTCGCCGGGGCCCTGGACCAGGCGGATCTGCAGGCCTTCGCACGCCAGCGCCAGTGTGTCCTCGGTGGTGCTGTCTGCCTGCAGCAACTGCCGGGGGGCCAGGAAGGCGCGTGCCTTGGCCAGCGAGCGCACGCCGAACGTGAGCGATTCGATGCGCAACTGCCCGGCGGGAAACAGCTCCAGCCCGATGCCGGGAGCGAGGCTGAGGGCATTGCCGGGCGGGGTGCCGGTGAGTGCCCGCCAACGGCACTGGTGCGCGGCAAGGTCCGGCGTGCCGATGCGCACCGTCTGCAGCCCGAGCAGTCCCAGGGGGCCGCCAGCCTGGCCGTGCAGCGCCTGCGTGTGCTGGGCGCGGCGTTGCGTGGGGGTGGCGGCTTCACCCCAGGGGTAGATGCTCCCCTGGGCATTCCATTCGCAAAAGAACACGCAGCATTCAGGTGCCGACAGGTCCAGCAGCACAGAGTTGGTGAAGTTCGTGACCACTTCGCCGTGGGCATTCGTGGATTGGAACGGCCGGGATGGTTTGCATTGCATGCCCAGTGCCGCGACTTGCGCCATGGCCGTCGGCAAAGGCCCCGCAGGCTCGAGTGCGAACCCATGCACGAGGGGTGGTTGTGCGTGGGAGGGCAAGTCGGCATTGGACGCCGCAGCCCAGAGCTCCAGGTCCGTGTTGCCCACATGCACCCAGCCGTAGGTAGCGAAAGCCGTGTGCTGCAAAGGCCAGGCCACGGGCAAGCCGAACACGCGGCTGAACAGATCGAACAAGGGCTCCGCGGCGGTCAGGCGCAGCATGATGTGGTCGATGGAACGGTAGGGTGGCATCCGGGGTGTGCGTGCGGTTCCTGTCCGATGCATTGTGCCTTTGTGAGCCATCACTTCCGCTGTCTCGCGCTTCCCCATACAAAAGGCCGGTGGCCCTCGCGGGGCACCGGCCTTTTGCATGGGGGCTGCAGTGCGGTCTGCAGCCTTGCCTTGCCTGTGGATTACAGGGCGCTGATTTCGCCCGAAGGGATCTGGCCCAGGCGCACGGCTTCGGCGGCTGCTGCACGCACGGCAGCGCGGTCGGCCGTGGACTTGTAGGTCACGACGCGCGAACCAGCGGGCTCGATGCTGCGGGTCTGGGCCACGGTCGCGGCTTCTGCAGCCACTTCAGCGCGGGTGCGGTTCGTCTCGAACTTCAGGGCGAACTGCGAGCTGTCGGCTTCGTCAGCGTGGGCACCGAAAGCGGAGAAAGCAGCCACAGCGGCGATGGACAGGAAACGTGCGGTCTTGTTCATGGTGATCTCGATTCTTTGTTAGGTTTGTTTGGGCAGAGGGTCAGTTCAGTCCGGGGCGCTGATTACAGAGCGCCGATTTCGCCAAAAGAGATCTGGCCGGTGCGCACAGCGTCAGCAGCCTGGGCACGCACGGCAGCGCGGTCAGCGGTGGACTTGTAGGTCACCACGCGCGAACCAGCGGGCTCGATGCTGCGGGTCTGGGCCACGGTGGCGGCTTCAGCGGCCACTTCGGCGCGGGTGCGGTTGGTTTCGAACTTGGTGGCGAATTGCGAAGCGTCGGCTTCGTCGGCGTAAGCGCCGAAGGAAGCGAAAGCGGCAACAGCGGCGATGGAGAGGAAGCGTGCGGTCGTGTTCATGATGAAAATCCTTAAAGTGAAAAAGCGTCTCAAAAAAACCGGAACAAAAACAACTTCGAACCGGGTTCGGTGAGTCGCCTTGCGGGTTCGGCTCATCGATGGGTTGAACTGTACGCCTCGGATGGATAGAGAAAAACCACCCAGTCGCGAACTAACTGTTCCAGTATTGGAAACAATGCATCGGGAACTTTTGCGGGTTTACCCGTGCCTCAAGCTGGCAGGTGGCGCGCTTGTCCGGGGAGGTACAGGAAAACCCGCGGCTGCCAGCAGGACAGTGGCAAATGCTGTGCAGACCGCCCGCAGGGGCCCGCCCGGGCGGGCCCACAAGCACGGCGGACCGCGCACAATAGGCGCACCGCCCACCACCCCCTCTCCTTGCCCATGCCACGCGCACGACCCACAGCCGCCCCTCTGGGCGGCTCTTCGGATGAAACCGAAACTGCCTTCTACGACGCGCTCCAGCGGGGCGACATCGAACTGCTGATGTCGTGCTGGGCCGACGAGGAGGACATTGTCTGCGTGCACCCGGGCGGTCCCCGGCTCGTGGGGGCCGGTGCCATCCGCGCCGCGTTCGAGGCCATGTTTTCCAATGGCACGGTGCGTGCCCGACCGACCCAGGTGCGCCGTGTGCAGGCGCTGTCCAGCGCGGTGCACAGCGTGGCCGAGCATGTGGAGGTGATGCTGCCCGACGGCATGCACCGCGCCATCGTGATTGCCACCAATGTCTACCACAAGACCCCCCAGGGCTGGCGCCTGGTGGTGCACCATGCCAGCGCGGGCGTGGTGGAGGATGTGCAGGCCATGCAGGCGCAGCAGCCGGTGCTGCATTGAGGGTGCCGCACGCCATGCACTCCCTGCAATACACGGCGCCACGGTGGCTGCCCGGTGGGCAGCTGCAGACCATCTGGCCTGCGCTGTACTCGCGCCGCGTGTTCGGTGCGCCGCCATCCTACCGGCGCGAGCGCTGGGACACACCCGATGGGGATTTCGTGGACGTCGATTTCCTCGACGACGGGGTGCCGCCAGCGACGCAGCGGCCGCTGCTGGTGGTGTTCCATGGCCTTGAAGGCTCCTCGCGCAGCCACTACAGCGAGGCCTTTGCCGACCTCGCGCGAGAGCGTGGCTGGGCCTGTGCGCTGCCGCACTTTCGCGGCTGCAGCGGCGAGATCAACCGCGCGCCGCGCGCTTATCACTCGGGTGACCATGCCGAGATCGGCTGGATGCTGCAGCGCCTGCGTGCCATGCACACAGGCCCGCTGATGGCGGCAGGCGTGTCATTGGGGGGCAACGCGCTTTTGCGCTGGGCCGCCGAGCTGGGCGAGGAGGCTGGCCACAGCGCCGACGCTATTGCTGCGGTGTGTTCGCCCATCGACCTGGCCGCCGGCGGGCATGCGATCGGGCGCGGCTTCAACCGGCAGGTTTACACCCGCATGTTCCTGCGCACCCTGGTGCCCAAGGCCTTGCAGAAGCTGGCCCAGCACCCCGGCCTGTTCGATCGCCAGGCCCTGCTGGCGGCCCGCGACCTGTACGCGTTCGACAACGTCTTCACCGCACCGGTGCATGGCTTTCGCAACACCGAGGACTACTGGCTGCGGGCGTCGGCCAAGCCGCTGCTGCACCGCATCCGCATCCCGGCGCTGGTAGTGAACGCGCGCAATGACCCCTTCGTTCCGGCCAGCAGCCTGCCTGGCGTGCACGAGGTGGGCCGCTGCGTCACCCTCTGGCAGCCGGCGCATGGTGGCCACGTGGGCTTTGCCAAGGGGCGGCTGCCCGGCCATGTGCGGGCCATGCCGGATGCCGTGGGCACCTGGCTCGCGGCGCAGACTGACACGGAAAGCCGTGCAGCGGGGGCACAATCGCGGCATGGATGACATCGTCAAGCAGGCCCTGGCCAAATGGCCGAACGTACCCGACTGCTACGGCTGGCTGGGGCTGGATGCGCGCGGGCGCTGGTACATGCGCGACGACCGGACGCAGGCCGCCGGCCCGTTCCCAGAGGCCAAGGGCTCGCTGCTGCAGCACGAGAAGCTGATCGACTTCATCCACCGCAACTATGAGGCCGATGGGGCAGGGCAGTGGTTCTTCCAGAACGGGCCGCAGCGCGTGTACGTGGAACTCGAAGCCACGCCGCTGGTCTGGCGCCTGGCGCCCGATGGATCGGTGACCTCCCACACAGGCAAGTCCACCACGGTGGACCAATGCCTGCTTGATGCGCAAGGCCGGGTGTACCTGGCCACGCCGCTGGGGCTGGGCCTGGTGCACACGCTGGACGTGGGCCTGGCCGCCGACGCCGTGGAGCAGGGCCGCTGGACGCCGGTGGAAGTGCGGGCCGAGGACCTGCCGGCCCGCCATGGTTTTGTGACCAGCCCGGCTGCGCGACACGCCAGCGCCTGAGCAGGCCATTCAGAGGCAACAAAAAAGCCGACCTCGCGGGGTCGGCTTTTTGTTGGGGTGAGCGCAGTGCGCTTACTGCGACGCGCCAGATGCAGGCGCTGCCGCTGCGGCGGATGCGCCGTCACCCGCGGCAGATGCCGCCGCCGCAGGGGCGGCGGGCTCTTCGAACTTGGCACCACCGGCATTGGCCATGAAGGCCACGGCACGTGCGATCTCGGTGTCGCTGAAGTCGCCGCCACCCTGGGGGGCCATGGCGCCCTTGCCCTTGAGGGCGGACTGCACCAGCGTTTCAAAGCCGGTCTTGATGCGGGCCGACCAAGCGGCGGCATCGCCGAACTTCGGGGCCCCTGCTGCGCCGGTGGCGTGGCAGGCGGCGCACTGGGCCTTGTAGACGGCTTCGCCATTGGCCAGCGGCCGGTTGGCATCGCGCACCTCGACCGCGCCCACCTTCTGGATGCGTGCCGCTGTGGCCTTCTGGGTGTCCACCGCGCCGGCGGCCGGCTTGTTGTCCGAGGTGACGTAGAGGACCAGGCCGATGATGGCAAAGATCGGAATCACAAACGAGGCAAGTACCGCGATCAGCAACTGCTTGGGGTTCTTGATCGGGCCGGTATGGGCTTCTTCGTGGTGGGTGTCGCTCATGACTTCCTCGGGTTTATCGTGGGGCTTTGATGCAATCAACCTTCAATTATATCTGCCGGTGCCCCCGGCCCCTGCAGCACGGGCGACGTGCGTGCCGAAAGGCAGACAAAACAATTTCGGGCGGCACACTGTGGCAGTGGCCGCCCGAAGGCGTTCAGGAGCCCGCAGCCGCCCGGGCCACTGGCTCGGCCATACCGCCGCCGCCCAGCGCCTTGTAGAGCACGACCTGGTTCTGCAGTTGGGCCAGCCGCACCTGCACCACCCCTTGCTGGGTGCTGAACAGCGAGCGCTCGGCATCCAGCAGGTCCAGGTAACTGGACACGCCGTTGCGGTAGCGCAGGTCGGCCAGGCGCAGGCGGGCCTCTTCGGCCTCGGCCTGGCGCTGCTGGGCCTCGGACTGCTCGACCAGGGTGGACTGGCCGGCCAGCGCATCGGACACCTCGCGGAACGCCGTCTGGATGGCTTTCTCGTACTGCGCCACGGCGATGCTGCGCGAGGCCTGCGAGCTCTCCAGGTTGGCCTGGTTGCGGCCGGCATCGAAGATCGGCAGCAGCAGCGACGGGGCGATGGTGAAGCCCCAGGAGCCGCTCTTGAACAGGCCCGAGAGCTCGCCACTGGCCGTGCCGGCCTGTGCCGTCAGCGAGATGCGCGGGAAGAAGGCGGCGCGCGCGGCACCGATGTTGGCGTTGGCAGCGATCAACTGCTGCTCGGCCTGGCGGATGTCGGGGCGCTGCCTGAGCAGCTCCGAGGGCAGGCCCGCAGGCAGCGCGGCCATGGCCGGTGCGTTGGCCAGCGTGCTGCCCGCCAGGCTGGCCAGGACCTCGGCCGGCACCGGCTGGCCCAGCAGCAAGGCCAGGGCGTTCTCGTCCAGCGCGCGCTGGCGCTGCTGCTGTGCCAGCGTGGCACGCGCGGCCTGGGTGAGCGACTCGGCCTGGCGGAAGTCGAGTTCCGAAGCCACGCCGGCATCCAGGCGCAGGCGCGTGAGGCGCACCGATTCTTCGCGCGAGGTCAGTGTGCGGCGCGAGAGCTTGAGCAGCTCTTCGTCGGCCAACAGGGTCAGCCAGCCGTTGGCCACGGCGGCCACGAGGCTGACCTGGGCGGCATTGCGGCCTTCCTCGCTGGCCAGGTACTGTGCCAGCGCCTGTTCCTTGAGGCTGGCGATGCGGCCGAAGAAGTCGATCTCCCAGGCCGAGAGGGCCAGGCCCGCGCTGAACGAGTTGGTCAGATCGCCGTTGGACGCCGAGGGCCCCCGGCTGGCGTTGACGCCCAGGCCCACGCTGGGGAACTGGTCCGCGCGGCGGATCTGGAACTGCGCCCGCGCCTGCTCGATGTTGAGCGCGGCCACGCGCAGGTCGCGGTTGTTGGCCAGCGCCGCGCTGATCAGGGTTTGCAGGCGCGGGTCGGCAAAGTAGTCCCGCCACGGCACCTGCGCCGCGCCAGCGGCCCCTGCGGGCGCCGTGGCGCCCGCCTGGTAGGTGCCGGGCACGGGTGCCTCGGGACGCTCGTAGGTGGGGATCATCGAGCAGCCCGAGAGCAGCAGCAGCGCGGTGGCTGCGGCCAGGGCCAGATGGGTGGGGCGGCGGTCAATCATGGGTTCCAACTCCTGCTTCTTCTGCGTGGCGGCGGTTCATTTCCTGCTGGCGCGCGCTGCCCTTGAACAGGCTGCGCACCACCACGAAGAACACGGGCACGAAGAACACGGCCAGTGCCGTGCCGGTGATCATGCCGCCGAGCACGCCGGTGCCGATGGCGCGCTGGCTCGCCGAGCCCGCGCCCGAGGCGATGGCCAGGGGCAGAACGCCCAGGCCGAAGGCCAGCGAAGTCATCACGATGGGGCGAAAGCGCAGGTGGGCCGCGGCCAGCGCCGACTCGACCACGCCCCGGCCCTGGGCCTGCAGGTCCTTGGCGAACTCGATGATCAGGATGGCGTTCTTCGCGGACAGGCCGATGATGGTGATCAGCCCCACCTGGAAGTAGATGTCGTTCGCATATCCGCGCAGCAGGGTGGCCAGCAGCACGCCCAGCACACCGAGCGGCACCACCAGGATCACGGCCAGCGGGATCGACCAGCTTTCGTACAGCGCGGCCAGGCACAGGAACACGGCCAGGATGGCAAAGCTGTACAGGATCAGCGACTGCGAGCCGGCGAGCTTTTCTTCGCGCGACATGCCCGTCCACTCGTAGCCGAAGCCCGGCGGCAGCTGGGCGGCGAGCTTTTCCATCTCGGCCATGGCGGCGCCGGTGCTCATGCCCGGTGCGGGCGAGCCCGAGATGCGCACGGCCGGGTAGCCGTTGTAGCGCACGGTCTGCTGTGCACCCTTGATCCAGCGGGTGCTGGCAAAGGCCGACAACGGCACGGGCTTGCCCTGGCTGTTACTGGCGTTGATCTTGAGCAGGTCCTCGGGCTGCATGCGCGCCGGCGCGTCGGCCTGCACCACCACGCGCTGCAGACGGCCCTGGTTCGGGAAGTCGTTGACGTAGGTGGAGCCCAGGGCGGTGGACAGGGCCGAGTTGATCGCGTCGAAGGGCACGCCCAGTGCGTTGGCCTTGTCGCGGTCGATGTCGATCTGCAGCTGCGGTGCGTCTTCCAGGCCGTCGGGGCGCACCTGGGTGATCACCTTGCTCTGCGAGGCCATGCCCAGCAGCTGGTTGCGGGCGTTCATCAGCGCCTCGTGCCCGGCGCCGCTGCGGTCCTGCAGGCGGAACGAGAAGCCGCTGGCGTTGCCCAGCTCGGGGATGGGTGGCGGGCTCAGCGGGTAGATGAAGGCATCGCGGATGCCCATCAGTCCGCCGAAGGCCCGGCCTGCCACGTCCTGGGCCGACTGGCCGGGGCCGTGGCGTTCCTTCCAGTCCTTCAGGGTCACGAAGGCGAGCGCGGCGTTCTGGCCCTGGCCGGAGAAGCTGAAGCCCAGCACGCCGACCATGCTCTGCACTTCGGGCTGCTTGAGGATGAACTCTTCGACCTGCTGCATCACGGCCAGCGTGCGCTCCTGGGTGGCACCCGGAGGCAGTTGCACGTTGACGATGATGTTGCCCTGGTCTTCCCCGGGCAGGAAGGAGGTGGGCACGCGCATGTAGACCACCACCACGGCGCCGATGATGGCAGCGTAGATCACGAGGTAGCGCGCGGCCTTGCGGAGCATGCGCGAGACCAGGCCTTCGTAGCCCTTGGCCGTGCGCGAGAAGCCGCGGTTGAACCAGCCGAAGAAGCCGCTCTTTTCATGGTGGTGGCCGGCTTCCACCGGCTTGAGCAGCGTGGCGCACAGGGCCGGCGTGAGCGACAGCGCCATGAAGGCCGAGAAGCCGATGGAGGCCACCATCACTGCCGAGAACTGGCGGAAGATGTTGCCGGTGGAGCCGGAGAAGAAGGCCAGCGGCACGAACACCGAGATCAGCACCACGGTCACGCCGATGATGGCGCCCGAGATCTGGCGCATGGCCTTGCGGGTCGCCTCCAGCGGCGGCAAGCCTTCCTCGCTCATGATGCGCTCGACGTTCTCCACCACCACGATGGCATCGTCCACGACGATACCGATCACCAGCACCATGCCGAACATGGTCAGCACGTTGATCGAAAAACCCAGCGCCAGCAGCGTGGCGAAGGTGCCCAGCAGGGCGATCGGCACGACGATGGTCGGGATGATGGTGTAACGCCAGTTCTGTAGGAACAGGAACATCACCAGGAACACCAGGGCCACGGCCTCCAGCAGGGTGATGGCCACCTGGGTGATGGAGATGTCCACGAAGCGCGAGCTGTCGTAAGGGATGCTCCACTCCGTGCCCTGCGGGAAGAAGCGGGAGAGCTCGTCCATCTTCACGCGCACGGCTTTGGCGGCCTCCAGCGCATTGCCGCTCGGCGACAGCTGCACGCCGATACCGACGGCGGGCTTGCCGTTCAGGCGCGCCGAGGTGGCATAGGCCTGGCCACCGAGCTCGACGCGCGCCACGTCCTTGAGGCGCACGGTGGAGCCATCGGTGTTGGCGCGCAGCACAATGCCGCCGAACTGCTCGACGCTGGACAGCTGGCCATTGACCACCACCGTGGCGGCAATGCCCTGGCCGGCCACGTTGGGCAGGTCACCGATGGTGCCGCTGGCCACCTGGGCGTTCTGCGCCCGGATGGCGGCCGTGATCTCCGCCGAGGAGAGGTTGAAGCTGACCATCTTGGCCGGGTCGATCCAGATGCGCATCGAGCGCTCGGTACCGAACAGCTGGGCCTGGCCGATGCCGGGAAGGCGCTGCAGCTCGGGCACGATGTTGCGCGAGGCATAGTCGCCCAGGGCCACGGTGTCCATCTTCGGGTTGGTCGACGAGAGCATCGTGAACAGCAGGAAGTTGGAGCGCGACTTGTCCACGCGCACGCCCTGCTGCGTCACGGCCGAGGGCAGCCGCGGCGAGGCGCGCGAGAGGCGGTTCTGCACGTCCACCTGCGCCAGCTCGGCGTTGGTTCCGGGCTGGAAGCTCAGCGTGATGCTGCCCGAGCCATCGGCCTGGGCCACCGACTCCATGTAGATCAGGCCGGGCGAGCCGTTCATTTCGCGTTCGATGACGGACAGCACGCTGTCCTCCAGCGTCTGCGCAGAGGCACCGGGGTAGGCGGCGTTGATGACGATGGCGGGAGGTGCCACCGGCGGGTACTGCGCGATCGGCAGCTGCGTGATCGCCACCCCGCCCATCACCATGATGAACAGTGCGATCACCCACGCGAAGATCGGGCGGTCGATAAAGAACTTGGCCATGGATGCCCCTTACTTCGACGCGGCGGCAGAGGCCGCAGGTGCGGCACCGGGGGCTGCTGCGGCGGCTGGCGCCGCAGCGGGCGCGGCACCGGCGGCCTGCCATGGAACGGGTTTCACGGGTGTCCCCGGAGGCAGCATCTGCAGCTTCTGGAAGCCGTCGACCATGACCTTCTCGCCGGCCTTCAGGCCGTCGAGCACCACCCAGCGGTTGTTCTGCGCCGCGCTGATCTTCACGCTGCGCGGGCTGATCTTGCCGTCCTCGCCCACCACGCTCACCGTGTCACCCTGCTGGGTGCGCGTCACCGCCTGCTGGGGCAGGGTGATGGCGTTGCTGACCTCTGCCTGCTCGATCTGCACGCGCAGGTACAGGCCGGGCAGCAGCTCGCCCTTGGGGTTGGGCACTTCGGCGCGCAGCGTGACCTGTCCCGTCGACGCATCGACCGACAGGTCCGAGAACAGCAGCTTGCCGGGATGGGCGTACGCCGAGCCATCGCCCAGCAGCAGCTTGACGCTGGCGGCGTCGCCGCTGGCGCGCTTGAACTGGCCGCTTTCCATGGCACGGCGCAGCGCGAACACGTCGCTGGCCGACTGGGTGAAGTTCACGTACACCGGGTCGATCTGCTGGATGATGGCCAGCGGCGTGGCTTCGCCCTGGCCGACCAGCGCGCCTTCGGTCACCAGGGCGCGGCCGATGCGCCCGGAGATGGGGGCCGTCACGCTGGCGTAGCCAAGGTTGATGCCCGCGGTGCGCGTGGCTGCGCGGCCGGCTTCCACGTCGGCCTGGGCCTGCTTCTGGGCGGCCTCGGCGTTCACGAAGTCCTGCTTGCTGATGGCATTGGCGGCCACCAGGGGGCGGTAGCGCTCCACCGTGGCCGTGGCCTGGGCCAGGTTGGCCTCGGCCTTGGCCAGGCTGGCCTTGGCGCTGTCCGCAGCGGCCGCGTAGGTGGCCGGGTCGATGCGGAACAGCGGCTGGCCCGCCTTCACGTCGCTGCCTTCGCGGAATTCGCGCTTGAGCAGGATGCCGGCAGCGCGGGCACGCACCTGGGCCACGCGCGAGGCTTCGACCCGGCCGGGCAGCTCGGTGACCAGCCCCACGTCGCCCGGCGTGGCAACCACCACGCCGACTTCGACGGGAGGCATCTTGGGCGCACCGCCCGCGGCGGCCGGGGCATCGGACTTGCCGCATGCGGCGAGAAAGACGGTAACGGTGCACAGAGCGGCCACGGGCAGCATGCGCTGCAGGGCAGGGATGCGCGCAATGCGGCGGGATGGGTCACGCAGGCGAGGCATGGGAGTCCTTGTGTTGGGCATCAACGGGATGTTCACGGCAGGCATCGCCGAGCAGCGGTGTGCGTCGGCGAATAGGAGTTTCTACCAATAGACGGGCAATTATACATACAACCATGGATGTATAATAGGGCTGGCGCCCAACCTGGGCCGCCTGTGAAATTGCAATGAACGGGAGGCTGTATCCATGGTGCGCAGAACCAAAGAAGACGCGATTGCCACGCGCAACAGCCTGATCGATGCAGCCGAGAAGGTGTTCTACGACAAGGGCGTCTCCAGGGCATCCCTGAGCGACATCGCCCTGGCCGCGGGCACCACCCGGGGAGCCATCTACTGGCACTTCAAGGACAAGGTCGACCTCTTCAACGCCATGATGGACCGGGTGACCCTGCCGCTGGAGCAGGGCTACGGCGAGTTCGAAGCCAGTACCGACCTGGACCCGCTGCAGCGCCTGCGCGCCGTGATGGCCCTGGTGCTGGAGAGCGTGGCCTCGGACGAGCACACGCGCCGGGTGTTCGAGATCGCCATGCACAAGGTGGAGTACGTGGGCGAGCTGGTGGCGGTGCGCGAGCGCCACCTGGCCGCCAGCGACGGATTCACGCGCCAGCTGGCCCGTGACTTCGAGCTGGCTGCCCAGGCCCAGCGCGTGGCCATGCCGGTGCCTCCCATGGGCGCAGCCGTGGGCCTGCATGCCCTGTTCGATGGCCTGATCCAGAACTGGATCCTGTCCAACGGCGTGTTCGACCTCGCCGGTATCGGCCGTGTGACCACCGATGCCTTCATCACCGGCCTGGGGCTGCGGCTCGGGGCCCCGGTGCCGGCCGCCGGCAGGCCGTAAGCGGAGGGCGGGGGCCGCTTGCTCCGCAGGGTGCGTGCTGCATGCGATAATGCCGAGCTACACGCATGCGGCTGTAGCTCAGTGGATAGAGTATTGGCCTCCGAAGCCAAGGGTCGTGGGTTCGATCCCCGCCAGCCGCACCACCATCTCCCAGCATGAACCTGGATGCTGTTCCTGTCTCCATGCCGATTCGGAACGCTGACGCTTCCTTTTCGGAGTGGCATGGACATGCGCCTCCATGCATTGCCAACAGGATCCGGGCACGCCCCTGGGGCAACCAGGTGACCCTCATCGGTTCTATGCAAAAACCATCCATGGTGTTTGCGCAATGCTGATGCGCCGTGTCCAATAGAACCATGCCGCACCTGCTTTTCAAATGGGTCCTGCGCGAGGACCGCTACGAGTTCTCCGGCCAGGCGCTGACCCCCCGTGCCCTCGAAACCGAGGTCAATGCGGAGATCGTTGCCATCTGGGCATGGATCCAGCGTCAGAAGCTGCGCCCCGGGCAATTCGGCTGGGAGGCCACGCGCCGCACCACCACCTCGAAGGACGAAACACTGGCCGTCGCCAACGGCGCCATCGTCGCCGATGGGGGGACGATTCTTCATCCCCAGGAGACACGCGTCGTGGTGACGTTGCCCGAGAAGGTCGCGGTGCAGTTCCGCTTCGAATTCAACGTGGTGGACGACCGGCGCTGAGCGGGCGGCGCGTCCGATGGGCTCAGCGGGGCTCTGCCATCACCAGCAGCACCCGCACCGGGTGCGCGCTGCGATTGCGCAGCTGCCGCGCCTCGCCCGGCGCGATACGGCAGCTGTCGAGCGCGCGCAGCACCTCGCTGCATGGCGGGCCGCCGGGTTGCTGGCTGGTGATCTCGAGCTCGCCGTCCAGCACGACGTAGAACTTTTCCAGCGCGGAGGCGGACAGCGTGGTGCTGCCCCTCGGGGCCACCAGCGACAGCCCTATCCACGCCGTGTCCGCGGGGCCGGCCTCGCGGCCCTGCAGGCGTGCCATCGCGAAGCCTTCGTGGCCCGGGGCGTCGTAGCCGGGCGCATCGGCATGTCGTACCAGGTGCATGCTCGTCTCCGTTCAGGGGGCCAGCACGACACGCGAGGACGAGCCCGCAATCACGCGCCGGTAGGCGTCGGCCGCTTCCTCCAGGGGCACCAGGCCGGCAGGATCGACGTCGAAGGCGCGCAGCGAGCCATCGCTGAAGCCGGGTGCCAGCAGGTTCAGGATGGCGGCGCAGTCCTCCACGCTGAGCTTGAGGCTGTCCACCCCGAGCAACTGCAGGTTGCGGCGGTAGAACATCAGGATGTCGAACGGCACCGAGCGCTCGATGGTGGAGATGAGCACCTGCGTGCCGCCCACGGCCAGGCCCTGCAGCGCGGGTGCGAAGTAGGGCGAACCCACGGTGTTGTAGGCGATGTCGGCGCCGCGCCCGCCCGTGGCGTCGAGGAGGGCCTGGCCCAGCTCGGGGAGGGTTCCGTCCAGCACGGTGACGGGCCGGCTGGCGTGGCCGCGGTAGCTGCTGGTGCCCCGCTCCACGCCGATCACCGTGGCGCCGGCGCGCGTTGCCAGCTGGGTGGCGGCCTGGCCCACCTTGCCGTTGGCGCCGAACACCACCACCGTCTGGCCGGGGCCCTGCAGGCCCGCCCGGCGCAGGCCCTCCCATGCGGTGATGAAGGGCACGCCCACCGTGCCCGCAGCGGCCACGGGCACGGCATCGGGCCGGCGCGCCAGGGCCGCCACCGGCAGCACCAGGTAGCGTGCGTGGCTGCCGTCGCGGGTGACACCCAGGTCGCCGCCCGTGCCCCAGACCTCGGCGCCCAGCCACTCCGTCGGGCCGGCCACCACGCGGGCGGAAAAGTCACGCCCCGGTGTGCGTGGCCAGATGGCCTGCGGCATCAGGCCCAGCGCCGCCTTGACGTCACTGGGGTTGACGGCGGCCGCCAGAACTTCGACGACCGCATGGCCGGGCGGTGCGTCGGGCCGGTCCTGGGGCTGCAGCTGCAGCTCGAGGGTTTCTGGCGCTTCGGCCTTCTGGGACACGCGCAATGCGTGCGCGGGAGAGGCAATGGTCATGATGAGAGTCCTTCGATGGGATGGAGAGTGAAATCGGTTCAGTGCAGGGCGTTGGTGGCACGCAGGCCCCAGGTGGTGCGGGCCTGGGCGCTGGTCGCCAGGCGTCCGCCGAGGTCCTCGACGATGCGGCGCGCCTTGTGCACCAGTTCGGCATTGCTGCGGGCGAGCAGGCCCTTGTCGAGGTAGATGGTGTCTTCCAGGCCGATGCGCACGTTTCCGCCCAGCAGGTGGGCCTGGGCCACGGCGGGAAAGGCGTGGCGCCCCACGGCGAACGCCGACCAGCAGGCCTGCGGCGCGATCAGCGAGCGCGCCAGCATCAGGGCCGCGGGCGTGAACGGCAGGGCATAGCGCACGCCCATGACGAAGGTGTACAGGCCCGGCCCGGCCAGCGTGCCGTCGGCCATCAGGGCCTGCGCGAGCACCAGGTCGCCGGTGTCGAAGCATTCGAGCTCCGGCACCACGCCGTGTTCGCGCACCACGGCGGCCATGCGGCGCACGTTGGCGGGGGTGTTCATCACCACCTGCTCGCCCGAATTCATGGTGTTGAGGTCCAGTGAGCAGATGTCGGGCTTGAGCGCCGCGATGTGCGCCACGCGCAGTTCGGGCCGCAGCAGCGAGGTGCCGGGTGCGGCCAGGCGGGGTTCGTCCGCGCTGGGCACGAAGCGCCCGCCCGGCCCGGTGGTGAGGTTGATGATGAGTTCGGGCCGGTCGCGGCGCAGCGCCTCGACCACGCGGGCATAGAGCTCGACGTCCATGGACGGTGCCCCGGTGTGCGGATCGCGCACATGGATGTGCACCGCTGCGGCGCCGGCGTCTGCGGCCTCCAGGCAGGCGTCGCTGATCTGCCCGGGCGTGACCGGCAGGTGCGGCGTCTGGTCGGGCCGCGTGAGATTGCCCGTGACGGCGCACGTGAGGATGGTGGTGGTTTCGAGGGACATGGTCAGTCAGCCGAGATGGCGGCCTCCGTCGGCGACGATCACGCTGCCGGTGGCATAGCGCAGCGCGGTGCAGCAGGCGACGATGGCGGCTGCCACGTCGTCCGCCGTGCCCACGCGTTGCAAGGGGATGGTGGGACCCACGCGGTCGTTGAAGGCCGCATCGCGCCCGGGAACGAAGGCCGTGTCGACCACACCGGGCGACACCGCCAGGCAGCGCACCTGGGGCGCCAGGGTCTTGGCCAGCGCGCGCGTCAGCGCATCGGTGCCGGCCTTGGCAGCCGCGTAGGCCAGGTTGCTGCCCAGGCCTGTGAAGGCCGCGATCGACGACACGTTGACCACGACCGAGTCGCCCGTTGCCTTCATTTGCGGTGCGAACGCACGGATGGCCGCAAAGCTGCCGCGCCAGTTGGTGGCGAAGATCTCGTCGATCAGCGCGTCGCTGAGACCATCCAGGTCGGCCGCAGGCACCGGGCGGGTGAAGCCGGTGCTGTTCACCAGCACCGTGGCGGCGCCCATTTCCTGCTCCACCGTCTGCGCGGCGTCGCGCAGGGCGGCGCTGTCGGTCACGCTGGCCTGCAGGGCCCGGTGCCCGCTGCCGGCCAGTTGCGCCAGCGCGGGCGCCGCCGCCTCGGGTGCGCTGCGCTGCAGCAGCACCACGCGTGCGCCCAGCGCAGCGATGCGCCGGGCTGTGGCCAGTCCGATGGCACCGGTGCCACCGGTGATGACGGCGATTTCGCCGTCGAGCCGCTCGCGCGGCGCGAAACTTCGGTTGTCGTTGTGTTGCATGGGGATGGAGGTCAGGGAAGGGGGCAATGGGGCAACTGCGTGGCCCCGGGTTCGAGGCGCAGTTCGATGTCCAGGGAGAAGCCACCCTGGCCATCGGGTTCGAAGCGGCGCAGCAGCGAGCCCACGGCACCGAACACCACGTCCTCGTGGGCATTCGGGTCGTCGATGTCGAAGTACTGCGTGGCCAGCACCTTGTGGCCTGCGGCCACCACGATGAAGTGCAGGTGGGCCGGTCGCATGATGGCGCGCCCCTGGGCCGCCAGCAGTTCGCCGCACGGTCCGTCCACCGGCACGGGGTAGCCTGCGGGGCGCACGCTGTGGAAGTCGAAGCGGCCCTGGGCGTCGGTCAGGAACACGCCGCGCAGGTTCATGTCCTCCTGTTCGGGGTCCTGGTTCTCGTACAGGCCCTGCGGCGAGGCCTGCCAGGTCTCCACCCGTGCGTTGGCCTGCGGTGCGCCGTCGAGCGAGCACACGCGGCCGCGCACATGCAGCGGAGCGCCCGGCGTGTCCGCGGTCGCGATGCTCTCGCCGCTGGCGCGCACCGGTTGCCGGGCGCGCCAGAAGGGGCCGACCAGTGCGGGCTCGGTGCCACCCTGGGCCAGGGCCTCGCGCGCGCCGCGCAGCTGGGCCAGCGTGGCCAGGCCCAGGATGTCGGCCAGCAGGATGCCCTCGTTCTTGTGCGGCCCGCTGGCCTGGCCGATGCGTACCAGGAAGTCCATGCCCAGGTCGAGTTCGGCGGACGTCAGGTCCACCTCCAGCGCGAAGGCATGGGCATGGCGGATGAGTGCGTCCATGATCTGCTTGAGCCGCGCATCCCGGGTGCCGGCATTGGCGCGCAGCACGGCGGCCAGCAGCTGTGCCGGGTCTGTTGCCGACAGGCCGCTCTGGGCGGGCAGCTGTTTCACCACAGGGGTGCCCGCGCTCATCGCAGCACCGCCTTGGCGTTGTCGCGGTAGATGGCCTGCAGCTCGCTGGCGCTCAGGCCGGATTTCTCCAGCCCTTCGACGATCCTGGCCGGATCGACCCACGGGAAGTCGGAGCCGAACACGATCTGCGAGGTCGGCACGATCATCTTCAGGATGCCGATGTGCACCGCATCCGCCGCAGCGGCCGTGTCGTAGTAGAAGCGGCGCAGGTGGTGCAGGCGCGAGTCGGGGGGCGCCACGCGCGCCAGCGATTCGGCCGTCTCGCCGACGAGGAAGCGCTGCGCCCAGATGCTGCCACCGCCGTGCGACCAGATGTAGCGCACATCGGGCGTGGCCTTGGCGGTGCCGCCGTGGATCAGGCTCACCATGGCCCGCGCGAGGTCCGAGCCCAACTCCACGAAGGTGGGCAGGATGCCCGGCTGGAAGTTCCACGCGCAGCAGTTGGGCGCGGTGGCATGGACGTAGACCACTGCCTTGCGGCGGTTGAGCTCAGCCCATACCGGCGCGAAGGAGGGATCGCCCAGCCACTTGTCGTCGTAGCTGGAGAGCAGGCCCACGCCATCGGCCTTGAGCACGTCGAAGGCATGGGCGATCTCGCGCAGGCTGCCCTCCACGTCGGGCAGCGGCAGCACGGCGAAGTGGCCGTAGCGGCCGGGGTGGTCGGCCTTCATGCGCGCGGCGAACTCGTTGAGTTCGCGGGCGGCAGCGCGTGTCTCGGCCACGTTGCCGAACCAGACGCCGGGCTGCGTGACGGAGAGGAAGGCCTTTTCCAAGCCGCCGCGGTCCATGGCTTCCAGGTCTTTCTCCACCGTCCAGGTCTTGAACTGGTCGAAGCCCAGCACCGGCTGCTGCAGGTGCTGGCGCTCCACCAGCCGCACCCACGCGGGCGAGAAGAAATGGTGGTGGAAGTCGATGCGCGAACCCTTGGCGGCCAGGGTCTGGGCGAGCGGCCGGCCCTCCGGCACGAAGCTGGTTGCGCCGATGGCACCCAGGGTGCCGAGCGAGCCGAACATGCCGAGAAAGCCGCGGCGCGAGGGCACGCGGGATGGGCTGCCGGCCGGGGAGGGGGACAGGTGGTCCATGGGGGAGGCTCCTGCTGCGGTTTCAGAAGTTGTGGCGGATGCCGAGCTCGACGCCTTGCGAGCGGGCGCCAGCCTGGGATGCCAAGGGCGGGGTGGTCGGCCAGTCGGCCACACCGGTGCCGCTGACCAACTGGGCCGAGGCCCCGCGGTTGCGGATGTGGGCATAGGTTCCGTACAGCGCCGTCCGCTTGGACAGGTGGTGCACGTAGCCCAGGGCCAGCTTGCTCCAGTCGTCGCCGCTGTGGCTGCGGTCGTAGTGGCTGTAGGCGGCGCGCCATTCGCCCACGCCATGGCGCAGCGACGCACCGATCAGCCAGGCGTCGATGCGTGCCCCCCGGCTGTCTTCTTCGCGGGCCCAGAAGGCCATGGGTGTGACGGGGCCGATGCGGTAGGACGCTGCCACGTTGGCGGCCTTGACCTGGGCCGCCGCGGTGGCAGTGCCGCTGTGGCGCCGGCCCACGGCGGCGGCGACGTTCAGGGCGTCGTCGGCGAAGCCCAGGCGCGCACCTTCGTAATTGTTGTTGCGGCGGTTGGCACTGTTGGAGGGCTCTTCGCCAAAGGCGTACTGCACCTGGCCGTACCAGCCGCCCAGCTGCCTGGGCAGCAGGTAGGCCAGTGCATTGCTGACGCGGATCGGTGCGCCCAGCATGCTGTAGACCGTGGGCTGGCCGATGCCGGTGCCCTGGAAGGGATCGAACCAGGAGGGGTTGAGGTTGGTCGCCGACATGTCGCGGCCCAGGCGCAACTCGCCGAAGCCGCCGCTCAGGCTGACGGTGGAACGGCGCTGGAAATTCAGTCCGGTCCCGCCCGTGTCGGGGGCGAGTGCGCTTTCGAGCCAGAAGCTGGCGGACATGCCGCCGCCCAGGTCTTCGGTGCCCCGAAAGCCCAGGCGTGCGTGGCTGTTGCCGCTGTAGCTCAGTGCGGTGAGGTGGGCATTGCCGTGCGAAACATGGGCGACACCCAGGTCGACCACGCCGAACAGCGTGACCTGGGTTTGTGCGGCGACGCCGCTACTGACCATGGCAAGACCCATGAAGGACAGGGCGAAGCAGGTTTTTTTCATGTGAGCGCTTCCGTGGAGGGGTGGGTGGGGACGGGGAAATAAATAGAATGAATGCTCGAAATTGATTTGAATTTCTTATGAACATCACCTTGCGGCAGCTGCGCGCCTTCGTGGAAGTGATCAAGAGCGAGGGCTTCACTGCGGGGGCGCGCAAGCTGCACCTGACGCAGTCGGCCACCAGCCTGCTGGTGCGCGAGCTGGAGTCGCAGCTGGGCCTGCCGCTGGTGGACCGCACCACGCGCCAGATCGCGCTGACCGACGCGGGCCGCGAGCTGTTCGAGAGTGCCGAGCGCATCCTTGCGGACGTGGAGCACGCGGTGGCGAACACGCAGGACCTGCTGCACAAGCGCCGTGGCCGCGTGACGGTGGCGACCACGCCCTTCCTGGCGGCCCACTTCCTGCCCGGCGTGATCGCGCAGTTCCAGGTCTCGCATCCCGCGGTGTCGGTGCGCATCGCCGATCTGCCCACCGAGCAGCTGGTGCGGGCGGTGGACAACGGGGACGCCGACATCGGCTTCGGCGTGTTTCCACAGATGGACGTCGCGATGGAGCGGGCGACTCTGCTGCGCCACAGCCTGGGTGTGCTGCTGCCCGCGGCCTGGCCCCTGGCGCAGCGGCGCCGGCGCATGGTCTGGGCCGACCTGGAGGGCCAGCCCATGATCGGCCTGGCGCCAGCGGGCGGCTTTCGTGCCTTGGTCGATCCGCTGGTGTCCCAGGGGGGCGAGACGGCGGCGCTGCGTTTCGAGGTCGGCCAACTGGGCACGGCGGTGGGGCTGGTGGAGGCCGGCCTGGGCGCGACCGTGGTGCCGGCCTACGTGGGTGCGTTGGTGCGCTCGACCCGCACGCGCTTTCGTGAACTGCACGACCCGGTCATCCACCGCAATGTCGAGCTGGTCTGGCGCGCCTCGCGCTCGCTGTCGCCCAGTGCCAGCGCCTTCCGTGCCTGCCTCGAAGACTGCTGCAAGCAACTGCAGGCCTGAGCGCGGGCGGCCGCTGGCGGGCCGGGGCGTCAACGCGCGATGCATGGCTTGGCCTTGCCGCATGGGTCACCGGTCACGGCCACGGCCTGGATCTCGATCAGCATGCCGGGGACGGCCAGGTTGGACACGGTGATCTGGGCGCTGGCGGGGAAGCGCCGGTCGGGGAACATCTCGGTGCGCACCTTGGAGAAGATCGCGCCGTTGCGGGCGTCGGTCAGGTAGACCGTCATGCTCACGATGTCCTGCAGGCTGCCGCCGGCGCGCTGGAGGGTCTGCTCCAGCAAGGCGAAGATGGTGCGGGCCTGGGCTTCGAAGTCGCCCTTGATGTCCTTGCCGTTCAGGTCCGTGGTGGTGGTTTCGCCTGCCAGCCAGATGGTGCGGCCGCCTTCGGTGACCACGGCGGGTGCATAAGACCGGCCTTTGGTCCTTTCGCCGTGCTCCAGGTGCTCGGCGGCCATCGCGGGGGGCAGGAGCAGGCCGGCCAGGGCCATGGCCGCCAGTGCGCGGGTGTATCGGTGTTGCATCGTGCTCTCCTTTGGGTGAGGGGCTGGCTCCGTTGCCGGCCCGGGTTGGGAAGTGGCGCTCAGGGCAAGGGGTGGCGGCGGGCCAGCGCACGCATGGACGCGGTGGCCCGGCGCACGATGTCGGTGCTGTCCCAGCGGGTGGGTTGGCTGCGGCGCAGCAGGACCCGGCCGTCGACCAGCACCGTGTCCACGTTGGCCGGCTGCGCCGAATACACGAGCGCATGGGCAGGATCGAAAACCGGTGCCAGGTTGGGATCGGTGGCGCGCACGATCTGGATGTCCGCGCGCTTGCCGGGGACCAGGGAGCCGATCAGGTGGTCCAGCCCGAGGTCACGTGCGCCGTCCAGCGTGGCCAGGCGCAGCAGGCGGCGCGCGGTGAGCGGGATGCGGTTGCCGAAGCGCTGTTTGTGCGACCACAGCAGGGCCCGCATGCAGGCGAAGAAGTCGGCATTGGCGGATGCGCCGGAGCTGTCCACCGACAGGCTCTGGTGCACGCCGGCCTCTTCCATCTCCTGGAACTGGATCACGCCGCGGTTGGCCTGGGCGTAAAGCATCTCGATCGTGGGCGAGCAGGTCATGGTGGTTCCGGCCGCTGCCAGCAAGGCGCAGTCCTGTGGCGCCATGCCCTGCGGATGGACCAGCTGCAGGTCGCGGCCCAGCAGGCCGTGCTCGGCCAGCACGGACACCACCCCGGGGCGGGCGTGCATGGTCAGCGGCAGGTTGAGGGAGCGGATGCGGGCGCACTCCTCAGCCACCACCTCTATGGGCACGGCGCCGCGCGGATTGCTCACAGGGGTGCGCACGGCTGCGCCGAGCGTGAGCAGCGGCGAGGGCAGGCCCTGCTGCTGCAGGCCTTCCAGGCCGCCCAGGTCCATGGGTTGGGCGAGCGGCTGCTCCTGCCCCCATCCGTAGGCGAAACGACCGCGCACGCCCATGTCGGCCATGGCGCGCAGTTCGGCGTCGGCGTGTGCTGGCGAACGGGTGTTGTGGGCCCAGTTGTGGACCGTGGTGATGCCCGACAGCAATCCCTCGGCAAGCCCCAGGCGCACGGAGCAATAGCTGTCGTCGGGGGTGAACAGCGGCCCGGTCCCCAGGGTGACGGGAAAGTAGCCGTGCACGGGGTCATCGCCACGCACCAGGGCGCGCAGGGCGCTGTTCCACAGGTGCCAGTGCGTGTCCACGAAGCCCGGCAGCACGATCATGTCCTGCGCGTCCACTTCGGGCACTCCCTGCACGGGAAGCTGGGGGCCGACCGCCACGATGGCGCCATCGCGCACATGCACGTCGGCACAGGGCAGATCGCCCAGCACGGGGTCCATGGTGAGCACGTGGCCGCCACGGATGATGAGCTCCTGGTCGAGGCCGGAACGGTCGGGCGAAGGTTTCGAAGGCACGAAGAATCTCCTGCACCACGCGCGGGTGCATAAGTCGCTGAAGGAAAAAGGGGGGAGGGGGCCTACTCGGCCTTGGCGCCCGAGATGCGGATCAGCTGCGCCTTCTGGCGCATGTCGGCCTCGATGAACCGCGCGAAGGCCGCAGGGTTCGAGAACACCGGCTCGAAGCCGCGCGCGAGCAGCACGGCCTCGCGGAAGGCAGGGTCGTTGCCGATGGCCGCGACATCCTGGTGGATCTTCTGCACGACGCTCGCGGGCGTGCCCCCGGTGGCGAACAGGCCGAACCAGGATTCGCCCGGATCGATGTCGGCCAGCCCCGCCTCGCGCAGGGTGGGCACATCGGGCATTTCTGCCAGCCGGGTGGCGCGTCCCACCGCCAGGGCCTTGAGCTTGCCGGCGCGCAGCAGGGCCAGGGCGCCTGACACGCCCGCCAGCGTGAGCTGCGTCTCGCCGGCGTGCACGGCAGACACCGCGGGCGATATCCCCCGGTAGGGCACGTGCACGAGGTTGCTTGCGTGCTTGGCCCGCAGCGATTCGAACAGCAGGTGTGGCAGGCTGCCGGAGCCGTAGGAGGCATAGCTCAGCGCATGGGTGCGCGACTTGACCAGGCCCATCAGTTCGGCCATGGTGTTCGCTGGCACCGAAGGGTGCGCAACGACCATCTGCGGCAAGCTCACCAGCTGGCTGATGGGCGCCAGCTCACGCACGGGGTCGTAGGGCAGCTTGTCGAACAGAAAGGGGTTGCTGGTGATGGTGGCCTCGCTGGTCAGCAGCAGCGTCAGCCCATCGGGGGCCGCCTTGGCGACCGCCGTGGCACCGATCAGCGTGGACGCACCGGCCTTGTTGTCGACCACGACCGGTTGGCCCCACTGCCGGTGCAGGCGCTCGGCCAGCATGCGTGCCACCAGGTCCACACCGCCCCCCGGCGCGTAGGGGACCACGATCTTGACGGTACGGGCCGGCCACGCGGGAGCTTGCGCCCACAGCGGGGCGCTGGCCAGGCCCAGTGCGGCCAGCAGGCACCGGCGGGTGGGGTTGATCAGGGGGCTCATCACTTGATGCTCTCGAAATGCCGGTAGGAGGGATCGCTGCGTCCGGTGTGGCCGATGACCTGGTAGCGCGACTTGACCAGCTCGGCGGGGACATCCAGCACGCGGCGGTAGTCGCTCACCGTGTGGCGTCCATCGAGCGCCCACTTGCCGTTGCGCCGCGACCAGGTGTCCAGGTAGCGGGAGTGCATCCAGCGTTCTTCGTAGAGATTGGGATTGCCTTCCTTGGGAACCAGCAGCGTGGCGGTGCCCGTGCATTCGCTCACGGCACGGTCGCCGTTGACTTCGATCAGGATGTTGGTGATGCGGTGGTTGTTGCCCGCCATCTCGTCATGGGCTTTGATCAGCCAATCCACGTAGGCCTCCCAGTGGGGGAAGTCACGGGTGCCAAAGCGCATCTTCGCGCCCGGATGGGCCAGCGACATCAGCATCTCGCGGTCACCGCGGTCCAGGGCGCGCGGGTACTTGTAGATCAGTTCCGTGATGGCCTGCTTGGCCAGCAGCCGGTCGATCTCGGCGGCAGCGGCACTCTGCGCATGGGCCTGCAGCGGCACCGCCAGGTGCAGGGTCAGTGCGGTTGCCAGGGACGCCAGCAGCAGGCGGCGCGGGGGTGGAAGCGGTCTGTCCATGGGCGATCTCTCCGTAGGGGGTTGTCGTGTAAGCCTCAGCCAGGGGGACGGGCTCCCGGCATGGGCTGTATTTCAATGCGTTCCATGCCATCTTTCAAACGATTAAATTCAATGGATTAATGAGTTAATTCAATACTTCGATCCGGCGCCTGTGCTGCGCGCACTGACGCGAGTTTCTGGACGCTGCACAGGAAATGGCTCTGGTGCGGCTGCCGGCAGGAGGGTGCGGGGTCCGGCGCTCGCGAGCAGGGGCCGGGGTCGACAGCGCACCTGCCGGGTGGAGGTCGTGCCGCTGGTGGGGCTGCGGCGGTTTTTTCCACACCAAAAGCCCGAACTTGGCGCCGGGGCATCTTCGGGTGGCATAGAATCGCGGTCTCAGGCAAAAACGCTGCCGCCGTCGCAAGCGGTGCCGCGCAATGTCTGGGGCGAAAAGTGGCGCTTGGATTTTTTTGGCATGTGCTTTTGCAGAGCGTAAAAATTCAGTGCTATAATTCGAGATTCTCCGGAGGGGTGCCCGAGTGGCTAAAGGGGGCAGACTGTAAATCTGTTGGCTTACGCCTACACTGGTTCGAATCCAGTCCCCTCCACCAGTAGAAGAAAATGAAAGCAGGTTGCGGTAGGCCCCTTGGGGCTGGGATCGCAGGGCCAGTTGGCAGTGCGGGAGTAGTTCAATGGTAGAACCCTAGCCTTCCAAGCTAATGACGCGGGTTCGATTCCCGTCTCCCGCTCCATTGTTCGGTTTGCTGGCAGGTTGAGAGAGAAGTTTTTTTTGGGGTTGCGAAAGCGGTTCCGATTGCCCATGTGGCTCAGTGGTAGAGCACTCCCTTGGTAAGGGAGAGGTCGCGGGTCCGATTCCCGCCATGGGCACCACCTTCAGGCGCACCCGAAGTCGTTCGGGTGCGCCGAAATTTCGTTGTGTAGTTTGTAGATTTTTTTCGGAGTCGGAAAAATGGCAAAAGGTAAGTTCGAACGGACCAAGCCCCACGTCAACGTGGGTACGATTGGCCACGTGGACCACGGCAAGACGACCCTGACGGCGGC
>NZ_JBWKPP010000029.1:0-48767 GCF_059418305.1 Acidovorax sp. GW821-FHT09B03
GGAGCCCGTTCCCACCCCCTTCTGACCGTGCCGAGAAGCGCAGGGCCTGGGGTGAGCGCGTGCCGAAGGACACGCGCCTCGTCGTCTGGCTCGCCGAAGCTGTCTGACCGGAGCTGCCTCGCAGAGGCAGCGCAGGGAGTTCTTCGGCGTCACCCCAGGACCGAGCATCGCAGGCTGCCCCACTCGCCCAACGGGCGAGTGGGGACACGGGCAGCGGGGTCGCCTTTCTTTGGGGTACCTTTCTTTGGCGACTCAAAGAAAGGTACCTCGGCCGCCGGGCCGAGACCCGGCCTCCGCCCTCAAAACTCAAGCGCCGCAGCAGCTACGTGCCACTGGCCAACGCCTGCAATGGTGGTTGCAGGCTTGGCGCAACACCTTGGTACCACAGCGACGCACCAGCACCCAAGGAACTCGAACAGCGCTCAGGGCGACAACGCCTGCTCCACGGCCACCTTCGCCTCTTCCAGGCTGCTGAAAAACCGCGTGGGCTGCGGCAGGGCCTTGGGCAGATGGGAGGGAGGCGGCCACAAACGCTCATCCGTCCAACCTGCCGTCCAACCACCAATGTCCTTGCGCTTGACCGAGCAGACGGCTTGCCCGCTGACCGTCGCTATCCAGGTGGTAGGCGGATCGTGGTCCCAGGTGACGTTTGCCATGGCGCCCTCCAATGGTTGACTGCAACACATTGTAAGAAGACTCTTAACCGGCCGGCACTGGGGGTTCCCCGACTGCGCCACACCAGCCGTTTGCCGATGGCTTGGCCCACTACAGCAGCTTCCCCAGCATCACCACCCGCCCCTTGCGATAGCCCAGGCCCTCATAGAACCCAAACGCCGGCGCCTCCTCCAGGGTCTGCAGGTTCACACTCACGATCCCCTCTGTCCGCAGCGCATCCTCCAACGCCAGCATCAGGACTGCCCCAGCCCCTTGCCGCTGCAAATGCCCTGCAACGCACATCTCCTTGATGTGAAACGTCCACCCATTCACCCACCGCTCCTTCCACCCCAGCACCATGGCAACCGGCACGTCCTCGACCAGCAACGCCATTGCGCGCGCAGCCGGAAAGGCCATGAAGGCCGCGAGCCGCTCCACCACAGCGGCATGCTCCCATCCATCGTTCCAGGGCGGTGCATTGAACACGCCCAGGTACAGGTCCGCACAGTCGGCAATGTTCTCGGCCGTCAGGGCCACCGTGGCAAAGGGCAGGGTCATGGGAAACAAGCGCAAAAAAACACCAGGGCGGCAAGCGTAGCGCACCACGCTTGCCGCCCTGAAAGAGCATGCTTTACAACGGCCTGCAGAGGGCTCAACGCGCCGTCGTGGCCCCCAGCGCAAACTTCGCGGCCTTCGCCACCGCGGCCGCATCCACCCCGAAGAACTCCCGCAGCGCCGCCCGCGTATCGCTGCGCCCAAAGCCATCGGTCCCCAAGGTCATGTACTTGCGCCCCTCGGGAATGAAGGCCCGCACCGTCTCGGGCACGGCGCGCACATAGTCGGTTGCAGCAATCACCGGTCCGCTTGTGGCGGCCAGCTGTGCTCCAAGCCAGGGGGTACCCGGCTTATCTGTTTCTCCTGCAATGGCGCGCTGCTCGCAGGCCACGCCATCGCGCGCCAGTTCGCTCCAGCTGGTCACGCTGACCACGGTGGCGGTGATGCCCTCGGCGGCCAGCTGCTGCGCAGCCTTGACCACCTCGGTGAGGATGGCACCGGAGCCCAGCAGCGTCACTTGGCGGGCGTTGGTTGCTGCAGCGCCTTCGGCCTCGACGCGCTGGAACACATAGCAGCCGCGCAGCACGCCTTCGGCCGCATCCACGGGCAGGTCGGGCTGTGCATAGTTCTCGTTCATCAGCGTGACGTAGTAGAAAACGTCACGCTGCTCGGTCACCATCTCGCGCATGCCGGCGTCGATGATCACCGCCATCTCACCCGCGTAGGCCGGGTCGTAGGCCTTGCAGTTGGGTATCGTTGCGGCCACCAGGTGGCTGCTGCCGTCCTGGTGCTGCAGGCCCTCGCCACCCAGCGTGGTGCGGCCCGACGTGGCGCCCAGCAAAAAGCCGCGCGCGCGCTGGTCGGCAGCCGCCCAGATCGCATCGCCCACGCGCTGAAAGCCGAACATCGAGTAGTAGATGTAGAACGGCAGCATGGCCAGGCCGTGCACCGTGTAGCTGGTGGCCGCGGCCGTCCAGCTGGCGATGGCGCCGGCCTCGCTGATGCCCTCTTCCAGGATCTGGCCGTCCAGCGCCTCGCGGTAGCTCAGTACCGAGCCGATGTCTTCGGGCGCATAGCGCTGGCCCACGCTGCTGTAGATGCCGACCTGCTTGAACAAATTGGCCATGCCGAAGGTGCGCGCCTCGTCGGCCACGATGGGCACGATGCGCGGGCCCAGCGTGGCGTCCTTGAGCAGGCCGCCGAGCATGCGCACGAAGGCCATGGTGGTGCTCATCTCCTTGGACTGCGGCTGCAGCGCGAACTGCGCGTAGCTTTCGATGGCGGGCACGGGCAGCGCCTCGCAGGTAGTGTCGCGGCGCGGCAGGTAGCCGCCCAGGGCCTGGCGGTGGCTGCGCAGGTAGCGCATCTCGGGGCTGTCCTCGGCGGGCTTGAAGAAGGCCAGGCTGGTGGCCTGCTCGTCGGTAAGGGGCAGGTTGAAACGGTTGCGGAACTCGATGAGGTCGGTCTCGTCCAGCTTCTTCTGGCTGTGCGTGGTCATCTTGCCCTGGCCGGCCGTGCCCATGCCGTAACCCTTCTTGGTGTGCGCCAAAATCACCGTAGGCTGGCCCTGGTGGCGCGCGGCGGCGGCGTAAGCAGCGTGGATCTTCACCAGGTCGTGCCCGCCGCGCTTCAGGCGGTCGATCTGCTCGTCCGTCATGCCCTGGGCCAGGGCCGCCAGCTCGGGGTTCTGGCCGAAGAAGTTGTCGCGGTTGAAGCGCCCGTCCTTGGCCGCAAAGGTCTGCATCTGGCCGTCCACCGTGCCTTCGAGCGTGCGCACCAGCGCGCCGGTCAGGTCGCGGGCGAACAGGCCGTCCCAGTCGCTGCCCCAGACCAGCTTGACCACGTTCCAGCCCGCGCCGGCGAACAGGCGCTCCAGCTCGTCGATGATGCGGCCGTTGCCGCGCACCGGGCCGTCCAGGCGCTGCAGGTTGCAGTTGACCACCCACACCAGGTTGTCGAGGCCCTCGCGCGCGGCCAGGGTCAGCGCGCTCATGCTCTCGGGCTCGTCCATCTCGCCATCGCCGAACACACCCCAGACCTTGCGTGCCGAGCAGTCGAGCAGGTTGCGGTGAGTGAGGTAGCGCATGAAGCGCGCGTGGTAGATGCTGCTGATGGGACCGATGCCCATCGACCCGGTGGGGAACTGCCAGAAGTCCGGCATCAGCCAGGGGTGCGGGTAGCTCGACAGGCCCTGCGCGCCCGCGCCCGGCGCCGTGAGCTCCTGGCGGTAGTGCATCAGGTCCTGCTCGGACAGGCGGCCTTCCAGGAACGCGCGCGCATACACGCCCGGCGCGCTGTGCGGCTGGAAGAACACCAGGTCGCCCCGGTGCTGCCCTTCGCCCAGGCCTTCGCGGGCCCGGAAAAAGTGGTTGAAGCCGCTCTCGAACAGGTCGGCCGCGCTGGCGTAGCTCGCGATGTGGCCGCCCAACTCGCCATAGGCCTGGTTGGCGCGCACCACCATGGCCAGCGCGTTCCAGCGCACGATGGAGGCCACGCGCTCCTCGATGGCCAGGTCACCGGGGAAGACGGGCTGGTCCTGCACGGCCACGGTGTTCACGTACGGCGTGTTCAGGTCGGGATGCCAGCCCACGCGCTGGGCCCGCGCCAGGCGCACCATTTCCTGCAGCATGAAGCGCGCGCGCTCCGGTCCCTCGGTCGCGACCAGGGCCAGGAAGGCATCGCGCCATTCGGCGGTTTCTTGGGGATCCGTGTCAGCCAACACGGTGGCCGATGCAGGCATGAGCAGGTGGTGGGGGGCGGTGGGGGCGTTCATGCCGCAACTGTAGCCATTGCCGCCCCGAATGGGATGCCGTTCTGGCCCGCAAAAGCCTCCGCCACAGCATTTCGTGCGCCAAACCACCTAAACTGCAGCACATGAAGCTGGATACCCTCGATTTGCGCATTCTGGCCGAGCTGCAGGCCGACGGTTCCCTGTCCAACGTGGAGCTGGCGCGGCGCGTGCACCTGTCGCCCTCGCCCTGCCTGGCGCGCGTGAAGGCGCTGGAGGCCGCGGGCGTCATCAGCCGTTACGTGGCCCTGGCCAGCGCGGCCGCCCTGGGCCTGGGGCTCAACGTCTTCATCAGCATCAGCCTGAAGACGCAGAGCAAGGAGGCGCTGGGCGACTTCGAGCAGCGCATCGCCGAGCACGACGAGGTGATGGAGTGCTACCTCATGAGCGGCGACAGCGACTACCTGATCCGCGTGGCCGTGTCCGACATCGGGGCGCTGGAGCGTTTCATCCTGGAGCGGCTGGCCCCCATACCCGGCGTGGAAAAGATCCGCTCGAGCTTTGCGCTCAAGCAGGTGCGCTACAAGACGGCGCTGCCGCTGCCCAAGGCATAGAACCCGCAGCCGCCTCCCTCATTGCGCGCGCGCCGTGCTCGGTGGGTGCCCGATGATGCGCTTGTACGCCCGGCTGAACGAGGCCTCGGACTCATAGCCCAGCCGGTTGGCCGCCACGGCCACGCGCATGCCGTCGCGCGCGATCCAGCGGCGCGCCTGCGACATCTTGACCTTGGCCACGTAGCGCGCCGGGCTCTCGCCCATGGTGCGCGTGAACGATTCGGAAAAGCTCGAGCGCGAGGCGCCCATCAGGTCGGCCAGCAGCGGCACGTTCCAGTCGCGCTCGGGGTCGGCGTGGATGGCGGCGATCACCTTGCCGATGCGCGGGCAGCGCACCGCCGCGATCCAGCCCGTGGGGTTGTTGCAGCTGCACTCCACCCAAGCGCGGATGATGCTGGCGGCCAGCGCATCGGCCAGGCGCGCCAGGATGGCGCAGGCGCCCATGCGGTCCTGCTCCACCTCGCGCTCCATGGCATCGAGCAGCACCGGCACGGTGGTGTCGCGCCGTGCCAGGTCGCCGGCCATCATCACCTCGGGCATCATGGCCATCAGCGGGTGCAGCGGGTCGAGGTTGAAGCGCAGCGCGCCGCAGAACATCACGTCGGGCGCCTGCGGCGGGGGCGGTGCCACGGCGGCGCCCAGGTGCGCATTGTTGGCATCGCGCCCGTCCACCAGGTAGATGTTCTCGGACACGGCCTTGCGCGCCAGCGAATCGATGTCCACCGGCGGCACGTCGGGCGAGCTGGCCAGCACATGGAAGCTGCCATGCGGCAGCAGCACCGCGTCGCCCGGGTTCAGGCGCTGCCAGTCGGTACCCGGCGTGCGCAGCCAGGCGCCGCCATGGCCCACGAAGTGAAAGCGCGCCGAGCGCTGCGCCGGGAAGGCAATGGCCCATGGCGGGTGCAGCACGCAGCGGCCATACTCCACGCCATCCAGGCGCAGGCCGAGCAGGATCTGGGTCAGCAGGTCCGGCGGGTCCGCGAACGGCTGCTGAGGCACCTGGTTGAATGGCTTGGATAAAAAGTCAAGCATCTCGGCTTTTAGGGCATGGAAACGCCGCCATCTTATCCCTACGATGGCTTTCCATCCATCCCAAGGCCTTTCCCGTGTCCTCCTCTCCCTCCTGCTCCGCCTGCCTTGATGCGCCCACCGGTGCCGTCGTTGCCGAGGCCACGCCCGCCCCGCACTCCACCCCCGAGCCCACCGAGGCACGCTGGGCCGCCGTGGCCTCCATGGCCCTGGGGGTGTTCGGCCTGGTCACGGCCGAGTTCCTGCCCGCCAGCCTGCTCACCGCCATGGCCAGCGACCTGCGCGTGAGCGATGGCGCCGCAGGCCAGGCCGTCACCGTGACGGCGCTGGTGGCCGCCGTGGCCGCCCCGTCGCTGCCGCTGCTCACGCGCCGCATCGACCGGCGGCTGGTGATGATCGCCTTCACGCTGCTGCTGGTGCTGTCCAACCTGATGTCGGCCCTGGCCGGCAGCATGGTCACCCTGCTGGCGGCGCGGGTGCTGCTGGGCGTAGCGCTGGGCGGCTTCTGGTCCATGTCGGCCGCGCTGGCCATGCGGCTGGTGCCGGCGTCGCTGTTTGCGCGGGCCATGTCCTTCATCCTCACCGGGGTGTCGGTGGCCACCGTGTGCGCGGCGCCCATCGGCGCCTGGATGGGCGACCTGTGGGGCTGGCGCAGCGCCTTCATCGCGGCCGGCGGCATCAGCCTGATCACGCTGGCCGTGCAACTGGTGGCCCTGCCCGCCCTGCCCCCGCGCGACAACCCCAACCTCAAGGTGCTGGGCGAGCTGCTGCGCCGCCCGCCCGTGCGCGTTGCGTTGCTGGCCGTGCTGCTGGTCATCTCGGGCCACTTCGCAGGCTTCACCTACATCCGCCCGCTGATGGAGCAGGTCACCCACCTGTCGGTGGCCACCATCACGGCCGTGCTGCTGGGCTACGGCGTGGGCGGTTTCTTCGGCAACTTCGTGGGCGGCTGGATCGCCGGGCGCAGCGAGCGCCAGGCCATCGTGGCCGGCGGTGCCGTCATCGCCGTGCTGGCCGCCACCTTGCTGGTGGCCGGGCAGTCGGCCGCCATCACGGCCGTGGCCGTCACGCTGTGGGGCTTTGCGTTCGGCGCCTTCCCTGTCGGCTTCCAGACCTGGATCGTGCGCGCCGCACCCGACCAGGCCGAGGGAGCGGGCGGGCTGCTGGTGGCGGCCTTCCAGATCGCCATTGCCAGCGGCGCCATCTTCGGCGGCCTGATGGTGGACCATGTGGGCGCCCTGGGCGGCCCGGCCTTCGCGCTGGCGGCCCTCACGCTCGGCACACTGCTCACGCTGCGCCACGGCCCCCGGCCTGCCGCGGCCGCCTGATCCAGGGGAGTACGCACCATGGCAAGCAACCGCCGCATCACACTCGCCGCGCGCCCGCAAGGGCTGCCTGAACCCAAGCACTTCGGGTTGGAGACGCAGCCCGTACCCGAGCCTGCCGAGGGCCAGGTGCTGCTGCAGACGCTGTACCTGTCCATCGACCCCTACATGCGCAACCTGATGGACCCCATCGGCCCGGGCTACGCGCCGCCTGTGGAGATCGGCGCGCCCATGGTCGGCGGCACGGTGAGCCGGGTCGTCACCTCACGCAACCCGCAGTTCCGCGAAGGCGAGCTGGTGCTGGCCAACGCCGGCTGGCAGGACTACGCCCTGTCCGACGGCAGCGACCTGCTGGCGCTGGGCGATGCGGCGCAGCCCTCGCAATCCCTGGGCGGCCTAGGCATGCCGGGCTTCACGGCCTATGTCGGCCTGCTCGACATCGGGCAACCGAAGCCGGGCGAGACGGTGGTGGTGGCAGCAGCCACCGGTGCCGTGGGCGCCATCGTGGGCCAGATCGCCAAGATCAAGGGCGCACGCGTGGTGGGCATTGCCAGCGGCGCCGACAAGTGCCGCCATGCGGTGGAAAAACTGGGCTTCGACGCCTGCCTGGACCGGCGCGAGCCCGACCTGGCACAGCGCCTGGCAACGGCCTGCCCGCAGGGCATCGATGTGTACTTCGAAAACGTGGGCGGCGAGGTGTTCGATGCCGTGCTGCCGCTCCTGAACCTGCACGCCCGCGTGCCGGTGTGCGGCTTCATCGCCCACTACAACGATGAAGAGAACACGCCCAGCGGGCCCGACCGCCTGCCCCGCCTCACGGCCACGCTGCTGCAAAAGCGCGTGCGCATGCAGGGCTTCATCATCCTGGACCACTACGGCGAGCGCTTCGACAGCTTTCGCCGCGAGATGGCCGCCTGGATCGCCCAGGGCCAGGTGCGCCTGCGCGAAGACATCATGGACGGGCTGGAGAACGCGCCGCAGGCGCTGCGCCGGGTGCTGCAGGGGCAGAACTTCGGAAAAACCGTCGTGCGCGTAGCGCAATAGGTCAGCAGGCGCTCACTGCACCTTGGCTGCTGGAGCGGGCTTGGCCGCAGCGGCCTGCTGCGGCTTGGCCTGCGCGCCCTTGCCCACGGCCTTGGGCCCTACGCCCGTGGCCACGCGCTTGCGGAACTCGGCCAGGCGGGCCTTCAGGCGCTTTTCATTCTCGGGACCCATGCGCACCAGCATCTTCTGCCCGCTGGACAGGCCCTGCAGCTGCGGGTCCACGAATTCGTAGCGCACCCAGGGCCGGGTGGAGGTCACCTCGCCCTTCACCTCGGTCAGCTCCACCAGCAGCGGGCCGGTGGGCTCGGGCGTCTTGAGCAGGTGGTCGAGCACGGCCACCAGGCGGTCGTTGAAGTACTTGCCCGGATAGCCCAGCTCTTCGTACGCCTGCTGGAACAGCGGGTACAGCCGCGCATACAAGGCCACCGCCTGGTCGACGGGGATGGCCTCGGCAAAGGCCACGAAGGCGCTGTAGCGCCCGGCATTGCCGCCCGCAATCGCCAGTTGGCCGTGGGTGCCCGGCACGCCCTCCACGCTAAAGCGGCGCGGCGCCAGCTGCACCGGCCACATGCGCGATGGCGCCTGGGCACGCGGCAGGTTGTCCACCGTGGCCACCGCGCGGCGCACAAAGCCGTCGAGCTGCAGGAACGAGCCCACCGACGGCTGGCCCAACAGCTCCGTCAACGCCTGGGCCACGGCCGCATCGGACTCGGCCAGGTCGGGCAGCGTGGCCGCCTCGGCCGGGGCCAGCGGATCGATCAGGTTTTGCGGACCGGCGGGCTCCGATGCCGCGGCGACGGGGGCCGATGCCGGGGCCGCGGCTTCAGGTGGCGCGGCGCTGGTGGCCTGTTCGGCAGGGGCATTACCGGCCTGCCAGCGCCACCAGGCATAGCCCGCGCCGACCAGGGCCACGACCAACACGGTCGCCACCACCGCTGTGCCACCGCCCCCGCTGCGCGGCGGTGCCGGACGCTGGTCGCTGCGCAGTTCGGAGAAATCGCGGTCGTGGTCGAGCACTGGATCGGGCATGCAGGGGTCCTTGCGTCATGGGCCGGGGTGCGGCCAACGCAGCGGCCCGGGTCATGGCCTGACCATTGGAAACCCTTTAGGTTCCGGCAAGACGTAACGCCCTGTTTTCGTCATGGGCACGCTGCACACGCGCAACAGCGCGCGCAGCACGCGGGAGATTCCTACAAGGTCTGCAACCAGTCCACCGTAGCGGCCAGCTCGGCCGGGCGGATCTCGTGCATGCCCGGGAACTCGCGGTAGTTCAGGGCGACGGGCAACTGCGCGAAGTGCTCGCGGATGGCATGCGCCTGCACCAGCGGGATCACGTTGTCCTGCGTGCCATGGCTCACCCACAGCTGCTTGCCCTGCAGCGCAGCAGCCGGCGCGGCCACGGGCAGCACCTGGGGCAGCAGGCGGCTGTGCCACACCATGGCGGCCTGCAGCAGCGCAGGCTGGGTGAGCAGCAGCGACAGCGACATGATGCCGCCTTGGCTGAACCCGCCCACCACTACGCGGTTGGCCGGCACACCCAGCTGGGTCGCAGCGGCCTCGACCGCCTGGGCCACCAGCGCGCGGCTTTGCAGCTCCTGCGGCTCGTTGATGGTGCGGTCGCCGTTGGGCGCCACCGAGAACTCGAACCAGGCATTGGCACCCGGCCCCATGCGGAACGGCGCACGCAGGCTCAGCACGTGGAAGCGCCCTGGCACATGCGGCGCCAGGCCGAACAGGTCCTGCTCATTGCTGCCCACGCCGTGCATCAGCACCAGCAGCCAGGGCTCGGGGGTGCCGGCGGTGGCGGGGCGGTGCAGGTAGGTCAGCGGCAGTTGAGGTGTAGTCATGAATCTTGATGTTGAAGGGATGCCGGAGAGCGGCGAACAAAGCTCAGCGAAGCGGTTCTGGCTAGGCGCTGCGTCGCAGACAGTACTGCAAGTACGGCAAGACGCAGCAACAACGCCAGAAGAGGTTTGTTCGTCGCTCAGTGTGCAGCGGGCTGGAGGGCAAAGGCATCCATGGACAACATGCTGTACATCACCTCGCGGCTCAGGTACTGCGGCTGCAGGTCATCGCCCGCCGCGCCCAGTGCGAAGAAGATGGGCAAGAAGTGGTCTTCCGTGGGGTGCGCGCGCGTGGCGTGCGGCGCCTGGCTGCGGTAGTTGAGCAGCGCCTGCATGTCGCCCCGGGCCAGCACGCCTTCGATCCAGCGGCTGAACTCCAGCACATAGGGCGCCGGCTCGCGCGCCCCGCCAAAGAACTCCGACAGGTTGTGCGTCATGCTGCCCGAACCCACCACCAGCACGCCCTGGCTGCGCAGCCCGCGCAACGCCGCACCCAGCGCGTACACCTCGGCCGGGCCCGCGCCGGCAGGCAGCGCCACCTGCACCACGGGCAGGTCGGCATCGGGGAACAGGTGCATCAGCGGCACCCAGGCGCCATGGTCGAAGGGCCGCGCGGCATCGCCCTGTGCAGCCACGCCAGCGGCCTGCAACAGCGAGAGCACCTCCTGCGCCAGCGCAGGCGAGCCCGGGGCCGGGTACTGCAACTGGTACAGCGCCTGCGGAAAACCGCCAAAGTCATGCCAGGTGGCCGGCTGCGGCCCGGTCATCACCTGCGGGCTGCGCGCCATCCAGTGAGGCGACATGATCACCACCCCGCGCAAGCCCGGGAACTGCGCGCGCAGCCCCTGCCCCCACTGCGTGAGCGCGGGGCCGGTGGTACCGGCATCGATGGCGAACAGCGGCGCGCCATGCGAGACGAACAGGGCGGGCACGGTGGCAGGCGACGAAGAAGGGGCTTGGGTGGTGGCGGACATGGGGCGTACTTTCTCTAGGGTCTGAGAGGTACTGTAGGCCTTGCGAAGGCCGAGACCAAGCACCGGAGGTCAAACGGATTGTTGCGTTTTTGGGGTGAATCGAGAATTTAAAGTGCGGTAGTTCCACAATCGACGGACTCTTGACATCGAGACTCTGAGCATGGTGAACTGCATCGCGTCAACAATAGCGCGAGCCCCGTTGTTAACGCGCTTCAACACAGCCGCATCAAAAACGATTTCAAGTCTCAGGCATGGCAACTCATCTACTTTCGCAGCTCACCCTGCCGGATCGATACGAGCGACTCGAGAAGCATCTTGGCTCCGAAATCGCAAATCTGCTCATTGCACCTGCGGGTCAAAATGTCGATAGCCTTCGATCACTCGCTAACGAAGTGCTAACACGCGATGAAGGCGTTCTTGTTCCGTTGGCAGGACGAACCGGCGTAGGGAAAACAACTTTTGTGATGAATGCCTCGCAATGGCTACCGGCCCTCTTTGGGCCGACCTGTGCATATGACGGTGAGCTTTCATTTGAAGGACTGGTTCAGGCCATCAAAGATTTTGTCAAAACGCTTCCAGCAAATAACAGAAGAATTATCCCAATAAATATTGATCACCGGGAAAACGCCCCTCCAAGCGATACTGAACTTGCCGCAATAAAAAGATTTCTTCGAACGAATGCAGGCGGGGTCCCTTCAATCGTCTTTTGGCCTGAAACAAATACCGATATTGCGACAACCCTTTCGACACGGTATGTAGAGATAGCTGGAGAAACCTCTATTGACCTCCCGTTGATTTGCGAGGGTCCGCCCAAAGAGACTTGGCAAGACACTGCAAAGCACACACTTACTTTGTCAAATCACATGAACAACCTCGAAGAGCTCGGGGTTAATCCATCCGATTATCAGCCAAAAGAGTTTTATACCTTAGGCGGTTTTCTTCGCCGTCTATCTCGAGACTTCAACGCTAGGATTCAGGCGCTCCAAGCCGAATTGGAAAAACCGGTATCTGTACTCATTGTTTTTGCCAGTGAGAGTGCAGACCCCGGCGTGCTTACACAACTAACCTCACCATCGCGATACGGGCTTCTCGATGCTCATGCACTAATATCTGTAACTTCACAGAGCGAGATCGGCAAGTGGTGGTCTGCACGTAGAGGACTTCTAACAAAAACTATTGTGCAGCTCGATGCTCACGCACTTTGCCTAGCTCCGACAGCCGCTGCGTCTTGCATAAGAAATTTTTCAGATTCAATGCCACTATTTGATGACGCGGGCTACAAGAGATATGGACCAGCTCGCGGAGTTCGTGATCTTGGGCGTTCCGACTTAGGAAAAATAATCTGCGAAGTTGAGCTTTCTAGATTCGAGGCTCGCGGCACCCCAGGCGAGGATGCTGCGGCAGCTTTTCAACTTCTTGCGGAAGCAGGCTTCAACCTCGGCAAGGACAAAAACCTTAACAATATAATGCGAACAGCAATCGAGAGCATATTGCGCGATGTTGAGGCCCCTTTTGAGAGAGCGACGTCCGAGCAAAAACTCCCCTTCTGCGGATTGATTCCAGACAACGCCATTTATTTTGAAAACAAAGTTCAATGTATCGAGTACACGTGGCGAAAGGGTGATTTTTTAGCTTCAGGCAATCGCTCCACGGTAGCACAATACATCCTCAACAAGCTTCAAAGCTATGCGCGCCAACTTCAATGGACGACTGACTAAGCAAGATACCACTCGCCCACCCTTGAGTTCTCACTAACATTGAATGAACTAAAAGCCGAGAGCGCCGGTCAAACTCAATCCACCACCCGCCCCCGCAACGCCTTCGTCGCACTGCGCTGGCTCTTGCCCTCCAGCCGCCGCTGCTTGGACCCATACGTCGGCTTGGTCGCCCGCCGCACCCGCGGCGGTGCAGCCACCGTGTTGACCAGCGCATTCAGCCGCTCCATCGCATCCGCACGGTTCATGTCCTGGCTGCGGTACTGCTGGGCCTTGATGACGACCACGCCCTCCTGGGTGATGCGCGAATCGCGCAGGGCCAGCAGGCGCTCCTTGACCCCTTCGGACAACGAAGACGCGGCGATATCGAAACGCAGGTGCACGGCGCTCGATACCTTGTTGACGTTCTGCCCGCCCGCGCCCTGGGCGCGCATGGCGGTGATCTCGACCTCACGCTCGTCCACCTGCAGCACGGCGACCTGGCCGTTGACGCGCGGGGCCTCCTGCGGCGGGCGGGGTGGGCGCGGCGCAGCCTCGGGCGTGGCGGCGGGCAGTGGCGCTTTGGGTGGGACGAGGGGAAGCATGTCGTCAGCCATCTCAGCCCCTGCCCACCGCACCATCGGCCAGTGCCGCCAGCAGGGCCTGCAAAAAGGCCTCGGGCCGCTCGAACTGCACCCAGTGGCCGGCATCGGCCACCAGGGCCATGCCGCGAAAATCAGGCGCGGCAGCGGCGTACGCCCCCTCCAGTTGGCCGATCCAGCCCTGGTACAGCGCGTCGGCTTCGCCATAGATGGCGTGCACCGGGCAGCCCACCTGGGCCAGCGAGCGGGCGAGGATGTCGGTGCGCGCCAGGCGGCGGCGCGTCATGCGGTCGCGCACCACATTGCCCACATGCACTTCGAGCGCCAGGCCCTCGACCAGGGCCGGGTCGTGCAGCATCAGCGCGGCCAGGTTGTAGCGGTGCATGTCGAGCTGCTCGGCGGGCGGCAGGTGGCGCCAGCCCTTGAGGCGCACGGGCCGCTCGGGCACCACGCCCATGGCCGGGGCACCCACCACCACCAGTTGGCGCGCCAGTTCGGGGTGGGCCGCCAGCATGAGCCCCGCCGTCATCCCGCCAAAGGAAAAACCCACCAGGTCCACCGGCCGCGGCCCGAACAGGGCGCGCAGGCCATCGGCCATGGGTTCGACCAGCGCATCGGCATCGCCGCCCGTGGGCGGGGTGGCCGAATCGCCAAAGCCCGGCAGGTCGGGTATCCAGACCTGGCGGCCGGCGGCGACCAGGGGTTCGATGTTGCGCACCCAGTGCGTCCAGCTGCCGCTGCCGCCATGCAGCAGCACCAGCGGCGGGACGTCGGCCCGCGCCTCGCCCCAGCGGTGCCAGACGGTGTCGCCACTCCCGCAGGGGGTGGTGTGGCGCTGCGCCAGGGCGCGCAGGCGGTCGATCTCGGGGGACGGCAGGCGGGCGACCTCGCGCGCAGGGGCTGCGGGGTTCGGGTCCTCGTCGTCGTCCCCAGCCGCCATCACATGCCCGCCAGGCCGTCGATGGCCAGCACGTAGCCGCGCACGCCAAAGCCGCACATCACGGCCTTGGCCGCTGCGGCGATGTAGGAGTGGTGGCGGAAGGCCTCGCGGGCGTGCACATTGCTGATGTGCAGCTCGATCAGCGTGATGGCCGTGCCCTTGGTGGCGTCATGCAGGGCCACGCTGGTGTGCGTGTAGGCGCCGGCATTGATCACCACGCCCGCCAGTTCACCGGCGGCGTGCAGGCGGCCGGCCTCGTGGATCCAGTCCACCAGGGCGCCTTCGTGGTTGCTCTGGTGAAAGCGCAGCGCGAAACCATGGCGCTCGCAGGCCTCGGCGCACATCTGCTCCACATCGGCCAGGGTGTGCGCGCCGTACACGGCGGGTTCGCGCGTGCCAAGCAGGTTCAGGTTGGGGCCGTTCAGGACAAAAACGGTTTTCTTCTGGGCAGACGACATGGTGCAGCAACTCTCCGGGCGTTGGGATGGGCTTGCCGATCATTTGCCAGGCAAGCCGTGGTGGAAGCGCCAAAAACGCTTCCTTCCAACGCCGGATTATGCGGTGCCCGCCACCGTCGCACAGGGCCTCGTACCACCCCGCAAGGGGTGGTACGAGGCTTGGCGGCCCTCACGGGCGCGCCAGGCGCAGCAGCTCAGCGGTCCCAACGGCCATGGCCGTGGCCATGACCGTGGTGGCGATGGCCGTGGCCACCACCGCGGTAGTAGTACACGGGCGGGGGCGGTGCGTAATACACCGGTGGGGGCGGTGCGTAGTACACCGGCGCTGGTGCCGAGTACACCGGGCGCGGCGCGTAGTAGACAGGCGCTGGTGCCGAATACACCGGGTAGCCGTTGCCCACGCCCACCACCACACCTGGCGAACTCAGGCCTATCGACCAATTGACATCGCTGCGGGCCTGGGCGGAGCCAGCAGCTGCGAAGAGCGCCAGGGCCACACCAGCGGCGGCGGCCATGGACTGGATAGAACGGGTTTTCGTCATGTAAATCTCCTGGTAGTGGAGGCGGCCCCCTTGGTTGGGATTCGCCTCACTGGTACTCAACGCACCAGATGTCCGAAAGGATGGCACGAAACACCATCTTTATTGTTTCTTTACGTACACGTGAGTGCGCACTCCTGCGCAATAGTTCACGCCAACACGCACCAGCACGGGTTCTGTGGGCTGTTACATGCGTTCACAGGCCGTTTTCGGCGAACCTTTGGCGCTACAAACCGGGGGCTCGACGGCCTGGTTGCCGCCTGCAGCAAGCTCCCAGGCACCCCTGGCCGCGCTGCACTGCAGCAGACGGCCCGGCCTCCCCCTAAAATGGGCCAATGACCACGTCCACCCCAGCAAATACCCCTGCCGCAGTACCCGAAGCGGCCCTTGAGACCGCAAAGACGAGCAATTTCCTGCGCCAGATCATCGAAAACGACCTGGACAAGGGCACCTACGCCAGCCGCCAATGGGGTGGCACGCCGGGCGACGCCGCCCACCACGCCAAGGGCCAGCCCGACCCGGCCAGGATCCGCACGCGCTTCCCGCCCGAGCCCAATGGCTACCTGCACATCGGCCACGCCAAGAGCATCTGCATCAACTTCGGCCTGGCGCGCGACTACGGCGGCGTGTGCCACCTGCGTTTCGACGACACCAACCCTGAAAAGGAAGACACCGAGTACGTCAACAGCATCATCGATGCCGTGAAATGGCTGGGCTTCGACTGGAATGGCAGCGCCGACGCCGCGCCCTACCAGGCGAGTGACTACTTCGACTTCATGTACCGCGCGGCCGAATACCTGGTCAAGGCCGGCCACGCCTACGTGGACGAGCAGACCGTGGAGCAGATGCGCGCCAACCGCGGCGACTTCGGCAAGCCCGGGGTGGACAGCCCGTTCCGCAGCCGCACGCCGGCCGAGAACTTGAAGCGCTTTCACGAAATGCGCAACGGCGAGCACGAAGACGGCTCCATGGTGCTGCGCGCCAAGATCGACATGGCCAGCCCCAACATCAACATGCGCGACCCGGCCATCTACCGCATCCGCCGCGCAACCCACCACAACACCGGCGATACCTGGTGCATCTACCCGATGTACACGTACGCCCACCCCATCGAGGACGCGCTCGAGCAGATCACCCACAGCCTGTGCACGCTGGAGTTCGAAGACCAGCGCCCGTTCTACGACTGGCTGCTGGAGCGCCTCACCGAAGGCGGCCTGCTGGGCAACCCGCCCCCGCGCCAGTACGAGTTCTCGCGCCTGAACCTCACCTACGTGATCACCAGCAAGCGCAAGCTCGCCCAGCTGGTGTACGACCACAAGGTCAGCGGCTGGGACGACCCGCGCATGCCCACCATCGTCGGCCTGCGCCGGCGCGGCTACACGCCCGAATCGCTGCAGGTGTTTGCCGAGCGCATCGGCGTGACCAAGAGCGACAGCTGGATCGACTACAGCACCCTCGAAGGCTGCCTGCGCGAAGACCTGGAGCTCAAGGCCTTCCGCGGCATGGCCGTGCTCAACCCCGTCAAGCTGGTGCTCACCAACTGGGACGAGGTCATGGGCGCAGGCCACCTGGAGCCTTGCACCCTGCCCTCGCTGCCCCACCCGCCCGAAGGCGTGGAGAGCCCCGAGCGCCACTTCACCATCGGCAAAGAGGTCTGGATCGAGCGCGAGGATTTCGAGGAAGTGCCGCCCAAGGGCTACAAGCGCCTGTTCCCGGGTAACAAGGTGCGCCTCAAGGGCGGCTACGTCATCGAGTGCACCGGCTGCACCAAGGACGCCGACGGCAAGATCACCGAGGTGCTGGCCACCGTGGTGCCCGACACCAAGAGCGGCACCCCCGGCGCCGACAGCGTCAAGGTCAAGGCCGCCATCACCTGGGTGGGCGTGGCCGACGGCGTGCCAGCCGAAGTGCGCATCTACGACCGCCTGTTCCTCGAAGCCCAGCCCGACGCGGGCGGCAAGGACTTCATCGAAGGCCTGAACCCGAACAGCCTGAAGACCGTGGCGGCCATCGTGGAACCCTCGCTGGGCCACGCCCACAAGGACGACAAGTTCCAGTTCGAACGCCACGGCTACTTCGTCGCCGACCGGGTGGACCATGAGCCGGGCAAGCCGGTGTTCAACCTGGCGGTGGGGTTGAAGGACTCCTGGGGCAAGTAAGCCCCCCACAGAACAAAGGCGCCTTGGGCGCCTTTGTTTTTTCAGCGCTTGCGGCTCACAATCTGACCTGTCCAGTAAGACTTGAAGAGACGCTATGCAAACATGGCAGATACAGGACGCCAAGACCCGCATGTGCGAGCTGGTGAAATCCGCCCAAAGCCAGCCGCAGGACATCACCGTGCATGGCAAGTCGGTTGCGGTGGTGCTTTCTCGCGAAACTTTCGACCGGCTCTCGCGGGCGCAGGGCACCCTGGTGGACTTCATGCGGCGGTCTCCCCTGTTCGGAGCCGATGACGTGGAGTTCGACCGCGACACCAGCCCCACCCGGGATACCGGGCTCTGAGGTAGACGCGCTGTAGAGCCCCTCCCTTTTTGCCGCACTGTCAGCCAACCCCTACCCGCCCCGTCGCCTCCAGCCGATGCCAGCAGAGGCCGCCACGGCGCACCATGGACCCTTGTTCGTGAAACAACGGAGGTCCCATGCCCACGACAACCGCCCCTCGCCAGACCCTCATCGATCTGGAAACCCAATTCTGGCAAGCCATGGTCGACGAGAACGTCGGCGCCGCCACCGAGCTGCTGGCCGAGCCTGCGATGATGGTCAGCAGCCACGGCGCGCTCAAGTTTGACCGCGCCATGTACGGCAAGATGGCCAAGGAAGGCCCGATGGTGGTCACCGCCTTCGAGTTCAGCGACATGCAGGTGGAGTTTCCGACCGATGCCATGGGCATCCTGACCTACCGCGTGAAGCAGGGCGTGGCGCCGCGGGACGACAAGGCCAAAGGCACGGAACAGGTGATGCACGACAGCTCGACCTGGATCCATGCCGACGGGCGCTGGCAATGCGTGATGCACACAGAGACGCCGGTCGATGATTCGATGAAGCTGCCGACCAAGCACTGACCGGCTGATACGGATCCGCCTTCAACCGTCTAACGTCGTTGGTTCGCCTTGCCGTGCTACAGCACTGTCTGCGGCTTCCCGCCTAGTTACACGGTCGAACGCGAATCCGTATGAATGGGGCGCGCAGGAGCTCTAAGATCGGCGGCTTTCTTTCCGTCTTCTTGCTCCACCCCATGAACTTCGCCGCACGCCTCCAGCAACTGCCCTCCGCCTCCCACCTCGCCGCCCTGCACCTCCTGGGCGCCGACGGCCAGGTGATCGCCACCATCGAGAACAAGCCCGGCCAGACCGGCTCGCTGGTGGTCTATTCCGCGCTGGCCGCGCTCTATGGCGGCAGCATCACGCCCAAGGCGGCCGCGCTGGGCCTGGAGTGGTATGCCGAGCACGTGGCCGACGCCAAGGCCTTCCCGGGCAAGCATCCCAATATCGACCGCCTGCTGGGCTGGGCCGAAGGCAGCGAGAGCTACCGCGCCAAGGCCATCGCTCAGGCTTGATGGCAGGATTCACCGGGCCCACGCCAGCCCGGTGAAACTAGCTGATTACTTCAGCCATTTGTCTGAAGCGCCCTTGAGGATGCCCCGGCTGTCGATCTGGCCCCACACGAAGTTCATCACGCGCGTGTAGTCCGCATCGTCCTTGGGCAGCATGAAGCCCAGGTAGCTCTTGGGCGTGAGCGGTGCGTCGATGAAGGCGGCGTGAAGGCGCGGGTCGGCCTTGCTGTACACCAGGGCCTCGTAGGTCTCGGTGATCATCACATCGCCCTTGCCCTCGGCGATCAGGCCCGGGATTTCGGCGTTCTTCTCGTGCGTGCTGACCTGCGCGGTCTTGAGGTTCTGCAGCACGAAAGTCTCGTTGGTGCCGCCGGGATTCTTGATCACGCGCACATTGGGCTTGTTCAGGTCGTCCACGGTGTTGTACTTGGCCTTCTCGGCCGAGCGCACCAGCGCCACCTTGCCGAAGGGTGCGTAGCCCGGCAGCATCTCGATCAGGCGGATGCGCGCCACGTTGCGCGTGATGCCGCCCACGGCGATGTCGAACTGGTCGGCCTGCAGGTCCGCCATCAGCTTGGGCCACGAGGTCTGCACGTACTCGATCTTCACGCCCAGCTCCTTGGCCATGGCCTCGATCACGTCGATGTCGTGGCCCGACAGGCCGGCGTCGGTCTTGATGGCGAACGGCCTGTAATCACCCGGCGTGCCCACGCGCAGCACCTTGGTCTCCATGATCTTGTCCAGTCGCGGGCCGGCCTGGGCGGCCTGGCTCAGGGACAGGGTGGCAACCACGGCCGCGGCGGCCAGGGCGAGTACTTTCTTGGCGATCATTTCAGGGCACTCCGAAGGTAGGGGGAGAAAGAAGAGAGACAAAGGGACGGGGCTGCATGCGACCGCAGCGTCTGCGCGGGCGGTTCGCAACAAAAGGATACAGCAGGTACTTGCCCTACCAGCACGCCATGTCCCGCCGGGGATGCAGCACCGGTACGCGATGTCACCGCGGACCAGGCCGAATGCGGTTACCCTGCCCGCATTCACCATCCCAACCCAACAGGAAAAATTCCATGGCAAACAAGAAGCTCAAAGTCACCATCGAAGTCGAAATGTCCGTGCCCGAAGACTGGGAGCTGGTCGAGACCTCCGAAGGCACGCCCGTGCTGAGCTTGCCCGATGGCCGGTTCATGGACATCGCCATCGAACCGCTCTTCGCCACCGACCCCGAAGAGCTGTGGAGCAGCACCGAGGACGAGGACGCGCTGCACGAAGTGCTGGACATGGTGGACAGCGAAGCCGTCACCTACGAGTTCGTGAAGCACTGAAGTGAAACACCCCCTGAGTCGCTTCGCGCCTTCACCCCTCTCTCGACTCGCTGCGCGAGTCGGGAGGGGGACGCCCCCAGCGCGGCGGGGCGGCCCTTGCGCGGGGGCACTGGCCTGGGGCGCGCCCGTTTCGTACACCATGCGTGGCGCGCAGCTCAGTGAACAGCGGATGCCGATCCCCCTTCCACGGCAACGATAGTCGATGCGCCTTGCCGTGCGGCGGCACCGTCTGCGGCCCCTACCCGGCCATTTGGTCAAACACCCGTCCGTGTGAGAAGCACTTGGCAAGGGTGAACCCACTGTCTCACGACAGCCGTGGCCCATCCTCAGTACAGGCAGTCGTGGTAGTCGTAGTTGCTCAAAGACAGGCGGGGCTGGCCGGGCCCCTCGAAACCCAGCCCCAGCTGGCTGCCCTTGGGCGTGGCGGTGTCCACCACCAGTTCACCGTCGTTCTCGGGCGAGCTTTCATAGTTCAGCACGAAGCACTCGAACACATGGGTCATCGCGGCATCTGCGCCCATGGGGCGCAGCTCGTCGTCCAGCAGCAGGCGGGGTGACTGGTCGAGGTTCTTCTCGCTCATCCAGAACCACACCCCCTGGCCCGCCGGGCCGGGGCGGGCCACCGGGTTGTTGCCATTCTTCCAGGTGCCGCGCGTCTCGCCGGCCACGATGCCCACCGGATCCCAGGCCAGGGCGCCCATGCCGCTGTTCATGTCCTCGAACACCACCAGGCTGCGGTCGTAGCGGGCACGCAGCCCGGGGTCCAGCAAACGGTCCAGTCCCCGGGGGCCCTTGAGCTCGTGGTTGCGCGCATTCACCAGCATGTCCGTCACCTTGGCCATGCCCGCAGCCGTCACGAAGCCGGAGGAGTGGCCAGTATCGACCTTCCAGTCCCCCAGCACCCTGACCAGCGGCGGCAAGGGCGCACCCAGGCTTTTCTCGATGTCGGCAAACAGGGCGCTGGCGGGCTTTTTCATGGCCTTGCTGTCGATGCGCTCGACCGAGACCCCTTCCGCAACCACCTTGGACAGGCCACGGATGCGTTCGATCCAGGGCCTGTTGGCGTCGTACAGCGGTGCCGACAGGCGCCCCAGGTCGCGCACCTTCCAGGCCTTGTCGAAAGGCGCCGCCGCGCCCTTGAGCGTGGCCTGGCCGCGCAGGCGCACCCGCTTGGTGCCCGCAGGCAAGGGGAACACCAGCGCCGCAGACGGCGCGGCACCGGCCTTGACGGCCTGGTAGTCGAGCTTGGCCACCACCTTGCCATCGACGATCACATCGGCCACCACGCGGTCCCCCACCGCCAGTTCGGGGTAGATGCCGGCCTTGCCTGCCGACATCTCCAGCCCCGCTGCGCCAGCCACGCCGTGCATGCCCGCCCACGCAGCCACCACGCAAGCCACCATGCCCGCCAACATCCGCCGCCGCCCTCGTGCCATGGAATCCCTCACCCTCTCTGTTTTTGTGAAGGCGCGATTGTAGGAAGCGGCGTCCACGGCGCGCGGAGCACAAGGTATCCAGATATGACACGGCAGGCGGGGATAGCCAGCCCGCCTTCTGCGCCCTCAATACAGGCTGTAGTGGTAGTCGTAGCTGCGCAGCCACAGGCGCGGCTTGCGCGGCCCGTCGAAGTGCAGCTGCAGCAGGTTGGGGCGCGGGTTGGCCGTATCGACCTCCAGGTCGTCCTCTGACTCGGCCAGTTCCACCTGCGACAGCGCGAAGCGCTGGAACACATGGGTCAGCGCTGCCTCGGCCGTCTTGGGGCGGTAGTCGTCGTCCAGCAACAGCTCGGGCTGGCCGATGTGGCCCTGGTGCAGCCAGTACCACACGCCCTCGCCCGGCGCCCCAGGCTTCGCGCCGGGGTTGCCCTTGTCACCCCAGGTGCTGGGCGCCTCGCCGGGGGTGACGCCTGCAGGGTCCCAGCCCAGGGCGCCCAGGCCGTCGCCCACCTCGATGAACACGGCCAGGCTGCGGTCGTAGCGGGCGCGCACGTCGGGCGCAAGAATGGTGTCGAGCCCATCCTTGCCCTTGCGCTCGTAGCCCCCTTCGCTGAGCAGCATGTCGGTGACCTTGCGCATGGAAGCCGCCGACAGGAAGTACGAGTCACCGATCTGGATCTGCCAGTCGCCCAGCACCTTCACCAGCGGGGGCAGGGGCACGCCCAGGCTCTTTTCCAGGTCCGCAAAGGCAGCCTTGGCAGGCTTCTTCTTGGCGCCGCCATCGCCGGCTTCGATTTTCAGCGCGCCGTCCAGCTTGCCGGCCAGGCCGCGGACGCGCTCGATCCAGGGCCTGCCCTGGTCGTACAGCGGTGCCGAGAAGGGCGCCATGTCGCGCACCGTCCAGGTCTTGTCGAAGGACGATGCCTTCCCCCCCTGGGTGACCTGCCCCTTGAGCCGTATGCGCTTGAGCCCCACGGGCAGCGCAAACACCAGCGCGGGCGGCTTCTTGAGCCCCGGCTGCGTGGCCTGGTGGTCCATCTGCGCGACCCGCTTGCCATCGACGATCACATCGGCCACCACCTTGTCGCCCGCGTCGATCCAGGGGTGGATGCCGGCCCGGCCTGCGGTGGGGCCGTCCGCCGCGGACACACTGCCCGGCGCCCCTGCGAGCAAAGTCGCCAGCCACGCCGATATGCCCGCCAGAATGCTTCGCCGCTGTGCCATGGAAATCCCTCACCCTCTTGTTGAAGGGAGGAATTGTAGAAACGCGGAGCCTCCTGAAGGCCCGCAGCGCATGCCCACGAAGTAACGAGCTGTGAGCGAAACGCGTGGTCGGTCTCGCAGCCGGCATGCCTACAGCTGCGACTCCAGCAGCGCCGCCATGCGCTCGGACAGGCGCTCCTTGAGCGGCCGGTTCTGCCAGTCCTCCAAGGTCACGCGCTTCGATTGCTTCAGATCGTCCTCGAACACCCGAGTCTGGCGTTCGGCGAACACCGTGTCGTAGACATTGAGGTTGGCCTCGTCGTTGAGGCGAAAGGACCGGTTGTCGAAATTGGTGGAGCCCACGGACACCATGCGCTGGTCCACGATCATCACCTTGCAGTGGTACATGCTGGGCTGGTACTCGTGGATCTCGGCCCCCGCCTCCAGCAGCGGGCCCCAGGTGGCGCGCGAGGCCGCCTTGACGGTCTCGGTGTCGGTGTGTGGGCCGGGCGTGATGAGGCGGATGCGCACACCGCGCTTCAACGCATCGAGCATGAGCTGGCGCGTGAGGTCGTCGGGCACGAAGTAGGCCACCGACAGGTCCAGGCTGCGCTCGGCCGCGGTGATGGCCATGTGGTACATGAGCTGCATGCTCTCGCTGCCGCTCGACGGCGAACTCGAGAACATCTGCGCGCGCTGCGTACCCCGCGCAGCGATGGGCGGAAAGTACGCGTCCCCGTGCACCACCTTGCCCGTGACCTTGAGCCAGTTGTCCAGGAAGGTGGCCTGCATCTGCGCCACGGCAGGCCCGCGCACCTGGTAGTGCGAGTCGCGCCAGTGGTCGGGGTCCTGGGCATTGCCCGTCCACTCGGGCGCGATGCCCACACCGCCGGTAAAGCCCACCTGCCCATCCACCACCAGCAGCTTGCGGTGGGTGCGGTTGTTCATGCGCGCCAGGTTGTACCAGTGGGGCTTGTGGAATTTTTCGACCAGCACGCCCGCTTCCTTCATCTCGGTGAGGTAGCTTTCCTCCATCTTGGCGCTGCCCACCCAGTCGAGCAGCACATGCACCGGCACGCCCGCGCGGGCGCGTTCGGCCAGGGCGTCGGCGAACTGCTTGCCGATGTCGCCCGACCAGTAGATGTAGGTCTCGAAAGTCACGCTCTTCTGTGCCGAGCGGATGGCTGCGAGCATGGGCGGAAAAATCTGGTCGCCGTTGATCAGCTCCTTGACCTCGTTGCCCGGCAGGATGCCCGGGCCCAGCAGGCTGCCCATGGCGCGCTCGAACTGCGGGCTGGCGCTGCTGTACAGGCGCGGCAACTGGTGCTGGATCTTTTTCTCGCCGGCCGTGAAATTGAGTGCAAAAAGCACGAGGGCGGCCGTGGCCACGAAGGTGAGAAGCGCGACGCGCACGGTGCGACCGGATTTGGGCATGGCGCGATTGTTGGAGAGCCCCCAGGCCCCCCATGTAGGCCGAATTCCCCAGATGACGCGGCACAATGGCGCCTGTTTTTTCCTTGCCCGCGATTCGCTGCGGGTCCGAACAGCCGTGCCCTTCTCCATGCGCCCTCTCCTCCCCGCCGATACCCCGCCCATCAACCGGCGCACCGCCCTGCTCGCTGCCGGCGGCAGCCTGCTGGCCCTGCATGCGCCCGGCGCGCACGCCAAGGCGCAGGCCACGCCTGCGGCCCCCACGCTGTGGCCCCAGGCACTGCTGGTGCCGGGCGGCGTGGCGCGCCTGCCGCTGGGGCCGGCAGCGGCCCGGCCCGTGGTGCACACACAGGGAGCCAAGAACGAGCAGGTGCCCGTGCTGGTGGTGGGCGACGCGCACGGGTGGACCGCCCTGGTGGGCATACCGCTGGCGGCCGTGCCCGGCCCGGCCCATGCCACCGTGGCCGCAGCCGGCGGCAGCGCGGCGCGGCAGTTGCCCTACACCGTGGCGCCCAAGAAGTACAAGGAGCAGCACCTCACCGTGTCGCCCCGCACGGTGGACCTGTCGCCTGAGGACCAGGCGCGCTACGAGCGCGAGCGCGACCACCAGGCGCTGGTGATGGCCACCTTCACCGAGCAGCCCGCGGGCCAGGCGCTCGATTCGCTGCGCATGCGTGTGCCGGTGCCGGGGCGCCGCTCCAGCTCGTTCGGCCTGCGCCGGGTGTTCAACGGCCAGGCGCGCAACCCGCACAGCGGCATGGACATCGCAGCGCCCACGGGCACGCCCATCCTCTCGCCCCTGCCGGCACGCGTGATCGACACGGGCGAGTATTTCTTCAACGGCGGCACGGTGTGGCTGGACCATGGCCAGGGCCTGCTCAGCATGGTCTGCCACCTGAGCGCCATCGACGTGAAGGTGGGCGACGTGCTGGCCACCGGCCAGCGCCTGGGCGCCGTGGGCGCCACCGGCCGCGTGACGGGCCCGCACCTGCACTGGGGCGTGATGCTCAACCGCACCATGGTGGACCCGGCCCTGTTCGTACCGGCAGCATGAGGAGCACCGCCATGGCACTGCAGACAATGCGCTCCCCAAAACAGTTCTCGAGGCCTGGGCGCCTGGCACTGGTAGCCGCCCTGGCCCTGTGCTGCACCGGCTGCGCCGTGGTCACCGTGGCCGATGCGGCGGTGAGCGTGGCGGCCACCACGGTGAAGGTGGGCGCCAAGGTCGTCGGCGCCACGGTGGACGTGGGCGCTGCCGGGGTGCGCGCCGTCACGGGCGGCAGCAGCGATTGACAGGACCACGCCGCCCCATGCCTCTTGCCACGCCACCGCGCCTGGTCCGCTTCAACAAGCCCTACGGCGTGCTCAGCCAGTTCACGGCCGAAGGCAAGTGGCAGGGGCTCAAGGACTACATCGACCAGCCGGGCATCTACGTGGCCGGCCGGCTCGACGCCGACAGCGAGGGCCTGCTGCTGCTGACCAGCGATGGCCCGCTGCAGGCCCGCATCGCCGACCCGCGCTTCAAGATGGAGAAGATCTATTGGGTGCAGGTGGAGGGCCTGCCCGGCGAAGACGCCCTGGCGCAGCTGCGCAGCGGCGTGCAGCTCAACGATGGCCCGACCCGCCCCGCGCGGGCCCGCCTGCTCGACCCGCCGCCTGCCGTGTGGGCGCGCACACCACCCATCCGCGAGCGCAGGGCCATTCCCACCGCCTGGATCGAGCTGGCCATCCGCGAGGGCCGCAACCGCCAGGTGCGGCGCATGACGGCGGCCGTGGGCCTGCCCACGCTGCGGCTGGTGCGCGCGGCCATCGGCCCCTACACGCTCGACGGGCTGGCACCCGGCGCCTGGGCCGAACAGACCGTGCTGTAGGCCGCGGCGGGACACCAGGCCTGCCCGGGCACCCATATCCAGGGTAAATCCGAATTTTTCAAGTCCTATAGAGGACTATAGTTCTCGGCATGGAATCCACTTCGCACCTGGCCCTGGTCGACAGCTCTCCCGGCATGCGCCGCTATGCCGCGCTGGCCAATGCCCTGCGCGTGCGCGTGGTGGCGGGCGAGTGGCCGCCGGGCAGCGCGCTGCCGGCCGAAAGCCTTCTCGCCGCCGAGCACCAGGTGGCCCTGGGCACCATGCGCCGTGCGCTGGAGCTGCTGGTGGAGCAGGGGCTGATCGAACGCATCCATGGCCGAGGCACCTTCGTGCGCCAGGGCATCGCGGGCGGCTCCATGCTGCGCTTTTTCCGCTTTGGCGGGGGCAGCAACGAGGTGCCGCAGTCACGCATCGTCCAGCGCCAGAGCCTGGCCGCCACCACGGCCGTGGCGCGGGGCCTGGGCGTGGCACCGGGCGAGCCGGTGCTGCGGCTGCTGCGCCTGCGCCTGCTGGCGGGCCAGCCCTGCCTGCTCGAAGAGCTGTGGCTGCCGCTGGACCGGTTCGCCCCCCTCGCCGAAGGCGACCCTGCCGCCTGGGACGACCTGCTCTACCCCCTGTTCGCGCGCCAATGCGGCGTGCACGTGCACCGCGCGGTGGACCAGATCGGCTTTGGCGTGCTCACCGCCCCCCAGGCGGCCCACCTGCGCCTGCAGGCCAGCCACCCCTGCGTGGTGGTGGAGCGCAGCGCCTACGACCTGGCGGGCCGCTGCGTGGAATGGCGCACCACCCGCGGCGACGCCCACGCCTTCCACTACTCCGTCACGATCACCTGACCCTCTCGCCCCCGACCCCAGCAGGAGCACCGCACCATGGCACCAACCACGCCCTCTTCCCACATCTCCCGCCGCAGGCTGCTGCAGGCCGCAGGCGCCACCGTGGCCGCGCCCTGGCTGGCGGCCGGCCACGCGGCCACGGTCGCTGGCGGCCGGCCGATCACGCTGGTGGTGAGCTACCCCGCAGGCGGCGGTGCCGACCTGATCGCGCGCATCATCGCGCCGCGCCTGGCCGACGCGCTGGGCCAAAGCGTGGTGGTGGAGAACAAGCCCGGCGCCAGCGGCCAGCTGGCCGCCTCGCAGGTGGCGCGCGCCACGCCGGACGGCAGCACGCTGCTGCTCGATGCCTCGTCCTTCGCGGTAAACCCCTCGCTGTTCCCCAAGCTGCCCTACGACAGCGCCAAGGCCTTCACGCCGCTGGCGGTGCTGGTCACCTTTCCCAACGTGCTGGTGTGCACGCCGGGCTTCTCTGCCAAGTCGGTCAAGGACGTGATCCAGCTGGCCAAGGCCAAGCCGGGCGAGATCACCTATGCCTCCTCGGGCAACGGCTCGGCCCAGCACCTGGCGGGGGCCATGTTCGAGGGGCGTGCGGGCGTGCAGCTGCTGCACGTGCCCTACCGCGGCGGCGGCCCGGCCATGACCGATGTGATGGGCGGACAGGTACCCCTGTTCTTCGCCAACGTGGCCTCGTCGCTGGGCCACATCCAGGCCGGCAAGCTGCGCCCGCTGGCCGTGACCAGCATGGTGCGCGCCCGCTCCCTGCCCGAGATCCCCACCATGGCCGAGGCCGGCGTGCCCGGCTACGAGGTGCTCGAATGGAACCCCCTGCTGGCCCCTGCCGGCATGGCCGCCGACACCCGGGCCACGCTGGTGGCCGCCGTGCGCAAGGCCCTGGCCGACCCCGAGGTGCTGGGCCGCGTGCGCCAGCTCGGTGGCGATGTGTTCGCCGACGCCTCGCAGCAGACAGCCGGCAAGTTCATTGCCGCGCAGCAGGAGCAGTGGGCCAAAGTGGTGCGCGAGCGCAAGATCTCGGTGGGATAAGCCCCCGCCCGGGCAGCCGGCAGGGAGCGCGCACGCTTCGTGCATGCGCCACCGGCACGCCGCAGCGTGTGACTGAAATGACTTTTTCCACCTCTCCCCCTTCCACTCCCGCCCTGCCCCAGGGTTGGGACACCCACGTGCACGTCTTCGACAGTGCCGCACCCGCGCAGGCCGGCCACTACCAGCCCGTGCACCGGCCGCTGGCCGATATCGAGGCGCTGGCCGCCGCGCATGGCGTGGGCCACCTCGTGCTGGTGCAGCCCAGCGTGTATGGCACGGACAACCGCGTGCTGCTCGATGCACTGGCCCGATCCAGCGGCCGCCACCGCGGCGTGGTGGTGCTGGACGGTGCCGTGCCCGATGCGGAGCTGGACCGCATGCACGCCCTGGGCGTGCGCGGCGTGCGCTTCAACCTCGTCTCGCCCGTGGGCAACGGCCCAGAGACCATGAAGGCCCTGGCTCCGCGTTTGGCCGAGCGCGGCTGGCATGTGCAGTGGTACGCCAACCCAGAAGACCTGGCCACCATCGTCCACCTGCACCAGGGCACGCCCGTGGCCTGCGTGCTGGACCACTTGGCCGGCCTGCACGGCCTGCTGCCGGCCGACGACCGCGCCTGGCAGGCCCTGGCCAAGCTGGCCGGGCAAGGCGCCTGGGTCAAGCTCTCGGGCTGGTACCGGCTGCAGGCCAGTGCGCCCTACGGCCTGCTGCACCCGGCCATCGTCCGCGTGGCCGCGCACATGGGCGAGCGCCTGGTCTGGGGATCGGACTGGCCGCACACCTCCTTCGCGCCCGACGCGCTGCCGCGCTACGCCAGCGTGTGGGAACCCGTGGTGAATGCGCTGGGCCACGAGGCCGCGCTGCGCATCCGCGATGCCGGGACGCGCCTGTACGCCTGAGGGGGCCGGCTACTCGTTGGCCTGGGCGGCCTCGTCGATGACCAGGTAGCGCCGCACCAGGTCGAAGAAGCTCTCGTAGAAGGTGTCCGCCGTGATGGTTTCGCTGCCCACGCGCACCAGCGATTCACTGCTCGACGAGAACGGCAGCGACACGGACCCGATGGCACCCACGCCCAGGCTGGCGGAGTTGTTGGTCTTGCGCAGCGCAAAGCTGTCCTGGATGGCGGTGACGAAGCCCAGGCTGATCTTGCCGGCGGGCGACTCGGGCACGCAGACCACGCGGATCACCATCTGCATGTGCGTCTCGGTGCCGGGCTGGAAGTTCTTCTTGCCCTCCACCAGCTCGGCCGAGCTGGTGTTGATGATGTAGCCCTGGCTGAGCAGTGCCCGGCGCGACGCCTCGCAGGTCTGCGCCGGCGTGGCGTCGAACAGGCGTGAGTAGGTGGCCAGGGAACCGAACTTCTCCTGCGGCGCCTGAGGCCCCTGGGTGCCGGTGGGCAGGGAAGCGCAGCCGGCCACGAACAGCGTGGCCGCAGCGGCCAGCGCCATGGCCAGCGGACGCAAGAAGCGCAAAAACAATGGCGAAGCAGACAGAAGGGACTGGCCCGAGGGCATCGGCGAATTCAAAGGCAGCACTCCGAAAGGGCGGGCATCGGCAGGCGGGTGTGGCTGTGAGACCCACGGCCGGCCGGTGGTTCCCCGCATTCTAAAAATGAAATTCGTCTGTGGGATGGCATCCCATTTCCGGTGTCGAACGGACCGTTGGCCTGCACGGTCCTTGCCACATGATGCCATGCCGCTCTCATTTCGATAGCCGGCCGATGGCTGTGCGCGATGATTGGTGGTGACTGTTACAAATCCATGCCCAGGTGGCATGGAGCCATTGCTGCACAGCAGCACAGTTACACATCCAGACATACAAAAAACCATTTACTACAAATACACTACACCCCATTGGGCCGGCGGCACCCTATGGGAGGGGCCGAAAGAGCAGCCCGGGAGGGCCGCGCCAGCGTGCGCGGTGAAGGACGAACTACGTGAACACCAAAGCTGGACCATCATCGCTTTCGCTGTCCCTGGAACCCATCGAAAAAGAGGGCGCGGCTGCAGCCGCCCCCTCCGCCGCTACCGGCCGCGTCTGCGCCCGCTGCAAGTACGCCCGCCTGTCCAGCGACACGGCACCCGACTGGCAATGCCCCAGCTGCCACGTGGCCTATGACAAGGTAGATCCCCCCAAGCCAGCGGAACCCAAGGCCGCCGAAGCGCCGGCTCCCGCACCCGCACCCTACGTCGGCAAGGCGGCCCGCGCCCGCGCAGCCGCGGCAGAGGCCGCCGCAGCCGAAGCAGAAGCCAAGAAGAAAGCCAAGGCCCAGAAGAAGGCCCAGCGCGAACTGCCCGTGACCTGGATTGCGCTGGCACTGGCCGTGGCCATCGGCGGGGGCCTGATCGGCTGGAAGTTCCACGCCGACAAGGTGCGCGCGCAGGAGCGCGCCGCCAAGGTCGAGGCCGACGCCCGCGCCGCCGAAGTGGCAGCGCAAAAGGCCGCCCAGGACCAGCAGGCGCGCATGCAAGCCCTGGAGAAGCAGGCCCGCCGCAGCAGCGAAGGGCCCGAAGCGGTGAAGGAACTGCAGGCCCTCGCAGAAAAAGGCGACCTGCGCGCCATGCTGGTGCTGGGCACCACGCTGCGCGACGGCCGCGGTGTTCCCAAGGACCCCGACCAGGCCATCCGCTGGCTGACCAAGGCATCCAGCGAGGGCTATTCCCTGGCCAGCGTCCAACTGGGCTACAGCTATGAGCGTGGCCTGGGCGTGACCCAGCAGGCCGAGCAGGCCGAAAACCTGTACCAGCGCGCCGCGCGCCAGGGCGACCCGTCGGGCCTGTACAGCCTGGGCCTGCTCTACTCCACGGGCCTGGACAATGTGGGCCGCCGCCCCGTGGCCGCCCACATGCTGCTGGACCTGGCGCAGCGCGCGCACAAGGAGCAGCAGCAGGACGACACGCTGGTGCCGCCCAACCGCGGCGCCTTCTGGGCGGCCGGCACCATGCGCCGCCTGGCGCCGGGCATGAGCATCGTGGAAGTGGCCGAAGCGAAGCGCCTGGCCGACGCCTGGAAGCCCGGCCAGCCCTTCGGCTTCTAAACTGCGGTTCTTCCAGGCCTCTGGCTTTGGAGTGGTGGATCTAAAGCCGACCTGCTGAGCGGCAGATTACCGGCGGATACACGTGCCGTTGCGCGGCGCGGGTACAGTGCAGGGCTTTCGCGGAGCGCAGCGCCAGCAGGCGCAGCGCCCGCGATGCCTTTTTCCGCCCCGCTCGCCCTCCCCCTTTCTTTCCGGTTTCCCCATGTCCAACCTCATCGTCCACGGCGGTACGCCCCTGCGTGGCCGCATCACCCCGTCCGCCAACAAGAACGCCGTGCTGCCGGTGCTGTGCGCCACCCTGCTCACGCGCGAGCCGCTGCGCCTGCATGGCGTGCCCGACATCACCGATGTGCGCAAGATCCTAGACATCTTCCGCATGCTGGGCAGCAGCGTGCACCTGGACGAGGCCACGGGCACGCTGAGCCTGCACCACCAGGACACCGTGTTCGACCCTGCCCGGCACCGCCTGCCCGAGGAGATGCGCTCGTCCATCATGCTGATCCCGCCGCTCCTGGCCCGCTTTGGCGTGGCGCGGCTCGAAGACAACGTCAAGGGCTGCACCCTGGGCGTGCGCGAGATCGACCCGCACGTGGAGGTGTTCCAGCGCTTTGGCGGCACGGTGGAGCGCGCCGAGGGCTCGCTGCTGGTGCGCAGCAGCAACAAGGGTGCACTCACGCCCACGGACCACTGGCTCGACTACGCCTCCGTCACCACCACCGAGAACTTCGTGCTCTGCGCCGTGGCCGCCAACGGCACCTCCACGCTGACGAATGCGGCGTCGGAGCCGCATGTGCAGGAGTTCTGCCGCTTCATGGTGATGCTGGGCGCGCGCATCGACGGCATCGGCACCTCGCGCATCACGGTGCAGGGCGGCGCGGCGCTGGGCGGTGGCGAGTTCCGCTTCGACGAGGACTTCCACGAGATCACCACCTTCCTGGCGCTCGGCGCCATCACCGGCGGCGACGTGATCGTGCGCAACAGCGCGCCGGGCAACTTCCCGCTGATCGACCGCACCTTCGCCAAGTTCGGCGTGGTGGTCACGCACGAGGACGGCTGGTCGCGCGCCCACTGCCCCGGCCCGCTCAAGGTGCAGACCCCGTTCACCAGCAACGTGCTGACCAAGGTGGAGGCCGCGCCCTGGCCCTACTTCCCGGTGGACCTGCTGCCCATCTTCATCGCCCTCGGGGTGCGTGCGCAGGGCAACTGCATGTTCTGGAACAAGGTCTACGACGGCGCCCTGGGCTGGACCGGGGAGCTCTCCAAGTTCGGCGCCCACGTGTTCTCGTCAGACCCGCACCGCCTCATCACCTTCGGCGGCAACCCCCTGAGCCCCGCCCTGGTGGAGAGCCCCTACATCATCCGCGTGGCCATCGCCCTGTTCATGGTGGCGGCCAGCATCGAGGGGCGTTCGGAGATCCGCAACGCCGCGCCCATCCGCCGCGCCCACCCGCGCTTCGTGGAGAACCTGCGCAGCCTGGGCGTGAACGTGGAGTGGACCAGCGAGGAGTAAGGCCCGCTACCGGCGCCGGAACCAGAGCACCACGCCCAGGAACACCACGCCGGTGAGGATGGGCGACCAGGACATCAGCAGCTCCAGCCAGGTCGATTTGCGGATGCCCGACCAGACCTCGACCTGCACACGGTCGATGCGCAGGTTGCGCGACGATTCGAACTCCAGCGAGGGGGCCGCCATGCGGTCTTCCTTGAAGCTCACGCCCTTCGAGGCACCGACCATGGACACCGGCTGGCCCGCACGCGCGCCCTTGTGCACCAGCTCGGGCAGGAACGAGATGGGCGAGGGCCCCTCGAACTGCAGCCCCGTCTGCCAGCGCGAGCCGGCGTCGCCATCGGCCAGCGCCACGCCGGAGACCTTGACGACGATGGTGAAGGGGTTCTTGCTGGTCGGCAGCGACAGCTCGTCGCCACGCCAGCGCTCGGTCACGGCATGGATGCCCCGGCCCTTGTCACCCGGGGTCTGGGCCTGCTTTTCCTGAAAGCGCTGGAACTTCGCCAGCGTCTCGGGCGACAGGTCATAGGTCTTCTCCAGCGTCTTGCCATGGGCGCCGGCCTCGTCCCTGGCCTGCACGGAAGGCAGGGCGGCCGCCAACGCCAGCACCGCCACGGCACCCCATCGCCACGCCTTGCCTGAATGGGCGGCGCAAATCACGCTACGCATCTGAAACTCCCCTTGTGCACTGTTGTCGTTCCTTGTGGGCGCGGCCCTGGTGCACCGCGCAGCCCGGAGTGTAGGAGACAATGCGCGGCCTTTTCACTGCCCGCCAGCCCCCTCCTGCCCCATGCCCCTGCCCGCCGCTGCCCTGCTCTGCCTCGTGGTCGCCATCAGCGACGGCGACACCCTCACCGCCCGCTGCGGCACGCCCGGGGCTTACCAGCAGATGAAGGTGCGGGTGGCAGCCATCGACGCGCCCGAACGCAAGCAGGCCTTCGGCCAGAAGTCGCGCCAACACCTGGCGCAGATGTGCTTCAAGCGGCAGGCGGCGCTGCAGCCCATCGAGGAGGACAGCTATGGCCGCACGGTGGCCAATGTGCGCTGCGGCGGCACCGACGTGGCCACGGCCCAGGTAACGGCAGGCCTGGCCTGGGTGTATACGCCGTATGCGCAGCAGCACCCGCACCTGGCACCGCTGCAGCGCCAGGCGCGTGCCCAGGGCGAAGGCCTGTGGGCCCAGAAACGCCCGCTGGCACCGTGGGACTACCGGCACCGGCACCAAAAACCCTACGGCCCCGTTGGGATCCGCGCCACCACCGGTTGAGACCACCTGGGCCGGCCATGGAATACTGGTCTGGTCGCCGCGCGTGTGGAAGAATCCGGCGCGCACCTACGGCCCCACCTTCCCATCCGCAATCCGCCCTCGTCGCACCACCTGCATGACCCGCCCCCTGCGCCGCGCATCTGCTGGCTTTACGCTCCTGGAGCTCATGTTCGTCACCGGGATCATTGGCATCCTGGCCGCCGTGGCCTTGCCCGCATACCAAGACTACCTTTTGCGAGCCCGCGTTGCGGAAGGCCTTGAGTTGGGCCGGGCCGCCCAGCAAAACATTGCCGAATACTATGACCGCTGGGGCGTACTGCCCCGGGACAATGCAGCTGCGGGCCTGCCGGCACCGGCGCTCATGAAAGGCGCCTGGGTCGACGGCATCGACGTAGCACAAGGGGTGTTGTCGATCCGGTTTTCCGATGCCCTGGGCAAGGACCTTCCCAAGCCCGCCCTGCTGGTGATGCGCCCCGCCATCCGGGACGCTTCGCCCACCGCCCCATTGGCCTGGATATGCCAGAACGCCCCTTCTCCCGCAGGCACCCGCGTGGCACCGATGCCGGCGGCCCCTTCCTTGCTGGAGAACAAACACCTGCCTTCCGCATGCCGCCCCCGCTGATGCTGCGCCACCCAGCCTGGTTGCGTGAGCGGATGAAGCCGCTCGAGATTGCGATAAGTGCGCTCATCATCGCAAGCGCCGCAGCCGCATGCATGACCACGCTGTGGCCCTTGCGAGAAAAGGCCCATGCGATGGAAGCCCTGACCCTGCTGGGCGGTGCCCGGCTGGAAGCAACCCTGGACATCGCCATGCGCGGAACCTTGCAGGAGGCCGGCGCCCGCGCCCAGCCGCTGCCGATCAGCCAGTCAGCGGGCATGCTGCACGACCCCCGCGACGACGGCCGGTTGAAGGACATGCGGTACGAGCGGCTTGGGGACAGCGTGCGGGCCGCAGGCCAGTTGCGCAGCGGCGCACATCCCGTGCTGCTGGGCATGCGGCCGGCACTGCCCGACGACGCACCGGCCTGGACCGTGCTCTGGCTGTGCGGAGGCAAGCCCGTACCCGCTGGGTGGGCAACCCCCTACCCCGCCGCCATCAGTGGCATGGCCCCAGCAGAGACACCCGCGGCCTGCAGGGGCGCTGCCACCGACAGGAATCCATGAAGAAGAACCAAGACACCCTGCAGGACCAAGCGCTGCTGCTGCGCCATCTGGCGGCAGCCACACGAGCGGGCAGTGCCCTGCCGCCTGTCACACGCCTGCTGGCGCAAGACGCGCAATTGCCGCGCGCCACAAGGCGTGCCTATGCAGACACGGCACAGGCCCTGGAACAGGGCGCTGGGCTCGGCCAGGCCTTGCAGCAATTGCCCGCATTCTCCAGTCCCGACACTGCCGCCTGGCTCCAGGGCACCGAAGGACCGCACCAGCAAGCCGACACGCTGCAGGCACTCGCCGCAGACACGGAACTGCGCGTGCGCGGCCGCACCGATCTGGCACTGCTGCTGATCTGGCCCTCGTCCCTTGCGTCCGCGGCATGCGCGCTCTTTGTCTCCATGCTGATGTTCGTCGTACCGTCGATGCGCGAGGGCATGGAAGCCATCGGCCACGAACTGCCGGCCCTCACCCGTGCGGTGTTCGACAACGGCCCGCTGCAGTGGCTGCTGATCGGATGGCAGCCCGCCTTGATCGTGGCCTTGCTCCTGTTGTGCATGTTTGCAAGGCATTTGCCCGCTGGATGGACCAGGCGATTGGCCGATGCAGGCCACGCCTCGGGATTGACGCGGCGCCTGGGCAAGGCGGAGCTTGCCGTCCGCGCGCTGGCCATCCTGCGCGCATCGGCGGGCAGCAGCATCCAGCCCGCTGCAGCACTGGGCCACCTGGCCTCGACCACCGGACCGACCCCGCTCAAGAAAGCCGCTCAGGAGCTGCAGGCGGCCATCGCCGCCGGGCACAGCTGGAGCAAAGCGTTCGAGACTGCCGGGGTGCTGCCACAACGCTATGCGCTGCACCTGGCCGTGGCCGAGCAGGCACACGACGCGAGCATGCCACTGCCCTATCTGCAAGCCTGGGCAGACACGGAATGGGCCGAAGCCTTGGCCCGCCTTGATCGCACCATCGTGTTCGCCCTTTATGCTTGCGTGGGCTCTCTCATCGGCACCTTGCTGGTGTCGATTTATCTCCCCATCCTGAAACTGGGCCAGATGCTATGACCGATCGCTTCCCACATCTGCCCACCTGCCGCAACCGGGGCTTCACGCTCATCGAGCTGATGGTGGTGATCGCGATCATCGGCATCATGGCCACGATGGCCATGCCGTCCTACCAGGACCGCATCATCCGCACCCAGGTCACCGAAGGCCAGAACCTGGCGGAGTTTGCCCGGCAGGCCGTGGGCACCCACTACGCCCGCACGAAATCGCTGCCGGCCAGCAACACGGCGGCGGGACTGCCGCCTGCCGACCAGATCATGGGCAACTACGTGACGCAGCTGGTGGTGGAGCAAGGCGCATTGCACATCCGTTACGGCAACCTGTCCAACCGCAACCTGGCCGGCAAGACGCTGACCTTGCGGCCCGCCGTGGTGGAGGGCTACCCGCAGGTGCCCATCGCATGGATTTGCGGACAGGCCGCCGTGCCGGAGAAAATGAAGGTCCATGGCAGCAACGCTACCGACCTGCCAGGCCACTTCCTCCCCCTTGAGTGCCGGGGCGCGCCCGTCTCCTGAACGCCCAGCCGCAGATCAGCGCAGCAACGCCAGCACGCCCTGCGGCAACTGGTTGGCCTGCGCCACCATGGCCGAGCCAGCCTGCTGCAGGATCTGCTGGCGGGCCAGCGTGGCGGTCTCGACCGCAAAGTCGGCATCGAGGATGCGCGAGCGGCTGGCCGACAGGTTCTCGCTGGTGTTGCCGAGGTTGGCCATGGCCGACTCCAGGCGCGAGGCCTGGGCCCCGATCACCGCGCGCTGGCTGTTGACGTAGTCGAGCGCCCGGTCCACCGCCACGATGGCCTGGGCGGGCGAGATGGTCACGTCCAGCGTGCTGCGCAGTCCCAGCGACGACAGGCCCATGGCGCCTATCGATGTTTCCAGGGTCTGGTTGGCATTGGCACCGATCTGGAAGACCTTGGTCGTCGTGCCGCCCCTGGACGTGGCGATGGTTTCGAAGGACTCTGCAAAGCCGTCGAGCACGTCGGTGCCCGAGCGGCTGCCGCTGTTGGGCACGGTGCTGGTGGCGGTCTTCACGTCGCCGCCGTCCACATCCTGCCCGCCGATGGCGCCGGTGTCGGCGTTGTTCAGGTCGAATCCACTGATGAAGGCCGCGCCGTTGGCGGCGAACTGCGTCTTGAAGTCGGCGGCGCTGGCAAACTGCCCCTGCGAGGCATTGGCCAGCGCCTGGTCGAGCGTGGAGCCGGGGTTGGCGCTCAGGTAGGTGAGCACGTCCTTCACGCCCTCGCCGCCCGCCCCCTTGATGCGGCTGTGCATGTAGCGCACGGCGGAATAGCTCGATGAGTAGAACTCGCTGGTGTTCGAGGGCCCGTTGATGGCGGCCACCACGGCGGGCAGCCCGACGTTGGCGATGTCGCCCTTGACGCGCTCGTCCGCCCCCTGGATGAACTCGGCCGTGCCCTCGGCAAACCACAGGTTGTTGCTGGTGATGTCCTGCCAGTTGGTGCTGCGCGCCATCACCGCGTGCACCATCTCGTGGGCGATGATGCGGTCGTTGTAGTACGGGGCGTTGCCCCCGTCGGGGAAATTGGGCGGCACGAAATCGGCCATGTCCACCTGCAGGGTCAGGTTGGTGCCGCGCCCCTGGCCATCGAAGCCCGTGGCCTGTACGTAAGCGGCCACTCCGCCCGCGCCATCGGTGTAGCCCGTGTACTTCACCGCCAGCGCCGCCCCGTCGGCCTTGATGCCGTAGAGCTTGCTGATCAAGGTCTCGCTGCTCTCCAGCCAGCTGCCCACGCTGGTCATGCCGTCGAACACGGCCAGCAGGCTGGCGTCCCCCACCAGGCTGCCGCGGCTGGGGTCGAACACGTTCATGCCATTGAACTGCGCCGTGCTGGCGGTGCGGTCGATTTCGGAGGCCAGCTGCGCCACCTCGGCCTGGATGGCCTGCCGGTCGCTGGCGCTGTAGCTGCCATTGGCGGCCTGCACGGCCAGTTCGCGGATGCGCTGCAGGCCCGAGGCAATGGTGCTGATGGCGCCCTCGGCCGTCTGCAGCAGGGAAATGCCGTCGTTGGCATTGCGCGCCGCCTGGTTCAGGCCGCGGATCTGGCTCGTGAAGCGTTCGGAAATGGCCAGGCCGGCGGCATCGTCCCGGGCGCTGTTGATGCGCAGGCCCGAGGACAGCCGCTGCAGGGAAGTCGCCAGAGCGCTCTGCCCCACGCTCAGGTGGCGCTGCGCGCTCAGCGACATCACATTGGTGTTGATGCTCAACGCCATGGCATGCCCGAAGAAGAACTCCTGACCGACCGAACAGGCAGGGCTGCGCACGCGCCGCCGCTGCCGGGGCTGGCCCCATGCCGGCCCCTTCTTTTTCGGTTATCGGCGGATGTAACAGGAACTTTCGGGTTTTTTTGGGGGCCAGTCGGTCAGGCAGCCTTCAGCAGCCCCGGCGCAAAGCCGGTAGCATCGAGCCCCCGGTACAAACCCTGATAGGCTGGCCTGGCACCGGCCGGCCCAGCGCAGCGTTCTGCGGCCCGCCCGCCCCGCGCCAGTCCCTTTTCCGCACCTCCCGTGTCCCAACCGTCCCCGACCTCCACCCCGCTCCCGGCAGGCCAGCCCGCTCCCAGCGTCTACCGCCATGGCGGCTTCCTGGCCTTCCTGTCCGCCCGCCTGATCGCCGTTTTCGCCACCCAGGTGCAGGCCGTGGTGGTGGCCTGGCAGGTGTACGACATCACGCGCGAACCGCTGGCCCTGGCCTACGTGGGGCTGGCGCAGTTTTTGCCCATGCTGTGCCTGCTGCTGCCGGCCGGCGACCTGATCGACCGCTTCGACCGCCGGCGCATCCTGGCCATCAGCTGGGCCGTGGGTGCCGTCTGCAGCGCGCTGCTGTGGTGGCTGTCGGGCCATGGCGCCACGGGCGTCCATGGCATCTACGCGGTGCTGGTGCTGTTCGGCTGTGCACGCGCCTTCTCGGGCCCGGCCATGCAGAGCCTGCTGCCGCAGATCGTGCCGCGCGAACAGCTGGCCCAGGCGATTGCCGCCAACAGCATGCTGATGCGTGCGGCCAGCATCGGCGGGCCGCTGCTGGGGGGCATGCTGTACGCCGTGGGCGGCGGCGAGCTGACCTATGCGCTGTGCTTCGTGTGCTTTGCGCTGGGCGCCTCGCTGCTGGCGCGCGTGGCCGTCCCCTACGCCATGCCCCCAGCGGCAGCGCAGGGCAGCATGTGGCAGCGCTTTGGCGCGGGCATCGGCTTCATCCGCTCGCGGCCCATCATCCTGGGTACCATTTCGCTGGACCTGTTCGCCGTGCTGCTGGGCGGCGTGGTGGCCCTGCTGCCCATCTACGCGCACGAGGTGCTGCACGTGGGCCCCGCCGGCCTGGGCGCGCTGCGCAGTGCCATGGCCGTGGGCGAGGTGGGTGCCGGGCTGTACCTGAGCATGCGGCCCTTCAACCGCAAGGTGGGGCAGACCATGTTCATCGCCGTGGCCATCTTCGGCGCAGCCAACCTGGTGTTCGCGCTGTCCACGCTGTTCTGGCTGTCGTTTGCGGCCCTGCTGGTGGCGGGCGCCGCCGACATGGTGAGCGTGTACATCCGCGGCGCGCTGGTGCAGTTCTCCACGCCCGACGAGATGCGCGGGCGCGTGAATGCGGTGAACATGCTGTTCATCGGCTCGTCCAACGAGCTGGGCGAGTTCCGCGCCGGCACCAGCGCCGCCTGGCTGGGCGTGGTGCCTGCTGCGGTGCTGGGCGGCATCTGCACGCTGGGCGTGGTGGGGGCGTGGACGCTGGGCTTCCAGCAGCTGCGCAAGGTGGACAAGTTCGAGGAAGCGGCGAAGGCCCGCTGAGCCTGCGCGCACGCCGTGCGCACAACTGCTCACAACCTGCAGGGCATTTGTTTCGCCCGCGTAAAACCCGCTAAAGGCCCTTGCCTTGGCCCGACAGCAGGCGCAGCATGGTGCCATCGCCCCGGCTTCGATGGGGTCGACGGAAGACCGCAGCATGCTCCTCCCTGGCGTTTTCTCCAGTTCCCCGATCAACCGCCGCCAGTGGCTGGCGCTGACTGCACTGGGCGCCTCGGCCAGCACCGTACCGGCCTGGGCCGCGGCGCCTTCCCTGGCTCCTTCGGACACCCCCGACGAGGCCTTGCGCGCACGCTGGATGGACCGCATCACCTGGGGCTGCACGGCCCAGGGGGCCCAGGCGCTGGCCGGCATGGGCCCGCAGGCATGGCTGACCGCCCAATTGCACGGCCCCGCCAGCGCGCCACTGCCGGCCGCGGCCCAGGCGCAGATCGACGCCATGGCCATCAGCCACACCCCATACGAGGCCCTGGCCCTGCAGATGGACGCGCGCCAGCGCGAGGCCCGCGCCCTGCCCACCGAGGACGAGCGCAAGGCCGCGCTGGAGGCCTGGCAGAAGGACATGCGCACGCTGCAGCGCGAGGCCAGCCAGCGCTTCGTGCTGCGTGCGCTGTACTCCCCGAGCCAGTTGCGCGAGAGGATGACCTGGTTCTGGATGAACCACTTCAACGTCTTCGCCGGCAAGGCCGACCTGCGTGCCAGCGTGGGCGACTACGAGGAGCGCGCCATACGCCCGCACGCGCTGGGGCGCTTTCGCGACCTGCTGGGCGCCGCCACGCGCCACCCCGCCATGCTGCGCTACCTGGACAATGCGCAGAATGCCGCCGGCCGCATCAACGAGAACCATGCGCGCGAGCTGATGGAGCTGCACACCCTGGGCGTGGGCGGCAGCTACAGCCAGCAGGACGTGCAGGAACTGGCGCGCGTGCTCACGGGCGTCGGCATCGGCATGCGCCCGCTGGACAGCGAGCCCCCGCGCATGAAGCCCGCGCTGCGCGCCCACTACGTGCGCCAGGGGCTGTTCGAGTTCAACCCCCAGCGCCATGACTGGGAGGCGAAGACCCTGCTGGGCCAACCCATCCGCGCCCAGGGCCTGGCCGAGCTGGACGAGGCCCTGGACCGCCTGGCCCGCCACCGCGCCACGGCCCGCTTCGTCACGCGCAAGCTGGCCGTCTACCTGGTGGGCGATGCGCCCCCGCCCGCGCTGCTCGACACCCTGGCCCGCACCTTCGAGCGCAGCGATGGCGACATCGCGGCCGTGCTGCAAGCGCTGTTCCAGTCCAGCGACTTCCAGGCCTCACTGGGCCAGCGCTTTCGCGACCCGGTGCAGTACCTGCTGGCCGGCGCGCGCCTGGTGCATGGCGAGCAGCCGGTGCTGGCCAGCACCGACCCGCTGCTCGGCTGGCTGCAGCGCCTGGCCGAGCCGCTGTATGGCCGCGCCACGCCAGACGGCTACCCGCTCGACGCGGCGACCTGGTCGGGCTCGGGCCAGATGAGCACGCGCTTCGAGGCGGCCCGCGTGCTCGGCGCGGGCGCCCTGGCACCGGGTGCTCGCACACCACCGCCCGCGCTGGCGCAAACGCCCTACCTGCGGCAGATCGATGCCACGCTGGCCCCCGCCACACGGGCCGCCCTGGTCCAGGCCCAGTCACCGCGCGAGTGGAACCTGTTGTTCCTCTCCTCCCCCGAATTCATGCACGGCTGAAGGAGCCCCCCCATGCTGCGACGCCACTGCCTGCAAGCCCTGGGCGCCAGCGCCCTGGGCCTGGCCACCGCCCAGGTGGCCGCCGCCCCGCGCGCGGGCGATGCACGCCTGCTCCTCGTCTTTCTGCGCGGCGGCTACGACTGCGCCAGCCTGCTTGTGCCCACCGGCAGCAGCTTCTATTACGAGAGCCGGCCGAATATCGCGATTGCCCGCCCCGGGCAGGAGGGTGGTGCGCTGGAACTCACCAGCGATTGGGGCCTGCACCCGGTGCTGGCCGATTCGATGCTGCCGCTGTACCAGCGCCGCGAGCTGGCCTTCGTGCCCTTTGCGGGCACGGACGACCTGTCGCGCAGCCATTTCGACACGCAGGACAGCATCGAGCTGGGCCAGCCCCTGGGTGGGCGGCGCGACTATGGCTCGGGCTTCCTGAACCGGCTGGCCGCCGAGCTCGGTGCCAGGCGCACCACGGCCGCCCCCATGGCCTTCACCAGCACCCTGCCGCTGGTGCTGCGCGGCACCGTGGACGTGCCCAACACGGCCTTGGCCGCTGCGGCCGGCAAGGCCGCCGTGGACGAGCGCCAGGCCGGGCTCATCGACATGATGTACCGCAGCACCCCCCTGGCCCGCCCCGTGGCCGAGGGCTTTGCCACCCAGGGCGAGGTGGCGCGCAGCATGCAGGGCGAGATGGACGCGGCCAGCCGCAATGCGCTGAGCACCCGGGGCTTCGAGGGCACGGCACGGCGCATGGCGCGGCTCATGCAGACGCGCTACCACCTGGGTTTTGTCGACGTGGGCGGGTGGGACACGCATGTGGGCCAGGGCAATGCCACGGGCGCGCTGGCCAACCGTTTCGAGGAGCTGGGCCGCGGCCTGGCCGGCTTTGCCGACGAGATGGGCACGGCCGCCTGGAAGAACACCGTGGTCGTGGTGGTCAGCGAGTTCGGCCGCACCTTCCGAGAAAATGGCAACCGCGGCACCGACCATGGCCACGGCACCGTGTTCTGGGTGCTGGGCGGCGGCGTGGCGGGCGGGCGCATGGCGGGCGAGCAGCAGGCGCTGAGCGCCGCCACGCTGTTCCAGGACCGCGACCACCCGGTGCTCAACGACTACCGCGCCGTGCTGGGCGGGCTGTTCGGGAGCATGTATGGGCTGAACGCCACGGCGCTGGCCCGGGTGTTCCCCGGGGCACGCGCAACGGACCTGCAGCTCGTCTGAGAACCGTCAGGCGTTCAGCACGCCGCTCAGCAGCTCAGGCAGGCGCTCGATCTTCATCTTGAAGCCGCAGGCCTGCGCGTGGCCGCCCCCGCCCATGCTTTCGGCCAGGGCGATGCAGTCGAAGTTGCGCTGCGAGCGCAGGCCCGCCTTCACGCCCTTGGCACCGGCGCTCCACATCAGCGCAAAGGTACCGGTCTGGGCCGAGAGGATGTCGCCCACCAGGCTGTGGAACATGCCGGGCGCGTTGACCATCAGGCCCTCGATGCCGTTGAACACCAGGGGCTGCGCGCCCTCGGCGATGTCGGCGCAGAGCTTCTTGTATTTCTCGTCCATGGCCGATCCGCGCGCCATGAAGGTTTTCAACGCTTCGGGCGTGAAGGAGGCAATCTCGCGCCAGCGCTCGAAGGTCTGGGTTTCCATGTCCAGCGCCGAGAGAAAGGCCGCGCTTTCCGGAAATTCCCATTTCCAGATGTCGCGGTCTTCCACGTACTGCAGCAGCGCGGGCACGGGCTGCTGCGGGTGGAAGAACTCCCAGGCCAGGCGTGCGCCCGACTTGTCCATGTCGAAATGCACCACACCGCAGCGGCAGGCAAAGCCGGTGAGCTTTTCGGCCGCGCTCTTGTGGTGGTCGAGCATCACCAGCCGTGCCGCGCGCTCGTCGATGGCCGCAAGGATCTCGGCCGAGAACGAGAAATCAAGGATGTAGACCGAGCGGCCGTCCAGGGCCGGCAGGTCGTCCACCGACTGCACGTCGCCATGGTCCAGCCCCAGGTACTCGGCCTTGTCGCCGTAGTACAGCCAGGCCGCGAGCGCGGCGCCAAAGCCGTCCGGGCAGTTGCGGCCGTGGTAGAGCACCAGGGGCGAGGAGTCGTTCACATCGGGGGCAACCAGCAGCTGCAGGGGAAGAATCGTTTTTTTCATCATTGCCGCCAATTGTCGCCGGGCTGCAAGACAGGGGGAACCAATACATTGCACCCGGGCTCCATCGGGCATGGCACGCAGCATCCTCTCGCGCATATTCCACCCCCACCCTTTTGGCCGGCACATGTTCCATACCCTCAAAGAACTGTTCGACAGCTTCACCGCCCCGTTCTCTCCCGAGGCCTCCCCTGCCGAGCGCGCGCATTCCGTGCAACTGGCCGCCGCCGTGCTGCTGGTGGAAGTGGTGCGCGCCGATGCCTCCATGGACGCCGCGGAACGCAATGCCATGGTCCGCGCCCTGCGCGAACGCTTCAGCCTGGCCGACGACGAGATCGAGCGCCTGGTCGAGCTGGCCGTGGACACGGCCAAGAGCGCCTACGACTACCAGCGCTTCACCGGCAACCTCAACGACCACTTCACCCAGCCGCAGAAGATCGAACTCGTCGAGGCGATGTGGCAGGTGGCCTATGCCGATGCCCGCCTGGACGAGAACGAGATGCACGCCATCAGCAAGGTCGCCGGGCTGCTGCACGTGACGCACGGCGAGTACATCGCCGCGAAGATGCGCGCCAAGGAAGCGGCTGGCGCCTGAGAGGCTGAGAGGCTGAGAGGCTGAGAGTCTTTCGTCCATGCCCGCTGTGCACGCCAAAACACCCCGGCTCGTCGTTGCAAATGCTCTCCATAGCCCAAGCTATGGCTGCGCTTTGCGCCTAGATCCAGTGCGTTTTGACAAGCCCCTCGGACACGGCTAGAAAATTCTCAGCCTCTGAGCCGCTATACCGGCAACCAGCGCCACCAGAATGGCGTGCGCACTTCGCGCGCGCCACGCGCTTGCAGCAGTTGCACGAACTCCTGGCGGCCATGGCGCCTGGCCGCCTGCAATGGCGTCATGTCATCGAACTCCGAGCGCAGCCCTGGATCCGCGCCGTTGTCCAGCAGGTAGCGCGCCATGGCATCGTGCCCGTGGACAAGGGCCGCCACCAGCGGCGTGCACAGGATCTCGGGGTGCTGGTAGTTGGGGTTCACGCCCGCGCTGATGTGGTGGCGCACCAGCGCCAGATCGCCGGCCACGGCGGCGGCATACATGTCTTTCCAATCGCCTGCGGACATGGGTAGGTTCTCCCTGCTTGAAAAATCAGCGTGGCTTGCGGTACTTGGCGGCGTACTCGGCAGCCAGCTTGCGCGCGGCCGCCTGGCCCTTGGCATCCAGGATGGACAGCAGCTGCGCCCGGTTCTTGATGGCCTGGGGTTCACCCGCACTGGCCGGCATATCGATCCAGGCAAAGGCCTGCACATAGTCCTGCGGCACGCCATGGCCCTGGGCAAAGAGCAGGCCGTACTCGTTCTGCGCGGCCAATGATCCGGCCTCCGCAGCCTTGCGGTACCAGTGCGCGGCCTTCTCGTGGCTCTGGGGAACACCCACGCCCATGCGGTAGGACTGGCCCAGGTCGAACTGCGCCTGCACGTCGCCCTTCTCGGCGGCCAGCGTGGCGTAGTGCTGCGCCCGCTGCATGTCCTGTGGCACGCCATCGCCCTTGGAGTACATGAGGCCCAGATTGGCCATGGAGGGCGTGTAGCCGGCGTCCGCCGCCTCGGTGAACAGCGCGGCGGCTTTCTTCACGTCCTTGCCCACGCCCTGGCCGGTGTAGTACAGGCTGGCCAGCATGTGCTTGCCGGCGGCGTCGCCGGCATTCGCCGCGGCGCTGAATTCCTTGAAGGCGGTGGCGTAGTCCCCCTTGCCGTAGGCGGCGATGCCATCGTTCACGGCAGCGAGGACAGTGGCGGAAAAGGACATGGCGGCAACTCCCAAGGTCAGGGCGGCAGCAAGGGCACGCGGGGTCAACATCGGCATCGGCTCCTTCGGCTGGTGGGGCGCATTCTGGCACGCCATGGACTATGCGGTGGCCTCCACCGCCGCCATCGCCCGGGCATGCTCGGCCGGGCTCAGCACCTGCACTACAGCGACCGGCACGCCCGCACCATCGAAGAACGGCGTGCGCCGGTAGCTGCCGGTCAGGCGCGATGCCGCTATGCGCGGCATGAAGCCCAGCAAGGCCTTGGCCTGCTTCCACCCACCCAGTCGGGGCGGCGTGCCGCCCTTGGCACCGGCCGTCTCCAGGTGCATCTGCACGGGCCGGAAGGCAGGCGGTGCCAGGGTTTCGCCACCCGGTGTGCGCAGGCAGCTGTGCACCAGGCCCACGTAGGGCATGCGCCAGTCGCGCCCGGTATTGGCCAGGGGCGTGTGGCAGCAGCGCGCGTACCAGCGCAGCAGGCCCTTGCCGGTCAGCGACACGCAGGCCAACTGGTCCGTGCCGCCCGTGAACGACACATGGCGCGCATGCGTGCCAACGACCTCGGTGCCTGCCAGGGCATCGAGCACCGCATCCGCCTGGCCCAGGTGGTGGGCATAGGCCTGGCAGTCGCGGCAGTAGCACACGGCGTGCAGGGCCGAGTGGGTATCGGCCACCTCGCCGGTGACCTGGCCGCACCGGCATTGGAAACGGTGGGGGTGCTGGTGGTTCATCATGTCTCTTTCTCCTCCCTTGGTGCTGGCACGTCTTTTTGATGAACCGAAAGCTTACCGCCCCTGCTGCCAGAATCTGTCAGCAGCGTTGGCCATGCCGCCCCAGGAATCACCCGCCTTGTGCCATTTGGTGGATGGTCAGTGCCAATCGATCGGGACACGAGAAGTAGGCCGAATGGCTCGCGTCGAGCGAGGCCACGCTGGCGCAGGGCGAGGCGGCCTGCATCTGCCGCTGCAGCGCAATCGTCACGGCCCGGTCCTGCGTGAGCTCGATGTAGTGCCGGCGCACCCGGCCATAGCGCTCGGGGGTGAGCTTCAGCCGCGTCAGCGCGGGCAGCGCGGGCTCCGGGGTGAGCAGGGCGCTGGCCAGGGCCACGTCGGCATCGGAGCAATCGGCGTACAACGTCTCCCGGTAGGCCTCGGGTGCCAGGCTGTCGGTGAGCGTGGCCCGGTGGATGCGCAGGTGCCTGCGCACCAGCGAATCGCGGTCCTGGCGGAAGAAGTCGGCCACGCGCTCACCGCTCTGGAGCAGATAGGCCGCCAGGTAGGCCACGCCCACCACCTTGCCGGGCCGCACCATCTCGGACACGGTGGAGGCGACGATGCCGCCCCGGCTGTGCGCGACGATGAAGACCGGGCCATCGAGCGCATCGACCAGCCGGCACACATGGCGCGCCATATCGGCCAGCGTGGTGCGCCCACGCGCCAGCCGCCAGTGGCGGCCATGGGCCGGCAGATCGGGCACGTGCACGCCGTGCCCTGCCGCTTGCAGGTGCGGCACGACCTTGTGCCAGCACCAGGCGCCGTGCCAGCTGCCGTGAAGGAGGACAATATTCATGGTGTTCAAGGGTTTTTTGCAAGCCGGAAGTGGTGAAATCAGCCCGCACGATAGGGGCCCTCACCGTTCGCGGCTCGCCATTTGCGGACCTGCGATTGCCCCGCGCCCTTCCCCATAGCCCCATCCCTCGCACCAGCATCCCCTCGCCATGGCCTCGCTCCACATCCTCTGGCGCGACGAGCACCTCGTCGCCGTCTACAAGCCTGCGGGCTGGCTGGTGCACCGCACGGGGCTCGATGCGGGCGAGACGCGCTTCGTGATGCAGACCCTGCGCGACCAGCTGGGCCAGCACGTGTTTCCCGTGCACCGGCTGGACAAGGGCACCTGCGGCGTGCTGGTGATGGCACTGCACAGCGATGCGGCGCGCGCGCTGTCGCAGGCCTTCGAGCACCAGGCCACGCACAAGCGCTACCTGGCCATGGTGCGCGGCTTTGCACCGGCTGCGGTGGAGGTGGACCACGCCCTCAAGCCCGACGACGCGCCGGCCGACGCGGCGGTGCAGGACGCGCACACGCGCTTTCGCACCCTGGCGCAGCTGACCCTGCCCGAGTCCAGCGACCCGCGCTTTGCCAGCACCCGCGCCTCGCTGGTGGAGGCCGTGCCCACCACCGGCCGGCGCCACCAGATCCGCCGGCACCTCAAGCACCTGGCCCACCCCATCATCGGCGATGCCACGCACGGCAAGGGACCGCTCAACCGCTGGTGGGCCGAGCGCCTGGGCCTGCAGCGGCTGTGGCTGCATGCCTGGCAGCTGCAGGTGCCGCACCCGGTGACGGGCGAGGCGCTGGTGTTCGACAGCGGCCTGCGGCTGGACACCGGCGCGGTCCAGGAGGCCGAGCCCACCGCCGACTGGCAGCGCCTGCTGGCCGGGAGGCCCTGGTCCACCACGGCCCCGTAACGCGGGCGACATGCGGCGGGCACAGTGCCCCGAATAATGGGTTTTCGCTAGAACAACGGAGACCGACCGCATGACCACCCCGACCACCAGCACAGGCAACCGCGTCCTGGCCCACACGGGCGCACGCTACCCCATCATCCAGGCGCCCATGGGCTGGATCGCGCGCACGCCATTGGCCTCGGCCGTCTCGCGCGCCGGCGGGCTGGGCATCATCGAGACCTCGTCGGGCGAAACCGCCAACTGCCAGGCCGAGATCACGAAGATGCGCGCGCTGGGCCTGCCCTTCGGCGTGAACCTGCCCATCCGCTTCCTCAAGGACGACGCCATGCTGCGTTTCGTCTGCGCCTCGGGCGTGAAGTTCGTCACCACCTCGGCCGGCAGCCCCGCCAAGTTCATCGCACCGCTCAAGGACGCCGGCATCACCGTCTACCACGCCGTGCCCACGCTGGAGGCCGCGCTCAAGTGCGTGGATGCCGGCATCGATGGCCTGGTGGTCGAGGGCGGCGAGGGCGGCGGGTTCAAGAACCCTGAAGAGGTCTCCACGCTGGTCCTGCTGCAGGCCATCCGCGCACGGGTCGATGTGCCGCTGGTCGCCGCCGGCGGCATCTGCGACGGGCGCGGCATGGCCGCGGCCTTTGCCCTCGGCGCCGAGGCGGTGCAGATGGGCACGCGCTTCGTGAGCTGCGCCGAAAGCCCGGTGCACGCCAACTACAAGAACGCCATCGTGGGCGCGACCACCACCGGCACCTGGATGCTCAACACCCGCGCCAGCCCGTGCATCCGTGCGCTCAAGTCCGAGCGCACCGCGGCCATCCACGCCGCCGGGCTGATGCCGGCCGACAGCTTCGAGGGCATCCAGCGCGTGTACTTCGACGGCGACATGGAGGCGGCGCCTGCGCTGGCGGGGCAGACGGCGGGGTTGATCGATGGGGTGAAGACGGCGCAGGAGATCATTGACGATACGGTGGCGGAGTTTTTTGCGATCACTGCGCGCTTGGGTGCTATGGGGGTGGCGCGGGCGTTTGGCTGACGTTCGAGTCGTGCCAATAGTTGCTGCGGTGGTTGTGTTGAGGGCGGAGGCCGGGGTGTGCGCCCGGCGGCGCACCTACCTTCTTTTGCTTCGCCAAAAGAACGTAGGCCAAGAAA
>NZ_JBWKPP010000030.1:0-47725 GCF_059418305.1 Acidovorax sp. GW821-FHT09B03
TGGACCGCCACCGCTGATTCGATCCTCGAAAAGTTGCATCGACTTTGCTCACGTATCAGCGGGACAGCACACTAGCACCAGTTCGCAGAATCCGGGCATCCGGAGGAGGTGACCATGGCACAGCAACCGTCTGCAGTCGAGCTGCGGGAATTTGTACGCACCAAAGGAGCCGCCTACCTGCGGCGCAATGGCGTGACTTCCGTGGGGGTCGGCTACAAGGTGACGAAGGGGGTCGTGACCAAGCAGGTCTCCATCCAGTTCACCGTCGCAGAGAAATTCGCGCCCTCCGTGCTCGAAGGCCTCTCCGAACCCGAGCTTCCGGAAAAGTTCCTCATAGGCGGCATCGAGGTCCCCAGCGATGTACTGGAACGCAAGTACTGCCTGGCCTACGAGCCCGTTGTCAGCACCACCGACGACCCGCGCAAACTGCGCCATGAGCGGGTCATGCCCGGCATCTCGGTGGGATCGGCGCAGCACACCGGAACGCTGGGTGCCATCGTCTATGACAACAAGGATGGCTCGCCCTGCGTGCTTTCCAACTGGCACGTTCTGCAGGGTAACGAGAACCAGCCTGGCGATCCGACCTACCAACCGGGGCCACGGGACGATGCGGAACTCGCGTCCAACCGCCTGGGTGCGCTGGTTCGCGGCTATGTGGGCGAAGCGGGTGACTTCGCCATCGCCAAAATCGATTCGCGCAAGTTCGTCCCTCAGCTGATCGGCACCAAACTGGCGCCAGCGCGGGTAGCGCGGGCCGAGCTGGATGACAAGGTCGTCAAGGTCGGCCGGACCACCGGCCTCACCTACGGCATCGTCTCGCGGGTAGATGTCATCACTGCAATCGACTACAAGGGATCGACCGGTGTCAGGAACATCGGTGGCTTCGAGATCAAACCCGATCCCCTGCGCCTCCCCAAAGGCGGCGAAATCAGTTCTGGCGGTGATTCCGGATCCGTCTGGCTCGCCATGGAAAAGGGAAAGCCGACCGACATCATGCTGGGTGTCCACTTCGCAGGAGAAGCGGGCGAGGAAGCCAGCGAGCACGCCTTGGCATGCTATGCCCATTCCACCTTGATGAAGCTCAATGCCAGTCTCTCGCCTCCGGCGAAGATCGAAGCCGCCGCTCGGGCCCGCCCTCTCGGCTTCGACGTCGACTTCCTGGGGCGAACCGTGCCACCACCCAAGCCCATTCCGAGCCACTTGAACGATGCCATCTACGATGGCAGCCATCCGCTGTTGCGGTACACCCATTTCTCCATCCTGATGTCGCGCTCCCGTAAGTTGGCCCGGTATGGCGCCTGGAACATCGACGGCAGCCGCATGGTCAAGCTGGGCAAGGCCAATCGCTCGGACACCTGGAAGTTTGATGGCCGTGCCGAGGGCTGTCAGCTTGGGTCCGAGCTCTATGACGCCACGGCGTTCGACAAGGGGCACATCTGCAAGCGCGAGGATCTGGTGTGGGGAACCATCGAGGAGGCGCGTGCCGCCAACAACGATTCGTTCACCTACACCAACTGCTCGCCCCAGCACGAGCTGTTCAACCGCGGCTCCAAGGCCGTTCCCAGTGTCTGGAAGGGACTGGAGGACGACATCATCGGGCAGGCTGCTCCGCGGGGCATTCGCCTGTCGATCTTTGCAGGGCCTGTGCTGCGAGAGAACGACAGGTTCTTCACCATTCCCGCCACCGAAGAGCGCGTCAGGATTCCGCGGGAATTCTGGAAGGTCGTGGTCTATGTGGACGACCAGACCGACAAGCTGGTCGCCTTGGGATTCGTGCTGACGCAGAGGACGCTCGTGGCCAACCTGGAGAGCCTGGACCTGTCGGACTATGCGGTTTACCAGCGGCCACTCTCCTACATCGAGTCCCAGGCAGGCCTGCAATTCGGCCTCTCCCATGCAGATCCGAAACGCGGATCGACACCGGAGGCTCTCGGCCCACTCTCCCCGGCTGTGGACGGAGAGGTACGGGTGGGTGCCGACATCGACATCGGACGGTAGCGGCCGAAACGCCGCGGGTGGGCGTTTTGGGGGCATGGCGGTGCGGAGTCAATTCAGGCCGCTTGCGCGGTGGTGAACTCGGTATAGCCCTCGGCCCCGCCGCCAAAGTAGCCCGCAGCTGGCGCATTGAACAGCGGCAGCCGGTGCTGCAGCCGCTCCACCAGGTCGGGGTTGCCGATGAAGTCGCGGCCAAAGGCCACCATGTCGGCGTGGCCCGAGTCCGTGGCGGCGACGGCGCGCTGGCGGTCGTAGCCGTTGTTGGCGATGTAGGCACCTCCATGGCCAAAGGCCGCGCGCAGTGCCTGGTTGTCGAAGCGGGTGGTGCTGCCATCCTCGGCATGCATCTGGCCTTCCACCACGTGCAGATAGGCCAGGCCCATGGCGCCAAGGCGCTGGGCCAGCCAGGCATGCGTTTCCATGGGCGTGCTGTCCAGGGGGGTATCGCCGATGGCGGTGGACAGCGGCGACAGGCGCAGGCCCACGCGGTCCGCACCCCACACGCCGGCCACGGCCTCTACCACCTCCAGCGTGAGCCGGGCCCGGTTCTCGATGGAGCCGCCGTAACGGTCCTCGCGCCGGTTGGTGCTGTCGCGCAGGAACTGCTCGAGCAGGTAGCCGTTGGCGGCATGCACCTCCACCCCGTCGAAGCCTGCGGCATGGGCGCGCAGCGCGGCCTGGCGGTAGTCCTCGACGATGGCGGCGATCTCGGGCAATTCCAGCGCGCGCGGCGTGCTGGGCGCCTCGAAGCCGGCTTCGGTGAACACGTTGCCGCCCGCCTGCAGGGCCGAGGGCGCCACGGGGGCGGCCCCGTTCTCCTGCAGGCTGGTGTGCGACATGCGGCCCACGTGCCACAGCTGCAGCACGATGCGGCCACCGGCCGAGTGCACAGCGTTGGTCACCTGCTTCCATCCCGTGACCTGGGTATCGGTGTAGATGCCGGGTGTGAAGGCGTAGCCGCGTGCCTGGCGCGAGATGTTGGTGGCCTCGGCGATCAGCAGGCCGGCGGATGCACGCTCGGCGTAGTAGCGCGCCGCCAGGGCCGATGGCACGCCGTCCGTGCCGGCGCGCGAGCGCGTCAGCGGGGCCATGGCGATGCGGTTCTTGACGTCGATGGCACCCAGGCGGGTGGGGGTCAACAGGGTTTCGGTGGCGGTCATGGTGGTTCCTTGCAGTGACAGTGGATGAAGACAAAGGGCTTGCACAGGACGAAGGATGCGCGCCGAGGTGCAATTCATCCAATTTATTTGCTGGATTCCAGATATACGTATAAAAGCATATCTATGCGCTACGATCTCAACCTGCTCCCCGTCTTCCTGACCCTGATGGAAGAGCGCAGCGTGACCCGCGCCGCCGAGCGCCTGGGCACCACGCAGCCCGCGCTGTCCAACGCGCTCGCGCGGCTGCGCACGCTGCTTCAGGACCCGTTGTTCATCCGCGAGCGCTACGGCATGCAGCCCACCGCGCGGGCCCTGGCCCTGGCGCCGCAGATCGCGCAGGCCCTGGGCGCGCTGGACGGCATCGTGCTGGGCCAGCAGGCCTTCGACCCCGCCAGCGCCGACCAGCTGGTGACCATTGCCGCCAACAGCTACATGGAGTTCGCGCTGCTGCCGGCCATCGTCGCGCGGCTGCGCGCGCAGGCCCCAGGCATCCGCTTGCGCCTGGTCCCGTTCGGCACCGACCTGGCCGAGACCGGCGTGGTCTCGGGCACCACGGCCCTGGTGCTGGGCCGCATCGTGGACCCACCGGACAACCTCATCGTGCAGCACCTGGGCGACGATGGCCTGGCCTGCGTGGTGCGCGCCGACCATCCGCAGGTCGGCGGCAGCCGCCTCACGAAAAAGCTCTACGAGCAGCTGCGCCACGTCAACGTGCTGCCACCGGGCAGGCTGCGCGCCGGCCTGTTCCAGGCGCTGGAGCGCCAGGGCCTGCAGCGCGACGTGGCCGTTTCGGTCACGCACTTCCTGGCCATACCGGAGATGGTGGCCATGACGGATTACTGCACCACGCTGCCGCGGCTGATATGCCGGCGCCTGGCGCACGATGCGCGGCTCAAGGTGCTGCCGGCACCCGTGGACCTGGGTACCTTTCCGCTGCACATGGGCTGGCACGTGCGCTACCGCGACGACCCCGCGCACCGTTGGCTGCGCACCCTGGTCGCGCAGGTGGCACAGGAGCTGGTGGGGGAAGGGGGGCCGGCTGGCGACCAGCCTGATGCGATGGATGCGGCGGCAAGGCCATCCGCGCCAGTGGCAGTGCGCCGGCGCCCCCGGCGCTGAACGTTCGCGCAGCCTTGCGAGGCCGCGAATCGGTTATTACTGCGACATGCGCTTGGACAGGAGCCGCATCGCAAACGGCAACAGGATCCCCAGCGTGATCATGATGAATCGCACCAGCGGCGGCTGGTTGCCCATGGCCCAGTGGCCGAACCAGGCGACGATGAAGGCGGTGTACGCATAGGTGCGCAGCACCTGCATCACATCGAGCGGCACCTCCTCGATGAACTCGTAGTTGGTGGTGCGCTTGAGGAAGGGCACGCCCTCGCTGCCCAGGTCGCGCAGCCGCACACTGCCCAGCGGAAAGATCGGCGCCACGATCTGGAACCACTTGGTGGTGACGAACGAGTCGTCCTGCTCGAACTTGCACTTGCCCAGGTAGGAGGTGCCTATGCCGTTGTAGGTATCAGGCATGGTGCACTCCTGGCTGTACGGCCCCGCTGCAATGCTGGCCGCAACCGGCCATGGCGCCTCGCGTCTTCATTGGTTTCCCCTTGTTGGATTTGATTTTGGATACCGCATTGCGCAGCTGCCGAATCAGCCAGGGTCTGCGGTGGCGGGATGGTGCCATGGGACGCGGGGGACCATCAACCCGGGGCGACAGGCGGAGCGTTGCCGGGAGCCAACGGCGCCGCGGCGGGCCGCCCAAAGGGCGTCTAGCTCTCTCGGGCTGCGCCGCCCCCATGCCATGCAGGTACCGCATCCCCATGGATGCTGCGCAGCGCCTTCTTCGGCACGAACGGCGTGTCCAGCGTGCCCAGCGAGAACGACATCCACGCCGCCGCATCGCCATGCGCGCTGTGCCAGGTGAGCGGCGAGCCGCACTCGGGGCAGAAGCTGCGCGTGACGCCGGGGGATGAGTCGCGGCGCTTCACCAGGTCTGCGCCGCGCGTGAAGGCAAAGCTGCCCACCGGCACATTGCCATAGGACCCGAAGGCTGCGCCATGCGCCTTTTGGCACATGCCGCAGTGGCAGTGCGATGGCGCCTTGATCTCGGCGCGGGCTTCGTAGCGGATGGCACCGCACAGGCAACTGCCCTGGTACAGCGGTGCGGTGGGGGTGTCTTCGTCGGCCATGGCGCGATTCTGCACCGTCCGCTATGCCCCCGCAGCGCCCGCCGCGTGGATCTGGTAGCCGTTCTTGCCCGAGCGCTTGATCTGGTACATGGCGCTGTCCGCGTACTCCAGGAGCTTGCCCAGCGTGTCGCCGTGCGCCGGGTACAGGCTGATCCCGATGCTGGCGCCCAGGGCAAAATTGCGCTCCTCCACGGTGATGGGCCGGATCAGTTCCGCGAGCAGCTTGCTGGCGATGTCGCCGGCCTGCTCGCCGCGTTCCAGCTGGGTGCAGATCACCACGAACTCGTCGCCGCCGATGCGCGCGCAGATGTCCGTGCTGCGGGTGCTCTTCTTGAGCCGACCGGCCACGGTGCGCAGCACCTCGTCACCCACGTGGTGGCCTGCGAGGTCGTTGATGGGCTTGAAGTTGTCCAGGTCGATGAAGATCACCGCGGCCGACTGGTGGGGCCGGTTGGCCAGCACCAGGGCCTTCTCGAACAGGGTGTTCATGTAGCGCTGGTTGTTCAGGCCGGTCAGCGGGTCCTGGAAGGCCATGTCCAGCGCGCTGGCCTCGGCCTGCACCAGGCGGCGCTGAAAATCCATCAGCACCGCCGCCAGCAGCGACAGGTACTGCGCCAGCACCAGCACCGTGCCCAGCAGAAAGCCCTGCACGCGCCAGCCCGGCAGGGCCTGGAAGATCACGAACGCCGACATCCAGTGCACCACCAGGGCCGCGCTCACCACCGCCGTCAGCAGCATCAGGTGGTGGGGCACCTCCTTGCGCTGCCGCAAGGCGGTCCAGGCCACAAAGCTGAGAAAACCCGCGTTGAACGCCGCCAGGCCGAAGCTGCGGGCCACCGGATCCACCTCCGACAGCCAGGCCAGCAGCACCCAGCATTCGGCGACCAGCAAGGCCCCCCAGAACCAGCGGTGGCGCACCTTGAGGCCCAGGAACTCGACCAGCCCGATGGCCAGCAGCGCCTTCTCCACCACCACCAGCGCGGCATAGACGAACACGGCCACGGCCAGGTCGGTGCCGCTCAGCAGCACGGAGTAGGCCAGGCGCGCCGCCAGGGCAAACGACATCGCAGCCGCCCACCAACCCGGCCCGGCCCGGGTTCTGGGGACCCTGCCCATCCACAGGAACAGGAGGGCAAAGACAAAGTAGATGGTGCAGCCGATGGTATGGACTATTTCGCTGGGCATGACGGCGCTCCATGGGCAGCGTGGTCATCGGCTTTCGCTCCCATGGCCACGCTGTGACTGCGCGTGGCCGATGGGCTGTTGTCGCCCCCAGCCCCGCTGCTCCCGCACAGTATGGGCGCACCTCGTGGGTGGCATGCCCCGGGTCAATCCCCTTGCAATCCGGGACGTTTTGTAACAACTCCCGGCCACTGCAGGGCCCTCAGGCCCGTGCCGGGCAAGAAGATGTTTCGCGCTGGGGTGGCCTGTCCCATGTGCCGGGCAGCGCTGCCGGATTGCAGACCCTTCGCCGGGCTGCTCAGGGCTATCGGGGGTGGCTTGTGTCCTCTGCCTGGCACCACGGTAGCCAGGTCGACGGGCATGGCAGTGCCATGGGGCTGTCGATGGCAAAGCGGATGGGAATCCGGGCCCAGGAGGCGCGTGCCACCCCGTCCATCCTGGCGGGGGTGAACTGGAACTGCTGGACCGATTGCAGGGCTGCCGCATCCAGTACCGGGTGCCCCGAACTCCTGTAGACCGTCACGCGACTGGCTGTGCCCGCGGCACTGATGTGCACGCTGAGCACGGCCGTGCCCTGCATGCCGGCGCGCAGGGCCTCGGGGGGATAGTCCGGCTTCTTCATGGCCGCATACCTGGCGGGTTCCTTGCGCAGAGGTGCCAGTGCGGGTTGCACCACACCGTACGACACCAGGGCCAGAAGCGGCCAGAGCCTGGCCGCCCTTGGAAACTTCGGCATCCGCAGAGTCATGGCCATCCCGTTCAGGGTTGCGTGGGGCCGCAGGTTGCGGCCGGTGGTGGCGTCCAGCGCCGCCAGGGCAAAGCCCGTGCCCTCGTGGGGCGGGGCCCCGGGTCCTCGCTTGTGTGCCGAAGGCCCTGGTCAATCCGTCTCGTCGAACACCAGCGACGGCGTGGACATCACGCGCACCGTTTGCGACAGGTCTTCCACCAGGCGGTTGGCAAAGTAGCTGTTCTGCGTGTCGGGCTCCAGCGCGGCCACGGCCAGGTGGGCCAGGGGCTGGTTCAGGGGCACGTAGTAGCTGCCGGCGGGCACGTCGATGGCGGCGCGCACCGGGGCCACCTGCACGCGCAGGATGTCGGCGCTGTCGCTGATGGTGCCCAGCACGTCGCGGCGCTCCGAGGTTTCGCGTGCCGTCTCGCGGTAGGTGTCGGCCAGCAGCGAACCGCCTTCGCCGATACGCAGCACCTGCAGGCCCAGCAGCTTCAGGCGCTCCACCACGGGAGCGGCCTGGCTGGCCACCCAGTAGCCGCAGGGGCGGGCGCGCGACTTCAGGGTGCGCAGGCTCAGCGAGGAATTCCAGTCCACGCGCACAGGGCGGTCCACGCCGGTCTCGGGGTCGATGAAGACCACCTCGCGCTGCGTGGGCGTGGGCCCGGCTTCGATGACCACGTTGTCGCGGCAGGCCTTGGCCGAGATGTCGCGCACCACAAAGCTGCGCACCTGCTCCAGGTTGGCGGCGCGCTCGGCCGTGGAGCGCAGCGCACTGGTGATGGCCGTGACCTGGGTGTGCACGCGGCGCTGGATGTGCAGCGCACCGATGCCCACGCCGCGCGTCTCGACCAGCAGGCTCACGGTGTTCTTCAGGCCGTGCACGTTGCGGCCGGTGTCGGGCTGCGTGCCGCCCATCGACAGGGTGCGGTCGTCCGCGCCCGTGGCATTGGTGTAGTACCACTCACTGGACAGGCCCTGCGCCTTGAGCGCCGCCACCATGGGCTGGTGGTACCACTCCTGCGAGGCCTTGGTCAGGAACTCGGGGTAGTTGGCCGTGGTGGTGTACTGCAGCAGCGCGTCGTAGCGCTGCACGGCGTTGAACTTTTCCTTGTAGCGGCCGGCCACGGTGTACTCGTGCGCGTCCACCACCAGGATCGGGCGGTAGTCGCGCACCAGGCGCGCGATGGCCTGGGCCTCGGGCGTCTTGAGCAGCAGGTGGTCACGGTTCATGTCGATGCCGTTGGCTGTGGCACGCGTGTCGGCCTGCGCGCCATCGGGGTTGGCGCGCGGCACGACGATCACGTTGATGCGTTCGAGCAGCGGCTCCAGCAGGCCCTGGCCCAGCTCGCGGGCGATGACCAGCAGCGCCTCGGCGCCGGCCGGCTCATTGCCGTGCTGCTGGCCGATGAGCACCACCGTAGGGCGCTTGCCGGCGTCCACGCTGGCCGGGTCGTCCCCCTGGGCGCGCGTGAGCAGCAGGCCCAGCAGCGGCTCGCCGCGTTGCGAGGTGCCCAGGCGCAGCACGCTGGCGCGCGAGGGGCTGCCCGCGGCGCCCTGGGCCACGGACTGCAGCCACTGCTCCAGCTCGGCATTGGTGGTGAAGGCGCGGCGGTCGGGCGCCAGGCCCGGCGTGCTGTAGCGCACCTGGGGCTCGGGGAAGCGGGCCATCACGGCCGGCCCATAGGGCGGGGTGGCCAGGGGCTCGTTGCGGGCCACCACCGGTGCCGTGGGCGGCAGCGGGGCGGCGATGACGCCCGTGGCGGCAGGTTGGGCGGCGGGTGCCTGCTGGGCCGCGCCCAGCGGCGCCGGCACCACCTTGCCCGGCTGTGCGCGCGGCACCGGGGCCGGGGCATTGGGGCGCGGCGCGGGGGCGCCTGGCGAGTTCCAGGGTGGCAGCGGCGTGCTGCTGCAGGCCGCCAGCAGCACGGCCACCAGGGCGGCCGCCGCCGTACGGACCGGCCAGCGGCTGGCGCGGGCGTCGGGTTGCTGGGGCGGTGTGGAGGTATGGGCTCTGGGCATGGTCATGTTGGTCTCGTCGCCCGCACGCAATCCGGGGCTTGGTCCGGCATCTTACTGGGGGGCTGGTTACGACTTGTGTCAGCCGGCACGCCGTGTTGCAAAGCCTGCGCTGGCGCGGCCTGTGGCAGCGCGATGCCCCTGGTGGCGCAGGGACTTCAGGCGCTGATCAGGCGCAGATCAGGTGCACAGCGTCTGGGCGCCCACGCGGGCGCAGCGCTTTCCGCTGGCCGGATCGACAAAGTCCGGCCCGCTCTTCATGTGCACGCCGCCCTTGTTGTCGTGGCACAGGCCGGCATCGCAGTAGATGAGGACCACGGGCGCGGACGCCGTCGCGGCAGGTGCCTTGCCGGCCACGGGCGGCGCGGGCGCACCAGCCGCCGGATCGGTGCCGCAGGCGGCCGCCACCCGCGTCTCCTGGGCCTGCACGCGGATGCGCTTTTCTTCGGGTGGCAGGGTGCGCAGGCCGGCGAGCTGGGCCAGCTCTTCCCTGGCCGTGCGGCAGGGAGCGGAGTTGGCCGTGCCGGCGCCCTGGGCACGGTTGCGCGCCTGCTCCCAGGCGACTTCCCGCACGGTGGGGTCGGGCAGTATCACCCCGCCGGTCTGGCTGCGGGTGCATGGCTGGTCGCTGTAGACCATCTTGCCATCGGGCTGCTTGCAGCGGTGTACCTGCGCGCCGGCGGACAGGGCGGCAAGGCCCAGGCAGGCAAGGGCGAGGGTTCTCCAACGCATCTGTCTTTTCCTCGAATTTTCCGGAAGGAATGTAGCACCAGCATGCGCCGGTGTGGGCAGGCAAATGGGTGATGCCGCGCCGTCGGTGGCGGGTGTGCTTTCAGCCCACCGGCTGCGGGGGGGCAGGCGCCGGCTGGGCCTGCTGCGGCCCCATCTGCAGCCTGAGCAGCGCGCGCACGAAACCGTGGTCCGAGCGCGTGCGGTCGCGGCCCTCGTGCAGGTGGTCGTTGAAGTAGTCCACGCGGCGCACGTCGCCCAGGCTGTTGCGCCCGCGGGGCAGGAACTCCTCGCTCACCAGGATCTGGTCCAGCACCGAAGGCGAGCCCTGGTGGATGTGGGAGAAGGCCACGTCCTTCTTGAGCGCCATCTCGCCCTGCAGGTCGTAGGCGTTGAACAGCGCCACGTCACGGGCCGAGCGGTCGTAGGCGATCTCGGTGGTGGCGCAGATCAGCTGCGTGGTCACGCTGTCGGGCGTGTCGTTGAAGTCGCCCATCACCACCAGCGGCACGCTGGTGCGCTGCAGCAGGTCGATCACCAGGCAGCGCAGGGCCATGGCCTCGGCGCCGCGCATCACCAGCGAGCGCAGCGAGGCCAGGGCGCCCACCTTGCGGTCGTCCTTGTCCTCCAGCGCATGGCCATTGGCGTCCTGCAGGAACTTGGGGCGCTTGGACTTGAGGTGCGCCGTGAGCACGTTCACCCGCTGCCCATGCTTCATGCGCAGCGTGGCCACAAGTGGCGGGCGCTCGAAGCGCGTGTGCAGGCCCAGCCCTGGCACGTCGACCTGGAAGGCCGGCGGAAACTGGGCGAACGACTGCAGCGCCTCCACCTTCAGCCGCGTGGCCAGGCCCACGCGCGGCGTGCCCTGGGCGCCATGGCGCGTGGCGTCGTTCTCGGCGCCCGGCACCGCCACGAAGTCGTAGCGCAGCCCGCTGTGCGCGATGGCCGCCTTCAGCGCCGCCTCGTCCCACACCTCCTGCACGGCCAGTACGTCGGCGTTGAGCGTGCGAAACCGGTGGCCCAGCCACTCCACCTTGCGCCCGTACTCGGCCTCGCTATAGGCATCCTGGTTGGGGTAGAACATGCGGCCTGGGTTGGCCAGGTTGAGCAGGTTGCAGGTGGCCACCATCAGCGTGTCCAGCGGGGAGGGCGTGTCGGCAGGGTTGGGGCGCATGGGGAGAGGGCAGCAGGGGAGGAAAAGGGAAGGAGGGCGATTGCCCAGGCGGTGTCTGCAAAGGGCCCATCCTAGCGGGCTTTGGTTGCAATGGCCTGCGCAATGGCGATGTGGGGCACGCTTGATCAGCATCAAAAGCCGGCCGAATAAAGCACGGCCCGTAGGGAATGTGTGCGCCAGCGCACTGACAGCCACCTGGATGGCGCAGACAGTGGATCGGCACCCTGACCACCCAAAAGGACTCCTTACCATGCTCGCCCTCGTGTACCACGGCCCCGGCCAGAAAAAGCTGGACGAACGCCCCAAGCCCACCATCCAGGACGCCACCGACGCCGTCGTGCGCATCACCCGCACCACCATCTGCGGCACCGACCTGCACATCCTCAAGGGCGACGTGCCGACCTGCCAGCCCGGCACCACCCTGGGCCACGAAGGCGTGGGCGTCATCGACTCGGTGGGCCCGGGCGTCACCACCTTCAAGCCCGGCGACCGGGTGCTCATCTCCTGCATCAGCGCCTGTGGGCGCTGCGAGAACTGCCGCAAGGGCATGTACTCGCACTGCAGCACCGGTGGCTGGGTGCTGGGCCACCGCATCGACGGAACCCAGGCCGAGTTTGTGCGCATCCCGCATGCCGACACCAGCCTGTATCCGATTCCCGACGGCGCGGATGAAGAAGCGCTGGTCATGCTCAGCGACATCCTGCCCACCGGCTTCGAGTGCGGCGTGCTCAACGGCAAGGTGCAGCCCGGCTCCACGGTGGCCATCGTCGGCGCCGGTCCCATCGGTCTGGCGGCACTGCTCACGGCGCAGCTGTATTCGCCCTCGGAGATCATCATGATCGACCTGGACGACAACCGCCTGGCCGTTGGCAAGCGCTTCGGCGCCACGGCCACGGTCAACAGCGCCGATGGCACCGCCGCCCGGCAGGTGATGGCGCTGACCGAGGGGCGGGGTGTGGACACGGCCATCGAGGCCGTCGGCATCCCGGCCACCTTCACGATGTGCGAGGACATCGTGGCGGCGGGTGGCACCATCGCCAATGTGGGCGTGCATGGCGTCAAGGCCGACCTGCACCTGGAGCGGCTGTGGTCGCACAACATCACCATCACGACGCGCCTGGTCGATACCGTGTCGATGCCCATGCTGCTCAAGACCGTGCATTCCCGGCGCATCGACGCCAAGCAGCTCATCACCCACCGCTTCCAGCTCGCGGACATCCTGCAGGCCTACGACACGTTTGGCCGGGCCGCGGAAACCAAGGCCTTGAAAGTGATCATCGAGGCGTAGCCCGCATGGTGCATGCACAGGGCTCTGGCGATCCCTCGACGCAAGGCGCCGAGGAGCTGGCGCGTCTGCTGGGTACCGACCTTGTCAACGGGCTCACGGCGCACGAAGCCGCGCGCAGGCTGGCGCAGGATGGCCCCAACGAACTCCGGGCCACCCCCCGCACCGCTGCCTGGCGCCGCCTGTTGTCGCAGTTTCAGGACCCCCTCATCTACCTGTTGCTGGGCGCAATCGTGGTGTCGCTGCTGGCATGGGTGTTCGAGGGCCTGCAGGGCTGGCCTGTGGACGCCATCGTCGTCGCGGCCATCGTCCTCCTCAACGGGGTGCTGGGCCATGTGCAGGAAGCCAAGGCGCACGACGCCGTGGCCGCGCTGGCACGCATGAGCGCACCCACGGCCTCCGTGGTGCGCGGCGGCCAGGTGCAGCGGGTGCCGAGCGCGCAGTTGGTCAAGGGCGACCTGCTGGTCCTGGCCGAGGGCGATGCCACACCCGCCGATGCCCGCCTGGTGCGCGCGGCCTCGCTGCGCATGCAGGAGAGCTCTCTCACCGGCGAGAGCGAGGCCGTGCCCAAGGACCCCGCGCCCCTGCCCAGCCCCGCAGCACTGGGCGACCAATTGAACATGGTGTTCAAGGGCACCTTTGTCGCGCAGGGGAGCGGCAGCGCGCTGGTCGTCGCCACCGGCATGGCCACGCAGATGGGCTCGATTGCCGGCATGCTCGCCGCCACGGTGGAGCAGCCCACGCCGCTGGAAAGGGAAATCGTCCACATCGGGCGCATGCTGGGCGTGGCCGTGCTGGCCATCGCCGCCGTGGTGGTGGGCACCATTTTGCTCATCTCCCGGCCCGACAGCATGGCCGAGGTCGTCGGCGTGCTGCTGCTGGGTGTGGCGCTGGCGGTGGCGGCCGTGCCCGAGGGGCTGCCCGCCATCCTCTCGGTGGTGCTGGCCCTGGGGGTGCAGCGCATGGCCAGGCACCACGCCATCATCAAGAACCAGTCGTCGGTGGAGACGCTGGGCGCCACCTCGGTCATCTGCACCGACAAGACCGGCACGCTCACGCGCGCGGAGATGACCGTGGTGCGCATCGTGACCGCCTCGGGCACCACGGCCGTCACGGGCGTGGGCTATGCCCCCGAAGGGAAGGTGCTATCGGCCGGCACGCCCTTGCAGCCGGGCCTGCTGCATGCCGAGCAGGTGGTGCTGCTCAGTGGCGGTAGCCTGGCGGGCAACGCATCGTTGCAGCAGGCCGACAACGGCGCCTGGCAAGTCCACGGCGACCCCACCGAGGCCGCGTTCCTGGTGGCCGAGCACAAACTGGGCCTCACCGCGCGGCGCAAGCAGCGGTTCGAGCGCATTGCGGAGCACCCTTTCACCTCCGAGCGCAAGCGCATGTCCACCATCGAGCGCGACCGAGAGCACGGCGGCGAGCGGGTGCTCATCTGCAAGGGCGCGCCCGATGTGCTGCTGGGCCTGTGCACGCACGCCCGGGTGGGGATGGATGTGGTGGCGCTGGACGACCGCCTGCGCGCGAAGATCCTGGCCGATGTGGACGCACTCTCGGGCGACGCCCTGCGCACGCTGGCGGTGGCGTACCGCCCCTTGGCCGCGCACGAGGACCTGCAGGCGCAGGATGCGCTGGAGCGCGACCTCGTCTTCGTGGGCACGGCGGGCATCATCGACCCCCCGCGCGAAGAGGCAGCGGTGGCGATCCGCGAGGCAGGGCGGGCCGGCATCCGGGTCATCATGATCACCGGCGATCACCCGCGGACGGCGGCACGCATCGCGGCCGACCTGGGGCTGGTGCCGCCCGGTGCCACAGCGCTCACCGGGGCCGAGCTCGATGCGCTGGACGGCGCGGCCTTCGCCGAGGCGGTGCGCCACACCTGGATCTTCGCCCGCGTGGCGCCCGCGCACAAGCTGCGCATCGTGGCCGCCCTGCAGGCCGACGGCCACATCGTCGCGATGACCGGGGACGGCATGAACGACGCCCCCGCGCTCAAGGCCGCCGACATCGGCGTGGCCATGGGCGTGACCGGCACCGAGGTGGCCAAGGGCGCGGCCCGCATGGTCCTGGCCGACGACAACTTCGCCACCATCATCGAAGCCGTGCGCGAGGGGCGCGGCATCTTCGACAACATCCGCAAGTTCTTGCGCTACCTGCTGTCGTCCAACATGGGCGAGGTGCTGACCGTGTTCCTGGGTGTGGTGGGGGCCGGTGTCATCGGCCTGGCGGTCCCCGGCGGCGCGCTGGTGCTGCCGCTGCTGGCCACGCAGATCCTGTGGCTGAACCTGATCACCGACTCCTGGCCCGCGCTGGCGATGGGCATGGACCCGGCCAGCGACGACGCCATGGCGCGCAAGCCCCGCCATCCGGGCGAGCGGGTGATCGACGCCGCCATGTGGTGGGGCGTGGTACAGGTCGGCGTTGTCGTGGCCGTGGCCACCCTGATCACCATGGACATGTACCTGCCGGGCGGCCTGATCGAGGGCGGGCGCGACCTGGCCAACGCACGCACGGCGGGCTTCACCGTGCTGGTCTTCGCCCACCTGTTCAACTGCTTCAACGCCCGCTCCGAGACCACCAGCGCGTTCGCCAACCTGGCCACCAACCCCTGGCTGTGGGGCGCAGTGGCCCTGTCCGCCCTGCTGCAGGTGGCAGTGGTGCACCTGGAGGTCTTGAACCTGGCCTTCGGCACCGCACCGCTGTCGCTAGGCCAGTGGCTGGTGTGTGCCGCGATGGGCAGCACCGTGCTTTGGTTCAGCGAGTTGCGCAAGCTGCTCACAAGGTGGAGCCCGCGAACGCCACGGCACTGGCATCCACGATGATCCCCATCATCCGAGCGTGCTCCTAGCGGTGCATACTCCGGGCATCAACGTGGTCGGCATGACCATGTTGCTGCAGTTCCTCGTGGTGAGCTTCGGCTTCATCCTGCCCGTCAACGCACCGCAGAGCATGGTTGCCCGAGGCACCGGTACTTTTGATGCCTGCGACTTCGTGCGCACCACCCAGATGGCGCAGACGGCGGTGTGCAACCGCCACCATACGCTGGACCAGCAACTGTGCCGCTGGCTGCTGCTGAGCCTGGACCGCCTGCAGGGCAACCAGCTGGTGATGACGCAGGAGCTGATCGCCAACATGCTCGGTGTGCGGCGCGAGGGCGTGACAGAAGCGGCGCTCAAGCTGCAAAAGGCCGCGTTGATCAGCTATGCGCGCGGCCGCATCAGCGTGCTGGACCGCCCGGGGCTCGAAGCACGCACCTGCGAGTGCTATGGAGTGGTCAAGCGGGAATATGACCGGCTGCTGCCGGGGACCATTGCCACCTAGAGCCGGCGCCTATGTGTGCTGCCAGACAGTCAGCCGCTGCCGCTGCTCCCACACTGGCGCTCCGCCCCACCGTCCGAAGAACAGGCTTGGAGATGGGCAGACGGTGCCTGGCTTTCCAGGTGCCGCATGACACGAGTACCAAAGGCCATGGCACCCACCGAAAACCAACTCCTGGAACGGCTTCCGCCGGCTGCGCGCGCGAAGCTGCTGGACCAGTGCGAGCCCTTCGAGCTCACCCTGTCGGCCGAACTGAGCGCGCCCGGCAGCCCCTTGAGTCACGCCTATTTTCCACGCGGGGGCTTTGTCTCGCTGGTGGTGGGCGTGGACAGGCACCCCTCGCTGGAGGTGGGCATGGTGGGGCGCGAGGCCATGCTGGGGGCCGAACTCATTCTGGGCGCCGCCAGCACCCCCTGGCGGGCGCTGGTGCAGGGTGCCGGCGCCAGCTGGCGCATTGGCGCGGCTGCGTTGCGCGCGGAGACTGCCACCAACCCCGCACTGCTGCGGCTGCTGCAGTGCAGCGTGCTGGTGCGGCTGCACCAGCAGGCCACCGCCTCCGCGTGCGAGCGGTACCACACCATCCGCCCGCGCCTGGCGCGCTGGTTGCTGATGAGCCAGGACCGTGCAGGCAGGGATCGCTTTCACGTCACCCAGGAGTTTCTGGCCCTGATGCTGGGCGTGCGCCGCGTGGGGGTCACGGTGGCTGCCAGCGAGCTGCAGGACAGCGGCCTGATCTCCTACCGCCGGGGCGAGATGACCGTGCTGGACCGCCAGGGCATGCAGGCCCAGGCCTGCAGCTGCTATGCAGCCGACAAGGCCATCTATACCGAGCTGATGGGTGTGGCTGCATGAAAGCCGCTGGAGCGCAGCCCCTGCCGGGTCAGCGCTTGATCAGCAGCTAGTCATGCACGGATGCGATGCCCAGAACCCCGTAGAGCATGGCCCGGCTGCGGGTGGCGAAACTGGCGCCGTTGCCCGAGAGGCCATTGGCTTGCATTACCAGGGTGTCGGCTTCATCCACGCCATCTGCCACAGGGCGCTGCAGGAGTGTGGGCTGCTCCCCGTCGGGGCTCGGCATGCGAATGAGCGTTCCGCTGCGCATGAAGCTGGCCCGAGCCGCGCCGACATCGACCGTTTGGCTCTGTTCCGCATCAAGCGCTGGGGCTTGAGCGCGCGTGAACAGAATGCTTTCGACCCGGACGACGCCCGGCACATTCGTCACGACGAACAGCGCCAGTTCGACCTGCGTCGGGTCGTCTGCGGGCCCGCTGAGCAGCACAGCGCCCTTGATCACATCGACGGCCATGCGGGTGCTGCCAATCACCGGCGAAAGCAGCAGAGCCGCCTCGATGCGAGCGCTGAGCACGCTGTCGTCCAGCGTGGCCTCGACAGCGGCAAGGCGGTCGGTCGGCAACAGCGCCACGCCATCGCCCCATTGGCACCCCGGCACGGCCACCAGAAGGAACACCCCGACCATGGCGCCGGCCAGGCAGACACCCACACGCACAGCGGTGGTATTCAACATGGCAAGGGCCCTCGGAGCAGCGGTTGCCAGCGGCAACCATGGGGCCAGTGTCACCCTTGCGCAGGCCGGCGTCCGTTCGCGAGCGCACGCAGCGCAGATGGGCGCCGGCGCTGGCCCGCGTCAGAATGCTGCCAGCTGGTAGCGGCCATACAGCGTCACTCCCAGCACGAGGAGAAAGTACGCCGCCATCGCGCCGGTGACCCCGAACTCGGTGGCCTGCTGAACAGGGGTGCGCTGGTGCTCCAGCGGCCCGATCGCCAGAGCGAACAGCAGCGCCGGTATGATGAAGTAGCGCCCCTGCAAGCCCGAGATGGCGGTAGCCGGGTAATCGTTCCAGGTGACCGACAGCGCAAAGAAGACCAGCAGCGTGCTGGTGATGGCGCAGGCCGTCAGCACGGCGCGCAGCAGGGTGTACTGCCGCTCCTCGCGCTGCGCGTAGGCCGTGGCCAGCAGTGCCAGGGCAGCCAGCACGGCCCAGATGCCGCGGATCGCCGGCTTGGGGATGAAGGCGTCGAGCCAGCCCAGGATGCCGACGAACGAGTCGGCCAGGAAGGTCCCCTTGTCCGGGTCCGCCAGCGTGCTGCCGACCAGGCCCAGGAAATACAGCGGGTCCCCCAGGTAGATCTGCACGATCTGCAGCGTGGTGTGCGAACGCACGACCCGCCCATCCGTCGTGGTCAGCAGCACGAATAGCGTCCAGCCCAGGCTGGCCGCGCACAGCAGCACGAAAGCGCCGAGCCGGGCCCGCGAGAAGCGCTGGCACAGCAGCAACAGCGGGATCGCCAGCAGGGGCAGCAGGTTGGTGCGCGAGGTGACGAGCACGAAGGTGAAGCCCGCAATGGCGGCAAACCGCCAGCGGCAGGGCGGTGCGGTGCCGCCCTTGCTCGGGGCCTGGTACTCCACAATGGTCAGCCCCGCGAGCACCAGCATCATGGCAATGCACAGGCCATCGATGGTCGGCGACAGGATCTGGAAGGCCGACATCGGCATCAGCACCAGGGCGCGCACCAGCAGGTTGGGCGGCAGCAGCTGCCATGCCCAGGCCAGCAGGGCCAGCACCGTGAACGTCACCAGGGCGCGCGTGAAGTCGTAGCTGGCCCGCATCGACCAGTCCAGGTGGCGCGAGATGGCCAGGCCGACGGCGTGCGGCAGGTAGATCAGCGGTATGTAGTAGGCCGAGCCGGCAACGTCCACGAACTGCCTGCTGTTCGCCCACCTGTGCTGCGATGCCTGGTCCATGAGCCAGGCGGCAGAAACATCCTGTCTGTCGGGCCCCGCGATCTTGAGCATCCACTGCGCGAATTGCACCAGGTGCTGGTCTGCATAACCGCCGCTATAACCTTTGGCGTCCGGGGCGGGCTTTTGCAGCAGCAAATGGCCATTGCCGATCATGTCGGCTCGGAACAGGTGAACGACTTCGTCCGGTGACTGAAAGGCGGGAATCAACCGCGCCATTCCAACGGCCAGAAGAAATGCGAGACACAGTAATCCGATTTGCAAGGGGAGCCGCATTCCGCCTCGCATCGGCACTGCTGGCTCAGCACGCAGCGGCGCACTTGCCGCGGTACTGCCAGGCCTTGTGGCCAGCGTTGGTGGGTCGGCCCCGAGGGTGGCTTGCATTCGAATATCGTTCTGCACTGTTGGGTTTATGCTTTTTGTATTTCGAGAGATTCCGGCGGCGCCTGGAGAGAGTTTGTGCCTTTGAATCGGCCAAGGCCAGCCTCGCCTCCATGGCCATGGAAGAAAAAAACCGGGCTGCGAAAATTCAGGGCGATGGATATCCATCGCCGGGCGCGATCAGCAATTGAAAATGGCGGAAACGGCATCCGGACCGGGGTGCACCCGAAAATCGAAAGGTGAACCATTGTGGCGCGAGCCCGGGTTCATGGGCGGTGATTCCCGTCACGTCCCGGTGGCGCTTGCTTGAGGCAGGGGCGCCATCCCATTCTAGCTGCGGCTGGGCAGCGCATGCCCGCGCGCGTTCGTTGTTCAGTCCGTCACTCCGTCAATGCCACGCCGTGCAGCGACTGCTGCGTGACCTTGGCATAGGCCAGCACCGCGATGAGCTTGTGCAGCAGGGTGCGGTCGTCGCTCTCCAGGGGGTGGGCCAGGAGCGGCACCAGGTGCGAGAGCGCCTGCTCGACCTCCTGCGTCGAAAACGTCTGGTCCTCGTAGAGGCCGAAGATGCGGTGCAGGAAGAACGAGTCGGCATGCGCGAGCAGGCGCAGGATCGCCGGCAGCTCATGGTGGTCGATGCTGCCGACATGGTGGGCCGGGTTGCGGATCTGGGGGCCGTTGCCGGCGATGAAGTCGAGTGCCATGGGCTGCTGGGGGTGTGCGTTGCGCGTTGGAACAGCTCAGGCGACCGCGGCCTTGCCTGCGTGGTAGGTGGCCAGGGCCGAGGCGATGGCAGAGGGCCAGTAGAACAGCGCGATGGCGATGACCGTCGCGACCCAGCCCAGGTAGATGCACCAGAAATGGCACCGCCCCTTCGAGCTCGCCTGGCGCCAGGTCATCACCGACAGTAGCAGCAACTGGGCCGGCAGCACCGTCAGCAGGATGTAGTGCACCCGCAGCGTGGGCGACACCTCGGAATCGGTGAAGGCGTAGGCCAGGAAGGAGCCTGCGCTTTGCAGGAAGGGCACGCCGGAGGAGGCATCGGGCGACAGCAGCATGAACCAGACGCCCAGTGGTAGCGCAGCGCTGAAGGCGAACTCCAGGCTGGCGATGCGCAGTTCGGACAGCTTCATTTTGGGGGCGGGGCGGTTGGGTTCCAACGGTGGGGCAGGCTGGGGTGTGTGCATGTCGGTCAACCTGCAAAAGCCACCGGGGGCGCAGCCGGCAGACGCGGCTGCACTTTGGGCAGCAGCCAGGTCAGCAGCGGCAGCACGCAGAGCCACTTGATGAAGTCCACCGCGGTGGAGGCCAGCATCCGCGGCGGCCAGGAGGGCAGGTAGAAGAACAGCAGCCACAGGTTGGGCAGCACCAGGGCTGCGATGCTGAGCCCGAAGGCCAGCGCCACGGGCCGGCGCAGCGCAAGCAGGCGCAGCGCCAGCGCAAAGGGCAGCGCCCCCGCGAGCACGCCGATGCCCTGCGCCACATGCAGCCATGTGATCGCGGACAGGGTCCGGGACAGCGGTGGCATCCACCAGCCGGGCTGCGGCATCCACAGGGCGGTCACGGCCAGCGCCGTGGCAGCGTTGTACGCCAGTGCCGCGGCCACGAAGGCCAGGCTGCACAGGAGAGGGGTCTTCCAGCGGTGCATGGTGCTCACTCCCATGGTGGACAAGGATTCAGGCCGCGCAGGCCTGCGCCACGGTGCGCACGGCCCGCTGGTCCAGGACCAGGCCGATATGGCTGGTGCCGGGCACCACGGCCACGGGCACGGGCCGGCCGGCCTGGGCGAACAGGGGGGCATAGCGGTCGGCGTGGAACACCTCGTCGTCCTGCCCGGCCACAATGGACAGCGCCCTGCGGGCCTGGCGGATATCGCCCAGGTAGTTCCCCCGGGGCCGGAAGTTCATCGCCACGGTGTACGAATAGCTGGGCGTGAGGTGGGGGCGCGAGGCCTCGTCCAGCGCAAAGCGCAGCACCACCAGATGGTTCCACCAGCGGATGCCCAGCTGGTTGAGCAGGCGCAGCGCCAGCAGGCGCGGCAGGCCGACCGATGCCCAGCCCCCCACGTCGGGCCGCGCGGTGGGCGCATTCTGGTGCAGAAAGGGCGCCAGTAGCACATAGCGCTCGAACAGGCCTTGCCGGGCGCTGCCGGCAAAGCGCAGCGCAAAGCCGCCGCCCGCGGAGAAACCCATCAGCGTCTGCGGCCCCGCATGGGGCACTGCGCGCAGGAAATCCTCCAGGTCATCCTCCATCTGCCCCAGGTAGGACGCCTGCCCGCGCGCGCCGGAATCCCCGTGCCCGCGCATGTCCAGGGCCGCGACCTCGTACCCCGCAGCGGCCAGCGCCTGGGCCAGCACATGCATGGAGCGCGCGCGCGACGAGGAGCCATGCACCAGCACCACACGCTGGCGCGGCGCGGCGGGCGATCCCGTCGGCGCATACGCATGCCAGGCCAGCCGCGTGCCATCGCGCGCCGCATAGCGCTGCACCGGGGGCAGGCCGCTGAAGTCAACGCCCTCGAAGGGGCTGTTCACGCTGGCCAGCGGCTCGATGTCCCGCGGCCCGCCCCAGGCGATGGCCGCGGCCAGGCCCGCGAGCGCGGCGATCAGCAGGACGGCGAGGAGGGTCATTGGCAGGCACGGGAAAGTGAATGTGGGCGCCATTGTGGCGAGATTCCCCGCGCTCGGGCAGCACTCAAATGGGTGATACGCCGGGCGTGCCGGGCCGCTTTGCAGGGCCCGCTTGCTGTCGGTTCTCTCCTACAGCGATAAATTTACAAAGGGCTACACTCATTTCGCGCTCTCGCGGGGGGCAGGTAGGTTGGTTTGTCTCAACGAAATTCTCGAAAGGCGAGTGCAGTTCCATGACGCAGACCGTTGCACCCGAGTCCGTGGACCAGAAACCGCCAGCCCGCGAGCATGCCCTGGGCGCTTCGGCTCCGGACGCGCTGGGCGAGGCGCGATCGCGGCAGATCCTGTCGGCGCTGCTGTCCTTTGCCGAAGGCGACTTCCAGGCACGCCTGCCGGTCGACTGGCCCGGCACGGACGGCCGCGTCGCCGAAGCCTTCAACCAGACCATCCGGCAGGCCGCGGGGTTCACCGGCGAGGTCGCCCGCCTGAACGAGACGGTCGGCAAGGAAGGCCGGCTGGCGCAGCGCCTCACGGCGCCCGCGGCGCAGGGCAGCTGGGCGGCGCAGGTCGTCGCCCTCAACACCCTGGTGGACGATCTGGTGCGGCCCACCACCGACATCGCGCGCACCATCGGCGCGGTGGCCAAGGGCGACCTCGGCCAGCCCATGGCGCTGCAGGTCGATGGCCGCGCGCTCAAGGGCGAGTTCCACCGCTCGGCCGAGCTCGTCAACACCATGATCGAGCAGCTCTCGGTGTTCACCTCCGAGGTGACGCGCGTGGCGCGCGAGGTCGGCATCGAGGGCAAGCTCGGCGGCCAGGCGCAGGTCAAGGGCGTCTCGGGCGTCTGGAAGGACCTGACCGAGTCGGTCAACCAGATGGCCGGCAACCTCACGGCGCAGGTGCGCAACATCGCCGACGTGACCATTGCCGTGGCCAACGGCGACCTGTCCAAGAAGATCACGGTGGACGTGCGCGGCGAGATCCTGCAGCTCAAGGAGGCGACCAACACAATGGTCGACCAGCTGCGCTCCTTCGCCTCCGAAGTGACGCGCGTGGCGCGCGAGGTCGGCACCGATGGCCGCCTGGGCGGCCAGGCCGTGGTGCCCGGCGTGGCCGGCACCTGGAAGGACCTGACCGACTCGGTCAACTCCATGGCCAACAACCTGACCTCGCAGGTGCGCAACATCGCCACCGTGACCACGGCCGTGGCGCGCGGCGACCTCTCGCGCAAGATCACGGTGGACGTCAAGGGCGAGATCCTGGAGCTCAAGGAAACCATCAACACCATGGTCGACCAGCTCAACGGCTTCTCGTCCGAGGTGACGCGGGTGGCGCGCGAGGTGGGCACCGAGGGCAAGCTCGGCGGCCAGGCCCAGGTGCCCGGCATTGCCGGCACCTGGAAGGACCTGACCGACTCGGTCAACTCCATGGCCAGCAACCTCACGGGCCAGGTGCGCAACATCGCCGGCGTGGCCACCGCCATCGCCAAGGGCGACCTGTCCTCCAAGATCACGGTGGAGGTCAAGGGCGAGATCCTGGCATTGAAGGAAACCATCAACACCATGGTGGACCAGCTCAACGGCTTTGCCAGCGAGGTGACGCGGGTGGCGCGCGAGGTGGGCACCGAAGGCAAGCTCGGCGGCCAGGCCGCCGTGCCCGGCGTGGCGGGCACCTGGAAGGACCTGACCGACAACGTCAACTCCATGGCCAACAACCTCACCGGCCAGGTGCGCAACATCGCCGACGTGACCACGGCCGTGGCGCTCGGGGATCTGAGCCGCAAGATCACCGTGGAAGTGAACGGCGAAATCCTGGAGCTCAAGAACACCATCAACACCATGGTGGACCAGCTCAACGGCTTTGCCAGCGAGGTGACGCGGGTGGCGCGCGAGGTGGGCACCGAGGGCAAGCTCGGCGGCCAGGCCGCCGTGCCCGGCGTGGCCGGTACCTGGAAGGACCTGACCGACAACGTGAACTTCATGGCGTCGAACCTCACGGGCCAGGTGCGCAACATTGCCGAAGTGACTACCGCCGTGGCGCGCGGCGACCTGTCCAAGAAGATCACCGCCGACGTGCGTGGCGAGATCCTGGAGCTCAAGAACACCATCAACACCATGGTCGACCAGCTCAACGGCTTTGCCGGCGAGGTCAGCCGCGTGGCGCGCGAGGTGGGTACCGAAGGGGCGCTGGGTGGCCAGGCGCAGGTGCCCGGCGTGGCCGGCACCTGGAAGGATTTGACCGACAACGTCAACTCCATGGCCAGCAACCTCACCGCGCAGGTGCGCAACATCGCCAACGTGGCGACGGCGGTGGCCAATGGAGACCTCTCCAAGAAGATCACGGTGGACGTGAAGGGCGAGATCCTGGAGCTCAAGAACACCTTGAACACCATGGTGGACCAGCTCAACGGCTTCGCCAGCGAGGTGACGCGCGTGGCGCGCGAGGTGGGTACCGAGGGCAAGCTCGGCGGCCAGGCCCAGGTGCGCGGCGTGGCCGGCACCTGGAAGGACCTGACCGACAACGTCAACTCCATGGCCAACAACCTCACCGGCCAGGTGCGCAACATCGCCGACGTGACCACCGCCGTGGCACGCGGGGATCTGAGCCGCAAGATCACCGTGGAAGTGAACGGCGAAATCCTGGAGCTCAAGAACACCATCAACACCATGGTGGATCAGCTCAACGGCTTTGCCAGCGAGGTGACACGCGTGGCACGCGAGGTGGGCACCGAGGGCAAGCTCGGCGGCCAGGCCGAGGTGCCCGGCGTGGCGGGCACCTGGAAGGACCTGACCGACAACGTGAACTTCATGGCCAGCAACCTCACCGGCCAGGTGCGCAACATCGCCGACGTGGCCACCGCCATTGCCCGCGGCGACCTCTCGCGCAAGATCACGGTCGAGGTCAAGGGCGAGATCCTGCAGCTCAAGCAGACCATGAACACCATGGTCGACCAGCTCAACGCCTTTGCCGAGGAGGTGAGCCGCGTGGCGCGCGAGGTGGGCACCGAGGGCAAGCTCGGCGGCCAGGCCGCCGTGGAGGGCGTGGCCGGCACCTGGAAGGACCTGACCGACAACGTCAACTCGATGGCATCGAACCTCACGGGTCAGGTGCGCAACATCGCCGAGGTGACGATCGCCGTGGCCAACGGCGACCTGTCCAAGAAGATCACGGTGGACGTGCGCGGCGAGATCCTGGAGCTCAAGGAGACCATCAACACCATGGTCGACCAGCTGCGCAGCTTTGCCGCCGAGGTGAGCCGCGTGGCGCGCGAGGTGGGCACCGACGGCAAGCTCGGCGGCCAGGCCCAGGTGCCCGGCGTGGCCGGCACCTGGAAGGACCTGACCGACAACGTCAACTCCATGGCCAACAACCTCACCGGCCAGGTGCGCAACATCGCCGACGTGGCCACCGCCATCGCCCGGGGCGACCTGGGCCGCAAGATCACCGTGGACGTGAAGGGCGAAATCCTGCAGCTCAAGGAGACCATCAACACCATGGTCGACCAGCTGTCGGCCTTTGCCTCCGAGGTGACGCGCGTGGCGCGCGAGGTGGGCACCGAGGGCAAGCTGGGCGGGCAGGCCACCGTGCCCGGCGTGGCCGGCACCTGGAAGGACCTGACCGACAACGTCAACTCCATGGCCAGCAACCTCACGGGCCAGGTGCGCAACATCGCCGAGGTGACGATCGCCGTGGCCAATGGCGACCTGTCCAAGAAGATCACGGTGGACGTGCGTGGCGAGATCCTGCAGCTCAAGGAGACCATCAACACCATGGTCGAGCAGCTGCGCTCTTTCGCCTCCGAGGTGACGCGCGTGGCGCGCGAGGTGGGCACCGAGGGCCGCCTGGGCGTGCAGGCCGTGGTGCCCGGCGTGGCCGGCACCTGGAAGGACCTGACCGACTCGGTCAACACCATGGGCGCCAACCTCACCAGCCAGGTGCGCAACATCGCCGAGGTGACCACCGCCGTGGCGCGCGGCGACCTGAACCGCAAGATCACCGTGGACGTGAAGGGCGAGATCCTGGAGCTCAAGAACACCATCAACACCATGGTGGACCAGCTCAACGGCTTTGCCTCCGAAGTCACGCGCGTGGCGCGCGAAGTGGGCACCGAGGGCAAGCTCGGCGGCCAGGCCGCGGTGCCCGGCGTGGCCGGCACCTGGAAGGACCTGACCGACAACGTGAACTTCATGGCCAGCAACCTGACCGAGCAGGTGCGCGGCATCGTCAAGGTGGTGACCGCCGTGGCCGACGGCAACCTGAGCCAGCGCCTGACGGTGCAGGCCAAGGGCGAGGTGGCGGCGCTGGCCGACACCATCAACGGCATGACCGACACCCTGGCCACCTTTGCCGACCAGGTGACCAACGTGGCGCGCGAGGTGGGCGTGGACGGCCGGCTGGGCGGCCAGGCCAACGTGCCCGGCGCGGCCGGCACCTGGAAGGACCTGACCGGCAACGTCAACCTGCTGGCGGCCAACCTCACCACGCAGGTGCGCGCCATTGCCGAGGTGGCCACTGCGGTGACCAAGGGCGACCTCACGCGCTCCATCCAGGTCGATGCCAAGGGCGAGGTGTCCGAGCTCAAGGACAACATCAACACCATGATCTCCAACCTGCGCGAGACCACCGAGCGCAACCGCGAGCAGGACTGGCTCAAAACCAACCTGGCGCGCTTCACCGGCATGCTGCAGGGCCAGCGCGAGCTCACCACGGTGGGCAAGCTGCTGCTGTCGGAGCTGGCGCCACTGGTCGATGCCCACCAGGGCACGGTCTACCACCTGGACGGCCAGGACGGGGTCGGGGGCGAACTCGCGCGGCTGTCGGGCTATGCCCAGGTGGGCCAGGCGCGGCTGGCCGAGCGGCTGGCCCTGGGCGAAGGCCTGGTGGGCCAGTGCGCGCTGGAGCAAAAGCGCATCCTGCTGACCGGCGTGTCGCCCGACTTCATCCGCATCGGCTCCAGCCTGGGCGAGGCGCAGCGCGTGAACGTGGTGGTGCTGCCGGTGCTGTTCGAGAACCAGACCAAGGCGGTGATCGAGCTGGCCTCGCTGCACCCCTTCACCGCGGTGAACCTGAACTTCCTGGACCAGCTGGCGCTGAACATCGGGGCCGTGATCAACACCATCGAGGCGACCATGCGCACCGAAGGCCTGCTCACCCAGTCGCAGCAGCTCACCGCCGAGCTGCAGTCGCGCCAGAGCGAGCTGCAACAGACCAACGAGGAGCTGGGCACCAAGGCGCGCCTGCTGGCCGAGCAGAACGCCGAGGTGGAGCGCAAGAACACCGAGGTCGAGCAGGCGCGCGGGGCTCTGGAGGAAAAGGCCTCGGAGCTGGCGCTGACCTCCAAGTACAAGTCGGAGTTCCTGGCCAACATGTCGCACGAGCTGCGCACGCCGCTCAACTCCATCCTCATCCTGAGCCAGCAGCTGGCCGAGAACGGCGCGCGCAACCTCTCGCCCAAGCAGATCGAGTTCTCGCGCAACATCAACTCCTCGGGCACCGACCTGCTGCACCTGATCAACGACATTCTGGACCTGTCCAAGATCGAATCGGGCACGGTCACGGTGGATGTGGAGGAGATCAGCTTCGCGGCGCTGCGCGACAACATCGACCGCAACTTCCGCCACGTGGCCGAGGCCAAGAACCTGCCGTTCCACATCCGCTTCGAGCGCGACCTGCCGCGCTCCATGGCCAGCGACCCCAAGCGCCTGCAGCAGATCCTGAAGAACCTGCTGTCCAACGCGGTCAAGTTCACGAGCCAGGGCCAGGTCGAGGTGCGCGTGGGCATCGCCAAGGTCGGCTGGACGCCCGAGCACCCGGTGCTGCGCCAGGCGCAGCAGGTGGTGGCCTTCGCGGTGGAGGACACCGGCATCGGCGTGGCGCCCGAGAAGCAGCGGCTCATCTTCGAGGCCTTCCAGCAGGCCGATGCCGGCACTTCGCGCAAGTACGGCGGCACCGGCCTGGGCCTGGCCATCAGCCGCGAGCTGGCGGTGTTGCTGGGCGGTGAGATCCGGCTGACCAGCGTCTTCGGCCAGGGCAGCGTGTTCACCCTGTACCTGCCGCTGGAGCATGTGGACGCCGAGGCCACCGGGCCGCGCGGGCCGGCGGAGTTGGCCGAGCAGGCCACGAGCCGCGCGCTGGCCACGCTGGGCGGCCTGCGCGAGGAGCAGGTGGCCGACGACCGCGAGGCCATCATCCCGCAGGACCAGGTGCTGCTGATCATCGAGGACGACCCGCACTACGCGCGCATCCTACTGGGCCTGGCGCGCGAGCACGGCTTCAAGGGCATCGTCGCCAACAAGGGCGCGCTGGGCCTGGCGCTGGCGCGCGAGTACCGGCCGGCGGCCGTGTGCCTGGACATCTTCCTGCCCGACATGCTGGGCTGGACGGTGCTCAACCAGCTCAAGCTCGACCCGGCGCTGCGCCACATCCCGGTGCAGATCATCACCCAGGAGGAGGAGCGCCAGCACGGGCTGTCGCACGGCGCCTTCGCCTACCTGGTCAAGGGCCCCACCACCACCGGCCTGGAGGCGGCGTTTGGCCGCATCAAGGACTTCATCGTGCCACGCACCAAGCGCCTGCTGGTGGTCGAGGACAACGAGATCGAGCGCGCGGCCGTGCTCGAGCTGCTGGGCAACGACGACATCGAGATCGTGCCCGCCCCGAGCGGCGGCGAGGCGCTGCAGGCGCTCCGGGCCGAGCCCTTCGACTGCGTGGTGCTGGACCTGCGCCTGCCCGACATGAGCGGCTTCGAGCTGCTCGAGCAGGTGCGCGCCGAACCGGCCTGGTCGCAGCTGCCGGTGGTGGTGTTCACCGGCAAGGACCTGAGCCGCAGCGAGCAGGAGCGGCTGCAGACGCTGTCGCGCAGCATCATCCTCAAGGACGTGCAGTCGCCCGAGCGCCTGCTCGACGAGACCGCGCTCTTTCTGCACCGGGTGATCACCGAGCTGCCGCCCGACAAGCAGGCCATGCTCGAGCGCCTGCACAACTCGTCCGACGCGCTGCGCGGGCGTAAGGTGCTGGTGGTGGACGACGATGCGCGCAACATTTTCGCGCTGACCTCGGTGCTGGAGAACCATGCCGTGGAGGTCATCAGTGCCACCAACGGCCGCCAGGCCATCGAGATCATCGACCGCACGCCCGAGCTGTCGATGGTGCTGATGGACATCATGATGCCGGAGATGGACGGCTACGAGACCATGCGCGAGATCCGCAAGGACCGCCGCTTCGGCACGCTGCCCATCCTGGCGCTCACGGCCAAGGCCATGAAGGGCGACCGCGAGAAATGCCTGGAGGCCGGTGCCAGCGACTACATCGCCAAGCCGGTGAACACCAACCAGCTGCTCTCGCTGATGCGCGTATGGCTGCACCGCTGAGCCCGGGCATGACGACCATGGTCCCTGTTTCTCCCGACCTTCCGGTGCCCGCCGCCACCCCGGTGGAAGAGGGCGGCACCGGCGCGCCCGCCACGCCCGAGGCGGACCCCGGCGTGCCCGTGAAGATCCTGGTGGTGGACGACGAGCCCTCGAACCTGGCCGTGATGGAGGCGGTGTTCCAGGACTCGGGCTACAGCCTGGTGTACGCCTCGTCGGGCTCCGAGGCGCTGATGGCGCTGATGACCCACGAGTTCGCGGTGCTGGTGCTGGACGTGAACATGCCGGACATGACCGGCTTCGAGCTGGCGCAGCTGATCAAGCAGCGCAAGAAGACGGCGCACGTGCCCATCATCTTCCTGACCGCCTACTTCAACGACGACCAGCATGTCGTCGAAGGCTACGGCAGCGGCGCCGTGGACTACCTGCACAAGCCCTTCAACGTGGGCGTGCTGCGCTCCAAGGTGGCCATCTTCGCCGATCTGTACCGCAAGACCCTGGCGCTGGAGCAGCTGAACCAGGCCCTGGTGCAGGAGGTCGCGGAACGCGGCGCCGCCGAGGAGCAACTGCGCCTGCTCAACGAAACCCTGGAGCGCCGGGTGCAGGAGCGCACCCATGCGCTGCAGTTGCGCGACGCGCAGCTGCGCGAGGCCGACCGGCGCAAGGACGAGTTCCTGGCCACGCTGGCGCACGAGCTGCGCAACCCGCTGGCCCCGGTGAGCTACGCGCTCAGGCTGCTGCGCCTGAAGGGCGAGCAGGCGCCGCATGTCGAGCGCGCGGCCCACCTCATCGACCGGCAGGTCAAGTCCATGAGCCGGCTGATCGACGACCTCATGGACGTGAGCCGCATCAACCAGGGCAAGATCCAGCTGCACAGCAGCCGCGTGGCGCTGGCCGGCATTCTGCAGGACGCCATCGACGCGGCCCGGCCCATGATCGACGAGCAAAAGCACACGCTGGAGATGCAGCTGCCGCCCGCGTCGCTCACGCTCGAAGGCGACCCGACCCGCCTGGCCCAGGTGTTCATGAACCTGCTGCTCAACGCGGCCAAGTACATGGACGCCGGCGGGCGCATCGAACTGTCGGTCGACACCTCGGCCGAGGAGGCCCGGGTCACGCTGACCGACCAGGGCATCGGCATCGCCCCCGGCCGCCTGGAAAAGGTGTTCGAGATGTTCTCGCAGGAGGAGGCCGCACTGTCGCGCTCGCGCGGCGGCCTGGGGATCGGCCTGGCCCTCACGCGGCGCCTGATCGAGCTGCATGGCGGCGCGATCGCGGCCTTCAGCGAGGGCGTGGGCCGCGGCAGCTCCTTCGTGGTGCGCCTGCCCCTGGTCGGCCCGGCCGAGCGGGCGGCCGTGGCGCTGAACGCCGGTGCCGCGCAGGGCGCCCGCGCGGCGGCGCCGCTGCGCATCCTGGTGGCCGACGACAACCAGGACGCGGCTGACGCCCTGGCCGAGCTGCTGGGCGCGCTGGGCCACACGGTGCACTGCGTCTACGATGGCGAGGCCGCGGTCGAGGCGGCGCGGCACTTCGATCCCGAGCTGGTGCTGCTGGACATCGGCATGCCCCGGCTCAACGGCTACGAAGCCTGCCGCGCCATCCGCGCCCTCGGGGGCCGAAGCCTGCTGCAGCTGTGGGCCATCACCGGCTGGGGGCAGGCGCAGGACATGCGCTGGGCGCGCGAGGCCGGCTTCGACCACCACCTGGTCAAGCCCGTCAGCCCCGATACGCTGATCGGCATGCTCGCCGACGCGGCGCCGGCCCGGTCTGCCGCGCCGGGCTGAAAGGCTTCGGCCACAATCACCCGCCGACCACCATACCCCAGGGAACCATTGGACCCCACCATCCTCGCGCGCCTGCTGGCGCCGGCCTTTCTGGCCGAACACATGGCGCGTCAACCGGCGTGTCACCTGGCGCTGCAGGGCGCCACGCTGCGCTCTGCAACCCCCCGGGAGATCGATGCCCCGGGCTACCTCTCCGACCTGACGGGCGTGGTGCTGGACTGGGGCGATGCAGTCGCCGGCGTCCCGGCACGCGCCGTGCTCAAGGTATCGCACCCCGGCTTCGGCCAGCCGGAGCTGCCGTTCTACGAGACCATTGCTGCGCGCCTCGCCAGCCCGGTGATTCCCCGCTTCTACGCCGGTGGCGTGGACGAAGCCACGGGACGCACCTGGCTGCTGATGGAGGACTTGTCGGAGTCGCACCAGCGCCCCAGCGAGGCGCCGCTGCCGCCGACCCTGGCACGCAATGCGCAGATCGTCGAGGCGCTGGCGCGCTTTCATGCCGCCGGCCGGGATGCCGGCCAGGCGCCGGTCACGGGCGGCACCACGCTGTGGGAGCGCCTGCGCGCATCGGACTGGCAGGACGGCGCCTGGCAGCGCCTGCAGGCCCAGGCCGGTGATGCACTGGACGAACGCACGCGGGGCATGTACGCCCAGTTCCTGCGCGGGTTTGGGGCCCTGGTGGAGCGCGCCGACCGGCTCTCCCAGCGCACCTGGGTCCACGGCGACGCCCACGTCTGGAACTGGATGGTGCCGCGCGAGGGCAACGCCGCCGGGGTGGCCAAGCTCATCGACTGGGACGGCTGGCACCTGGGCGTGGGCGTCTGGGACCTTGCGTACATGATGGCGCTGCAATGGGACCGCCGCGTGCGCGCACGCTTCGAGATGCCGCTGCTCGACCGCTACCATGCAGCGCTCGTGGCCAGCGGGGTGGGCGACTATTCACGCGAGACCCTGCAGCAGGACTACCGGCTGGCGGTGCTGCTGCACCTGCGCACGCCCCTGGCGCGCTTTGCGCGGGGCATGTCGGCCTATGTCTGGTGGCCGCAGATCGGCCGCGTTGCAGATGCCGTGGAAGACCTGGGCTGCCTGGAGCTGCTGGGCTGAGGTGCAGTCCCATGCATCCCCGGACCGGGGCCGGGGGGAGGGCGGCGGTTCCCCGGCAGTGAGGGCAAAGACTGCAGGGACTGCCTTGGGCGCGTGGCACCATGCCGCCTGCAGCCACAAACCAGGAGGGTCCCCATGTTGATCAATTGCGTTGCGTACGAGAATGGCACCAAGCTGGGGGACATCCCCGTCGCCGACATCAGCGAATGCATCGTGAGGCCGGGGTGCTTCGTATGGGTCGCGCTTGCCGACGCCACGCCCGAAGAGCTCGATGAAATGCGCGGAGAGTTCGGCCTGCACGAACTGGCGGTGGAAGACGCACACCACGGCCACCAACGGCCCAAGGTCGAAGAGTACGGCGCCTCGCTGTTCGTGGTGATGCACCTGCTGGAGCCCGAGCCCGAGCGGCCCGGGCACTTTCACGCGGGCGAGGTCGATGTCTTCGTGGGGCCCAACTACGTGCTGTCGGTGCGCAATCGCAGCAAGCAGGGGTTCCTGGGCGTGAGGGACCGCTGCGAGCGCGAACCCGACCTGCTGCGGCACGGCTCGGGGTTCGTGCTGTATGCGCTGATGGACGCCGTGGTCGACCGCTACTTTCCCATCATCGACGCCCTGGAGGTCGAGCTCGAAAAGATCGAGCACCAGATCTTCACCAAGAAGGCGGCGCGCGACAGCATCGAGCAGCTCTACCACCTCAAGCAGCGCGTCATGCTGCTCAAGCACGCCGTGTCCCCCCTGCTCGAGGGCGCAAGCAAGCTCCATGGCGGGCGCGTGCCGCAGATCTGCATGGGATCGCAGGAGTATTTCCGGGACGTGGTGGACCACCTGGTGCGCATCAACGGCCTGATCGAGGGCATGCGCGACACCATCGGCACGGCCATCCAGGTCAACCTGTCGATGGTGACCATTGAGGACAACGAGATCACCAAGCGCCTGGCATCCTGGGCCGGCATCTTTGCGATCTGCACCGCCTTCGTGGGCGTCTGGGGCATGAACTTCGAGTACATGCCCGAGCTGAAATGGCGCTACGGCTACCCCGGTGCACTGCTGCTGATCGTGAGCGTGTGTTCCTACGTCCACTACCGCTTCCGCAAGGCCGGTTGGCTGTAGCGCTAGCTAGCTGGCCTCCTGCATGGAGTATCACGATCTCCATGTCCTGCAGCGCCGAAATACGCACTTAGTGCACGGCCACGAAGTCCGCACCCAGCACCAGGCCCACCATGAAGTCCACGTGGATCTCGCGGCGCGTGGCATCGCCGTCCTGCTCCTGGACGATCTCGGTGCAGATCAGCAACTGCTCCTCGCCGCCGCCCGCCACGCCGCGGCGGTAGGGCATGAACACCACGTCCTGGCGCAGGCCGTTGCGGCCCAGGCGGTCGTCGATGCGGTTCTCGGTACCACGGAAGGGGGCGATGTGCTCCTGCGCGGGGCTGCCGGCGCTGCGCGTGTAGTCGATGGTGTCGCCGTCACCGAAGGCCTGCTCCACCAGGGCCTGGGGCAGGCCCAGCCCGTCGAACTGCGCGCGGTGCAGGCTGAAGCGGATCTGCCCCAGGCCCGCGCCGTCTTCGCCCAGGAAGGCCGCCTGCTCTTCCTCGCTGGCCGGAATCAGGCGCAGGATGCGGTGGTAGTAGACCAGCTCCCGGGCCTCGCCCTCGGGGTCGGTGTAGACCTGCAAAAAGCACTCCGGGCCGTCGCCCCGGTCGCCGCGCGCGGTGTACAGGCGGTGCACGGCGCCCTGCAGGTCGGCCGAGCGCAGGCGCGAGATCGCCTCGACCTGCACCAGGTCCGTAGGGGCGGGCACCAGCGTGTCGGTCGCCAGGCGGAAGGGCGCGGCGTCAAAACTGATCGAGCCGCCGATGCGCCCGCCCAGGGGCACGCCGGCATCGGCCGCGGGGGCCGGTGCATCGCCGCGCCCGCCCAGAAGACCCCGCGCCCGGGCCAGGGCCTGGGACCAGCTCACAGCACGTACCTCTGGGTCTGCTCTGCGGCCTGCGCCTTGAGCCGCCTGGCCCGGATGTACAGGCCGATCACCAGGGCCCCCAGCGTGATGAAGATCCACGCACCGCCCAGCCCCGAATCTGCTGGTGCCGGGGCCGGGGGCACGCGCGCCGCCGCATCCTTGAACGGGGTGCTGCCGTCGCCCACGGTGGCCAGGCCCCCGATAGCCGATCCACCGCTGTCGGTGCCCGTTGCAGAGGGCGGGGCCGTTCCCGCAGTGGCCGCCGTGGCCAGGGCCGCGCCAGCCACGGCGCCAGCGGCAATGCCCACTCCCGTGCCCAGCCCCATGCCATTGCGCGGGGCCGAGGGGCGCGCGGGGCGGTCGTCCACCGGCCACTGTGCTTGTTGCTGCTGTTGCCGCTGCGCGCGGTAGGCCCGCTCGTTCGCTTCGTCCAGCGCGCGCTGGCGCTGATCGGCCACCCGTTCGGCCTGGATGCGCCGGTCACGCTCATACGCCGCCGTGGCACCGCCCACGCCCACGCCTGCGGGTGCATAGCCGCCGAAGTTCGGGCCTGCTGGGGCGGGTGGTTGGCGCTGCAGTTGCGCCGCTGGGGCGGCACTCGGCTGCCGGGCGTTGGCAATGGCCGCGGCCGCCTGCGCCTCGGCGCGTGCCGCCTGCGGCAACGGCTGTGCCGCGGGCTGCTGCCGGTTGTCGAACGAGCGCATCGCCTGGTTGCGGGCCGTGCTGTTCGACAGGTCGTTGGCCACCGAGCTGTTCGGCCGGACCGCCTGCAGGGGCGGGGCTGCGGGGGATGGCTTGGTGGCTTCCGTCTTCTGGCTGCCGCCGCCAAAGCTGCCGAAACTGGTCGCCGGCTGGGGCTTGCGCTCTGGCCGCCCGGAGGCCTGGTCGGCGGGGGCCGCATCCTTCTTGGCGGGCGCGCTGCCGAACGAGCCGAAGCGGGTCGGGCGGTCGTCGGAGCGCGCAGGGGACGCCGCTGGTGCCGCGCGCGACGGCGCCGCAGCGCTCTCGCGCTTGGCCGACGAAGACGATGAGGACCCGAAGGAGCCAAAGCTCTGCCGGGGGGCGGACGAGGGTGCGGGCTTCGCGCTGCTGCTGTTACTGCCGCCGCTGCCGGACTTGCTGCCCGAATCCTTGGCCAGGACCGGGCCGCCCGCCAGTGCCAGCACCAGGCCGGCGATGGCCAGCAAACCGGTCCAGCGAGGGGCCCCGGTGTGGCGCTGGGAGGACAGGCCAGCCGCGTCGTCGCGGGGCAGGGGGGCATCAACGCGGGGACGTCGGTCGGCAGATCTCATGGGGCGGTGAAGAGCGTGCAGGCCGGGGTGCGCCCCGGGCCGTTGGGACAGGAGGGCCATTATGCTGCGGGCGCCTGGATGCTGCTGCCGCGGGCCGGGGCAGCACCCTCAGGCGAGGGCAGAATGCGGCCCAGGGCCGGCCGGCATTCCACACCCCGCCGTTCCAGCGAACCCGGCCAGCGCCCCGTGCGCAGCGGCCAAGGAAGAAGGAGACAAGCACCATGGGAATGGAGACACTGGAAATCAAGGCCTATGTCCCGGCACGCGACTTTGCGCTGTCGCGCCGCTTCTACACCGACCTCGGCTTTCGCGAAGAACTGCTCTCACCGGACATGGCCTACTTCAACGCCGGCCACTGCAGTTTTCTGCTGCAGAACTTCTACGTGAAGGAGCACGCCGAGAACTTCATGATGCACCTGATGGTGGCCGACGTGCAGGCCTGGTGGGAGAGGGTCGTGTCCCAGGACCTGGCCTGCCGCTATGGCGTACGCGTGATTGCGCCGCAGGACCAGCCCTGGGGCATCCGGGACTTCTGCCTGGTCGATCCGACCAGCGTGCTGTGGCGCATCGGGCAGAGCATCGAATAGCCTTAGGCTGCGGCCGCAATCTTGGGGGGCGCAGCAATCCGGCACGCCACCCAGGCCCCCGCCGTAAACGACGCGGAGAGCACCGCCGTGGCCAGCATCCCGCCGCCCATCGCCGGGAACACGGCCCACGGCCAGGCGGCGGACACCCCCATGGCCACCGGCCAGCGCAGCAGGCCCAGCCGTGACAGCAGGTAGAACAGCACGGCGTGGAAGACCGCGACCACCAGGTACAGCACGGGCCAGGCCATCAGGGTCATGAAGATGGTGCGCGTGTAGCCATCATCGGGTGTGCCGTCGGGCAGCAGCAGGGGCAGCGAGAAGAACTCGACCACCACCACCAACAGGGGCGCCAGCAGCGCCAGCGCCGAGCCGGCGAGGACGGCGATGGTGAATCGTGCAAGAAAGGGGCGTGGTCGTGGCATGGGTGTGCGGCTGCGAAAGTGCTCTGGATGGCGCCCGATTGTTGCGTGCGGCCCCGCATTCCGTATGAGGCGGGCGTGAAGTCGTGGCAGCAGGCGGTGGCGAGGCGGGCCGCCTTCATGCGTGACTGCGCAGGCCGCCATGCAGCGCTTGCATGGCCTTGTTGCTTTTTGCGCCGAGGGGCCTGGCTGTTACGAAGGCTTGCATGTTCGGTGGATGCGCGCACCTATTCTTGGCTGCGATTTCCATGGACAGTGGCGCCGCCTGCGGCGCGTTGCCATGGCGGCATCGCAGAACGAACAAGCAAATATCCAGAGGGAGAAGAACACCATGGCCCAGAACGACAACCGCACCACCATCGCCCGAGCCGCCGCCGCGGCGGCCATCGCCATCACGGCCGCCATGGCCGGCCTGCTGCCGCAGGCCCATGCGCAAGCCACGGCGCGCGACGTGGCCGTCGTGGCCGAGTCCGATGGCCCGCAGGCCCAGCGCCTGGGGGCCCTGGTGACTGAGGGCATCCGCAAGAGCAGCTCCATGCGCTACCAGGACGCCGCCGCCAAGGCCCAGCTCACGGTGCGCATCGCCACCATGTCGGCGCAGGATGCGGGCTCCATCGTCTATTCCGCGACCTGGGTCTCGACCCGCAAGGACACCCTCATCGACCGGCAACTGGCCACCTGCGATGTCGAGCGCATCGCAGCGTGCGCCGATGCGGTGGTGGCCAAGACGGATACGGTGCGCGCGTCGCTGGCTGGCAAGAAATAAGCAAGCTGCGAGGCTGCGGCGCTCAATCCGGCTGCAGCTCCCGCCCCATCAACACCCGCACCTGCGGCACCCCCTCGCGCGGCCCCGCCTGCACGGCCCGCACCAGCGCGCGCGCCACGTCGGCACCCGGGCGGGCGCGGTAGTTGGCGGGGATGATCGGGTCCAGCAGCTTGAAGGCCTGGATGGAGAGGGACTCGGCCGCGCGCGGCGCCTGGCCCAGGGCCTGGCGTTCGCCCAGCAGCAGGGAAGGGCGCGCGATCACCAGCGTGGCGAAGCCCAGGCTCTTGAGCGCCTGCTCGACCTCGCCCTTGGTGCGGTTGTAGAAGATGCGGGAGTGGGCATCGGCGCCCATGGCCGTGACCACGCCGCAGCGGGTGGCACCGGCCGCCAGGGCGGTGCGTGCCGTGGCGATCACGGCATCCAGGTCCACGGCGCGAAAGGCCTGCTGGCTGCCTGTCGCCTTGATGGTGGTGCCGAGCGTGATGTACACGTCGTCCACATGCTCCGGCAGGCCGGGCACGACGGGCCTTGCGCCCAGCGTGGAGAAGTCCACGGCATGCAGGTGCAGCCGTGGATGGGGTGCAAGGTCCGGTGCGCGCCGGCCCTGGGCATGCAGGACATGCACCTGGGGCGGCGCAGCGCCGGGCGCTGCTGTTGCTGCTGTCGTTGGGTTGTTGTTGTCTGCGGTCGCCGTGGGGCGATCAGCGTCCAAAAGAGCCGCGAGAACCGCCCGGCCCACGAGACCCGTTGCCCCGGCCACCACCACCACCGCCGCCGCCACCACCGCCATAGCCACCACCTCCAGAGTTGCCGCCACGATAGCCGCCACCGCCACGGCGGCCGCCGCCCATGCTGTCCACGCTGGTGCGCATGGGGTCAGGCTGGCCGCCGGCCGCGCTGCCGGAATGGCGATGGCCCGGGTTGCTGTGGCCCGAATGCGTGCCCAGGTGGGCATTGGGGCGTGGTGGTTGGTCATCGTAACGGCCGCTGCCGCCGCCGCCTTCGTAACCGCCGCCGCCGCCACCACCGCCGCCGGAGCGGCCGCGTGCAGGGGCCTGGCCACCGGCACGTGCGCCGCCGCCCTGGCCGCCACCACCACCACCGGCACGGGCGCCACGCGGGCCATTGCCGCCACCACCGCCGCCTGCGGCTGCGCCGCCACCGGCGCGGCCACCACGGCCGCCACCGCCACCACCATTGCCACCACCGGCAGGGCGGGGACCGCGGTCGCCGCCGCCACCACCGCCGCCAGCACCCTGGCCGGCCTTGTTGGTGCGGATGCGTTCCATCATTTCGCTGCGGGCGGCCTTGGCGGCGGCCTGCATCACGTCACGGCTCGGGGGCTTGCCTGCGCCGCCCCAGATGGTCTGGCGGCCCATGGCGATGGGCTCGGCCTTCTCGCCTGGCTCGGGGCCGAAGCCGTCGATGACCTGCACGGGGATCTGCTGCTTGGTGAAGCGCTCGATCTCCATCATGAAGCCTTCTTCGTCCATGCAGACCAGGCTCACGGCTTCGCCGCTGTTGCCCGCGCGGCCCGTGCGGCCGATGCGGTGCACGTAGTCTTCCGAGACGTTGGGGATTTCGTAGTTCACGACGTGCGGCAGCTCGTCGATGTCGATACCGCGCGCGGCGATGTCGGTGGCCACCAGGGCGCGGATGTCACCGCTCTTGAAGCCGGCCAGGGCCTGCGTGCGGGCGCTCTGGCTCTTGTTGCCGTGCAGCGCCATGGCGTTCACGCCGTTCTTGGTCAGGAACTCGGCCACGTTGTTGGCGCCGAACTTGGTGCGCGTGAACACCAGCACCTGGCTCCAGTTGTGCTGCTGGATGATGTGCAGCAGCACCTGCTTCTTCTTGCCGCGGCCCACGGGGTGGATCACCTGGGTGATGCGCTGCACCGTGGTGTTGCTCGGCGTGACCTGGATGCTCTGGGGGTTCTTGAGCAGGGTGTTGGCCAGGTCGCGGATCTCGTCGCTGAAGGTGGCCGAGAACAGCAGGCTCTGCTTTTCGCGGGGCACCAGGGCCAGCACCTTCTTCACGTCGTGGATGAAGCCCATGTCCAGCATGCGGTCGGCTTCGTCGAGCACCAGCACCTGCACGGTCGACAGGTCCAGGAAGCCCTGCTGCTGCAGGTCCAGCAGGCGGCCGGGGGTGGCCACCAGGATGTCCACGCCGCGCTTGATGCGGTCGATCTGCGGGTTCATGCCCACGCCGCCGAAGACGACGGTGGAGTTGATATCGAGGTATTTGCCGTATTCGCGTACGGACTCTTCCACCTGGGCGGCGAGTTCGCGCGTGGGGGTCAGCACCAGGGCACGGATGCCCTTGCCGCCGAATTTGTTCTTGGGCGCTGCACTTTGCGAGAGGCGGTGCAGCAGGGGCAGGGTGAACGCGGCGGTCTTGCCGGTGCCAGTCTGTGCGCCGGCCAGCAGGTCGTGGCCTGCGAGAACGGCGGGAATGGCCTGGGCCTGAATGGGCGTGGGGGTTTCGTAGCCCGTTTCGTGCACGGCCTTCAGGATGGCAGGAGCCAGGTTCAGTTCGTCAAATGTCATGTCGTTGAATGCGCCCGTCCGGGGCGCCGGGTGTCGGCCTGTCGTACAACCGGTAGGTTGCCGAGCCAGTCTCAAGCCGACGAGGTTCAAGGGTGGGAGCCCAGAGGCTGAAATGCCTCTTTCGTCCCCAGCGGTGTGCTGATGTGGCGGGCAACTGGAGCCCGTCACGGTGCGTATTGTCGCATGGCCTGATAATCATGCCCTGAACGCAGAATTCTTCTGCCCAAATTTCGCAGGTACAAGACTCAAGCAAATGGCTCAATACGTATTTTCCATGAACCGGGTCGGCAAGATCGTGCCGCCCAAGCGCCAGATCCTCAAAGACATCTCCCTGAGCTTCTTCCCGGGCGCCAAGATCGGCGTGCTGGGCACCAACGGCTCGGGCAAGTCCACCCTGCTCAAGATCATGGCGGGCGTGGACAAGGAAATCGAGGGCGAGGCCATCCCCATGGCCGGCCTGAACATCGGCTACCTGCCCCAGGAGCCGCAGCTCGACCCCGAGCAGACGGTGCGCGAGAGCGTGGAAGCCGCCATGGGCCGGGTGATGACCGCCAAGGCCCGCCTGGAAGAGGTGTACACCGCCTACGGTGAAGAAAACGCCGATTTCGACGCGCTGGCTGCCGAACAGGCCGAGCTCGAAGCCATCATCGCCACGGCCGGCACCGATTCCGAGCACCAGCTAGAAATCGCCGCCGACGCGCTGCGCCTGCCCCCGTGGGACGCCAAGGTCGGCCTGCTGTCCGGCGGTGAAAAGCGCCGCGTGGCCCTGTGCCGCCTGCTGCTGTCCAAGCCCGACATGCTGCTGCTCGACGAACCCACCAACCACTTGGACGCCGAGTCCGTGGACTGGCTGGAGCAATTCCTGCAGCGCTACTCGGGCACCGTGGTGGCCATCACCCATGATCGCTACTTCCTGGACAACGCGGCCGAGTGGATTCTGGAACTCGACCGGGGTTCCGGCATTCCCTACAAGGGCAACTACAGCGACTGGCTGACCCAGAAGCAGGCCCGCCTGGAGCAGGAGCAAAAGGGCGAGGAATCGCGCGCCAAGGCCCTGAAGAAGGAACTGGAATGGTCGCGCCAGAACCCCAAGGCCCGCCAGGCCAAGAGCAAGGCCCGCCTGGCCCGCTTCGAGGAGCTGTCGGACTTCGAGTACCAGAAACGCAACGAAACCAACGAAATCTTCATCCCCGTGGCCGACCGCCTGGGCCATGAAGTGATCGAGTTCGTCAACGTCACCAAGTCCTTCGGTGACCGCGTGCTCATCGACAACCTGAGTTTCAAGGTGCCCGCGGGCGCCATTGTCGGCATCATCGGCCCCAACGGCGCCGGTAAATCCACGCTGTTCCGCATGATCGCCGGCAAGCAGGATCCGGACAGCGGCACCGTCAAGATCGGTTCCACCGTGAAAATGGCCTTCGTGGACCAGACGCGCGACGACCTCTCGGACGACAAGACCGTGTGGGAAGACGTCTCGGGCGGCCTCGACATCCTGAACGTGGGCAAGTTCCAGATGGCCAGTCGCGCCTACTGCGGCCGATTCAACTTCAACGGCGGCGACCAGCAAAAGAAGGTCGGCATGCTGTCGGGCGGTGAGCGCGGACGCCTGCACCTGGCCAAGACCCTGATCGCGGGCGGCAACGTGCTGATGCTCGATGAACCATCGAACGATCTGGACGTGGAAACCCTGCGCGCCCTGGAAGACGCGCTGCTCGAGTTCGCCGGCACCATCATGGTCATCAGCCATGACCGCTGGTTCCTGGACCGCATCGCCACCCACATCCTGGCCTGCGAGGGCGACAGCCAGTGGACCTTCTTCGACGGCAACTACCAGGAGTACGAGGCCGACAAGAAGAAGCGCCTGGGCGAAGAGGGCGCCAAGCCCAAGCGCATGCGCTACAAGGCTTTGAAATAAGTACAACCCCCTGAGGCGCTTCGCGCCTCGGTGCCTGCGCCAGAGGCGGCGGCCCTTCGGGCACGTCCAAGCCTGCGCAGGCAGGCTTGGAGCCGCGGCCCTCAGCCCCTTCGCCCGACTTGCTGCGCAATTCGGGAAGGGGGACGCTCCCAGCGCGGCGGGGCGGCCCTTGCGCGGGAGCACTGGCTCAGGTCGCGCCAGTTTCTAAGGTCTGGTGCTATGGCCCCTTCTTCGGAGGGACCGGGTCTTGAGCTGGGACTCCGGGCGTGCGCTGTACCCGGGTCGGTTTGGGTGTCAGGGCGCTGTCGCAGCGTTGGCTGTCGGGCAGTTTCAGCATCATGATCTGGTGTTCCTGCCCGGGCAGCTGGCTGAAGGTGATGGCGCAGAATTCCTTGGCGCTGGCCTGGGCCGCCTGTTCGGTGGCGAAGGTCAGCGTGGCATGGAAGCCCGATCCCTGCATGTCCTGGCGGCCGAAGGTCTGGGCCACGTCGGGCCGCTGCACCGTCTCCATGCTGCTGGCCTGGGGCATCTGCTCGAAGCCCACGAACGCCAGTTTGCGCCCGGGCCCCAGGGTGGGGGTCCAGCCCTCCACGTTCATTTGGTTCCCGAGCACGCTCACGTTGTCCACGGCGCCGCCAAAGGCATGGGCCAGGGAATGCAGGGGCCGCTTCATCGGCAGCACGAAGAGGTCACTGCGCATGCGGGCCGCAAGGGCGGCCTCTTGCTGTGCAGGCGGAATGTCACCCAATCGCACCATGCAGGAGCAGCCGTCATCCCAGGTCACCACGCGGCTGCGCTCCTGCGCCGTGGCCGGGTAGTGCCATGCCAGCGCGGGTGCGGTGTGGTGGACCTGGGGCTCCATTGCCTGGCGCGCCTGGAACACGCTCATGGCCTGCAGGATCATGCCGTTGGCCTGCGCCTGGGGCTGCAGCAGCATCTGGCCGGGTGGTGGCGCCAGCGCAAAGCCATAGTAGGCCTCGAACATTGCCGCAATGGGGCGGTCGTGCTGGCGCTGCACCCAGGCCTGCTGGCCCGCCGCCGCCACGAACACGGGCAGTGCCACCTTGTGCCAGCCTGCCAGGCGCCGGGGCCATGGCAGGGCCCACAGCACGCAGGCAGCCACCCAGGGCACCCACAGGATGCGGGCGTTGCCCATCCATTCAAAACCGGGCCCCACCACGAACAGCAGCGGGAAAACCGCGACCACGATGGCAACCCCTGCGCCCAGGGCCAGGGGCATGCGTCTGTTGGCCGGCTGTGCCGCCAGGCCCGCCCCCAGACATGCCAGGCACAGGCCGGTGGCCACCAGGCCCAGGGTCCCGGCTCCCAGCAGGCCTTCGCTCAGCGTCCGGGCGATGGCGCCCAGCACGCCGCCAACGGCTTGCCAGCCGTCCAGGGCCACGCGGGTGTACCCTCCCACGCCCTGGAACACATGGATGCGAAAGGCTGCGTAGGCGACGGCCACCAGCAAGGCCGGCACCGCATAGCGCCAGCGCGCCAGGGCCGATGGCGAGCCAGCTGGGGGTGGTACGAACAACAGCAGGGCGATCCAGGGGACATAGATCTCCTTGCACAGGCATGACAGCAGGTACATCCCTGCCGCAAGCAGGCTCCAGCGCCATTGCAGGGACCGCATCGCGTGGACCTGCGCCCACAGCGCCAGGCAGGCGAATGCCAGGCCGTCCAGGTAGTGCCCCACCATCAACTGCTGCGCCATCTGGAACGCCGGTGCGCCCAGGAGCAGCAGGGCGGCTGGCAACAATGCCTGCCAGCGTCCCAGCCAGTGGCACAGCAGCAGGTACAGAGCCCATGCCGCGCAGGACAGGGAAATCAGGTGGTGCAGGTAATAAGGCCAGGGGTTGAAGCCAAAGAGCGCGGAGTTGACCTGGTAGAGGAAGACGTTCCAGGGCGCAATCTGGCTGGAGGAGACGAAGCGGGTCACCTGCGGGTCCAGGAAGACGGAGCCGGGGGAGTACTGTGTTGAATACAGTAGGTTCTGCCCGTCGTCCCAGCGCCAACCCCCCTGCAGCGCACTGCCATGCAGTGCCAGGGCCAGCAGGCACAACAGCGCCAGTGCCAGGAGATGCCCGCGCCAGGACGGTGGGCTGTTCTGCGAAGTCCGCAAGGATGAATTCATAGGCAAGGCAAAAGCGCAGCCGGCGGAGCCGGCAGTGCGCAGGGGTTAAGCTGGCGGTGTCGTTTGCGCGTTGCACCCGCACCACGCCACTGCGCCATGGCGGCATGCGCTGTCCAGCGCATGGACCTGGGGCATTTCCGCCGAATGGCTCCCCGCTGTGTGAAAGCGGGGGTGTCTCTCAGTCCAGCGATTGTGCATGGAACATTCACTGTAAGATCGAACGACCGGTAGCGTGGTCCATGGCGTTTCAGGGCTGTGGCTGGGGTCTGGCATCCCGAACCATGCGCCTGCGCAGGGTGCTGGCAGTCCGTTCGTGGCCGTGTTCCCACCGGCCGGCAAGGATTTATGCACAGGGCCCCGAGGTCAAGTAGGATTGCAGCTGGAAACGATTTTTTCGAATTTTCCTATTTCGCCTTTTTCCGCCCACCATGTCCCAGCCAGCGTCCCGTTCGAGATCCGTTTTCCGTGCCTGCGTGGTCAACGCGGTGCGTGGCGGCGAAGTGCTCATGGAAAAGCTGGTGGCGGTCACCCGCAGCGCGCTGACGGCCGAAGAAAGCACGGTCCGCAACATCCAGCAACGCAACCTGGCCAGTGACAGCCTGCGCCTGCTGGGCCAGCACGAGGCGACCCTGGTCAAGGGCTACTCCATGGCCCTGCTGGAGATCTTTGCCGAAGGCCCGGCCGCGGCCCCGGGCAGCAAGCCCCGGGCTGCCGATGACATGGGCATGGACTTTGGCGAGCTGTCGCTCCTGGACGAGAGCGAAGTGCAGAACCAGGTGGAGCTGGCCCGTGCCCAGCAACTGGCCGCGCACGCCACCGAGGCGGTGCTGGCCGAGCTCAACACCCTGGTCAGCTCGGCCCAGGGCCTGCGCAGCGTGCAACCCGAGCGCAACCCGCTGCGGCCCGAAAGCTACATCCGCGCCCTGCAGCAGGTGGTGGGCGAGACCGGCGTGAACGCCGAGGTGCGCGGGCTGTGGATGCAGCACATGCGCGACCTGCTGGGCAAGCTGCTGGTCGACGAATACAAGGGCATGGTCAAAAGCCTGCGCGACAACGGTGTGGAACCCGTGGGCTACGCCGTCGTCGGCGCGCCGGGCGCCCGCACCGGCTACGGCGGCCTGCAGGGCGGCGGTGGCAATTCCGGCAGCGCCGGCTATGGCGGTGGCTACGTGGGCCACAGCCATGGCGGCCCCATGGCCGGCCCCAGCGGCTTTGGCAGCCCGGGCTACGGCAACACCGGTTATGGCAACACCGGCTACGGCCGCGGCGGTTATGGCGGCGGTGGTGGCAACAACAACTGGAGCGGCGACCCCGGCAACAACTGGAACGGCGATGCCCAGGTGCCCATGATGTCACCGCAGGCCGCGGCCGCCGAGGAGGCGCTGCTCACCGTGGGCATCCTGCGCCAGATGCTGGCCGGCGGCGATCCGTTCGACCCGCGCTCCTATGGCGGGCCGGGCATGGGCGGCGGCGTTCCGTCGCAGCCCGCCAGCATGCATTCGGGCCTGGGCGGCAGCAGTGGCTACAGCAACTCCGCGGCCGCAGCGGCAGCCGAGGCCATCGACGACATGGCCCAGCTCGAACGCCTGGTCGTCCGCCTGGCCGGTGGGCAGCAGGCCCCGGCCATGCCCCAGGTCATGGTGCCTGGGCACCAGGCACCCCAGGTCATGGTGCCGGGTCACCAGGTGCCCCAGGGCGGCTGGGCCCCCACCACGCCAGGCACGGCACCCCAGCACCTGTACACGGTGCCGGGCATGCCCTACCAGCAGATCTACACCGTGCCCGCGGTGGCCCCGCACGACCCGCCGGCCATGGCCGCCGAAGTGGTGGGCCGCATGATGGAGAACATCGCGCGCGATTCGCGCCTGCTGCCCTCGGTGCAGCGCGCCGTGCAGAACCTGGAACCCGCGCTCAAGCACCTGGTGCGCCGCGACCAGACCTTCTTCACCGAGCCCGGCCACCCGGCACGCGTGCTGCTCGACGAGATGACCCAGCGCAGCCTGGCCTTCCCTGACGAGAAGGCCCCCGGCTTCGCCCGATTCATCCGCCTGCTCAACGAATCCGTGGGCTACCTGGCCGGCATCGAGATCAAGGACGCCACCCCGTTCGAGACCGTGCTCAAGGCCCTGCAGGCCGCTTGGAACTCGCAGGTGCAGAAGGCCAAGGCCCGCCAGGCCGAAAAGGACAAGGCCGCGCTGCTGGCCGAGCAGCGCGAAATGCTGGCCGGCAAGATCGCCGCCGACATCAGGAAGCTGCCCGATCTGGAGCGCGTGCCGGCCGACGTGCTCGACTTCGCCGCCGGCCCCTGGGCCGAGGTGGTGGCCCTGGCCCAGGTCTCGCAGGCCGATGGCGGCGAGGACGACCCCGGCGGCTACCTGGCCCTGGTGCCCGTGCTGCTGTGGAGCGCCCAGCCCGAGCTCACCCGCACCGAGCCCGAACGCCTGTCCGAAGCCATTCCCGGCCTGCTCGTCAAGCTGCGCGAAGGCCTGCAGACCATCGACCACCCGGCCGCCAAGACCAGCGCCTTCCTGGAGCGCCTGGTGGGCCTGCACCAGGACGCCTTCGAGCGCGCCAACTTCGCCAAGATCACCCTCGATCCCGAGGATGCTTCCCGTGCGCCGGACTCGCGCGACCCCATGGACTCCGTGGCAGCGGTCGCTGGCTACGACGACAGCGCCCAGGCCCCGGTGGACAGCGCTGCCCCGGCAGCGGCTGCGGCGCTTGCAGCCGCCCCTGCCGAGCCCTATGCCGAATTCGTCGTCGGCGCATGGGTCGAGCTCATCACCAACGGCCGCGCCGTGCGCACCCAGCTCACCTGGACCAGCCCGCACGGCACGCTGTTCCTGTTCACCGCGCCGGACAACAGCACCCAGTCCATGACGCGCCGCATGCGCGACAAGCTGGCCGACGAAGGCTCCCTGCGCGTGGTGCCCGCCCCCAAGGTGCGCCCACCGGTGCCGGCGCCCACGCGGGCAGGCGGCATCGCCACCACCCGCGGCAGCCTGCCGGCACCGCTGGAGACCTCGCGCGGCAAGCTTGGCAGCGCGCCCAGCAGCAAGCAGGCACCGCTGTCGGGCAAGCCGTCGTCTTCCAAGGGGCGCTGAGCGGCACCCATGTCCTGGCAGCGTGCCTCGGCCGCCCAGGGCAGAACACACACCAAGGCAGTGCAGCGGGCTTGCGCAGCCCCGCGCTCAGGCGTGTCGGGGCGCCCGGGCTGCTGCTGCAGCCCCGCCACCCATCCTCAACGGGTGGGTGGAGGTATCAGCACCCGGTCGCAGCGCTTGTGGCCCTGCACGGGCAGCAGCAAGAACTGGTGCTCCTGGCCCGGCAGGTGGCCGGTGACCAGGGCGCACAGCGCCTGGCTGGCCGCCTGGGCGCTGGCTTCGTCGGCAAAGCCCAGCGTGGCGCGAAAGCCCGCGTGCAGCATGTCGGGCCGCTGGTAGGCCTTCACGATGTCGGGGCGCTCGGTGCTGACCAGTTCTTCCAGGCGGGCCTGGGCCTCGGGGGGCAGGCCCGTGATCACCAGCTTGCGGCCGGGGCCGATGGTCGGCGTCCAGCCGGACAGGTGCAGCTGGCGGCCCGCGACGGTCATCGCGTCGATGGAGCCTGCATACCCATGGGCCACGCGCGGCAGGGTCTTGCCCAGCGACAGCACGGCCCCGGCATTGGACAGCTGGGACCGGATCGCGTCGTCCTGCTTGTCTGGCGGCAGGCTGTCGAGAGGCACCAGGCACAGGCACGCCTCGCTCCACACCCGGATGCGCGCGCGCTCGGCGGCATCGGTCGGGGGCGTGCGCAGCAGGGCCGGGCGGGCATGGGGCTGGCCCGGTTCGAGCACCCCCTGCGCCGCATGCGCGTTCATGATCATCGAGGTCATGGAGATGGGCGAGAAGAACTCGAACGGCGCCAGGATCTGCCCCGCAGGCGGCTGCATCGCAAAGGCGTAGTGCGCCTCGAACATGGCGTCGATGGGCCGGTCGTGCGCGCGCTGGGCCAGCGACTGTTGCGCCACCGCCGCCACGAAGACGAGCAGGGCGGCCAGCTTCCAGCGGGCCAGGCGCGCGGGCCATTTCAGCGACCACAGCACGCACGCGGCGGCCCAGGGAACCCAGAGAAAGCGCGTGTAGGCCATCCAGTCCGCATAGGCCTGCACCGCGAACAGCAGCGGAAAGACCACGACCACGGCCACAGCCCCCAGCCCCACCAGCATGCGGGGGCGGGGGGGGGGGGGGGGGGGGGGGGGGGGGGGGGGGGGGGGGGGGGGGGGGGGGGGGGGGGGGGGGGGGGGG
>NZ_JBWKPP010000031.1:0-46763 GCF_059418305.1 Acidovorax sp. GW821-FHT09B03
ATTGCGGTATCTCCGTTGCAAGGATACCCAAAAGGCATGCACGACTAATGCCAGTTATCTGCGGGACAGCACACTAGATTGGCACGCCGGCAAGGGTCTTCGCGACCCCGAAATCAGTGTGAACAGGCCCTAGTGACTGCGCATCTTCGCCCGCAGGCGCGCGATCGACTGGCTGTGCAGCTGGCAGACTCGGGATTCGGTGACGCCCAGCACGGCCGCGATCTCCTTGAGATTCATGTCGTGCTCGTAGTACATGCCCATGATGTGCTGTTCGCGCTCGGGCAATGACTCGATGGCCGTGACCAGGGCCGAGCGCAGGCGGTGGTCGCGCAGCATCTCGAGCGGGTTCGCCGCCTCGTCGCCCACGTGGCGGTCGAGAAAACCGTCATCGTCGTCATTGCTGTGCGTCATGTCCTCAAGGTACACGAGCTGCGTGCCGCGCACCCGGCCCAGCAGGTTCTGGTACTCGGGCAGCGGCATGCCCATCTCGGTGGCGATCTCCGATTCGAGCGGGCTGCGGCCCAGGCGCTGCTCCAGCCGGTTGACGGCCTGTTCGATGTCCTTCTGGCTCTTGCGCGAGCTGCGCGACATCCAGTCGCCTTCGCGCAGCTCATCGAGCATGGCCCCGCGGATGCGCTGGGTGGCGAAGGTCTCGAACTGCACCCCCTGGGCGGCTTCGTAGCGCGAGAGGGCTTCCGCCAGGCCCATCATGCCGACCTGGATCAGGTCGTCCAGCTCCACATTGGGAGGCAGCTTGGCGATCATGTGGTGCGCGATCCGCCGTACCAGGGGCACGTGCTGGCGAATCATCGCATCACGGTCAAGCTGGCCTTTGGCGGTGTACATCAGATCAGTGGCTCCGAACGAGGTGTGCAGTTGCCGGCGTACCGGCGAAATTGCTGGATGCAATTGCAGTGGCAGCTGCCATCGTTCCATTGATGGTGCCCGCGTTTTCCAGCAGTTGCAAGGCCAGGCGCTGCAGCTCCTGGGGATTCTGGGTGGAGACGGCCGTAGTGTGCACCTGGCCGCCCAGGTGGCGCTCGGCGCAGTCCTGCAATGTCTGCAATGCTGCAAGGGTCTTGCGGCGCTCGGCCGCGCCCGAACCGCGCACCAGTGCCGCCACGGTGCAGGCCAGGCCGGTGTGCTGGGCCATCTGCTTGAGGCTCTTGTAGGTGGTGAGCACGCCTGCGGCGGCACCCTCCATCACCATCAGCGGTGTGGTCCGGGTGTGGGTGAGCAACTGGCCCAGCAAGGGGGGCGGTGCATGCAGCACCAGGATGCTGTAGGCGCGCACGTAGGGCTGGATGTCCTGCAGCGGCGAGACATGCGCCGGCCGGTCGGCCCGGCTGATCTGCCACAGGCCGCGGGCCGCAGGGATCACCGCCAGGGAGGAGGCCGCAGCGCCCTGGTCCAGGCCGTCGTGCCAGGGGGCCCGGCGCAGCAGGTGGTACAGGCCCGGGGACTCGTCGGTCTCGTAGCCGGTGGCGTCGAGCACCACCACCGGGTAGCCCATGCGCTGCAGGCTGGCGCAGACCTGCCACAGGGTCTCGAGGCCGCTGCCGGCCTGTTCCTGGCTGGCCACGGCCAGCACGCGCAGTTCGGTTTGCGGGGTGAAGCTCTGCAGCCCCGCCGCCTGGTGAAAGCCGGTATCAAGCATCGACCAACCCCCTGTCCGTTACCAATTCGGGTGAATGCGAAAAGAAGAAATTCAGGTCGCTGGCCTTCGGGTCGAACGGCGACTTGACTGGTGCACGCATCGAGGTGCCGATGAGCTGGTGGGCGTCGGCGGCTTCCCAGTCCTCGGGCACGCGCTGGCCGTTGGTCACGCCGCGCAGCACCATCTGGTGGCGGATCAGCGCATCGATGGAGGGGCCGAGCTTCACGGCCTCGTCCACCTTGGACAGGATGGCCTGCTGCGAGCCGTTGGTCTTGAACGAGGTCAGCACATCGTCCAGGGTGTCGCCATGGCAGCCGGCGTTGAGCACCAGCAGGCGGTTCACGTGGGGCAGGTCCAGCACATCGAGCATGTCGCGCTTGCGTGGATCGCGCGGGGCCACGCCGGTGGTGTCGATGAGCACCATCTTCTTGCCGCTGAGCAGGCCCAGCAGGTCCTGCAGTGCCGCACGGTCGTGGGCCAGGTGGGCCACGATGCCCAGCATGCGGCCATAGGTGCGCAGCTGCTCGTGGGCGCCCACGCGGTAGGTGTCCAGGGTGATCAGGCCGACGCTGCCGGGGCCGTGGATGCGCGCGCACAGGGCCGCCAGCTTGGCGGTGGTGGTGGTCTTGCCGACGCCGGTGGAACCCACCATGGCGAAGATGCCGCCCTGCTCGTACAGGGGGGCGGCGCCCGCATCGGTCTTGAGGTTGCGTTCCAGCACTTCCATGAGCCAGCGCACGGCTTCCCCGGCCGACAGGTCCTCGGGCAGGCGCTCGAGCACGGCGCGGGCCAGGGCGGGCGAGTAGCCGGCCCGGATCATCTTCAGCATCAGGTTCGACTGGATCGGGTTCTGGCGCGCCTGGCCCAGCCAGGCCAATGTGTTGAACCGGTCCTCGATGAGTTCCTTCATCGAGTGCAGCTCGTTCATCAGGTTCTGCTGGTTGTTGACCTGCGCGTTGGACAGGGCCGGTGCTTCCTGGTGGTGGTGGCGCTGCTGCGGCTTGCGGGGGGCCGGCTCGGGCAGGTCCATGGGGATGGAGCGCAGCGGGTTGTGGCGCGCCACCTGGGCGGCGGGGCGCTCGCGGGCAAGCTCCTCGGCGCGGTCGCGGCTGCGCTGCATCATGGGCACGGGGTCCGAGGGGCCGGCAATCGCCTCATGGCGGCGGCGCAGCATGCGCTCGCGCACATAGTCCTGGAAGGACAGGGTGCTCATGGCCAGCTGCTCGGTGTCTTCCTCGACCGGGTTGCGGTTCAGGGCGGACGACTGGGCGGCACGGGGCTGCGGCGACTGCTGCTGTTGCTGCTGGCGCTGGCTGGCCTGCACCAGGGACGAAGGGGCGCTGTGTGCCGGCTGCCTGGCGGCGGCTGCGCTGTTGTTGTCCAGCGACGAGAGCGTGTCTTCCGCCGTGGCCATCACCTCCACGCCGTTGGCCGTGGGGCGGTTGGACAGGATCAATGTGCCCTCGCCAAAGGCCATGCGTGCTTTGGCCAGTGCTTCACGGGACGTGGCAGCGTGAAAGCGTTTGATGTTCATGATGCACCTTTGAGGATGGGCCCAATGCGGATGGTGTGGGTCTCGGGAATTTCACTGTGGGCAAGGACCTGCAGCCGGGGCGCCACGCGGCGCACCAGGCGGGAGATCGCATTGCGGATCTGGTCGGGCACGAGCAGGCAGGCGGGCAGGCCCATTTCCTCCTGGCGCAGGGCCACTTCGGCGGCCTTCTGGGTCAGGATGTCGGCCACGCCGGGGTCCAGGGCCGGGCTGGCGGTGTTGCCCAGGGCCTGCACCAGCAGGCGCTCCAGGCCAGGTTCGATGGCGATGACGTTGAGCTCGCGGGTCGGGCCGTAGATCTGCTGCACGATGGCCGGCGACAGGGCGATGCGCACGCGGCGCGCCAGTTCCACGGGGTCGGAGATGCCGCCGGCATGCTCGGCCAGGGTCTCAATGATGGTGCGGATATCGCGGATGTGCACAGACTCTTCCAGCAGCAGCTGGAGGACTTTCTGGAACGTGGCGATGGAGACCATTTTCGGGACGACTTCTTCGATGAGCTTGGGGGCCAGCTTGGCGACGTGTTCCACCAGCTGCTGGGTTTCAGTGCGGCTCAGCAACTTGGCTGCCTGCACTTGCATCAAGTGTGACAAATGCGTCGCCATCACGGTTTCCGAATCAACGACCGTAAAGCCGGCCATTTGCGCCGCTTCCTTCTGCCGGTCGTCGATCCAGTGCGCGGGCAGGCCGAAGGCCGGGTCGGTCGTGGGGGTGCCGATGAGCGGCGTGGTGATGCCGCCGGGGTTGATGGCCAGGAACATGCCGGGGAAGGCCTCGCCTTCGCCCACCACCACGCCGCGCAGCGTGATGCGGTAGCCGCTGGGCTTGAGTTCCAGGTTGTCGCGCACGTGCACGGCCGGGGGCAGGAAGCCCACTTCCTGCGCAAACTTGCGGCGCACGCCCTTGATGCGGGTCAGCAGGTCGCCCTGGCGGCTCTTGTCCACCAGGGTGATCAGGCGGTAGCCCAGCTCCAGGCCCAGCAGGTCCACGGGCTGCAGGTCGTCCCAAGTGGCTTCGCCGTCGGTGGCCACGGGGGGCGGTGGGGGGGCTTCCTCGGGGACCTGCTGGCGCTGGTACAGGGTCCAGGCCCAGTAGCCCAGGGCGCCACCGGTCACCAGGAACACCAGGTGGGGCATGCCGGGGATCAGGCCGAGCAGAATCAGGATGCCGGCCGTGACGCCGAGCACGCGGGGCGACATGAACAGCTGCTGCACGATCTGGCGGCCCATGTCCTGTTCCTTGCCCACGCGCGAGATCACCATGGCGGCGGCCACCGAGATCAAGAGGCCTGGGATCTGGGCCACCAGGGCGTCACCGATGGCCAGCAGGATGTAGCTGTCGGCGGCCTGCTTGGCCGAGAGGTCGTGCTGCAGCACGCCGATGGCGAAGCCGCCGATGATGTTGATCAACAGGATCAGGATGCCGGCGACGGCATCGCCGCGCACGAACTTGGAGGCACCGTCCATCGAGCCGAAGAAGTTGGCTTCCTCGGACACTTCGGCGCGGCGGCGCTTGGCTTCCTTCTCGTCGATCAGGCCGGCATTGAGGTCGGCGTCCACCGCCATCTGCTTGCCGGGCATGGCGTCCAGCGTGAAGCGGGCCGAGACTTCGGCGATGCGCTCGGCACCCTTGGTCACCACCACGAAGTTGATCACCACCAGGATCGCGAACACGATCAGACCCACGGCGAAGTTGCCACCGATCAGGAAGTGGCCGAAGGCCTCGATCACGGCGCCCGCGGCACCGGGGCCGGTGTGGCCTTCCAACAACACCACGCGGGTGGAGGCCACGTTCAGCGACAGGCGCATCAGCGTGGTGAGCAGCAGCACCGAGGGGAACGCGGCAAAGTCCAGAGGCCGGATCATGTAGGCCGAGACCATCATCACCATCAGCGCCACGGCGATGTTCAGGGTGAAGAAGGTGTCCAGCATCCAGGGCGGGATGGGCAGCACCATCAGCGCCAGGATGGCCACCACCAGCAGCGGCGCCGACATGCCCTGCAGGGCGGAGCTGTTGCTGCCTGCCCACTGCCGAAGGGAGTTCAAGTTGTTCATGGCGCGGTGCCTTGCACGGTGGACGGGGAGGGCTTGTTCAGCGGATCGAGCTCAGGCGGGACATGGGGGTCGACCAGCGCATCGGGCATCTGCCCCTCGCCGCGCAGCGCGGCCTTGAGGCGGTACACATAGGCCAGCACCTGGGCCACCGCGGCGTACAGGGTGGCGGGAATGGCCTGGTCGATCTCGGCGTGGGCGTACAGGGCGCGGGCCAGCATGGGCGACTGCAGCACCGGCACGTCGTGGGCCTTGGCCAGGTCGCGGATGCGCATGGCGACCAGGTCGGTGCCGCGCGAAATCACCTGCGGGGCGGCCATGGTCTTGTCGTCGTACTTCAGCGCCACGGCGTAGTGGGTGGGGTTCATCACCACGAAGTCCGCCTTGGGAACGGCGGCCACGCTGGCACCATCGGCCATTTCGCGCTGCTTCTGGCGGATGCGGCCCTTGGTGTGCGGGTCGCCATCGGATTCCTTGTGCTCCTGCTTGACCTCCTCGTGCGACATCTTCAGGCGCGACTTGAAGAAGAAGGCCTGCAGCGGCACGTCGATCAGCGCCGCCATGAAGACCACCAGCAGCATCAGGCTGACGCCGGAGACCAGCCATTCGGACATCTGGCGGATGGCCATGGGCGAAGGCTGCAGCACCAGCATGGCCACGCGCTCGATGCTGCCTGCCATGTAGTGCCAGGCCACGGCGGAGATGATGGCCGTCATCAGGACCATCTTGGCCACGTTGGCCATCTGCTGCTTGGAGAACAGGTTCGCCACTCCTGACAGGGGGTTCAGGCGGTTGAACTGGGGGCTGATGGGCTTCATGCTGAAGATCCAGCCGCCGGCGCCGATGGCGCTGAGCAGTGCGGCACCGCTGGTGAGCAGCGCAAACACGGTGCTGGCGACCAGGCCCACGATGACCATGGTGCGCAGGCGGTCCAGCATGGTGGTGGGCGCCATCACCGTGTTGGAGTTGAACACCAGCTGGTGGCTCATCGCCTGCTGCAGGTGTTCCATGAGTGTCGGGGCCAGGACCAGCATGGCGCCACCGCCCGCGCCCAGGATGGCCAGGTGCGACAGGTCGCGCGAGCGCGCACCCTGTCCGTCTTCGCGCGCTTTCTGCAGCTTGCGTTCGGACGCCGGTAGGCTTTTTTCTTGGCTGGATTCCATGATGGCGTGACAACTTGTGTCCTGCCATTGTCGTGAGCGACCCGGAAATCTAAAGACGGATAAAGGGCGGCTGCAGGCCCCTTTTCCCTCGTACCTGTTCAGTGGCGCCGCGCGGCGCGGAGTGCGCGGGCATCGGCTGGCGCTGCTGCGCCGGGCCGGTAGAAAGCCGGGGTCAGAAGCCCAGGCTGGCCAGCAGGTCGTCCACCTGGGACTGGTCGGTCACGACGTCGGGGGTGTTGTCCGGGTCCACCACGGGGCCGGCGAGGTGTTCGCGCGGGGGCTCCACCAGCGCGGCGGGCACGTTGGCGGTGGGCGGAGCGGTCTGGATCAGCAGCTGGACCAGTTGCTCCTCGATGGTGGCAGCCAGGTTGACCACCCGGGCGATCACCTGGCCCGTGAGGTCGTGGAAATCCTGCGCCATCATGATTTCGGTCAGGTGCGTATCGGCTTCCCTGGTGACGCGTTCCACGTCGGTCAGGAAGTTCATGATCTCGCCCTTGGCCACAGCAGCAACGGGGTCTTTCACCAGGGAGGCCACCACGCGGCGCGTCTCGGCCGCGATGAAGTCATGCTGGGCCTTGGCCTGTTCGACCCGCGTGAGCACCTTCTCGGCCGCTTCGCCCGTCAGGCGGGCGATGTAGGACAGGCGGCTCTGGGCGTCCGGAAGCTCACCCATGGATCCGCGCAGCTTGTCGGCATAGCCCAGTTCGTTGAGCGAATCGTGCAGCTGGCGGGTCAGCAGACCGATCTTGTGGTGAACGTCGGCCGTGGGCTCACCCTGGGGGGCGTCAGGTGTTTCCATGGCGTCACATTCCCATTTTCTTGAGGATCAGCAGGACCTTTTCCTCCAGCGTGGCCTTGGTGAAGGGCTTGACGATGTAGCCGGCAGCTCCGCCCTGGGCGGCCGCGACGATGTCTTCCTTGCGGGCTTCGGCGGTCACCATCAGTACCGGAAGGTGCTTGAGCTTGTCGTCTTTCTTGATTTCCGCGAGAAGCTGGAAACCATTCATGTTGGGCATGTTGATGTCCGTCACCACGAAGTCAAACTTGCTGTTGCGCAGTTTGTTCAGGGCGGCGACGCCGTCCTCGGCCTCGTCGGCGTCGGCAAATCCGCTCTCCTTGAGCAGATTGCGGACGATGCGCCGCATGGTGGAGAAGTCGTCAACGATCAAGAAGCGAAGGGCTGTGGTCACGTGGGACCCTTTCGGTCGAAATAGGCTGGTTGTATTGTCAAGTGTGGCAGGTTTGGTGACAAGTCGTAACGATCACCTGCCAGTCGTTGGATTTTCGCGCTTTTCCGTCGGCACTTCTGGAGTGGTTGCCGCGGGAGTCCCCTTGCCCAGGAGGCGTTCTTCGGCCTCGCGGGTCAGCACCGTGATGGTAATACGGCGATTGGCGGGTGCGCGTGGATTCGTGGGTTCGAGCAGATCGCTGGCGGCCAGGCCCACCACGCGGCCCAGCTTGGCGTCGGGCATGCCGGCAGACACCAGCTCGCGGCGCGAGGCGTTGGCCCGGTCGGCCGACAGCTCCCAGTTGCTATAGCCGCGCTCGCTGTTGCCGTAGGGGACGGCATCGGTATGGCCGGCCAGGCTGATGCGGTTTTCCACCCCGCCCAGCGCGGCGCCGATCTCGCGCAGGATATCGCGCATATAGGGTTTCACCAGCGCGCTGCCGCTGTCGAACATGGGGCGGTTCTGGTCGTCCACGATCTGGATCTGCAGCCCGTCGGGCGTGACATCGATGCGGATCTGCGACTTGTACTCGTTCAGGCGCGGGTTTTCGGTGATCAGGGCGTCGATCTTGGCCTGCAGCGCCTTGATGCGCTCCTGGTCCTGCTTGGCGCGCTCGGCGCGTGCGTTGTCGATGCTGGCGCGGCGGTCCTTGTCGGGGTCGGAGTCGGAACGGCGCACCTGGCCGTGCACCTTGGACAGGTCGTTGCCGCCGCCCGGGATGACGCTGGAGCTGTTGCCGGCGCCGTCGCCGCCGGTCATGGCCACCTTGAGCGGCGAGGCGAAGTAGGCCGAAATACCCTGCAGCTCCCCCTTGGCCGTGGAGCCCAGCAGCCACATCAGCAGGAAGAAGGCCATCATGGCCGTCACGAAGTCGGCATAGGCGATCTTCCAGGCGCCGCCATGGACGGCATGGCCGCCCTTCTTGACGCGCTTGATGATGATCGGCTGGAGCTTCTTTTCTGCCATGGTGGTGGGTGCTTACTTCTTGCCCTTCACGTGTCCCTCAAGTTCCGCGAAGGTCGGCCTGTCGGTGGAGAACAACACCTTGCGGCCAAATTCGATGGCGGTGGCGGGGTTGTAGCCCTGCATGCTGGCCAGCAGCGTGGACTTGATGCACAGGAATTCCTTGGCGGCATCTTCGGTCTTTTGTTCCATCAGTCCGCCCAGGGGTTCCACGAAGCCGTAGGCCAGCAAGATGCCCAGGAAGGTGCCGACCAGGGCCGAGGCGATCATGCCGCCCAGCACCGAGGGGGGCTGCCCCACCGAGCCCATGGTGTTCACCACCCCCAGCACGGCGGCCACGATGCCGAAGGCGGGCAGAGCGCCGGCCAGCCGGGCGATGGCCGCCACCGGGGCATGGGCCTCCTGGTGGTGGGTGTCGATCTCGTTGTCCATCAGGGCCTCGATCTCGTGGGAGTTGAGGTTGCCCGAGACCATCATGCGCAGGTAGTCGGTGGTGAATTCGATCACATGGTGGTCGCTGCCCACCGTGGGGTACTTCTTGAAGATCTCCGACTCATGGGGGGTTTCCACATCCTTTTCAATCGCCATCAGGCCTTCCTTGCGGGCCTTCTGCAGGATGTCGTACAGCATGGCCAGCAACTCCATGTAGCGCGCCTTGGTGTACTTGGAGCCCTTGAGGGCGGCCGGGACGGCCTTGAGCGTGGCCTTGAGCACCTTGGGCTGGTTGTTCACCACGAAGGCGCCCATGGCGCTGCCGCCAATGGTGATGAGCTCGAACGGCAGGGCCTTCAGGATCACCTGGATGTTCCCGCCGTGCACGATGTACACACCGAAGATGCAGATCATGCTGACGACGTAGCCAATGATGACGAACATGCTGATTCAGTTTGTTTTTGGCGGGCGCCAGGCGGGGCTGGGGCGGTTGCGGTGGAAACACGGCACCAAGCCGTATCGCTGGTTTCACTGTATCTGATTGTGCGCGAACCAGTCCCGCGAGCAAGCGGTAAAGGGCCCACCACTTCACCGGTTGCCGGGCTTGAGTGGTTTTTCTGTCGGTTTTCCCGATTTCGAAGGCCTCTGGAGTGTTTATGCTACGCGATGGCAGGGACTTTCGAGGGTGGCGGTTTCCGCAAATCCCAACTTGACACAGGTGATCCACACATGACAACAGGCCAGTTTGCGGACCTCCGCGCAGCAATGGGGCGTTGCCCATGAAAGCCGTGCTGCTGGCAGGGGGTCTGGGCACCCGCATCTCCGAAGAGTCGCATCTGCGCCCCAAGCCCATGATCGAGATCGGCGGGCGCCCCATCCTGTGGCACATCATGAAGACCTATGCCGCCCATGGGGTCAACGACTTCATCATCTGCCTGGGCTACAAAGGCTACATCATCAAGGAGTACTTCGCCAATTACTTCCTGCACATGTCGGACGTGACCTTCGACATGGCCGAGAACCGCATGGAAGTGCACCACCGCCATGCCGAGCCCTGGCGCGTGACGCTGGTGGACACCGGCGAGTCCACGTTGACGGGGGGGCGCCTCAAGCGCGTGCGCGAGTACCTGCCGCCGGGCGAGCCCTTCTGCTTCACCTATGGCGACGGGGTGGCCGACCTGGACATGGCCGCGCAGTTCGCCTTCCATGCCGCGCATGGCAAGCTGGCCACGGTGACGGCGGTGCTGCCCCCCGGCCGCTATGGTGCCCTGGTGCGCGATGGCGATGGCAAGGGCGAGGGCGTGCGCGGCTTCGTCGAGAAGCCGCGCGGCGACGGCGGCTGGATCAATGGCGGGTTCTTCGTGCTGTCGCCCGAGGTGCTTGACCGCATCGAGGGCGATGCCACGCCCTGGGAGGCGGCGCCCATGGAAAGTCTGGCGCGCGATGGCGAGCTGATGGCGTTCGAGCACCATGGCTTCTGGCAACCCATGGACACGCTGCGCGAGAAGAACCTGCTCGAAGAGCTCTGGCAGAGCGGCCAGGCACCCTGGAAGTGCTGGTGAGCATGGCATTGCCCGACCCCCACTTCTGGCGCGGCAAGCGCGTGCTGCTCACGGGGCACACGGGCTTCAAGGGCAGCTGGCTGGCCCTGTGGCTGCAGCGCCTGGGCGCGCATGTCACCGGTATGGCCCTGCCGCCGGCCACCGAGCCCAGCCTGTTCGCACTGGCCGGCGTGGCGCAGGGCATGGACAGCCATCTCGGCGACGTGCGTGATGCGGCGGCCACGGCGGCCCTCATCCAGGCGACCCGCACGGACATCGTGCTGCACCTGGCGGCACAGGCGCTGGTGCGACCCAGCTATGCCGCACCGCTCGATACCTATGCCACCAACGTCATGGGCACGGCCCATGTGCTCGATGCACTGCGCGGCCTGGCCGGCGTGCGCGTGGCGCTGGTGGTGACCACCGACAAGGTCTACCGCAACCGCGAATGGGTCTATCCCTACCGCGAAGACGATGCGCTGGGAGGGCACGACCCCTACAGCGCCAGCAAGGCCGCGGCGGAGATCGTGACCGCCAGCTACCGCGATGCCTTCCTGTCCGCGCAGGGTGTGGCCGTGGCCACCGCCCGCGCCGGCAACGTGATCGGCGGCGGCGACTGGGCACCGGAGCGCCTGCTGCCCGATGCCGCTGCCGCCTGGTCGGCCGGCCAGACCCTGGTGCTGCGCAATCCCCATGCCACGCGACCCTGGCAGCATGTGCTGGAACCGCTGGCCGCCTACCTGCGCCTGGCCCAGGTGCTGTGGGAACAGCCCGGGCATGCGGGCGCCTACAACTTCGGCCCGGCGCCCCAGGAGGCGGCCACGGTGGGCCGCGTCATCGAGATGGCGCGGGCCGCCTACCCTGCGGCCCCCGTGCGCTACCAGAGCGATGCGAGGAACCCCCATGAGGCGGGCCTGCTGGCCCTGGACACTGCGCTGGCGCGCAATCGGCTGGAGATTGCCCCCTGCTGGGCCCTGCCCGAGGCCGTGGGCCGCACCATGGCCTGGTACCGGGACCACCACGCGGGCGCCGATGCCCGTGCCCTGTGCGTGGCCGACATCCAGGCGTATGAACAGGCCTGCCGTGGTGCCAGCAGCACCTCCCCGGAGCTTGCAGCGTGAGCCGTTTCACTGTGGAGCCCACGCCGCTGGCAGGCCTGGTGGGCGTGCAGCGCCAGCCGCTCGCGGACAGCCGGGGTTTCCTGGCGCGCATGTTCTGCGCGCAGGAGCTGGCCCCTGCTGGCTGGCTCTGGCCGATTGCCCAGATCAACCACACCCACACGGCGCGGCGTGGCACCGTGCGGGGGCTGCATTTCCAGCACCCTCCGGCGGCCGAGGCCAAGCTGGTCAGCTGCCTGCGGGGCGCTGTGTGGGACGTGGCGGTGGACCTCAGGGCCGGCTCGCCGACCTTTCTGCAATGGTTCGGCCGCGAGCTGTCGGCCGCCAACCACCAGGCGCTGCTCATCCCGCCGGGCTTCGCCCACGGCTTCCAGGCGCTGGCCGACGGTTGCGAGATGCTCTACCTGCACTCCGCCCCCCATGCGCCCGCCACGGAAGGCGGGCTCGATGCGCTCGACCCGCGCCTGGCCATCGCCTGGCCGCTGCCCGTGGCCGAACGCTCGCCGCGCGATGCCGAACATCCCCTGCTGACGTCCGGTTTCACCGGGCTGCGGCTGCCCTGACCGAGTTGCTTCCATGAAATGCCGCCACTGCGCCGCCCCCGTGACCCTGCCCATGGCAGACCTGGGCACAGCCCCGCCCTCCAACGCCTACCTGCGCGAGCCCGCGCTGCATGCCTCTGAACGCTGGTACCCGCTCAGGGTGCTGGTGTGCGAGAACTGCTGGCTGGTGCAGACCGAGGACTTTGCCGCCGCCGACGCGTTGTTCGATGCCGAGTACGCCTATTTCAGCTCGTTCTCCAGCAGCTGGCTGGCCCATGCCCAGGCCTATGTGCAGGAGATGGCCCAGCGCCTGTCGCTGGGGGCCCAAAGCCACGTGGTGGAGGTGGCCGCCAACGATGGCTACCTGCTGCAGTACGTGGCCGGGCGCGGCATTCCCTGCCTGGGCGTGGAACCCACGGCCAGCACGGCAGCGGCGGCACGGGCGCGCGGCATCGAGGTCGTGGAGCAGTTCTTCGGCGTGGCGCTGGCCCGCGAGCTGGTGGCCCAGGGGCGCGCGGCCGATCTCACGGTGGCCAACAACGTGCTGGCCCATGTGCCCGACCTCAACGACTTCGTCGCGGGCTTTGCCGTGCTGCTCAAACCCCAGGGCGTGGCCACCTTCGAGTTTCCCCACCTGCTGCAGCTGGTGCAGCAGTGCCAGTTCGATACCCTGTACCACGAGCACTTCTCGTACCTTTCGCTCACGGCGGTGCAGCGCATCTTTGCCGCCAACGGCCTTGCCGTGACCGATGTGCAGGAGCTGTCCACCCACGGCGGCAGCCTGCGCGTGTTCGCCCAGCGCAGCGATGCCGCGCCCACGGTGCATGGCCGGGTGGGCGAGCTGCTGGCCCGCGAAGCGGCGGCCGGTGTGCCGACGGCAGCGTTCTATGCGGGCCTGCAAGGCGAGGCGCTGCGCATCAAGCGCGAACTGCTGGCCTTCCTGCTCGATTGCCACGCGCGCGGCCTCAAGGTGGGCGCCTATGGCGCGGCGGCCAAGGGCAACACCCTGCTGAACTTTGCCGGCGTGCGGGCAGACCTGCTGCCCTACGTGGTGGACCGCAACCCCGCCAAGCAGGGCCAGTTCCTGCCCGGCAGCCGCATCCCGGTGGTCGATGAGGCGCACCTGCGCGCGCACCGCCCCGACCGCATACTGATCCTGCCCTGGAACCTGCGTGAGGAGGTAAGGGCACAATTGGACTATGCCCGCGCCTGGGGCGGGCAGTTTGCCGTGGCGGTGCCCCGCATGGAGGTCTTCTCGTGATCGAGATCCATGCCACGGCCAAGGTGTCGCACCTGGCCGACATCGAAGACTCGGTGCGCGGCTCGCGCATCGTGGTGGGCGCGCATTCGGTGATCGACAGCTTCGTCAAGGTCAAGCCCGCAGGGGGCGTGGGCGATCTCGTCGTGGGCGAGCATGTGGTCATCAACGCGGGCTGTGTTCTTTACACGGGCAATGGCATCCGCATGGGCAATTACGTCGCCATTGCGGCCAACTGCACCTTTGCCCCGGTGAACCACGCCTATGCCGAGCGGGACCGGCTCATTCGCGAGCAGGGCTTTCAATCCAGCAAGGGAGGCATCACGATCGAGGACGACGTGTGGATCGGTGCCAATTGCGTGCTGTTGGACGGGGCTGTGCTGCGCCAGGGCTGCGTGGTCGGGGCCGGCTCCATCGTGCGCGGGGAGTTGCGTGCCTACACCGTGTATGCAGGGCACCCGCTGCGGGCCGTGGGGGGGCGCACGTGACGGCATTCACGGTGCTGGGTGCCTCGGGCTATATCGGCAGCCGCCTCGTTTCCTGCCTGAGGAGCCAGGGCCATGCGGTCCGGGCGCCGGCCAGGGGCGAGACGGGCGTCTTCGGCCAGCCGCTGGGCCATGTCCTGTACTGCGTGGGCCTCACGGCGGATTTCCGTTCGCGCCCGTTCGATACGGTCGAGGCGCATGTGGGCCTGCTGGCCGATGTGCTCGCGCGTGGGCAGTTCGACTCGCTGCTGTACCTCTCGTCCACCCGGGTCTACATGGGGGCGGCCAGCACCCAGGAGGATGCGCCGCTGCAGGTCCTGCCGGGCGACCCGTCCTACCTGTACAACCTGTCCAAGCTCACGGGCGAATCGCTGTGCCATGCCAGCGAACGCGCCGGGGTGCGTGTGGCGCGGCTGTCGAACGTGGTCGGCCCGGGCATGGATGCATCGTCGGGCAACCTCGTGGCGGACCTGGTGCATCAGGCCCGCCAGGGCCATGTGGTCCTGCGCTCGGACCCGCGCTCGGGCAAGGACTACGTGCACATCGCCGACCTGCTCGACTGGCTGCCGCGCATCGCGCTGGCAGGCGCAGCAACGGTGTACAACGTTGCCAGTGGCGTGCAGACTGCCCATGGCCAATGGCTCGACTGGCTGCGTGAGCGCACCGGGTGCACGGTGGCGTGGCCGCAGGACGCGCCGCTGCAGCAGTTCCCGCCCATCGATGCCCGGCGGCTCCATGCCGAGCTCGCCGTGCGCCCCCGTCCGGTCTTTGCCGACGACCTCTTGATTCCGAATGACTTGCCTGGAGTAACTTCGCCATGAACCCTGTTGACCAATTTGCCCAGGAACGCCGTGACCGGCTCGCCTCCTATGCCGACGACGCCGCATTCCAGGCCTTGTCACGAGACTGGCTGCAGGCCTCCATGCAGCGGCAGTACGTGTACAACTTCGACTGGATGGGGCGCCCCATCATCCAGTACCCGCAGGACATGGTGGCCATGCAGGAGCTGGTGTGGCGCGTGCGGCCGGACCTCATCATCGAGACCGGCATTGCCCACGGCGGCTCGCTGGTGCTCAGCGCCTCGCTGCTGGCCCTGCTGGACATGAGCGATGCCATCGAGGCCGGCACCATGCTTGATCCGCGCGCGTCGCGCCGCAAGGTGCTGGGCGTGGACATCGACATCCGCGCACACAACCGGGCGGCCATCGAGGCACATCCCATGGCCAGCCGCATTGCCATGGTCCAGGGCTCGGCCATCGCGCCCGATGTGGTGGCGCAGGTGCGTGACTTTGCCAAGGGCTACCAGCGCATCCTGGTGTGCCTGGATTCCATGCACACGCACGACCATGTGCTCGGCGAGCTGGACGCCTATGCGCCGCTGGTGACGCCGGGCAGCTACTGCGTGGTGTTCGACACCTTTGTCGAAGACATGCCGCCGCGCTTCTTTGCCGACAGGCCCTGGGACGTGGGCAACAACCCCAAGACGGCAGTGCGCCAGTGGCTTGGCGGGCATGCCGAGTTCGAGGTCGACACCGAGATGGAGCAGCGCCTGCAGGTGACGGTGGCGCCGCACGGCTTTCTGCGCCGCAAGGCCTGACCCCGGCGGGGGCTCAGAGCGCCCCAAAAGGCTCCATCCCCATCGCCTGGGTGGCGTGCCGCAGGTAGGTCACGGCGAATTCGGTGTGGCCATGCGCATGCTCCACCTCCGCCAGGCACGCGAGCGCTACGGGATCGTGCGGAACGGCGTTGAGCACGACTTCCGCCAATTGGGTCACTGCAACCCAGTTGCGGTCGGTGATCTGTGCACTTTCTGCATCTGCCGCGGCCATGGGCTGCGAGGCGCCCTTGGCTTTTTCCACCAGACTTTGCAAACGTTGGTGTGCCTCGGCCAGGGCGATCCGCTGGCCGGGTTTCAGCCCGACCCCTGGGGTCGGCGGCTGCGTCCATTCTTCTGGCAACCCGGGCAACCAGGCCTGGATGGCCTGCATCTGCGCCTCTTCATCGCCGGGATGCTGGGCGCGGGCCAGCCACTGCAGCCACATGGCGCGCAGGCCCTCTCCAAAATGGTGGTTGAAGATGTCCTCGCGCATGAGGGCCGAGCCTTCCACCTCGCTGCGCAGGCCCAGGCGCAGGGTATTCAGTGCCGGGATGTCGGCGGCCAGGCCGCTGGCAATGCGCACGTAGTCCTCGCTCGTTTCGGCCAGCCACTCGGTGCGCCCGAGGTAGCTGAGCAGGCCCACGCCCATGCGGCTCTTGAAACTGCTTCCCACCATGGAGACGATGGGCAAGCCCATCCACAGCACGTCGAAAGTGGTGGTGCCGCCGGTGAGCGGAAAGGGATCCAGCGCGATGTCGATGCGGTGGTAGGTCAGGTACTGGTTGTCGCCGTTGAGTGCCACTAGCTCCAGCCGGTCCGGGTCCAGCCCCAGGCCCCGGCAGCGCTGCCGGTAGGCGTTGGCGAAGTCGGGCTGGTCGAGGTTCTTGCCTTCGATGAGCAGGCGTGAGCCTGGCACGGCTTCCAGGATCTGCCCCCACAGGGCCAGCACCTCGTCCGTGAGCTTGCCCAGGTTGTTGCAGGAGCCAAAGGTGATGAAGCCGTTGTCCAGCGCCGGCGTGGGGCGCACCACATAGCGGGGCTGGTAGCGCCACAGCGGATTGCGGCTCATCGGCCGGTAGCAGGCAAACAGGGTGGGCAGGCGGTACAGCTGCTCGGTGTAATTTGCCTGCGCATCCGGCGGATCGGTGACTTCATCGGTGAACTTGTAGTCCACGGCTTGCAGCCCGGTAGTGGCGGGAAAGCCTAGCCACGATACTTGCACCGGAGCTGCCTTGCGTGCCAGGGTCAGTAACCCGTTGTAGCCGGTGTGCCCTGCCAGATCGATCAGAATATCAATGCCCTGTGCGCGGATGGCCTCGGCCTGCTGCTCCGTGCCGAGATTCGCCAAGCGCACGAAGTGATCGACATGGCGCTGGACCCGTGCCGTGACCTGGTCATCGCGTGGAAACAGGTAGAACGCAAACACTTCGAACTGCCGCCGGTCCAGTTGGGCCAGCAGTCCTTCCACGAAGTACATGACGGAATGGACCCGGAAGTCGGGGGACAGAAACCCGATGCGCAGTTTGCGCCAGGGATCACCCTGGTGGTCTGCAAAGTTCGGCCATTGCGGCTTGAGGGGGGGCTCGAAGACGGCTGCGTAATCGAGCGCTGCCTGGGACAGGCTGGCGGCATCTGCGCTGGGGTCGGCCAGCATGAACAGCAGCCGGTTGGTGTGGTTGGACGGTTCCGTGGGGGTCAGTGCGATGGCATCCAGGCAGTCCTGCACTGCTTCGCTCACCTGCCCCAGTTCACGCCGGTGGATGGCTTTCTGGGTGAGGGCCGCAGATCGCCCCGGGATATCGGTGGCCAGTTCGGCGGCCTTTTCAGCCGCTCGCAGACCCTTTTCGTGCTGCGTGATCAGGTAGCAGCATTGCGACAGCTTGAGCCAGCAAATGGCTTTCTCGGGCCTGAGTTCGCAGACCTTTTCCAGGATGGGCAGCGCTTGTGCATTGCGCACGTGGTTGAGAAGGATGTTGCCGTAGTTGATCAGGAGCTCGGCGTCCTGGGGCCACAGCAGCGCCCCCCGGCGATAGACCTCGATCGACTCCTCGATCTTGCCCTGGCAGTCGAGCGCATATCCCAGAAGACGCGTGGCCTGCAGGTCGCGCGCGTTCTTGCGCAGGCTCTGTTTGCACAGCCTTGCTAGCAGGTCCCAATCCCTGGCTTCCAGGGCTGCGTTGAGTCGGCCATCCATTGGGGCTTTGTTTCTGCCGTGCACTGTGCGTCCTTCGCAATCTGTAGGGCCGGCACCCCCAGCCACTGGCGTGCGACGAGAAGCGGCCGGTCGCCTCACTGGTGGTGGCTATTATTACTGCAGCAGCTTCAGGACGCCCTGCGGAATCTGGTTGGCCTGGGCCACCATGGCCGTTCCGGCCTGCTGCAGGATCTGCGAGCGCGACAGGTTGGCGGTTTCCGCCGCAAAGTCAGCATCCAGAATGCGCGAGCGCGAGGCCGACAGGTTTTCGGACGTGATGTTCAGGGACGAGATCGCCGTCTCGAAGCGGGCCTGCAAGGCGCCGAGCTTGGCGCGTTCACCGTTGATGAAAGCCAGGGCTGAATCCACGGTCTTGAGGGCTTCGGTCGCCTTCTTGAAGGTGGTCACGTCGAGGTTGGCCACTTCCTGCAGGTCCGAAGCGCTATTGGCAGGCGTCGCGGTGCTGAAGGCGTTGGTCGTCGTGGCATTGGTGGAGAACGATTTCTCGGAGTCCAGCACGACGTAGCCGCTCACCGTCGAGGCGTCCGCACCAGAGGCTGCGGCCAGGGTATCCGCGCCACCGGCGGAGGTTCCGTCCGCCTGGAGCTTCTGGATGGTGACGGCACCTGCATTGGCTCCCGAGGTGGCACCCTTGTAGATACCGATGTCCTGGCCGGTCGCATTCGTCAGCACGATACCGGTGCTGGTGGAGTTCAGCGACGCGGTGACGCCTGTCTTGGCGGATTGTTCATTGATCGCGGAAATGGCATTGGACAGGCCATCCGAGGTGTTGATCGCGGAGATGTTGAACGAGACGGACTGGCCGAGCGCAGGGGCGGTGGGCGTGTTTTCCGAGCGCAGCTCGAAGGTGTAGGAGCCGACGGAGGCGAAGGACAAGTCCACCTCGGTGCGAGCAGAAGCGGTCACGCCCGTATTGGCCGTCTGCAGGTTGATGTTGTCGGCCATCGCCTTGGACGTGTCGTTGGCGTTGATGGTGATGTTGCGGGAGCCCAGGGCGCCGTTCACCGCCAGCGTGCCAGCAGTCACGCCATTGGTACTCCATGAAGTGGCACTGGCACCGCTGCCGGAACCATTGGCAGAGGTGTTCTGGTTGTTGCCGTAAACACTGGTGCGCAGGTTGGCCGTGGCGGCGACAATGGTCTGGTTGGCGTTGGCGCCGACTTGGAACTGTTGCGTACCAAACGTGCCGTTGAGCAGCTTGGCGCCGTTGAACTCGGTGGTTTGGGAAATGCGGTCCAGTTCGGCGACCAACTGGCCCACTTCCTGGTTCAGGGCCTGGCGGTCACTGGGGCTGTTGGAGGCGTTGGCCGATTGCACAGCCAGTTCACGCACACGCTGCAGAATGTCGCCTGCGGCCTTCATCGCGCCTTCCGTGACCTGCGCCAGGGAGATACCGTCGTTGGCGTTGCGTGCCGCCTGGTTCAGGCCGCGGATCTGGCTGGTGAAGCGCTCGGAAATGGCCAGGCCGGCGGCGTCGTCCTTGGCGCTGTTGATGCGCAGGCCCGACGACAGGCGCTGGATGGAGGTGTTGAGCGAGGTTTGACTCATGCCCAGGTTGCGCTGGGCCGTCAACGAAGCGACGTTGGTGTTGATCGTGGCTGCCATGGAATGCTCCTTGAGGCTTGAGTGGACATTTGTGCCTGAGGGGGACTACCACCGTCCGGCAGGCGATACGGGAACGATGAGGAATTGTGGCCAAGGACCCTCCCTGGCGTTGGCCCGATAAAGAGCCGAAAAGCCTGCCAACTTGCACTTTTGGGCCTAAAGTTTCCGCAGCCGGCGTCGAAAAGACTCACAACGGAAGGCAAATGCGCTCTCCGCCGTTCACCAGAAGGCCATGTCGGCACTGTGGACCGTATAGCCGGGTGCCTTGCCTGGCACCAGGTTGGCGGCAACGCCATTTCAGTCAGTTCTTTTCAGGAGATTTGCCATGGCATCCACCATCAACACCAACGTCGCCTCCTTGACGGCCCAGCGCAACCTGGGCATGAGCCAAACTTCGCTCAACACCTCCATCCAGCGCCTGTCGTCGGGCCTGCGCATCAACAGCGCCAAGGACGACGCCGCCGGCCTGGCCATTTCCGAGCGTTTCACCAGCCAGATCCGTGGTCTGAACCAGGCTGTTCGCAATGCGAATGACGGCATCTCCCTGGCGCAAACGGCTGAAGGCGCCTTGAAGGCTTCCGGCGACATCCTGCAGCGTGTGCGTGAACTGGCGGTGCAATCGGCCAACGCCTCCAACAGCGCCGGCGACCGCCAGGCCCTGCAACAGGAAGTGGGCCAACTGGTCAGCGAACTGGATCGCATCTCCCAAACCACCGAATTCAACGGTGCCAAGCTGCTCAACGGCTCGTTCGGTACGCAACAGTTCCAAGTGGGCGCCAATGCCAACCAGACCATCGTGGCGGCCACGGCCAACCTGCGCACCAGCGTGTACGGCAACAACCAGAACACCTCGGCCAACGGTTCGGGCAGCGGTGCCAGCGCCACCTCCTGGGGTACCAACGGCGTGACCGCCGGTACGCTGGCCGTCAATGGTGCCCTGGGTTCCAGGAACATCACCATCGCGGCCAACGACACGGCCAAGGCCATGGCCGACAACATCAACCTGCAGACCGGGAACACGGGTGTGACCGCCTCTGCCCGCACCGAGGTGCAGCTGAGCTTCGAATCGGTGGGTTCCTACACTTTCGAGCTGCGTTCGGACAACGTGCCCACCTCGCCCGCGCTCGGCCAGTCTGTCTCTTTCAACGTGACCTCCCTCACCACGGCGGACGGTCTGTCGAACGCGGTGTCGGCCATCAATGAGCAGTCGTCCAAGACGGGCGTGACCGCGTCGCTGAACTCCACCAACAATGGCATCATCCTGACCAGTGCCACGGGCCAGGACATCACGCTGGCCAAGGGTGCCACTTCCGGTGCGAATGCGGGTGCGGTGAATATCCAGAAGCTGCAGGCGGATGGCACGACCATCGGCGCTGCCGATACCCTGGCGGCAGCCTCGGGTGCGGACGCATCGACGGTCAGCGGCTATGTGGTGCTTGACTCCGACAAGTCCTTCTCGACGGTGGCCACCACGACCAATGCCTTCAGCACGGCAACCCCTGCGAACTCGGCTTCGGATCTGCAGGAAGTGGCGAACCTGGACGTGACCACGTTCAAGAAGGCCACGGAAGCGCTCAAGACGGTGGACTCGGGCCTGGCGTTCATCAACGGCGAACGCGCTAAGCTCGGTGCTCTGCAATCGCGCTTCGAGACCTCGATCGCCAACCTGCAAGTGACCTCGGAGAACCTGTCTTCTTCCCGCTCGCGCATTCTGGACGCTGACTTCGCGGCAGAAACCGCCAACCTGTCGCGCTCGCAGATCCTGCAGCAGGCTGGTACGGCCATGGTGGCCCAGGCCAACCAGTTGCCACAAGGTGTGCTGGCCCTGCTGCGTTAAGCGCACAATGGCTGGCAGGGTCTGAGAAGACCCTGGTGCATCGGCGGCGACAGTTTTCCTGTCGCCGCCTTTTCACCTTGAGGCCCTTTGTGCCGACCGTAAGCACAGGTGCAGGGGGCTTCTGGAAACAGCGCGTACCGGGAGCGCTGGAATTGGCGGGTTTCCTGGTGTGAATAAGGACGTTACTGGCGCGGGATTGGCTCCATAATTTCCTTTGGACAGTTCAGGAGGTTTGTATGGCAACCATTTCATCCCCAGGGGTCGGCACCAATGGACTTGATGTCAAGAGCATCATCTCCCAGTTGGTCACGCTGGAAAAAAAGCCCCTCGATACGCTGAAGTTGCAGGCGGCCACGGTCAACACCAAGATCTCCGCCTACGGCCAGATCAAGTCGCTGGTCTCCACGCTGGCCGATGCGGCCGGCAAGCTCACCAGCGTGACTGGCTGGAACGGGGTCACCACGACCTCCTCGGATTCCAAATTCGTGTCGGCCACCGCGATCGGCGGCACCTTGCCCACCACCTTCAGCGTGGAAGTGCAGGGCCTTGCCAAGGCGCAGGCCACCGCGTCGGCCGCGCTCCTGCCGGTGGGCGGTGCCCTGGGTGCCGGCACCCTGCGCCTGGAGCTCGGCAAGTGGAGTGTGGCGCCCGCCTCCTTCACGCCCGGCAGCGGCCAGCCTGTCGATATCTCCATCAGCGCCAGCGACAAGCTGACGGATGTGGCGAGCAAGATCAATGGAAGCACGGCCGGGGTGACGGCCTCGATACTGTCCGATGCTTCGGGTGAGCGCCTGCTGCTGCGCAGCAAGAGCACGGGCGAGGAATTCGGCTTCCGCCTGAGCGTCATGGAAGGAGGCGATACCGACATCGCCAGCGCCGGCAATACCGATGCCACGGGTCTGTCCCGTCTGGTCGCGGGCAGCACGACGACGCAGGCGGCGCTCAACGCCAAGGCCACGGTCAATGGCATCGCGGTGTCGTCCGCCACGAATACCTTCGCCACCACGATCTCGGGGGTGACCTTCAAGGCCGAGCAGATTACGACCGCTCCCATCGACATCACGGTCGGCAAGGACACCGCGGCCGTCAAGACCAACGTCGACGAATTCGTCAAGGCCTACAACGCCATCAACCAGTTGATGCAGGATGCCACCAAGTACGACGCTAAAACCAATGCGGCCGGCTTGTTGCAAGGCGACTCGACGGCCATTGCCTTGCAAAATACCCTGCGCAATGCCATCCAGTCGGTCACCTCGGGAGGCGGCGCTTTCAAGCGCCTGGCCGACATCGGCCTGACCCAGCAACTCGGTGGTGACCTCACGCTGGATTCCACCAAGTTCAACAAGGCCTTGACGGAAAATCCGGACGACCTGAAGAACCTGTTCCGCAACACCGGCAGCGGCTCTGCAGAGGGCATTGCCGTGAAGATCAAGGCCGTCACCACCAACCTGCTGTCCGCCGATGGGTTCTTCAAGTCCAAGGACGATACGCTGCAGCTGTCGCTCAAGCGCAATGCCAAGGACCAGGCCACGGTGAATGACAAGGTGGATGCGTTCGAGAAGCGCATCACCGCCCGCTACAACGCGCTGGACAAGCAGATGGCTTCGCTCAATGGCTTGAATGCCTACATCGCGCAGCAGGTGACCGCCTGGAACAAGTCGACCTGACGGAAAGCCTTCAGTTTTTTCGGCCCCAGCCGATAAATAAAGCATCACACCGTAAGGACCACCCCATGTTCAGCGCCCACAACCCCCGTGCAGCCAACGCCTACCAGCGCATCAATGTGGAAACCAGCATGCACACGATTGACCAGCACCAGCTGGTCAGCCTGCTGTATGAGGGTGCTCTGGGGTCCATCGCCACGGCGCGCGGCGCGATGGCGCGTGGTGACATCGTCGGCAAGTGCAATGCCGTCTCCAAGGCGGTGCGCATCATCGAAGAAGGCCTGAGCACGGCGCTGGACACGGTCGATGGTGGTGAACTGGCGCAGAACCTGGGTGCCCTGTACGACTACTGCGTGCGCCGGCTGATCCTGGCCAATGCCCGCAACGACGACGCCATGATGCAGGAAGTGATGCGCCTGATCGAGCCGGTTGCGCTCGGTTGGAACGAGATCAAGAAGAACAACAACGGCATGGCCCCATCGGCCGATGCCACCGCTTCGGGCCAGCCTATGCTGGTGGAGGCATGAACCATGTCCCACATGCTGATTGATTACTACAAAGCCATTGAAGACAGCAGCGCCAAGATGCTGGAGGCCGCCAAGCTCAAGGATTGGGATGGCGTGGTGCGCTACGAGGGCGCCTGCGCCGTGCTGATCGAGCAACTGCGCTTCAAGTCCCAGGAGCACGAGCTGCTGCCCGAGCACCGCCGCGAGAAGACCCGCATCATGCAGCGCATCCTGCGCAACGATGCGCAGATCCGCTGCCTGGCCGAGCCCTGGCTGGCGCAGTTCGAGCACCTGTTCGAAGGCCAGCCGCAGATGATGCACTGAACGGGGTATAGGCAAGGAGGGCGCTGCCGGCGACCTCCTTTCGTCTGTCCTGCTTCCCTCCGGGAAGAAAAAAGCCACCGTACGTCGCAAGACGGCCGGTGGCTTTTTGCTGCCTGTTGGCTATTGCAGAAGGCGCTTGATGGGCAATGCCGTCGCAGGATCAATGACGCTGTCGATGTGGCGAATGATGCTGGGATAGCGGAATTGAATCGAAATCAGAGGCAGAAATGCGCGTACCAATTACCCGTGGCGCATGAAGCTGGCGCGGCCCAGGCCAGTGCCCCCGCGCAAGGGCCGCCCCGCCGCGCTGGGGGCGTCCCCCTCCCAGATTGCGAAGCAATATGAGAGAGGGGCTGAGGGCCGCGGCTCCAAGCCTGCCTGCGCAGGCTTGGACGTGCCCGAAGAGTGGCCGCCTCTGGCGGACCCCCCGAGGCGCGAAGCGCCTCAGGGGGTCTTCACACCTGCATATTCATGATGTCGGTATACGCCTGCACCATGCGGTTGCGCACATGCAGCGTGGCCTGGAAGCCGATCTGGGCCTTCTGGATGGCCACCATGGTCTCCTCCAGGCTGACCGAGGGATTCTCCAGCTGGACTTCCTTTTGCAGGTCGGACGACTTGTTCTGTGCAGCACTCACGGACTGCAGGGCGCCCTTGAGCGCGCCCGAGAAGCCCACGTCGTTGCCCTCGGCCTGCGGCATGGCGGCACGGCGCGCCATGCCGGCACCCGTCGTGGGGGTGGTGGAGCTGGGTATGCGGAGGTCCATGGCAGTGTCCATTGGGGGCTAGGGGATGCTGTGATGGTAGCCAGGCGCCCGGGGTGCATCATGGGGAATAGATGGTCAAAGGCGCGGCTTATCGGCAGAACATGGCCGGTACTTGAGCCGAATAATCGAACCCACGCCAAGGTCCGTTGCCGGGCCCCACCTATTGGAAAGCACGATGTCTGCAGTTGCCGAAGTCCCACTCGCTCCGCTCGCACCTCCCGCAGCCAGCCCCAGTCCCAACTGGCTGCAGCGGTTGACCAGCCTCGACCGGGCCCAGCGCATGCGCCTGGGTGTGGGGGTGGCGCTGCTCGTGGCCATGGCGGTCGCCGCCATCGTGCTGGGCCGCCAGCCTGACTACCGCGTCCTGTTTGCCAACCTGAACGACAAGGATGGCGGCGCCATCGTGGCCCAGCTGACCACGATGAATGTTCCCTACAAGTACGCCGAAGGCGGCGGTGCGATCCTCATTCCCGCCGAGAAGGTGCACGACGTGCGCCTGCGCCTGGCCACCCAGGGCCTGCCCCGCGGCTCCGTGACCGGCTTCGAGCTGATGGAGAGCAACCGCTTCGGCATGACCCAGTTCCAGGAACGCCTGAACTTCCAGCGCGGCCTCGAGGGCGAGCTGACCCGCTCCATCCAGGCCCTGTCCTCGGTGCAGAGCGCCCGCGTGCACCTGGCGCTGCCCAACCAGAACGGTTTCTTCCGCGAGCAGCAAAAGCCTTCGGCCTCGGTGCTGATCAGCCTGCACCCCGGCCGCATCCTGGACCGGGCCCAGCTCGCCGGCATCGTGCACCTGGTGGCCTCCAGCGTGCCCGAACTGGCGCCCTCGGCCGTCAGCGTGCTCGACGACACGGGCAAGCTGCTCTCGCAGTCGCCCGACGGCACCTCGGCGAATGCGGTCGATGCGCAGCAACTGCTCTACGTGCAACAGATCGAGCAGCAGCTCACTCGCCGCATCCAGGAGATCCTGGAGCCCGTGGTCGGCCGCAACAACGTCAAGGCCCAGGTCTCGGCCGAGCTGGACTTCAGCCGCACCGAGTCCACGTCCGAGCAGTTCCGCCCCAACCAGACCCCCGACGCCAAGGCTGTGCGCAGCCAGCAGATGCTGGAAACCTCCGGCTCCGCCCAGAAAACCGCGACCGGTGTGCCGGGTGCCGTTGCCAATCAACCACCCGCACCCTCGGCTGCACCCATCAACGGCGCCAATCCTGCACCCCAGGCCGGCGCCCAGCAGGGCACCGAAGAGTCGTCGAGCAAGCGCGAGTCCACCACCAACTACGAAGTGGACAAGACCGTGCGGGTCACGCGTGGCAACAACTGGGCCATCAAGCGCCTGAATGCCGCCGTGGTGGTCAACTACCATTCAATCGAAGAAAAGGGCAAGACCGTCACCAAGGCGCTCACCCCCGAGCAGCTGGAGCAGATGAAGGCGCTGGTGCGTGAAACCATTGGTTTCAATGGCGAGCGCGGCGATTCCGTGAACCTCATGAACACGCCGTTCCAGGTGGAAGCCGCTGCGTCGAACGATGTGCCGCTGTGGAAGCAGCCCGAGGTCATCGATGTGGCCAAGAGCTTTGCCTGGCCGGTGGGTGCCCTGCTGTTCGCTGCCATGGTGCTGCTGGGCCTGGTGCGTCCGGCGCTCAAGGGTGCGGATGCCAAGGCGGCCAGGGCTGGCGACCTGCCGAGGGCGGGCGGACAGCTGGATGCCATCGAGGCAGAGCAGCCCGATCGCCCGGCTTTGCCGTCCCCGGGCAAGAAGGAAGAGAATGTGGTCGCCACGCCAGAGCAATTGCGTCTGGAAGAGGCCCGCGTACTGGCCAAGGAAAACCCCGTGGCCGTCGCCAATATTCTCAAATCCTGGGTGAACGGCGAAAATGCCTGACCCCGTCGCCTCTTCACATGCTTGGATAGCCCATGGATGAACAAGGTCTCAACGACGCCGCCATCATGCTGATGTCCCTCGGCGAGGAGGAGGCGGCCGAGGTGTTCAAGCACCTCTCGCCCAAAGAGGTTCAGAAGCTGGGTGAGACCATCGCGCGCATGAAATCGGTGTCGCGCGAAAAGGTGGACAGCGTCATCAACCGCTTTGCCGACGCCGCCGCGGCCCAGAGCCTGCTGGTGTCTGACACCGGCAACTACGTGCGCGCCGTGCTCAAGCGCGCCCTGGGCGACGACAAGGCCTCGCTGCTGATCGACCGCATCCTGCAGGGCGGCGACGTTTCCGGCATCGAAAGCCTCAAGTGGATGGACCCGCTGTCAGTGGCCGAGCTGCTGCGCAACGAGCACCCCCAGATCGTCGCGGCCATCCTGGTGCACCTGGACAGCGAGCAGGCGTCGGGCATCCTGATGCACCTGACCGACCGCCAGCGCAGCGAAATCCTGCTGCGCGTGGCCACGCTGGAAGGCATCCAGCCCACGGCGCTCAAGGACCTCAACGAAGTGCTGTTCAAGGTGCTGGCCGGGGGCGACAAGATCCGCAAGAGCTCGCTGGGCGGCGTCAAGGCGGCGGCAGAGATCATCAACCTGCTGGGCTCCAACATGGATGCCGTGGTGATCGAGTCCATCCGCGGCTACGACCCCGATCTGGCACAGAAGATCATGGACAAGATGTTCGTCTTCGAAGACGTGCTCAAGCTCGACAACACCGCCATCCAGGCTGTGCTCAAGGAAGTGGCTTCGGAGACGCTCATCGTCGCGCTCAAGGGCGCCGTGCCCGAGCTGCGCGAAAAATTCCTGTCCAACATGTCCTCGCGTGCCGCCGAGGCGCTGCGCGAAGACCTCGAATCGCGCGGTCCGATGCGGCTTTCCGAAGTGGAAGCGCAGCAAAAGGAAATCCTCAAGACGATCCGCCGCCTGTCCGACGAAGGCCAGATCGTGATCGGTGGTGGTGGCGACGATGCCTTCGTCTAACAGCCAGCGCTCGTATTCACGTTTCATCCCCAGCGAAGAGGTGGGGGTGGTCACGCAATGGAAGTTCGGCGCCGTGGACGGCTCCGAGCCGGTGGAGCCCGAACCCGAGGTGCTGCCCGAGCCGGAGCCCCCGCCGCCCGATCCGGCCGAGGTGGAGGCTGCGCAACTGGCATTGGTGCAGCAGGCCTGCGATGCGGCTTTTTCCCAGGGCCTGGCACAGGGCCAGTCCGACACGGCGCTCGAATGGCAGCAGCGCATGGACGACTACGTGGCCGGCCAGGCGCAGGAGATGTCCCAGAGCATTGCCGGCGTCGTGCGCTCCCTCGAGGAATCGCTGGCCGCCCTGCAGCAGCGCATGGCCCAGGACGTGCTGGCGCTGGCCTGCGACATCGCCCGCGAAGTCGTGCGCCGGGAGCTGTCGGTCAGCCCCGACGTGCTCGAGCCCGTGGTCCGCGAGGCCGTGGGCATGCTGGTGGTCGAGGGGCGGCCTGCCCTGGTGCGCCTGAACCCTGCGGACATGGGCGCCGTGGAGCAGCCGCTGCGCGACGAGATGGGTGCTGGCATCCAATGGGTGGCCGATGCGTCCGTGCCCGCCGGCGGATGCCTGGTCGAGTCGGGTGGCACGGTGGTCGATGGCAGCGTGGACAAGCGCTGGGAGCGTGCCATCGCCTCGCTGGGGCTGGAATCGCCCTGGCAGGAGAGCGGCGATGAGCGTTGATGCCCCCGCCTCCAATGCCTGGACGCAATTCATGGACGATGCGCGCGAGCGCGTGCGCCACCGTGCGCCGCTGGAGACGCGCGGCACCCTGACCCGGCTGACCGGCCTGGTGCTGGAGGCTGCCGGTATCCGCGTGCCCGTGGGTTCGCAGTGCATGGTGCAGATGCCGGGCCATGCCCCGGTGCTGGCCGAGGTGGTCGGGTTCTCGGCCGACCGGGCCTTTCTGATGCCTGCGGGCGACATCCACGGCCTGTCCAGCGGCGCCAGCGTGGTGCCCGCCGCCCCTTATATCGCCAGCCCGCGCCTGGGCGAAGCCTCCCGGCCCTCCCCGAAGGCGGGCGTGCTGCGCCTGCCCATGGGCGACGGTCTGCTGGGGCGGGTGGTCGATCCGCAGGGCCTGCCCCTGGACCATGGGGGGCCGGTGCAGGACGTGGTCTCCGAGCCCATGGACCGCCGCCAGATCAATGCCATGGACCGCGACCCGGTGCGCCTGCCGCTGGACACCGGCGTGCGCGCCATCAATTCGCTGCTCACCGTGGGCCGCGGCCAGCGCCTGGGCCTGTTTGCCGGCTCGGGCGTCGGCAAGAGCGTGCTGCTGGGCATGATGGCCCGCTACACGGCGGCCGACGTGATCGTGGTGGGGCTCATCGGCGAGCGGGGCCGCGAGGTCAAAGAGTTCGTCGAGGACATCCTGGGCGAAGATGGCCGTGCGCGTTCCGTCGTGGTGGCCGCACCAGCCGACGCGCCGCCGCTGCTGCGCATGCAGGGTGCGGCCTACGCCACCGCCGTGGCCGAGCATTTCCGCGACAAGGGCAAGCATGTGCTGCTGCTCATGGACTCGCTGACCCGCTATGCCATGGCCCAGCGCGAGATCGCGCTGGCCATCGGCGAGCCACCGGCCACCAAGGGCTACCCGCCATCGTGCTTTGCCAAGCTGCCCGCATTGGTCGAGCGCAGCGGCAACGGCCTGCATGGCGTGGGCTCCATCACTGCCTTCTACACCGTGCTCTCTGAGGGCGACGACCAGCAGGACCCGATTGCCGACGCTGCGCGCGCCATCCTGGACGGGCACATCGTGCTGTCGCGCTCGCTGGCCGAGTCCGGGCATTTCCCGGCCATCGACATCGAGCAATCGGCGTCGCGCGTGATGCACAACGTGGTCTCGCGCGGCCACTTTGACGTCGCACGGCGTTTTCGCGCCGTCTACTCGCGCTACCAGAAGAGCCGCGACCTGGTGCAGGTGGGGGCCTACATGAGCGGATCCGACCCCGCGCTGGACGAAGCCATCCGCCTGCAACCGCAGATGGCCGCCTTCCTGCAGCAGGACATGTTCGAGGCGTCCACCATGGACCAGAGCGTGAACGCCATGGCGTCCGTGCTCGACCAGTAAGCATCCGAAGGCTGCGCCATGTCCGTCCTCAGTGCCCTCATCGTCGCCGTGGAGATCGCCTCGCGCAAGCGGGACGAGGCACGCCACGTGCTGCAGGAAGCCCTGGCCGTGCAGCAGGCGGCCCAGGCGCAGCTCAACCAGCTGCAGGACTATGCGCGCGAGACGGAGCAGCGTTGGGGCATGCAGGAGGACACCCGCGTGCAGCCCGAGGTGATGTACCACCACTACCAGTTCATGGACCGGCTGGGGCATGCGGCGGGCCTGCAGACCGGCGTGGTGGGTGACCAGGCGGCACGGGTCGAGAACGCGCGGCACGGCCTGATGGACGCCGAGCGCCGCCTGGCCAGCCTGCGCAAGGTGGTCGAGCAGCGGCGCCGCGAGCTGGAGCAGGCCCAGGCCCGCACGGAGCAGAAACAAACCGATGAACGTGCGGCGATGCAGTACAGCCGCAGGGTTCAGGACCGATAGGGCAGGAGAATTGACCATGGAACAGGCACGCATATCCACCAACCAGGGAACGCAGTCTTCCCAGCAGACCACCCGCACACGTGCCCATGCGCAGCAAAAGGGCGCCACGGACGATGCTGCCGGGGCGGCGGCACAGCCAGACAGTTTCCTGGCGCTGCTGGCCGCGCAGGACCCGGAGTTCGCCGAGGGCGGGGACCCGCTGGCCGCCGTTCCCGGGGCTGCCGATGCCTCTGGCACCCTGGCCACCGTCGATCCCTCCACCCTGGTCGGCTGGCAGGCGCTGGTCGCGGGCGACAGTGCTGCCCAGCAACTCAGGGGGCAGGGCGGCGACACGGCGGGCGCGGAGGGCATGACCACCGCCGGCCTGCTGGGGCAGACCGGCGTGGCGCGGGGCACCAGCATGCTGGCCGATTCGGCAGGCGGTGCCCAGGCCCTTGCCGGGCAGCTGCTGGCGGGCCAGGGCCTGCCGGCCGCCGACGGACTGGTGTCGCAAACCGCGGCGCTGGATGGAGGTTTCCAGGATGCTTCGCAGCCGGCCACGGCCACACTGGGCTTTGGGCGCCAGTTCTCGCGCATGCACAGCGCAGCCCTGCAGCGCGGTGCCAGCGATGCGGGCCTGGGCGCAGCGGGTAGCGTGGGTGCCGTGTCGGCGCGCGCTGCGGGCGATGATGCCAGGCAGGTGGCCGCATCCACGGGTGATCTGTCGATGGTGTCCAGCGCGGTGGCCAGTACCGTGCGCGAGTTCGGCCCCGGCCTGCACCGCGGTTCGGGCGAGGGCGGTACCCCCGGGGCGGACGCCGCCTTGCTGGTCAATCCGGATCCCTCGGCTGCCGTGGCGGCTCCCGGTGCGCGCAGTGCGGATGCGGGCGGCGGCGAATCATCCCGGCATGGCGGCTCGGGCGGCCTGGGCGAAGGCGGCACCGAGCCCTCCTTCGCGGTGGACAGTGCATCGGGCACCCCTGGCTTCGAGGAACTGGCGCAGACCGGCGCCGAAGAACTGCTGGCCGAGCAGGTCACCTACTGGGCCAACCAGAAGACCCAGAATGCCGAGCTCACCCTGAACCGCGACGGCCAGCCCTTGGCTGTGAGCGTGGCCCTGTCCGGCAACGAGGCCCATGTCACCTTCCGCAGCGACCAGGAGCACACCCGCGAGATGCTGGACCAGAGCATGGCGCAGCTCAGCGAACTGCTGCGCGGCGAGGGCCTGGTCCTGTCGGGCATGACCGTGGGCACCTCGGCAGGCCAGGGCGCCATGGCGGGCGATGGCGAGCAGCAGCGCAACCGCTCGGGCGAGGGGCAGCAGGCCCAGGTGCTGGTGGCGGGCCCCACGGATGTCAGCCAGCGGCTGGCGGGCAGCGGTACGCGCAACAGCGCCGTGGACGTCTTCGTGTAACGCCGCTGCAGCCAGGGCGGGCTGCAGCGGCAATCGCCATGCCAGGCTGGCACGGCGATTGCCAACGTCAACACCCTGTTCGTGGGTGTATTCTGGCTATTATTGGGAGGGCAGCTGCGCCACAATAGGAAGCGTCTGCTGGCGCAATGCCGTTCCCGGCGCGATGCCACCACCGAATCCCATCTAAGGACCCTGCCACGTGTCTGCCAACGCTGCCGCTCCGGCCAAGGAGAAGCCCAAAAGCAAGAAGATGCTGATCATCGTGATTGTGCTGGTGCTCGTGCTGGGCATCGCAGGTGCTGCGGCCTTCTTCGTGCTGGGCAAGAAAAAGCCGGCCGAGGACGAGGAGGGTGCCGCCGCGGAGCCGGCCCACACGGCCGCCAAGGTACCCCCCACGTTCCTGCCGTTCGAGAACATGGTGGTCAACCTGGCCGACCCGGGCGGCGACCGGTTTGCCCAGATCGGCATCACCGTCGAGGTCACCGACGCCAAGACGGCCGAACAGATCAAGCTCTACCTGCCATCCATCCGCAGCAGCGTGCTGCTGCTGGTCTCGCAACGCACCTCCGGGGAGCTGCTGGCCCGCGAGGGCAAGGAAAAGCTCGCCAAGGACATCCTGCGCGAAGTCTCACGCCCGCTCGGCTTCACCGTGCCGCGCGACCGCCCCAAGCGTGCCGCATCGGCCGAGGAGGACGAGGAAGAGGACCGCCCGGTGCGCAAGCCGCCGAGGAATCCGGTACAAGGCATTCTTTTCTCCAGCTTCATCATCCAGTGACGCAAGGACAATCCTGCCATGAGTGATTCATTCCTATCGCAGGAAGAGGTTGATGCCCTTCTGGAAGGCGTCACTGGCGAGAGCCAGAAGTCCGTCGAGGAAGTGGCCGAGTCGGGGTCCGTACGCAACTACGACATCTCGAGCCAGGAGCGCATCGTCCGCGGCCGCATGCCGACGATGGAAATCGTCAACGAGCGGTTTGCGCGCAATTTCCGCATCGGCCTGTTCAACTTCATCCGCCGCAGCCCCGAGATTTCGGTGGGCACCGTGTCGGTGCAGCGCTACAGCGCCTTCCTGCGCGAACTGGCCGTTCCGACCAACTTCAACATCGTCGCCATCCGCCCGCTGCGCGGCAGCGGCCTGATCGTCTGCGAGCCGTCCCTGGTGTTCGGCATCATCGACACGCTGTACGGCGGGGTGGGAAAGTTCCAGACCCGCATCGAAGGGCGTGATTTCTCGCCCACCGAGCAGCGCGTGATCAACCGGCTGGTCGATGTGATCTGTGCCGAGTACAAGAAGGCCTGGCAGGGCATCTACCCGCTGGAGCTCGACTACCAGCGCTCGGAGATGCAGCCGCAGTTCGCCAACATCGCCACGCCCAGCGAGATCGTGGTGTCCACCGCGTTCCAGCTGGAAATCGGCGACCTGTCGGGCGCCATCCACATCTGCATGCCCTACGCCACGCTGGAGCCCATCCGGGACGTGCTGTACTCCTCGACGCAGGGCGATTCCATCGAGGTGGACCGACGCTGGGTGCGGGTGCTCACACGCGAGATCCAGGCGGCCGAGGTGGTGCTGGTGGCCGAGCTGGCCAAGGCCGATGCCACGGTGGAGCAACTGCTGGCGATGAAGCCCGGTGATTTCATCGAGCTCGACCGGGAGCCGCGCATCCGCGCCTCCATCGGGGGGGTTCCCATCTTCGAGTGCCAGTATGGGACCCACAATTCGAAATATGCCATCCGTATCGAAGAGTGTTTGCGCAATTCGGACATGAGCTGGCTGGGAGAAAAAGATGTCAACTGAAGAAGACAACAAGGACGGCGCAGCCGAGGACCCGTTTGCAGGCTGGGCCGAAGCGCTCGAGGAGCAAAAGAGCGCGGACGACAAGCCCGGCGATGCGGAGCAGGGTGGCCCCCTGTCCGGCGAGGCGGTGCGTCCGTCCTCGTCGAGCAACAGCGATGGCACCGTCAACGACATCAACATGGTGCTGGACATTCCTGTCCAGCTGTCGGTGGAGCTGGGGCGCACCAAGGTGCCGATCAAGTACATCCTGCAACTGGCGCAGGGCTCGGTGGTCGAACTCGATGCGCTGGCCGGCGAACCCATGGACGTGCTCGTCAATGGCTACCTGATCGCCCAGGGCGAGGTGGTGGTGGTGAACGACAAGTTCGGTATCCGCCTGACCGATGTGGTGACGCCCTCGGAGCGGCTGCGGCGCGTGAGCCGTGGCTGATGGGGGCAACGCCATGGGGATGACCCAGACGCTGGTCATCGTCGTCCTGTTCGTGGGGGCCATGGCCTGCCTGCCCTGGCTCATCAAGCGCCTGCAGCAGCACCATGCCGCCGGCAGCCTGCCGGCCGGTGCCGCATCGCGCGTGCTGTCGGCGGTGGCCGTTGGGCCCCAGCAGCGCGTGGTTACCGTGGAGGTCGGCCCCGAAGGCGCGCGCACCTGGCTGGTGCTCGGTGTCACGGCGCAGCAGGTCAGTTGCCTGCACGTGCTGGCGGCGCCCGCCACCGCCGCCGCCGCGTCGGCCGCCTTGCCCGCGGTGGTGCCCGATGCGTCCGCCTTCGCGCGCGAAATGGCGGCCGCCGAGGCGCGCAAGGAACCGCATGTCTGAGCCTGCGCGCCCCGCATCGCCGCCACGCAGCACGGCGTGGTTGGCCGCGCTGGCGGCCCTCGCCCTCCTGGCCTGGCAGGTACCGGCACTGGCGCAGACGGCCGGCGCCACGCCGCCGGCTCCAGGCTCGCTGCCTGTACTGATCGGCTCCGGCAGCGGCGGATCGAGCTACTCCGTGCCGATCCAGACGCTGCTGTTCTTCACGGCTCTGTCCTTCCTGCCGGCCATCCTGCTGTTGATGACGGGCTTCACGCGCATCGTCATCGTGCTGTCGCTGCTGCGCCAGGCGCTGGGCACGCAATCGGCGCCGCCCAACCAGGTGATCATCGGCCTGTCGCTGTTCCTGACCTTCTTCGTCATGGGGCCGACGTTCGACCGCGTGCACAAGGAAGCCTACGTGCCCTACACCACCAATGCCATCACGTTCGAGCAGGCGGTGGACCGGGCCGAGGTGCCCATGCGCGAGTTCATGCTCAAGCAGACCCGGCAGTCGGACTTTGCGCTGTTCGCGCGCCTGGCGCGGCTGGCCCCCGAGGTGACGGCCGAGACCGCGCCGTTTCGCGTGCTGGTGCCGGCCTTCGTGACCAGCGAGCTCAAGTCTGCATTCCAGATTGGGTTCATGATCTTCATCCCCTTCCTGGTGATCGACATGGTGGTCTCCAGCATCCTCATGTCGCTGGGCATGATGATGCTCTCACCGGTGCTCGTGGCGCTGCCGTTCAAGCTCATGCTGTTCGTGCTGGCCGATGGCTGGAACCTGCTGATCGGCTCGCTGGCCGCCAGTTTTGCCACCTAGACCCAGGAGAAATGCCATGACTTCGCAGATGGTCCTCACCATGGGGCGCGACGCCCTGACGCTGCTGTTGATGATCGCCATGCCCGTGCTCGGGGTGGTGATGGCCGTGGGCCTGGTGGTCAGCATCTTCCAGGCCGTGACGCAGATCCATGAGGCGACGCTGGCCTTCGTGCCCAAGCTGATCGCCGCGATGGTGGTGTTCGCGATCGCAGGGCCCTGGATGATCAGCACCCTGGTGGACTACATCCGCCGCACCATCGAGTCGATTCCCTCCGTCGTGGGTTAGCCCCCGGTGCTGGCGTGATCACCTTCACCGAGGCCCAGCTGGTGGCCTGGATATCACCCATCCTGTGGCCATTCATCCGGGTGCTGGCAATGTTCTCCGTGGCGCCGGTGTTTTCCATGCGCGCGATTCCCATGCGCGTGAAGATCGGGCTGGCCTTCTTCGTGGCCGTGTCTGCCCAGGCCGTGCTGCCCGTCCAGCCAGTGATCGACATCAATGGGCGCGAGGCGCTGGGTGCCGTCGCCCAGCAGGTGGCCGTGGGCCTGGCCATCGGTTTTTCGGTGCGCCTGGTGTTCGCCTCGGTGGAGCTGGCGGGTGAAATGATCGGCCTGCAGATGGGCCTGAACTTCGCATCGTTCTTCGACCCCGCCAGCAATGGCCAGGTGAGTGCCGTGGCGCGCTTCTTCGGGCACATGTCCACGCTGCTGTTCATTGTCATCAATGGCCACCTGATGGTCATCATGGCCGTGGTCAAGAGCTTCGACCGCTTTCCCGTGAACGGCAACTTCCTGCAGGCCATCGGCCAGATGCGCCTGTATGAGCTGGGCAGCTCGCTGTTTTCCAGCGCCCTGTGGATCGCCCTGCCCATGATCGCGCTGCTGCTGTTCGTCAACCTGGCGATGGGCATCATCTCGCGCGTGGCGCCGCAGATGAACATCTATGCGGTGGGCTTCCCGGTCACGCTCACCGTGGGCCTGCTGGGCATCGCCGCCACCCTGCCCATGCTGGAGCAGCCCATCCTCACGCTGATGCAGCAGTCCATCGACCTGTTCTCCAGCCAGCGGTAGCGGCCGCTGCTGCCAAGAGGCTCCGCCGGTAACGCAGGCATGCCACAAGCCAGTGCCACCGTGGAACTGGCTTTGTCAGGCCAGGGGTGGCGTCTCCCTTCAGGGGGTCATACCAACTCATTGCGGATGGCGTAGACCGTGAGTTCGGCGTTGTTGGAGAGCTTGAGCTTTTCGAGCACGCGCGAGCGGTAGACGCTCACGGTCTTGGGACTGAGCATCAGCTCCTCGGCGATGTCGGCCAGGCGCCGGCCCGAGGCGATCTTGATCAGCGTCTGCAATTCGCGCTCGGACAGCGTGGCGTGGGGGCTCTCCAGCACCGGCTGGGCCAGGCTTTCGGCCAGCATCTGCGCCACCTCGGCCGTCAGGTACTTGCGGCCCTGCATCACCACGCGCACCGCGTTGATCAGCTCCACCGGGTCGGATGCCTTGTTGGCATAGCCCTGGGCACCGGCCTTCAGGCAGCGCAGTGCGTACTGGTCTTCGGGGTACATCGATACCACCAGCACCTTGATGGTGGAGTGCGTTTCGCGCAGGGTGGCCAGCACCTCCAGGCCGCCGCGGCCGGGCATGTTCAGGTCCAGCAGCAGCACGTCGCAGGGGGCCGTGCGCAGCACCTCGCGCAGCTCGGCGTAGCCGCCGGCCTCCCCGGTCACCTTGATGTCGGTGGCCTCGGTGAGGGTGTCGCGGATGCCGCGTCTGAGCACGGCATGGTCATCGCACAAAACGACGTTGATCACCAGACATCTCCTGGGTTGGCGGGCTGGTCCGATGGGGCGGCCAGCGGTATCGACAGTGTGAGGCAGGTTCCCTTGCCCGGCTGGGTGCTGACATCGAGCCAGCCCCCCACGGTGCGGGCCCGCTCGTGCAGGCCCTTGATCCCGAAGGCCTTGGGCTTGTCCGCCAACTGCGCGACGTCGAAGCCACAGCCATCATCGGCGATCTCCACGGTCAGCACCCCCTCATGGTCGGACAGGTCGATATGCACCTTGCCGGCCTGGGCGTATTTGGCGATGTTGGTCAGCGCCTCCTGTGCGGTGCGGTAGGCCACCAGCCGGATGTCGCTGGGCACGTCGATCGCCTCGCCGCTGGCCGTGACCTGGGTGCGCACCGCGCACCGGCGCTCGAAACCCGCGGCCAGCCACTGCACGGCCGCCACCAGCCCCTGCTCCAGGATCGGCGGGCGCAGGTTCATCATGATGCGCTGGCTGGCACCGATGGCGTGTTGCAGCATGTCCGAGGCGCTGGCGAGGTGGCCCTGCGTCGCCGGGTCCTGTGCATGCCGGCCGATCCAGGCCAGGTCCACGCGCACGGCGGTCAGCGAGCCGCCGATGTCGTCGTGGATCTCGCGCGCGATGGAAGCGCGCTCCTGTTCGATGGAGGTCTGCAGGTGCTCGGTGAGTTCCGCCAGGCGCTGCTGGGAGGCTGCCAGTTCGGCCACGGCGCGCTCGCGGTCCTGGCGCGCCTGGTGCACCTCGATGGCCCGGGTGACCACGTGCGGCAGGCGGGAAATGTCGTCCTTGAGCAGGTAGTCGGAGAAACCCAGGCGCATGGCATCCACGGCGGCGGCCTCGCCAATGGCCCCGGATAACAACACAAATGGTACAGGTGTTGCTAATTTAGCCACATGCTCCCACGCATCGAGCGCAGTGAATCCTTGCAGTCTGTAGTCCGCAAGGATCAAATCGAAGGACTCGTGGGTGGTGCGATCGCAGAAATCCTGCAGGGTGTCGACCTGCTGGAGCGTGCAATGCAGCTTGGCACGCTGCAAAGTGAGCTTGGCCAGAACATGGTCTGCCAGCGAATCCTCCAGGTGCAGGAGGCGTAAGGGATGGCCTGCTACTGTCATGACCATATGAGCGCTATCATAGGATACAAATTGGAACAAACAAGGGTGTTTGTCCCGGTAGGGTGGGTGAGAAGGCTATCGTCCAATAGAACGCAATGTCGGGGTTTTTGCAAGGGTTGGCGGGGTCTGCCAGCGCGGGTTGCCTGTTACAGGGGCCCTGACCCTGGTCTGCTTGTTGCTATGGAGAAACAATGCAATCTACGCTATCAACGTCAACTGGGCCGGCAGTTCAGGTTCCGGTCATGGTGGCAGCAGAACTGCAGGATTCCCTGCTGGTCGTCATGCACGATCTGCACCGCCTGGAAGGCTTGTTGAACCATGCCACGGACAACCTGCTGGAGCGCTTTGGCGAGGCCAATGCGGTACTGAACGATGCCTTCGTGGCGGATTCGCCCGAGCTGGCGGCCGCGCGTGATGCCCTGCGCAGTGCCGTCACCGAACTGCAGTTCCAGGACATGGCGTCGCAGCTCATCTGGCATACCACCAAGGTGCTGCAGGGCTGTGCGTTCCGGCTGGCCTCCGAGGCCATGGGGCACGACGAGGGCGAGGAGGCGGCGCCGTTTGCCGAAATGGCGCCGGACCGGCCCAATCCCGTCACGCAAAGCGAGATGGATGCCGGTTCCATTGATCTATTTTGAAGTTGGCATCGCTGGTTCACCTATATATTCAAGTCAGTTGGAGTCCTAAATGCAATCGATACTTGCCGTAGATGATTCACCGTCCATGCGGAAAATGGTGTCCTTCACCCTCACCGGTGCGGGTTACCACGTGGTGGAGGCGGTGGATGGGCAAGATGCCCTGGAAAAGGCCGAAAGCCACGACATCCACCTGGTGCTGGCCGACCAGAACATGCCCCGGCTCGATGGCATAGGCCTCACGCGCAAGCTGCGCGAGCACCCCAAGTTCAAGACCATCCCCATCCTGATCCTGACCACCGAATCGAGTGACCAGATGAAGCAGGCGGGACGCTCGGCCGGTGCCACCGGTTGGCTGGTCAAGCCGTTCGATCCCAACCGCTTGATCGAAGTCATCCAGAAGGTGATCCGTTGAAACGGGTGCACGGGCGCCACCACGTATAAAGGAGCCGACTATGGCTGAAAGCTATCAAGAGGGATCAGGGGCCGGCGGTGCTGACTTTGACCTGAGCCAGTTCTACCAGATCTTTTTTGAAGAAGCTGGCGAAAACCTGGACCAGATGGAGCAGATGCTGCTCGACCTGGACCTGAGCGCCGCGAACGACGAAGAGCTCAATGGCATTTTCCGCTGCGCGCATTCGATCAAGGGCGGGGCCGCCACGTTCGGCTTCTCCGACGTGGCCGAGCTGACGCACCAGATGGAGTCGCTGCTCGACCGGCTGCGCCGCCACGAGCTGCAACCCATCCCGCAGATGGTCGACGTGCTGCTGGAATCGGCCGATGCCTCGCGCAGCCTGCTGGCGCGCCACCAGGCGGGCGGGCAGGGCGAGGCCGTGTCCACCACCTCCCTGGTCAAGCGCATCAGCGAACTGGCGGCAGGCGTCGTCCCCGAGGACGCACCTGCTGGTGCTGCTGCCCCTGCCCCTGCTGCGGCGCCGGCCCCGGTGGCCGCCGCGCCTGCGCCCGCTCCCAAGGCCCACGTGCCCGGGCAGCCGCGCAAGCTGCAGATCCACATCGGCCCGCTGGACAAGACCGAGCAGGCCGACACCATCAAGGAGCTGTTCCGCGACATCCCCGGCCTGGGCTCCATCAGCGACCTGCCCAGCGTGCAGGCGGGCATGCGGGTGTTCGCGGTGGAAACCACCTCGTCCACCGACGACCTGCTGGACCTGTTCGCCTTCCATGTCTCCAAGGAGCATGTGCGCTTCGTCGATGGCGAGGAAGAAGCCGCTGCGGTGGCCGAGGTCGATCCTGACCAGGCCATCCACGAAGGCGAGCCTCCTGCGGGCGGTGCGGACGTGTCCTACGGCTTCTTCTCGGATGCCCCTGGCGCTCCCAGCGCGGTGCCTGCCGCCAACGCGGCCGCCAAGCCTTCGGCGAAGGCTGCGGCGGCTGCCGAGCCCAAGGCTGCGGCCCAGGCCCAGATGGAGTCCACGACCATCCGCGTGGCCGTGAACAAGGTCGATCAGCTCATCAACCTGGTGGGCGAGCTCGTGATCACCCAGGCCATGCTGGCCCAGAACAGCCGCGGGCTGGATGCCGGCGCCTACCAGCAACTGCTGGCCGGCCTGGCCGACCTGGACCGCAATACGCGGGACCTGCAGGAATCGGTGATGTCGATCCGCATGATCCCCATGTCCATCGTCTTCAGCCGCTTCCCGCGCATGCTGCGCGACCTCGCCAACAAGCTGGGCAAGAAGGTCGAGCTGGTCACGCTGGGTGAAGCCACCGAACTGGACAAGGGCCTGGTCGAGAAGATCACCGACCCACTGACCCACCTGGTGCGCAACAGCTGCGACCACGGCATCGAGATGCCCGCCGAGCGGCTGGCCAAGGGCAAGCCCGAGCTGGGCACCATCACCCTGTCGGCATCGCACCAGGGCGGCTCCATCGTCATCGAGGTGCGTGACGACGGCCGCGGCCTGTCGCGCGAGAAGATCCTGCGCAAGGCGCAGGAGCGGGGCCTCGATGTGTCCGACCAGATGAGCGATGCCGAGGTGTGGCAGCTGATCTTCGCGCCCGGCTTCTCCACTGCCGAAGAAGTGACCGACGTGTCGGGACGCGGCGTGGGCATGGACGTGGTCAAGCGCAACATCGCCGCCCTGAACGGCTCGGTCGAAGTGGACTCCGCCGAAGGCTACGGCATGAAGGTGTCGGTGCGCCTGCCGCTCACCCTGGCCATCATGGATGGCATGTCGGTGGGCGTGGGCGAAGAGGTCTACATCCTGCCGCTGTCCTCGGTGGTGGAGTCCTTCCAGGTCAACTCCGACGATGTCAGCACCGTGGCCCAGGGCTCGCAGCTGGTCAAGGTGCGCGACGAGTACATGCCCGTCATCGCGCTGGAGAAGATCTTCCAGGTGCCGCGCTTCGACCTCAACAAGTCGAGCAACATCATGGTGGTGGTGGAGGCCGACGGCAGCCGCGTGGCATTGCTGGTCGACGAGCTCCTGGGCCAGCACCAGGTGGTGGTGAAGAACCTGGAGACCAATTACCGCAAGGTGCCCAATGTCTCGGGCGCCACCATCCTCGGCGACGGCACGGTGGCACTGATTCTGGACACGGGCGGCCTGGTGCGCCGGGCCCGCCACTGATTCGGGCGCGATGCGTTCATGGAGTGCATCTGCACTGCTAACAAGGAGAACTCACCATGAGTGTGATGGGTAAGACCGCCGACAGCGCGCCAACCGGTGCGCGCGAATACCTGACCTTCCGGCTTGACCAGGAAGAGTACGGCATCGACATCCTGAAGGTTCAGGAAATCCGCGGCTACGAGCCGCCCACCCGCATTGCCAATGCGCCCGAGTTCATCAAGGGCGTGACCAACCTGCGCGGCACCATCGTGCCCATCGTGGACATGCGCCTGAAGTTCAACTGCGCGCAGGCGGACTACAACAGCTTCACGGTGGTCATCATCCTGAACCTGCGCAACCGCGTGGTGGGCATCGTGGTGGACTCGGTCAGCGACGTGATGGAGCTCACGCCCGAGAGCATCCGTTCGGCGCCTGACATCGAAAGCGCCATCGACAACAGCTGCATCCTGGGGCTGGGGTCGGTGGGCGAGCGCATGCTGATCCTGCTGGACATCGAGAAACTGATGTCCAGCCTGGACATGGGATTGGTGACGGCAGCGGAGTAAGAACGCCCACACGTTCTCAGCCAGGTGGATGGCCGCAAGCCAAACTGCAGACAAGGGTCTGCAGGCCTTTTGGAGCGAAATGGACTTCCGAGCGGATGATCAAAATGATGCCCCAGACCACCAGTGTTTCCTCGGCCGGCGCGCGTGTTGCAGCCGCCGCAGCTGCTGCCAGCGCGCCTGCACCCTCGGGCCCGCTGGCGCAGGGGCGTGAGTTCGTATGGACCAATGCCGACTTTGCGCGCGTGCAGTCGCTGATCTACCAGCGTGCCGGCATCAGCCTGCACGATGGCAAGCACGCCATGGTCTACAGCCGGCTCTCGCGCCGGCTGCGCGACACGGGTTACAACAGCTTCCATGACTACCTGAGCTGGCTGGAGAAGCACGACGGCCCCGAGTGGCAGGAGTTCATCAACGCCCTGACGACCAACCTCACGGCCTTCTTCCGCGAGCAGCACCACTTCGAGATCTTCGCCACGCTGCTGCGCAGCAAGCCGGCCAACACGCCCTGGAAGGTGTGGTGCAACGCGGCCTCCACCGGCGAGGAGCCGTATTCCATCGTCATGACGGCCTTCGAGGCCTTGGGGGCCAATGCCTCCTTCAAGCTCACGGCCAGTGACATCGACTCGAAGGTGCTCGCCACGGCGGGCCAGGGCGTCTACCGGCTCGACAACCTCAAGGGCCTGGGTCCGGAGCGGCTGCAGAAGTTCTTTCTGAAAGGCAAGGGCGGCAACGATGGCATGGTGCGGGCCAAGCCCGAGCTGCGCCGGGCCATCGAATTCATGAGCGTGAACCTCATCCGCGACGACTGGCCGTTCAAGGAGCCTTTCGACGTGGTGTTCTGCCGCAACGTGATGATCTATTTCGATGCGCCCACGCAGCGCAAGGTACTGGAGCGCATCCACCGCGTGCTCAAACCCGGTGGCATGCTGTTTGTGGGGCATGCGGAGAATTTCAGCGAGTCCCGCGATCTCTTCACCCTGCGTGGCAAGACGGTCTATGAACGCCGGTGATCCGCCCCTTTGTTCGCCCATAGGAACTTGTTCCAAGCAGCTCCCATGACCAATAACCAATCCGGCCTCACGTCAAACACCTTCACGCCTGGTGCCGCCGCTGCTGCTGCGCCGGAGCGCCGGCGGGCGCCGCGCATCGCGCCGTTGAGCGCGGACATCTATTCGACCAGCACGGCGCCCCGCGAATCGTCGCTCAACGAGCTCAAGGCCCGCTCCAGGAAGCCCGGTGAGGCCTCCTTCTTCTACCTGGACCACCACTTCCAGCACAATGCCGTGAAGGTGCTGCCCGGCGAGTATTTTGTGGCTGACGAAAGCATGGTCATCATGACGGTGCTCGGCTCGTGCATTGCGGCCTGCCTGTGGGACAGCCGGGCCCACATCGGCGGCATGAACCACTTCATGCTGCCCGACGGTGACTTGGCGGATGCCTCGGGCCGCTACGGTTCGTATGCGATGGAGTTGCTCATCAACGAGATGCTCAAGCTCGGGGCCCGGCGTGAAACCATGCAGGCCAAGATTTTTGGCGGGGCGCAGGTGATGCACAATTTCACCACCATGAACGTGGGTGAACGCAACACCACCTTCGTGCTCAACTACCTGCACACGGAGCGCATTCCCATCGTGTCCGAGGACGTGCTGGACATCTATCCCCGCAAGGTGGTGTTCTTTCCGGTGACGGGCAAGGCCATGGTCAAGCGCCTGGCCCATGCCCACCCCGAGACCCTGGTGGAGCAGGAAGTGCGTGGAAATGCCGCGACCGTGGCCAAGAGCACCTCGGGTGGCTCTGTGGATCTGTTTTGATTGAAGATGACGAAGAAAGCCTGAGCGAACAATGAGCAGGAAAATCCGGGTGATCGTGGTGGACGATTCGGCACTGGTCCGCAGTCTGCTGTCGGAGATCATCAACCGGCAGCGGGACATGGAGTGCATCGGCACGGCCAACGACCCCTTGGTGGCGCGCGAGATGATCCGGGAGATGAACCCGGACGTGATCACCCTGGACGTGGAAATGCCGCGCATGGATGGCATCGACTTTCTGGGCCGGCTGATGCGCCTGCGGCCCATGCCGGTGGTGATGATCTCCACGCTGACCGAGCGCGGAGCCGAGGTGACCATGAAGGCCCTCGAGCTGGGGGCCATCGATTTCGTGGCCAAGCCCCGGGTGGGTCTGGCCAGCGGGCTCAACGACCTGGCCAGCCAGATCGTGGACAAGATCCGCGTGGCAGCGGTGGCCCAGGTGCGCCGGGCCGTACCCCGCGAGGCATCGGCCGCGCACCCCGCATCTGGCGCGGGCACGGCGGCCCCCGCGGCGCCGACCACCCTGCTGGGCCGTCTGTCCACCGAGAAGCTGATCTGCATCGGCGCCTCCACGGGCGGCACCGAAGCCATCAAGGAGGTGCTGGTGCACATGCCCGCCGATTCGCCGGGCATCGTGATCACGCAGCACATGCCCCCGGGCTTCACCACCAGCTTTGCGGCGCGGCTCAACGGCCTGTGCCAGATCACGGTCAAGGAAGCCGTGAACGGTGAGCGCATCCTGCCCGGCCATGCCTACATCGCACCGGGCGGGACGCAGTTCCACGTGGCGCGCAGTGGCGCCAACTACGTGGCCGTGGTCGACGATGGCCCGCCGGTCAATCGCCACAAGCCCTCGGTGGAGGTGCTGTTCAAGTCGGCAGCCGCCGTTGTGGGGCGCAACGCGTTCGGCATCATGCTCACCGGCATGGGCAACGATGGCGCTGCCGCCATGCGCGAAATGAAGGATGCCGGCAGCTACAACTACGTGCAGGACGAGGCCACCTGCATCGTCTTCGGCATGCCGCGCGAGGCCATCGCCCATGGCGCGGCCGACGAAGTGCTGCCGCTGGGCCAGATTGCGCCCGCGCTGGTGGCGCGCCTGCGTGGTGCGACCGACCGGCTCCACCACCGGATCTGACCTGGGCGCGGCCTTGGCGCCGATCGATGGGGCCCCGCCCCACCGATGCGTTCCGATCGGTCAGGCCGACAGCGCCGTCCAGCGTTCCAGCGCCGCCATCAATTCCTCATCGATCTCGCTGGCGCGTGCCGTGAGCTTGGCGGCGCGTGCGCCATCGGTGGCGTAGACGCTGCCATCGGCCAACACGGCTTGGACCTCGGCCTGCTCCTTCTCCAGCGCCTCGATGCGCTCGGGCAGCGTGTCGAGTTCGCGCTGCTCCTTGTACGACAGCTTCTTGCGCGAGGTCTGCTCCGTCTTGGACGGGGTTGCCGCCGGGGCGGCTTCCTTGGCAGCGGCGGCCTTGGTGCCTGCCGCGGGTGCGGCGGCCGCGGCGGCCGCACGGCTGCGGCGCGATTGCAGCAGCCAGTCCTGCACGCCGCCTTCGTACTCGCGCCACAGGCCATTGCCTTCGGAGGCGATGGTGCTGGTCACCACGTTGTCCAGGAAGGTGCGGTCATGGCTCACGAGGAACACCGTGCCGTCGTAGTTCTCGAGCAGTTCTTCGAGCAGGTCCAGCGTGTCGATGTCCAGGTCGTTGGTCGGTTCGTCGAGCACCAGCACATTGGCCGGGCGCGCGAACAGGCGCGCCAGCAGCAGGCGGTTGCGTTCACCGCCCGAGAGTGAGCGCACGGGGGAATGCGCGCGCGCCGGCGAGAACAAAAAGTCGCTCAGGTAGCTCTTGACGTGCTTGCGCTGGTTGCCGATCTCGATCCACTCGCTGCCGGGGCTGATGAAGTCCTCCAGCGTCGCATCCAGGTTCACCGCATGGCGCATCTGGTCGAAGTAGGCCACCTGCAGATTGGCACCCTGGCGGATTTCGCCGGTGTCCGGCGCCAGTTCGCCCAGGATCATCTTCAGCAGCGTGGTCTTGCCCGCGCCATTGGGGCCGATCAGGCCCACCTTGTCACCGCGCAGGATGGTGCCGGTGAAATTGCTGACGATGGTCCGGTCACCAAACGACTTGCTCACGTTGGTGAGCTCGGCCACGATCTTGCCCTGGTAGCCATTGCCGCTGCCCGTGGCCACGTCCATGCGCACGCTGCCCACGACGTCGCGGCGCGCCTCGCGGCGCGCACGCAAATCCTGCAGGCGCGTGATGCGGCTCTGGCTGCGGGTGCGCCGCGCTTCCACGCCGCGGCGAATCCACACCTCTTCCTGCGCGAGCAGCTTGTCGGCCTTGGCCGAGATCACTGCCTCCTGTGCGAGCTGGTCTTCCTTCTGGATCTGGTACTGGGCAAAGTTGCCGGGGTAGGAGCGCAGCTGGCCACGGTCCAGTTCCACGATGCGCGTGGCGACCCGGTCCAGGAAGGCCCGGTCGTGGGTGATGGTGACCACGCTGCCGGGGAAGTCGAGCAGCAGGTCCTCCAGCCATTCGATGGAATCGAGGTCCAGGTGGTTGGTGGGTTCGTCGAGCAGCAGCACGTCGGGGCGCGCCACCAGCGCCTGGGCCAGGGCCACGCGCTTCTTGGTGCCGCCCGACAGGGTGCCGACGATGGCTTCCGGGTCCAGGTGCAGGCGTTGCAGGGTTTCTTCCACGCGCTGCTCCCAGTTCCAGGCGTCATAGGCCTCGATCTGCGATTGCAGTGCGTCCAGGTCCAGCCCTTCCGCACCCGAGAGGTACTGGTCGCGCACGGCGATCACGGCCTGCAGGCCTTCGGAAGCGGCCTTGAAGATGCTGGCTTCGGGGTCCAGCGACGGCTCCTGCGCCACGAAGGCGATCCGGGTGCCTTGCTGCACCTGCAGCGATCCATCGTCGGGCTTGGCCATGCCGCCCAGGATCTTGAGCATGGACGATTTGCCGGCGCCGTTGCGCCCGATCAGTCCCACGCGCTCGTTTGCCTCCAGGGAGAAGCCGGCGTGGTCCAGCAGTGCAACGTGCCCAAATGCGAGTTGGGCGTCCAGTAGAGTGATAAGTGCCATAGGGGGAGGATTATCGAGGGCGCGCGCACTTTGCATGTGTCGAAGGGCTGACGGGGCGTTTTGCGGCACCAGGACAGGGCCAGCGGGCGGGTCGCCAGCACGCCGATCTGGGGTGGTGGTGTGCCCTCCAAGATCCGCCTCTATATAGAGGGGGTGGGTCCATGGCCTGGTTCGGCAGCAGGACTTGCGGGCGGGCGGCTGCTTGCCAGGGCGGGAGCATCGAGAAAGTGCGCCTGCTCTTTCGTCGGGCCCCCAACTCGTGCTATAGTCGAGGGCTTCGCTGCACGGAGGTCCTTTCCTTCTTTGGAGGTTCTGGGTAGATGGAGAAGGAAGTTTGCAAAAACTTCGGTAGTTTTAGAAAAGTCGCTGATTT
>NZ_JBWKPP010000032.1:0-44329 GCF_059418305.1 Acidovorax sp. GW821-FHT09B03
TTCTTTTGGGTACTTTTCTTTGGCGAAGCAAAGAACAAGTACCTCGGCCGCCGGGCCGAGACCCGGCCTCCGCCCTCGACTAAAGCATGCCGCTCACAACAGATCGCACATGCATGCAGGGAAATTACTGCTCTGCAATCACATCCACAAAAACCAGCGGCTCAGTGCCCGTGTTCGTGAGCCCATGTGATTCGTTCTTGCGCACGATGGTCACATCCCCGGCCTTCACCGGCACATCCTTGCCATCCTTGTCCTTGAAGGTGCCACGGCCCGAAATGATGATGTAGGTGTCCTCGTTCGTCGTGTGCTTGTGGTAGCCGATGGAGTCGCCGGGCTTGAGGGTCAGCCAGCTGATTTCCTTGATCGCCTGGTCCTTCAGGGCCTTGTCGCGCGTGAATGCGTATTCACCGATCAGGGTGCCCTTGCCGCCGCCCGCGGCTTCCTTGTTGACCTTGATGAGTTCTTCCTTGGTGAACACGTCGGCCAGGGCGGGCGTGGCAGCGAAGGACAGGGCCATGGCTGCGCACGCAGCCCATGCAGAGATTGCTTTTGTCGTCATATGTCTCCAGTGTTGTTGTCTGTCGCGGCAGCGCAGGGCGCACTGCCGGTGGAGATATTAGAGCGTGCCGGGCTGCGCGTGCTTGGGCCGTCAGGAATCTGAAGGCCCCGTCATCCCGCCAGCTTGGGCAAGGCGGATGCCAGCATCGCCACGCCCGACAGCGTGAGCATGCCCAGCACGATCTGGCGAAAGCGCGCCTCGCTGATGCCGTGGTACAGCCGCGCGCCCAGCAGCACGGGCACCAGCATGGCCGGCAGCGCCACCGCCAGGTAGGGCAGCATGGGCGCCGTGACCATGCCCGTGGCCAGGTAGGCCACCATGGTCACGAGCAGCATGGACAGGTTGAAGTTCTGGATCACCGCACGCTGGGCGTCCTTGTCCCAGCCGCGCAGGGTGCACCACAGCGTGGGCAGCACGCCGGTGAAGCCGCCGATGCCGCCCATCACCCCACCTGCCATGCCCACCACCGCATCGGCGAGCCGGCCGCCGCGCGCGATGCGCGGCAGCTGTTGGGCCAGCAGCATGGCCGGGCACCACAGCACCAGCAGCACGCCCAGCACGATCTTGAAGGCGTCCATGTCCAGCCGCGGCAGCAATGCCACGCCGATGGGGATGCCGGCGAGCCCGCCCAGCACGAAGGGCAGCAGGCGCAGCCTGTCGAAGCCCCGGCGCACCGAGAACGCCGCCAGCACCTGGCCCGTGAGCGAGCCCGCGACCACCAGCACCGCCGCCAGGCGCGGCTCCAGCGTCCAGGCCCAGAGCGACATGGCCGTCAGGCCAAAGCCGAAGCCCGACAAGCCCTGCACGAAGCCTGCCGCCGCCGCACCCAGCGCCACGATCACGAACACCGACGAATCCATTGCCTGCCCCCGCTACTGCTGTTGTTGCCTGGTGCCCGTACCGTACGGCAGCCACATGCATCCACGGATTGTGGTCGCTCCATATAAGCAAACCATCAGCAATTACTATTCACCCATGCGATTTTCCGCATACCCATTCCAGACCGCCATGCCACCCCACGACACCGACGCCACCCAGGCCCTGCAGGCCCGGCTGGCCTCTCGCCTGAAGATGCGGCACCTGGTGCTGCTGCAGCAGATCGAAACGCACGGCACCCTCACCCGCGTGGCGCACCACATGGCCACCAGCCAGCCGGCCATCACCCATGCGCTGGCCGAACTCGAGGCACTCTTCGGTGCGCCGCTGTTCGAGCGCCTGCCGCGCGGCATGGTGCCCACCGCGCTCGGCACCCTGGCACTGGCCCGAGCACGCACCATGCTGCAGGACCTCACCCACTGGGCGCTGGACATCGAGGCCACCAGCGCCGGCCGCGCCGCCCACCTGCAGATCGGCGTGATCCCCTTCGTGCCGGGCCGCCTGCTGGCCGCCGCCATCGGACAGACCCGGCCGCGCGGGCTGCGCGCCACCGTCAGCATCCACGAGGGCACCAGCGACCACCTGCTGCAGCGCCTGCGCGCGCACGAACTCGACTGCGTGATAGGCCGCGCCTCGGCCGTGCTCGACATGGACGGACTGGTGCACGAGGTGCTCTACCACCAGGAACCCCGCCTCATCGCCCACCGCCGACTGGCAGCACGACTGGCGCGGCGCCCGCTGTCCTGGCCCGAGCTCGCCGAACTCGACTGGGTGCTGGGCGCGCGCCAGACCCCCATGCGCGAGCAGATCACCGACTTCTTTCTGCGTGCCGGCGTGGCGCCACCGCAGGCCTATGTGGAGAGCCTGTCGTCCAAGATCATCGGCGAGCTGATCGCCGCCAGCGAACGCGCCGTCTCCATCGTGCCGGCCGACATCGCGCAGGAGCTGGTGCGCATTGCCGGCGTGGCCATCGTGCCGCACCGCTTTGGCTGGACGCTGCCGCCCATCACCCTGTTCCAGCGCTCCGAAGGGGCGCAGTACGCGGAGGTGGCGCTGCTGGCGCAGGCCCTGCGCGATGCGGCCACGGGGTTTGCGGCAGAGCAGGCCTGAGTTCCGCTGCGCAGGGAACCTTTGGCGCGGGGCGCCACTCCATAGAGCCCAGGAACCGGGGACACCAGCCATGCAACGAAGAACGCTTGTCATCGCCGCCGCCAGCCTGGCGGCTGGCTGCACTGCGCGAGCGCCGCTGGCCGAGTCCGCTGGCAGCACCGCCGACCCGGCCTCGGATGCGCCGGAGCCGGGCCGCACCACCAGGGCCCTGGCCGACGCACCGGCCTCGTATGCCGAAGCCTTGCAGCGCTGGAAGGGTGCGGCCGAGGTGAACACCTGGATAGGTGCGCGCTTCGAGTACGACCTGCAGCGCGCCATGCAGTTGTCCGAGACCCAGCGCAGCCGCAGCGCTCGCATGCCCATCCACGAACCGGCGGCCTTCTTTGCCAACCCCCGTGGCGTGTGCGTGGACCTGTCCCGCTTTGCCGTGGAGACATTGCGCGCCGTGGACCCGGCCTCGCGCCCCGGCTACGTGATGATCGAATTCAACCCTATCGCCATCCGCGGCAACACCCTGCGCCGCCACTGGGTGGCCTCGTTCCGGCGGGATGGCCAGACCTGGTTCTTTGCCGACTCCAAGCGGCCGGGCCATATCGCCGGCCCGTATGCGGACACGCAGGCCTTCGTGACCGAGTACGCGAAGTACCGCGGGCGCGAGATCGTGGCGTTCAAGGAGATGGACGGGTACGAGCGCAAGCTGCGCTCGGCATCCTCCGCGAAGGATCACGATACCGATTCTCCGCAATAGCGGACCGGGCGCCAGGCAGTGTCCGGCGCGTGCCCACTCAGAACGCCGCCGTCAGCGGATTGGGCCCGATGCGCCCCTCCGCCTGGTCCAGTTTCGCGACGGCCGCCATGTCCTGCGCGTCCAGCGCGAAGTCGAACACACCCGCGTTCTCGGCGATGCGGCCCGGGTTCACCGACTTCGGGATCACCACATGGCCCATGTCGATGTGCCAGCGCACGACCACCTGGGCGGCGGTCTTGCCGTACTTCCTGGCGATGGCCTGGATGGCCGCATCCTCCAGCAGTTGGCCCTGGCCCAGCGGGCTCCAGGCCTGGGTGGCGATGCCGTGGGCGGCGTGGTAGTCGCGCAGCCGGTGCTGCTGGAACCGCGGGTGCAGCTCGATCTGGTTGAGCACGGGCTTGGCGCCCGTCTCCTGCACGATGCGGTCCAGGTGCTCGGGCTCGAAGTTCGAGACACCGATGGAGCGCACACGCCCTTCGTCGCGCAGGCGGATGAAAGCGCGCCAGGTGTCCACATACAGTTCGCGCGAGGGGCAGGGCCAGTGGATCAGATACAGGTCGAGCACATCGAGGCCCAGCAGCTGCATGCTGGCGTCGAAGGCGCGCAGCGTGCTGTCGAAGCCCTGCTCGGCATTCCACAGCTTGGTGGTGATGAACACCTGATCCCGCGCCACGCCGCTGGCGCGCAATCCTTCGCCCACCCCGGCCTCGTTGCCGTAGATGGCTGCCGTGTCGATGTGCCGGTAGTCCGAGGCCAGCGCGGCCTTCACGGCCTGCGCGGTGGCATCGGCCGGCGTGCGCCAGACACCCAGGCCGAGCTGGGGGATGGAGCGGCCGTCGTTGAGGGGCAGGGAAGGAGGCGGCTGGGTCATTGCGGGGTTCCTGGCGTCTGGCGGTTGGGAGATTCGATCCGCTGCATGCGGCTTTGCAAAGCATCTTCGCACGCCTGCCAATTGGCTGCACAACCGCGTCCCATGGCGCCAGCCGAAGGGACTGCGTTGTCCAGGCGGTGCTTTGCCATCAACCCGATTGGCTGCCAAATAAAATATTTCCGCCGCGCCTACCAAAGTGCATCCATATGCAACCGCCCCAAAACAGGGAGAACCCAGGGGGCAAGCCACGCGCCGATAGACATGGACCCACAACGGACCCTTGGCAGATACGTCTGCATACGTTTTGCAATTAATTAACGCAAATTAACTGAGGCGCCCACGCAACTGCGGTAGACGGCGCAATGGCCTGCATGCCTATGATTTGCCCACAACAAACACACATGGATCCGGGGTGGGAACAGCATGCAGCACACGATGAAAAAGGGCGCGCATCGCGGTGCGCGCTGGGGCGCCTTGAGCGCATTGGCCCTGGGCCTGGTCGCCTGCGGCGGCGGCAGCAGTTCGGACAGCGGCGGCAGCGGCCAGGGGGCTTCGCAGTCCTCGTCCGAAGTGGTGTACGTCCAGCACAAGTCCGCCTACGAGGTGGCAGCAGCGGCGCCCACCCAGCCGGGCGTGGCGATCAAACCGGTGAAGGCCACCTCCTCTGCTGTGGAGAACCCCGGCATGTCGGCCAGCGCCGCCATCGACGGCAACCCGAACAGCCGCTGGGGCAGCACCTTCGTGGACGATGCCTGGATCCAGTTCGACTTTGGCGCCAAGGTCGATGTGGGCTACATGAAGCTGGTCTGGGAGCGCTCCTACGGCAAGGAGTACGCGCTGCAGGTGTCGCAGGACGGCGAGAGCTGGACGCAGGTCCGCTACGTCACCAACGGCAAGGGCGGCACCGAGGAATTCCTGAACCTGGGCATGAGCGCACGCTACATCCGCCTGCAGGGCGTGGCGCGGGCCGGTGGCTACGGCTACTCGCTGTTCGAGGTGGAGTTCAAGACACCGGGCACCGACAACACCCAGGGCGTAGGCACCACCTCGGCCTGGCGCTACCCTGCCAATGGCCAGGGGCTGGCGCCCCTGCCCGCCTCGGCCGAACCGGCCGAGCTGACCCAGTTCCGCCTGGCCGATGGCACGCTGGTGACGCGCTTCGGCGCACGCGCCCTGGGGCGCCATGGCCGCGAACGCGGCGAGGAGTGGAACGAGATCGGCTTCGGACCCAACGACACGGTGGACCTGGTCACGGGCGCCCCGGTGGACAAGGGCCCCGGCGCGCACCTGACCTTCGTGACGCAGTATTTCCAGAACCGCACCTGGGGCATGGAGATCATCGACAACAGCCGCGTGGCGGGCGTCACCAAGCCCACGCTGGTGGTCAACCGCTACACCACGGTGGACTTCCTGGCGGGCGACACGGCGTTCTTCCGCGCCTTCGACCGGCCCGGTGTCACCGGCTACGGCTGGATGAACCCGGGCGAGCTGGTGGACCGCAACGCCAAGGTCTGCACGCCCACGCCCTACCCGGCCAATGGCCGCCTGGCCAGCCCCGACGGCATCAATGGCCCCTGCACCCTGCGCATCAAGGACTACCCGGGCCACGGCGGACTGGGCGCCGACGGCCTGCCCAACGGCACCAACGTGCCTTCGCGCGCGCTGGTGGCCGGCGATGCGATCGAAGTCTCTCCTGCCATGTTCAGCACCCGCGAATCCATGGCCGGGAAGGGCGACAACGGCGGCATCCGCTACTACTCGGCCGAATGGCTGTACGTGGTGGGCACGGGCCTGGTGCCCTGGTACGGCGTGCAGCCACGGCTGAACTCGGCGCCGCTGCCGGCGATCACGCTCTCGGGTGGCACGGGCTCGGTCTCGTACAACTACTCGGACAACGGCGCCTCGATGTTCCAGCAGCCGTTCAACAACGTCGGCATGCAGAACATGCAGCGCTTCGTCGAGGGGCGCCGGCTGATCCACACCAGCTTCGACACCGGCGCGCACAGCGAGCCGGGCAACGACCCCTACCTGCCCGCCGCCAAGCTGCAGGGCACGCACTTCAACCAGTCGGCCTGCGTGGCCTGCCACATCAACAACGGCCGCAGCCCTGCGCCCATGCAGGTCAACCAGCGCCTGGACAGCATGTCGCTGCAGACTGCCAGCCTGGGCGAGGGCGGCCAGCAGCAGCCGCACCCGCGCTACGGCAGCGTGCTGCAGATGAACGCCCGCGCCGCCACCGGCGAGGCGCAGGACTGGGGCAACAGCGTGCGCGTGGCGAAGTTCGAAACGCGCAACGTGCGCCTGGCCGATGGCACCGTGGTGGAGCTGCGCAAGCCCGTGCTCGGCTTCGACGGCCCCGTGCCAGCCGTGCACTCGCTGCGCGCCGCACCGCCCATGATCGGCATGGGCCTGCTGGAAGCCGTACCCGAAGCCGACATCCTGGCCCGCGCACGCGCCACCCCGGATGCCGATGGCGTCAAGGGCGTGCCCAACTACGTCTACGACCCCGAGAGCGGCGTGGTGCGCCTGGGCCGCTTCGGCTGGAAGGCGTCCAAGGCCACGCTGCGCCAGCAGGCCTCCACGGCGCTGCTGCAGGACATGTCGGTGACCTCCACCGTCTACCCCTCGCGCGACTGCAACTACGGCCCCAGCGCCTGCGCATCGGGCGTGCGCAAGCCCGGCATCACCGAGGCCGACCTGGCCTCCATCTCCAACTACCTGGCCCTGGTGGCCGTGCCGGCCCAGCGCAGCCAGGCCAGCGGATTCCCCAAGGGCGTGGCGCCGCTGGACGAGCACCGCGTGAACCCGCAGCAGGTGGCCCTGGGCAGCAAGCTGTTCGACAGCCTGCGCTGCGTGGCCTGCCACACGGCCGAGATGAAGACCGGCTCGGGCCACCTGTTCGCCGAGCTGCGCGACCAGACCATCAAGCCCTACTCCGACCTGCTGCTGCACGACATGGGCGCCGAGCTGGCCGACAACTTCGCCCAGGGCCAGGCCACCGGCGCGCTGTGGCGCACCGCGCCGCTGTGGGGCATCGGCTATACCGACAAGGTGATGGGTGCGGGCCAGGCTGCCAAGGTAGGCTACCTGCACGACGGCCGCGCCCGCTCGCTGACCGAAGCGGTGCTCTGGCACGGTGGCGAGGCCGACGCCGCACGCCGCCGCTTCGAGGCCCTGCCCACAGCGGACCGCGAAGCGCTGCTGGCCTTCCTGCGCTCGCTGTGATCTGATCCTGAAGGCCGCTGCGGGCGAATCGCCTGCAGCGGCCTTTTTTCGTTTCAATAGAGGGTTGTGCGTTGCCGCTCGGGCAGCGCCTGGTCGTAGGCTGCGCCGTCGAAACTCTGGCTGATGGCCGAGAGGATCGCGCCCGGCGTGGGCACGGGCCGCGGCGCGGCGGGGTCCACCGCCTCCCACAGGCGCGAGCGCAGGATGGCGCGGGCGCACTGGAAGTACACGGCCTCCACCGCGATGCGCACCACGCACTTGGGCGCCTGGCCGCTGACCACGAAACGCTCCATCAGATCCGGCGCCGTGGTGATGCTGGCGCGGCCATTCACCCGCAGCGTCTCGCCCACGCCGGGGATCAGGAACAGCAGCGCCACGCGCGGATCGGCCACGATGTTGCGCAGGCTGTCCACGCGGTTGTTGCCGCGCCGTTCGGGCAGCAGCAGGGTGTGCTCGTCCAGCACCTGCACGAAGCCCGGCGCATCGCCGCGCGGCGAGGCATCGAGCCCGCCCGGGCCCGAGGTGGCCAGCACGGCGAAGGGCGAGGCCTCGATCATGGCGCGGTACGACGGGTGCACGAAAGGCACCTCCTTGGACAGCGATGCTTCGCCGGGCGTGCCGAACAAGGCTTCGAGCTGTGCAATGCTCTCGATCGAATGGGCGGTATCGACGACGGTAGCGGTCATGGCAGGTTCCAGGGGTTGATGGCGAAGATCGGGCAGAACATGGCCGCCATGGTGCAGTGCGGCACCGCCGGCGACAAACGAGTTTACGGCCCGCCATGCGTGAGAAAATCGCACGCATGACACCCCGCCTGCCCCCGCTGAATGCCGTGCGCGCCTTTGCGGCCGCAGCGCGCCACCAGAGCTTCACGCTGGCGGCGGCCGAGCTATTCGTGACACATGGCGCCATCAGCCGGCAGGTCAAGGCGCTGGAAGAGTTCCTGGGCGTGGCGCTGTTCGAGCGGCGCGTGCGGCAGGTGTCGCTCACGCCCGAGGGACAGCGCTTCTTTGCCGAGGTGGCCCCGGCGCTTGCGCAGATCGGCGCTGCCGCGCAGTCGCTGATGCAGGACGCGCCCGCCCGCACGGTCACCATCAACGTGCGCCCCTCGTTCGCGGTGCGCTGGGTGATTCCGCGCCTTCCGGCCTTTGTGGCGCAGTTCCCCGGCATCGACCCCCAGGTGGTCACCAGCACCGTCCCGCCGGACCAGGCCAGCGAGCATTTCGACGTGGCGATCCGCCGGGGCCGCACCACGGGCTGGCCGACCTCCATCGCCGTGCAGCCCTTCCTGCAGGACGAGGCGCTGATCGTGGGGACCCCGGCCCTGTTCGCCAGCGCAGCCGTGGCCGAACCCCGCGGCTTGGCCGCCCACGTGCTGCTGTGGTCGCGCTCGCGCCCCGACGACTGGGACCACTGGAAGCGCCAGGTGGGAACGCCCCGCCTGCGGCCCGCAGGCCAGTTGCAGTTCGACCACCTGCACTTCGTGCTGCAGGCGGCCATCGATGGCCTGGGCTTTGCGCTGGCCCCGGCTTCGCTGGTATCCCACGACCTGGCCGCCGGCCGCCTGGTCTGCCCCCTGCCCGCGCTGCGCCTGCCGCTCACGCGCCACTACTACGGCCTGGCACCTGACGCGGCGCCCGAGGCGCAGTGCTTTGCACAGTGGCTGCAGGCGCAGTTGCCGCCCCTGGACTGAACGACTGGGCAGCCAGCGCAGCTCAGTCCTGCGCCATCAGGTGGCGAAAAAAGCCGTTGCATTCACGTTCGCGCTCGATGTCGGCCAGCACCTCGGCATCGCCCGCCGCCTGCGCCGCAGCGACAGCGGCTTTCAGGGTGGGCAGCAGCGACCGGGCCGCGGCCACGATGGCGTTCGCATCCACGGTGTTGGCATAGGAATGTGCTGCTGCGTAGGTGCCCTCGAAGCGCTTCCAGTGTGCGAGAGGATGCAGGTAGGGATGCGCGCGGTAGGCCAGGTAGAAATCGCCCTGGTTGGGTGAGTTGCGGGCATAGGACCTCGATGCCGTGCCCTCCACGAGGTGGTGGTTCAGGTGGCGTGTGAAGACCTGCCGCAGCGGGTGGTCGCGCGCCGGGTCCTGCGCATCGGCCAGCGGTGCGAACGAAGTGCCAAGCGCCAGCCGGCGCAAGAATCCGCCCAGCGCCCGGGTGCCGTGCTGCCCGTCGATGGGCGGCAGTTCCAGGATGGAATCCAGCAGTTGCGGCGACACCTGAGGTGTGGAGGTCTGCCGTGCCTGCTCGGCCATGGCCTGGAATTCGGGGTGCTGGTGCAGCGCCGACAGATCGGGGTCTTGCCAAAGCTTGTCGAGGTGCGGATAGCGATAGACCATGGCCCGGCGCACCTCCTCCAGTGCCTCGTCCACGCGGCCCAGGGCGGCGTAGCTGCAGGCGGTGTGGTGAAAGAGGTGGGGATTGAACCAGGCGGTTGCCTCTATGCGCGGATAAAAAGCAATCACCTCGGCCGGCCGGCCCAGCTGGAACAGCGCATAAAAGTAGTTGTTGACATCGCGGTACAGCGAGCCGTCGGCATCCAGGCGATCGCGCGCGTACTCCGCATCGAAGTGCTCGCTGGCCCAACGCGCAAAAAGGTCTGCATAGGCGCCAATAGCGGCCCGGTCATCCGGGCTTGCCGGGTGGGGCATCGAAGGGCGGCCTTGCCCGGGCTGATTGCGGTCATGGTAGGCCTGCCCCCTCTGCGCCAGCAGTACCTGAGCAGCCGCCAGGTCCGCCACGGGCGTGAGCCGCAAGCCGTCGAATCGACCGCTTGGCAGACACTCCCGATCCAGCAGGTAGCGCCCGCTGGCATCACCGACCACATAGGCGTTGACGAATGCGATGCCTGTGCCCTCTACCGGCAGGTCGTGCTCCAGCCGGAAGCTCGCGGCATCGAGCGGCAGGCGGTCCGCGCCCAGGTACACGGCATGCTCGCCCACGAGCAGCTTGAGGTCATGGAAGTAGCTCGCCGGCTCGACCCGGCAGGTGCCGATGTCGGCACGCGGCACCACCTTGCCGCGAAAGTAGAAATGGTGCGCGTCCTCGGCCAGGAAATCGCCCCGCAGCTTGAAGCTGTGCGCGTCGGCCTGGGGTATGCGCCGCAGTTGCCGGGGCCATGTCGCCTCGCCATGGAAGTCGGTGGAGAACACCTGCGACTGGTCCTTGTAGAACTCCGTTTCTCCCTTCTGCAGCATCCGGAAGCTGGCGGCGTCCACCTGCAGGACCTGCCTTGCGACAACGGCGTGCCGCGCATCGGTGCCGCCCCATGCGGCAGGGCGGAAGCTCGCGGCATCGATCTCGGGCAGCGGCGTGATGTCGCCGGCCTTGTGATAAACGCACTGCCCGTTGAAGAAGTAGTCGCCGAAGAGGTGCATCGGCTGCACGAAGCTTGCCTCGTGCAAGCTGTCGACCAGGCGCTCGATGCGCTGCGCCTCGACACGCGCCAGGCTGCGCTTGGCAATGGACTTGTCCACGATGCGCCCCTTGGGCAACTGCAGCGCGAAGTGGACCTCGGTGGCACGAAAGAAGTGCTTCTTGCATTCCTTGAGGAATGCCGGCTGGTCCAGCCCCTGGACCAGCGCCAGCGGTGTTTCCGTGCAGCGCCCCTCCGCCACCTGGTAGGCGGCAACGGTGTCGTCGAACAGATTCAGCGCGTCCAGGCTGTGCAGCACGAAGCCACCCGGCCCGGTGGCATGCGCCGCCAGCTGCTGCAAGGCCTGCCATTCGCGGGATTCCTGCAGGAATGCAGCATTGCCGTGGTTGAAATAGAAAAACGCGAACAGCGCCTGCTCCGGCTTGAGGTAGCGGAACACCGGGTAGGCGTTGGAAGGCTGCATCAGCTCGTCGGCAATGCAGTCGGCCAGCAAGCCGGCGGCCTTGCTGCGCAGGAATTTCTTGAAGGCCGCTTCGGTCAGCGGGATGCGGGCGATGAGGGCAACGGGTTGGGACATGAGGACGTCAACAGCGAGGAACAGGGTCAGCCCATTGATTACAGTGCGCGCATGTCCTCACACGCCGCACTGTCTGGTGAGAACAACGCAGCGATGAGGAAAAGTGCACGAATGCACGCGATATCACTGGACGCCGGCCGCCCTCTTGCTGCTTTTGAACAGGTCCTCAAACGTCGATGGCGCTGGCAGAACCCGCCTGCTTGCGCAGCTCGAACTTCTGGATCTTGCCGGTGCTGGTCTTGGGCAGCTCGCCGAACACAACGGCGCGCGGCACCTTGAAGCCCGCCAGGTGCTGCTTGCAGTGGGCCACGATGTCCCCGGGCGTGAGCGTGGCGCCGGCCTTGAGTTCGACAAAGGCGCAGGGTGTCTCGCCCCACTTGGGGTCGGGCCGTGCCACCACGGCGGCGGCCAGCACAGCGGGGTGGCGGTAGAGCACGTCTTCCACCTCGATGGAGGAGATGTTCTCGCCGCCCGAGATGATGATGTCCTTGCTGCGGTCCTTGATCTTGATGTAGCCGTCGGGGTACTGCACGGCCAGATCGCCGCTGTGGAACCAGCCGCCTGCGAAGGCTTCGTCCGTGGCCTTGGGGTTCTTGAGGTAGCCCTTCATCACGATGTTGCCCTTGAACATGATCTCGCCCATGGTCTCGCCGTCCTGCGGCACGGGCTGCATGGTCTCGGGGTCGAGCACGCGCACGTCGCGCTCCAGGTGGTAGCGCACGCCCTGGCGGGCGTTCAGGCGGGCACGCTCGCCGATGTCCAGTTCGTCCCAGGCCGCATGCTTGGCGCACACGGTGGCTGGGCCATAGACCTCGGTCAGGCCATACACATGGGTGAGATCGAAGCCCATCTTCTCCATGCCCTCGATCATCGAGGCCGGCGGCGCGGCACCCGCCACCATGGCCTTTATGCCGGCGGGCACGCCGGCCTTCATGGCATCGGGTGCGTTCACCAGCATGCCGTGCACGATGGGTGCGCCGCAGTAGTGCGTCACGCCATGCTCGCGCATGGCGTCGAAGATAGCCTGCGCCTCCACCCGGCGCAGGCAGACGTTGACACCCGCGCGTGCCGCCACCGTCCACGGAAAGCACCAGCCGTTGCAGTGGAACATGGGCATTATCCGGACACCTATTTTTGCTAAGTAAGCCATTAATTTTGGCTTTCTAGCTGCACTTTTTCGACGTCGTGTGCAGACCGATCACAAAAAGATGGAAGAAATCATGACGTAAATTGCTAAAGTGCTTGGTGCTTGGTGCTTGGTGCTTGGTGCTTGGTGCTTGGTATTCTTAAATCTAAATACCTCAATTTTGTCCAACGCCAGTAGTTTATAATTTGTCTGTGTGCTGTTGAATCTTCATTTTGTGATCTTGAGAGAGCAAGCTGGGTAAGTGCGATTTTGGTATTGTTTTTTGTCTGCAGTAATTTTTGCATGTACCTTTTTAATGAGACGGTTGAATATTTTGTTGACGGTTTTGGAAGAAAGTTGAGGTTCCCATGCCTCGTAAATGAGGAGAATGAATTTTTCCTTCCTTTGCTGTCGTATATGGAATATTTAATCAGCAAAGGTTTATCACAATCGCACCTTTCAAAAGTTCGAGAAGCAGTTAGGTTATTTTTGGAGTATTCGATCGGGGTGCCTCCACCTTTGGGCTTTGGCAAAGGAGAGATTGGGCAGATTGAGCACTGGAGGCATTTTTCCAGATTTCGTTCGGCTGTCATTTTTGGAACGTTCAACCCAGAGACTGCACAAGATATTTCCGGGCTATGCTGGTTGCCTTCGACTGTTAAAAAAGGCAATCAAGTAGCAACTCTTCTGACAGATTTTTTTAGATACCTTGATGAGCTTGATGGTGAACTCAAGGCGTCCCGCTTCAATCCGTCTGTAACGCCTTCCCGCCATCAAATCTTTGCCAAAAGTGCCGCATATGAGTTCCGACGAGGGGTTGCATTTCTTGGCCATGTGTGGACACACGCGGAGGATAAAACATATTCTGCCCTCGCAATAGAGCGCCATTCTGAAAGAAAAATCGTTTCTGGTGCTAAGCGTTTACATGATGGCCAGTTTTTGCGATTATTGGAACATGGATTTAATCTCGCCACCCACAATGGCTTGCGCGATGCTCTTGTTGCCATTCTAATGAATAAGGGGGGTCTTCGGGTTTCTGAGGCACTTCAACTTTGGGTGGTAGATGTAGTTGAAGATCCAACTTCACCTTCCCAAGCGCTAGTAACGGTGGTGCATCCAGAGGACGGCCCGTGTAGCTTGGAGTTGCGTGGCCACTCATACAAGACACGAGGTAGCTATCTTGGCGCTGCTTATGGAATCCCTCCTCGCACCCGTCTACCTTTAAGTGATCCTCAAGCATTGGGTTGGAAATCAAGATTTCTAACACTGCCTGTGTATTGGTTTGAGCCATATTGGGGAGAAATATTTTTTCGTCTTTGGCGACGTTATCTAGAGGCTACAGTCGGCATAAAGCGGAGTCATCCCTATGCGTTTTCAATGAAATCAAATGGGCAGTGGCATCCGTTGTCCGAAGATGCTTACAGCAAGGCCTACGAGCGTGCAATATTCGCCTCAGGTCTGGTTCCTTCGGGCGGTTGTGATATGAAGGCCGCGGGTTTTACACCCCACGGGTGCCGACACGCATATGGCGATCGAGCAAAGAATCGCGGTGGCCTTGATGAAAAGGTTGTTATGCTGATGATGCATCATTCGTCCCATACTTCTCAGAACGTTTACACGCAAAAAGATCACCATCAGATCAAGCATGAGATCGGACTCGGATTCAAAAATATGGAGAAATCTGAATCAGTCAATCCTTCTGATAAGTTTTCTGGCGAAGTGCAGTCAAAGTTTTTCAATAGCCTCCGGCTTAACGACTTCTGACTTGCGCAGTGTGATTTGGGTTGGCATTTGTCTTCGATAGTTTGATATTATGAAATTTGCGGATGGTGTTCATAAGCGTGAAAGAGGCGGAAAAAAATATGAGGAACGTCTTCTCGCTTACTTAAAGGGAGACGAATCTGTCTTTGTATCTGAGCAGTTCAAAAGTGCAGTTGCTAAAATTGGGAAGGAGCAGCTAAATATTGACAGCCTCGCTGGTAGCGAACGAAACGCGATCGCATCGCTTGATGCGCGGTGGCAGATTGGATTGGATGGAGTACTTCTCTGGGAGCCCAACACCGGTCACAAGAAAGACAGAGAAAATAGTCTTGATTGTGCTTGGATTAAAGAAGGGGCTCTTATCTCTTGGACTAGCGCCCATGGTTCGATGAAGCAACCTGGCCTGCGACCACCAAGTTGGCTAGAAAGTTGGACTGAGTGCTGGGAGGGATGGGGTTATAGATATACCTCGTTTCTCTATGAGAGTCATCGCGCTCAGGCCGAACGGGACGGTCATATCAATCCAGCCAGAAAAGCTCTAATGGCAATGAACATAACAGTTAAAGCATTGCGGTTTTTATTTTTGGAGTATTTTCCCAGAAGTCTTTTGGTCAGCAGTGATGGATGTTGGCCCTTGCCTAAAGATTTGCTATCAAAGGAAAATCATCCTTTGGATTCAAACGACCTGAGAGATGATTTCTGGAATACATGTTGCGTATCGGATGGAGCCAATTTCATTTTGCCAGATGGGAGGGAGCGAAAAGTTTACACCTCTGGAGCAAGACGCAGTCTCGAAGTGCAACGCTTTTTGGATTTTGTTGCGGCTAGACTTGATAATGCAGATACCGAGGTATCGGGTGGATCTCCTTGTACCTATCGCAATCCCTTTTTACCACGCAGCACGCTCGCTACCCTGCTTGAGTTGGATAAAAATAATCAATATCTATCACCCAAATCCAGAGGCGGCGACAGATTTTTCGACTGGATTCCCCGCGAGTATCCTCATTTAATAGCATGGCAAAGCTTTGCCGCGGAGTTTGTGAATAGCGAGTCAGGCGGCGTGAGCCGCAAAATGTCAGCTATTTCCGTCTTTATTGGACAGGTGCTGGTTAATGCGGGGGGTGTGAGGGAGCCCAGCAATGATGTTTTTTCACGAGTGTCTCGTGACCCATTAGATTTTCTCCGAAGAGAAAATAATGAATTGGTGAAAGGTCAGTTAGTACGACTAGTCGACCCGATGTCGCGCAGAGCTATCTCAGAATTTCTGAATCATATCATCAGACACCACTGTACGATTGTGGATGAGATGGGACCAATTCAGTTGCCAGAGTTCGGGAACCCAATGGCTGCGGAAAAACGGTTGCGGCCGAGAGTTTCGTCCAACCTCGCGGAAACGTTGCGACAGGCCATGCCGTACTCATGGATTAAAGGCCTCCGCAAAATACTTGTTCGCGGACCTCATTTTCGGGACTGGCATTGGGCAATTCAGGCACAGCAAGCGAAAGATGGGCGTTCTGCTGACTGGTTTGAGATCCCTAAGGATCTAATTGACGAGAGCGATCCGGACTGCATCTGGCGCGAACGATTTGTGCGTGAAAACGGGAAGCCAATCGCGAAATACTATGAGATGTGGTCACCTGTTCGCTGGGTTGTCTTACTTACAAAGCTTACCACCGCGTTGCGTACGGCCCAGGTGCGGGTTCTTGACTCTGGGGAGTCGGATGACATGCGTTTCGATCTTCGCGCTTGGGCAGAGAGTTCGAAGCAGAATAAACGTGATGGCTCGCCAGTATCACCATGGGTGTTGAGTTCCCTGAAAGAGCGAAATGCTACTTTGTTCGCTGCAGTCTCTTCACAAAAAGCGCTTCGCAAGCGGGTGAAAGGCCGTAGCGAATATTCTTGGAGCAATGGTGTATTGCGTCCTTGCGAGTCGTTTACCTCAGCTGGGCGCTACACCGAAACTTTACTTTACGTCAATACGAATAAAACAGCTGACTCTAGAAAAGAAGGCGCTGCAAAGGGCTTTGAAGTACCTTTGCCGTTGATGGATTGCCCACTGGCAATCGGTGATGATGGTGAATTCTGTGAGCCGCAGTTTCAAACTGCGAAAGATCGTGAAGAATGGCTCGAGGAGTTAAGTCAAAATATTCATTGGTGGTTAGCGAAACTTCGTGATTGGCAAGAAAAATACAATCCGATTGAACGTCGTATTGAATGGTCTGAATTTTCGGGGACAACGATTATTAAGGAGAAATCTGAAGAGCAGTATGCGATGCATCGACCAGCATGCTTTCTTTTTCGCGAACCTGCAATGAGAAAGACAAGAAAGCATCCCGGGCCCAGCTTTCCCCCTCCAGATAGCGTTATTGTCAGGGCGTGGTGGTCGCTGAGCAAGGAGTTACAAGATACATTCGCAAAAGAGGGCAAGCGCAATTTAGACGGAAGAAATATTGAGTTGGTTTTTAGTCGCCAAGGCCTAAATAACACTTGTGTATTCGATCTGCACAGTATTCGAGTGTCTCTAATTACGTCGCTCGTCGTTGATGGAAAAGTTCCTTTGGAAATCGTCCAGCGCCTAGTTGGCCATAGTCGTATTTTGATGACGCTCTACTATACCAAGCTGACTTCTGGTCGTATGCAACAGGCGCTGCGCGAGGGGTTCGCGCGCTTAAATGAAGAAAGTTCTGATAATGAGCTGCTATATTTGCAAAACGCATCAATCGAAGATATTCGAGCTAATGCAGCTTTTCACGATGAGGCCTCTGCATTTGCGGCGCTGGGACTTGGAAAAGAGCCGCAGCAAAGGCCTGCAGCAGCCTGGGTTCGGGTGGTAGGCGGAATATGCCCGGTGGGGGCTGTTGCCCGGAACACGGAAGGCAGTTTGCAAGCTGGCTGTTTCAACGGTGGCGAGCTTGTAGGAAATGGTGGGAAAACTCTAGCAAGCGGCGTTTACGGGCCCGTGGCCGGCGGTGAGCGGAGCTGTACAAATTGCAGGTGGTTTGTCACTACGCCAGCCCATGTGCCTGAACTTATTGCTATGTTTGAGGTCACGCAATACAGAGTGTTCGAAATAGATGAGCGGGCTATTCATCAGGAAATGTTAGTGCGTGCTGCGATCGCTCAGGAGGAAGAAGCGCATCAACAAGGCATGCCTCCGCGTAAGATAGCGGAACTTACGAGGGCAGTTGAAAGAGCGCAGCAGTTAAGTGACTCGATCTCCGAGCAAGGAATCGTTTCAAAGGTGACGTTAGGAAATACCTATCGACTGATTCAGCGATGTCTGGAAATTACAAATCAGCGAGGGAATTTCGAGAGCGACGATGCGTTGGTTTTAGCCGGAGGTGAGATGGAACTTGGGGTAATTCTCAACGAAACCACTTCGGAGATGCTTCATCTTTGCCGTATATCTCAACATGCCGAGATTTTTCCGGAGCTTGATCCGGGAAAAGCCATTTTAAAATGTTCTGAAATTATGGCAAAGAAGCTCAGCAAGGAAGGAGTGGATCCTTTTCTTATTTTAAGCCTTTCCGAATCCGAGCGTTGCAAGATTACAAATTCCGTGATGAGGTCGATTGCCAGAAGAATTAACCCAAATGATGACAATAGCGGTCTACATGCGGCTGTTCGAATAATAGAAGGGCCACACACCGTTGCCGACGCATTGGGTATAAAGAAAACTGCTCTGCCCGATTTTCTGGCGGGGTGTTCAGCAAGCAGGGGGGAACCTTTGCGACTAGGTATTGCAAGTCGAAATTCTCCGTTTCTGATTGAAAATGCAACGGAGAATAAATGGCAAGCATAAATCCACAGGAGCTATATGATCGACTAATATCAGAGAGCCAGCATCCCGCGAAGCGCAAGGGGCTTGAGATAATTCACGCGATCTGCAGGGAGCGATTTGATTCAAAGGCAACTTCTTGGTCTGTAGCCAGTATCGGTAGAATTTCAGCTGCACGTGGAGGGCCGACAGCTGCATCCCTTCGACAGCCAAGCCTTGAGCACTACAGGGCGTTGATTGCGGCATGGGCGACACAAAGCGTTGAGTCTTTCCCTCATGAAAAAAGCGGGCGCCGAGTTAGCGATGATTGGATCAGCAGTATTGAAAACCTGGCTGTCCGTCAGTTAACTTATATTCTGCGTAGTGACCTTGAGCGGTCACGGGCAGATGTGCGTAGACTTCAAAAACTTCGGCTGGATGGCGGGATTTTAAGCACCCTAGAATTAAATAAAGCAAGTTTGCCATCGCGTGCCGAGCCATCGCCAAACCAAGTGAGAGAGCTGGCTAGATTCTTACAGCATTTTGTCGATAATGATAAACTGCTGCTTGAAAAAGGTATCGTACGTAAGAGCGGCTCGCTGTGGGATAGCGATACTGGAGAGGCCATACTTGAAATGGCTGCAATTCAACTGCTTCGCAGAATTGTAGAAAACTGATTGGAGCTAACGCTCATCCTACGACTGCTCAGAACCTGTGTTTTCGCACTGGGGATGGTTGCTTGTTGAATTCCACTGACCTGATCAACGTACTAACCCTATCCTGCTGCTTTTAGAAGCAGGAGATTTCAGGAGCTTAGACGTGGTGACACTCAGTGTCATAAGGCGATAGGCCCTGGGCGAGCAGCTGTCCATCCGCGAGATTTCAAGGCGCACAGGCCTAGCTCGCAACACCGTGAAAAAGTATCTGCGCTCGGGTGATGAGCAGAGCACCCCAGCTGCCAAGCGCGCGAGCTCCAGCAAGCTCGACCCATTCGCAGAGAAGCTTTCTACTTTGCTAGCCCTGGAAGCAACAGAGTCGCGCAAACAGCGGCGTAGTTTGCGGCAGCTCCACACCGAGATGCCATCGGGATTCGCTCTAACTGAGGCCGAATAGAGCCCATGTGTTTTGATGGACGGGAACTCATGGAGGCAGCGTGGTAGGCCCCGTGACCTCTTCTTCGCAGTTTGGCGGTTTGCTGCCAAGGTAGTACCACATCGATGCTGGCACGGGTGTTCTGAAATGACGGCAAGCGATGAAGTCCAACGGCCAAAAGCCAATTGCCAGGGCCGGCGAGCTTTCCTCCCATCGAAGACGGCCACTCGCGTTGAATTGCGCGATGCGGTCGCGCAAAGTTTGCGCCGGTACTGGCAAGGCGTAGGGAGCTTCGGCGCTACCGCTCACCTGGTGCGCTGGCCCAAAATACCAGTTGGATGCCCAGTCAGCCGTTGGGTGCCAGAGCTGACTGCCCACATCGGAATATTCCTTTGAATGACCCTCGGCGAGATTCTGGTACATGTCGTCTAGACGCAGCATCGCACACCAGGACGCCATGGTGGCCAATAGCCACGAGTGGCGGCGCATAAGACCTTTGAACTCGTCGGAGCCATGTACCTCAAGCTCGACCAGATCGTCGAAGGAGTCGGATCCCACCGGGAACATTCTGTCCATCGTGAACACGAAATTCAGGCGTCCAGTGATCTCGGCAGTCCACCAGCGCGCCAAGTCGTGCCGCCCCGTTTGAATGAACAACACCAGAGCCAAACAAATGTCGATCACTTGTTCATCCAGTCGAGGGGAGGCTGCCGCTCCGTGGTTGCGCAGCATTGCAGCAAGGGCAGTCGCGAGTTCACTGGAACGTGCCCGCCACGCGTCATCTTGACCCTGCTCCACTAAGGCAGCCGAGAGTCCGATTGAAGCAAGGAGGCCGACTTGTTCGAGCAGCAGCACCGAATACTCGGCGCCTTCTCGCGTGTACCCCGACAGGCCGTCCTTTATGCGGACGTGTGCAGCCACGGCGTCGAAGTAGCGGCTGGCCGCTTGCAGGTAGGAGCGCCAGATATCCTGTATCACCTCACGGACGTCTTGCCGGTCGTGTAGCGACTGCAGGACGACACGGTGGAAGCTCCACAGCAACGTGCGCTCCATCACCCAGAGCGCCTGGCGGCGCTCGTTCTCGCCGTCGGCCCAGTGCGAGCACACCAACGCAGCCAAATGAACCCGGCGCAGCGCTTTGAGCAGTGCCGGGACAGTCTGCTGTGCTCCTTTCTCGTCTAACTGGCCTTCGGGCGCGAGGCCCAGTTGACGAAGCATGAGTTTGCAGAGATGCTCAAAACGGTAGTCGCTGTCGGCGCCCATCACCAGCGCCTTGCGCAAGTCGGCGCGATCCTGACCGTCAAAGAGGTGTTCGTTCAGCAGGTGCGCCTCGACCAAGTCGGACACCTCGTCCGCGCCCCAAAATTCGAAGTGGAGCTGGGGATGGCGCGTGGCAAAGCCGACCCAGTTGGGCTGCACTTCCTGGCCAAGGTCGCCTGTAGTTGCGACCACGATCACTTTTCGGTGGTCTTTGTACTCGGGCGGCACATGGCTAGCGAGCCAGACATCTATGATCTCCTCCATGCTCTCACGCACAGCGTTAGGATCCCCGCTCCAAGTGCGTCGGCCGATGTCGCCTTGCTTAATGACGAACAGCAGTAACTCTTCGACGCCATCCGTCAGAGATCGGCCTGCCGCCGGGAAGTCGACGCCGAACTGGCGCACCCCGGCTTTGGGCTTGACCAGCGGCACGTAGCCCATCTGCGTTAACAACTCGGGCAGCAGCCGGTCGAACTCGTCCCGCTCTCGCAGTGTCCGTAGGTAGTGCGAGAGCGCTAGGCGCATCGGGTTGCCGCCGTTCATGTGAGATCCCGCTTGGCTGTGCGCAGTTGCAGCCTTCGATAGGCATTGCCGACAGGATCGAGCACTTCGCGCCGCGGCATCTCGAACGACACCGAGTGAGATGCAAAGTGCATGGGCTCGGTCCACGACTCGCCATCGTGCTGAAAGCTGGTCTCGCCGGCCTTGATGTGCACCCGCGTGACGAGTTGTGCAAAGACCGACTGCTTTTCCGCCTCGCGTATCGAACTCTGCATCGCCTTGGAACGGGCTTTAGCGAGATCACGGCGCAGGGTGATTGGAACTCTGAGTTCGCGCAGGCGCGGCAGCGCCTCCAGCGCAGACATGTCAGCCTCCAACTGCGCTGCGATGCTGCCCAGCAGCTCTTTCACGTCAGCGTCCTGCTCATGCGCGGCTCGCTCTTTTAATGCGACGCTCGTGGCTCCTGGGTAGTCATATCCGACTTCTTCATACAGCATCCAACGCATAAAGGGAAATACGCGCTCCTTCGCGTCGCGCAAATCCAGCAAGGACAGCGTTAACGAGATCATCTGCTTGGACTCCAGCAGGAAGCCAAGTGTCCGTTTGACCAAGTACACCAAATCAGCCTCGGTGGCAGTCTCGAGCACCGCTCGATCAAACTCGATCGCCATACCGTCATTGGCGCGCATGTCTGTGACCAAGCCTGCCGCAGCATTCGCAGTGGCCTGGCCATCAGCGAGCATCCAGCGGGTGAACACGCTGGCCATCAACGGGGGATGGGATCGCAGCGCCTGCGCGCACGCATTGAAGCGATCCGCGAACTCACGCTTGCCTACTGTCGAGCCGAGATGGGCGCGGACCCACGCTTCGAGGAACTCAAGCACTGGTTCGACGTGCGCCGACTCGGGGCGCAATAACTGAGAGAGACTGTAGTCCAGCCTGTCCAATGCACGGTCGAACCCGTCGCCTAGCCCTACACACAGGGGGAGCCACTCGAAGAAAATGCCTGCCTGAAGAAAATCCTCGTCGTTGCGTGATAACGCCTGCGCAACGCACACGACCGCGTCTTGGTCGCCTGCGGCGATGCGCGCACGCAAGGCTTCATCGAAAGTGCGTCGCAGGTGAAGAACTGCGCCGGCGGCGCGCAGCCCGGCCTGGCGCTGAACAACATCTTCGTCAGCCATCCGGAGCAGGATGCGTGCTTCCAGCGCTGTTGCCAGTTCGGCAGACAGGCCGGGCTCTGCAAGCATGCGGCTGGCGATCCAGCAGGTGACCTCGTCAAGATCGGTCAGGTCGGGGCGCATGTCTACTTCCAAGAGACGTGAGACTGAGGTCTGCGGGTCTGATTCGAACCAAGCCATCCAGGCCGCGCCCAGCAAGTTGCCACGCGTTTTGCAAGGCTGTGCCAGCAGCATCTCGACCATGTCGCGTGCGGCCGCTGGCTTGCGGCCGAACCAGCGCGACAGCGCATGATAGAAGAAACCGCCGGCGAGATCGTTCACTGTGTGCGGCTGCTCGGCATCGCAAAGCGCTATCACATCGGACGGTTCGACCGAGTCAATGTACGGCAGTGTGGCCTCAACGAGGTGCAGGGCGTCGAAGACGTCGGTCGGACGAGCAATTCGGGTCGTCGCCAAGCGTAGGACGCTGACCACTGGGTGGACAGCCGCCAGAAACCTTCCGGAAGCCATATCGGCGTTGCCAATCTCCCGCCGCCATAGACCATAGGCTGCAGTCCACACCACCTGCTCGTCAAAGGGAGGATCGCCCAACTCAGCGAGGACCTCCAAAGCCGCCACCGAGTTCCGGTCTTCAAGGCGAGCGAAACGCAACTTGCCGCCATTTACCGACGCACCGGGAGTGTTGGAGAGATCGAGCTGCGCTCCGGCGGGGACCTCGATTTCAAGCTCTCTGCGATCGGCTTCCTGCAGCTGGCGCGCAAGTTGTCCTACGGTCACGGGCTGTTGCATTGTGAGCATTGGTACGGGTCGCAGGTAGTAGCGATGAGAGCCTGTTAGGTTACCGCAACGCGCACGGAGGATACTCCGCGAGCTACTGGCTTCTGAAACATCCCCTTGCTTGAGCTGGGCCGAAGGGCAGGAATCCGCCACGGAGCCGTCAGCGCACCCACTCCAGCGATCCGAAAAATGCTGCAACGCGGTCACCCGGGTTTGCCTGGCAACCTCAGCTTTTGGCCTAAAGCTGAAGTTCGCGGCACTCACAAGCTGTTGGCCAAGATGGGATGGCCGGCCGCTTGGTGATAGATCATGTCCGGTGCACGCCATTCCGGAAGTCAAGCCTTGGAGCTAGCGAGCGACGATCTACGAAAGTGGGATCGCCAGATCTAGCTTGAAGCGCTCTTCTTCTCGACAGCTTTGGCTAGCGGCGTCAACCAACCGATGCGCCTAAAGCGCCAGTACAGAGCGCTGCATGCACACACAATCACAAAGAGTGAGAGAGGATAGCCATAGGTCCACTTCAGCTCAGGCATGTGCTCGAAATTCATGCCCCATAGACCTGCAAACGAAGTCCATACGGCAAAGATTGCGGCCCATGCAGCCAATCGCTTGGTCACCTCACCATCATTGATGGTCACCAGTGACAGGTTGACCTGGACCGCGGTACCAATAGTGTCTCGTAGCCCATCGATAGAGGAGTTGACTCGCGCCAAGTGGTCTGCAACATCCCTAAAGTAGTCCTGCACAGCGGCCACTTGTGGCGGAACTCGTCCGCCATGTAGCCTGCCCATATCGTTCAACAAGGGGCTTACAGCGTGCTTGATGCGAGTCGTCTTCAGCTTCAATTCGTATAGGCGTTCTACGTTGGCCTTGCCGGGGCCTGCCTTTCCAAAAATCTCTTCTTCTATTGCATCTAACTCAGCTTCGAGCTGTTCCACAATTGGGAAGTACCTGTCTACCACTGCGTCTACCAGTGCATAAAGGACATAGCCCACGCCGTGGCGCAGTAGCTCGGGTTCTCGCTCGGCGCGCGCGCGTACGCCCAAGAAGCCCGTGCGGCTATTTCTTCGTGCTGAAAGTACATAGTTGCTGCCAGCGAAGATCGCGAGCTCCCCGAATTGGAGCTCACCCACTTCATCAACTTCGATCATGTGCACCACAACGAAAAGGCAATCGGGATACTCTTCGATTTTTGATCTCTGGTGACCATGCAAGGCGTCTTCAACCGCAAGCTCTGGAAGATTGAACTCTCTCTGCAGAATTGAGAGTTCATCTTGAGTTGCATCCTCAAGCGCCACCCATACAAACCTGTCCGGCTGCCGAACTACGGCTCCGATGCCGTTCAGGTCCGTATCTCGCTCCTTGTGTCCATCTCGATAAGTGGCGCAGTTGATAAGCACGGCTGTCTCCTGAGTTAGCTGGTCGTCTTCGTGATGTTGGTCTGGAACACTCGATCGGCACCGGCGGCGTTGAGCTCAAAGCGATACCAAGCTCATTTGCGCGGAAGCAGTTCACCACCGACGGCTCTAAGTCGAGCCATGTGGGTAGATCGCCACCTATGTGTTTGCAGCTTCAGCCCACACGGAGAATTCGCACGCGACATGCCACCGGTGCATGGCGACCGCAATGGGGCCCATCAACCATGGGTACTCGACGGTCAAAAACGCACGCATTCCCCCATCTTCATCGCGAAACTGGTGCCGGATCCCGCCCAGTACAGTCCCATCCGCGAGGCGCGCAGCGCCCGCCATTTGAATTGGATAGGTCGGGTCTGCAGGCGTCACAAGATCGGCCGTTTCGTCCATAGCGAAAAAGAAGCGGGATGCGAGAGGTGACCCGCCCGTTGTTTCCCACACCTCCTGACCGCCGTCAGGTGTAGGACGAAAAATGTGGTGGTCAGGGCAGGCAGCAAGAAAGGCAGCCTCGTCATCCACCGCTGCCCGGTCAAAGTACCAATTTTTAAAGTTGGCTGCAGACCCACGCGGGAGAAACAGTTCGACTTGACACTGAAGGCGCCGGCCTCGAGAAGCGAGCGCCAAGACCTTGGTCAGTCGATCAGACCATTTCACCTGCGTAGCCAAGCGGCGTTCGATCTCTGGTCGGCCGAGCGAAATTCTGGCTCTAACTACTTCTGCGCGAAGCGTATCGACATCTGATGAACTTGATGGCATCCCAAGACTGCGCAATGCCTTCTTTGCTCTGTTGACCTCCCACGCGAGGATTTCTTTCCTGGAAAGAACCTGGGTGTTTTTACCGAGGCGAACCGTTATCGCCTGGCGAGGGATAGGAAAAAGAGCTTCGTTCATGGCTGCATGAGTTCCGATGTTTGCCATGAGGACGAGAGTCCCCTGGCGTTGCACGACAAGCCCCGGCAAAATGCCGGTACATTCCGTTTCAAACACTCGTATCATACAAATGTTTGAATCAAAGTTCCATCGGTTGCAGCTAGTGGAAGAGCTCCAAAAGAGAACTTTCGAAAACGTCTTCCCGGCTTAAAGATCACGATCTTGCCGTATCAGTGTCTAGAAGTACCATCAAAAATGTCATCCAAACCAGTTTTTGACCCTGCTGCCGAAACCAAGTGGAAGGTCATCTCCGCCGCCACGCACCTTTTTGCGGAGAAGGGCATGGAGAACGTCACCTTGCGAGAGCTGACTGCTTCCGCAGGGGTCAACTTGGCAGCGGTGAACTACCACTTCGGAAGCAAAGATGCACTTTGCGAAGCGGTGCTCGACAGCCTTGCCGGAAGCGTTAACGAGAGGCGTCTCGCTGGACTCAACAAAGTTCTAGAAAAAGCGGATAGCCAGGGAGTAGCACCCTCACTCGAAGAGATCTTGGACACATTTATGCGTCCCTACCTCGGGCCTGATCAGGACGGAGAAGGGGCACTTCTCGCACAGCTCGTGCTGAAACACAGGCTCAGCCCAAACGAAATGACCACACGGATCGTCCAGAGGCACTTCGACCCCTTGGCCCGAGACTACATCCGCGCCTTCGAGAAGGCATGCCCAGAAGTGAATCCGTCTGCCTTCTACTGGCGCTACATGTTCATGGCCGGAACTGTGATCGTGACGTCCACGGACCGGAGCAAGACCAATCGGATCACCACAATCTCGAACGGTCGGTTCGATGCCGCCGATTCGGATGCGCTGCATCGATCTCTCATGGAATTTCTTGTAGCGGCCATCAGCGCTCCTACATCGTAGAGCCGTCCAAGCGGGTCTGAACATGCCCCTCGTACTCGGGTAAACCCTCTGTTTCCGAAACCCAGGACTCACTACGATCCGATTCAAACAGCTGTTTTAATCAGCTGTTTGATGGATCTAACTTGTCAGGAGTTTTGAATGTTTGAGTACTTTGAAGGCAACTACTCTTGGAATCTCGCCACGCTGATGGTGATCAATACGGGTGGCGTGCTGACTGAGGTTGACGACGTACTGCGGCCCCTCAAGCCTCTGGCCGCCAATGCTGATGACGCCGCGACGCAGGCGTTCTGTGATGCCTGGAAGGCTGCGGGCGACAAGGTTGCCAAAGCTGCCCAGGCGGATGAATTGAAGGGTGATCGGAGAGGTGCCTCGGGAAAGTACGGCCGTGCTGCCACCTATTACTTTGCCGCTGAGCGTCAGAGTTCCTCAAAGGATCCTGGGCGCAACCAGCTCTACCAATTGTTTTTGGAGTCGTTCAAGAAGTTCGCAACTCTCGGAAAGTATGAGATCGAGAGGGTTGAGATTCCCTATGAGGGGACCACCCTGCCAGCGCTGTACGTTCGCGGCAAGGGCAATGCCGCCCGCAAGCCATGCATGGTTCACTTCGATGGGCTCGACGTGAACAAGGAGTACATCTACCTCGGCGGAATGCCCACCGAATTGGCAGAAAGAGGTGTCTCGACGCTGATCGTGGACCACCCGGGGGTGGGCGAAGCCTTGCGCTTGCGTGGCTTGCACACGATCGTAGAAACCGACCGCCCTGCCACTGCGTGTGTGGACTGGTTGATGACGCAGTCAGATGTCGACCCCCAACGTATCGGAATGATGGCCCTGAGCCTGGGCGGCTACTACGCAGCTCGTTCGGCAGCGTTCGAACCACGCTTTGCATGCTGCGTGTGCTGGGGTGCCATGTACGACATCGGGGTCGGCATCCGCCGGCGGCTTCAGGGTGGTGGTGCCCAAAAGTCGGTCCACCACTACTTCGAACACGTCCAGTGGGTAATGGGCGTCCAAAGCGTTGAAGAAGTTCAGGCCATGGGGGATCGTATGACCCTGAATGGAATCCTGGATCGCATTCGGTGTCCGCTGCTTGTGGTCCACGGCGACAACGATCGACAGGTGCCCGTGGAGTTCGCTCACCGCACGTACAACGAGGCAGTAAACAGCGTCGGCAGGGAGCTTCACATTCACACCGTGGAAGAGGGGGGAAGCGAGCACTGCAGCGTCGATAACCGCGAATTGACCATCAGCTACATGGCTCATTGGATCGGCCGAACACTCGGCGCCCCACAAGAACTTGCATAGTCCTGCGCCGCCCGCAAACCATCTGTTACCCATCGCGTTGAAACCCATTCGCAGTCAACGCTTGTCTTCACCCACCACAAGAGCACATCCATGAAATCACTTCCTCCAGTGCGCAGAGTCATTACCGGAACCAATGCCGAAGGACACTCCTATTTTCAGGAAGACGGCGCCGCTCCCGCACCCATCACGTTGGCTTCTCGGCCTGGCTATTCCAATTCGAACCTCTGGCGCACCGGTGCAGCTCCTTCGGCAACGAAGTGCCCTGATGACATCCGAGAACACAAGGGCGTGATGCCACCAAGCGGTGGCACGGTATTGAGGGTTATCGACTTCCCGCCACATCCAAAGGACCCAGAGGAACGCCGTCGCCAGGCCGCGGCAACCTTCGAAGCGGTCTATCCCGACGCAAAGCATCAGCCCAACAATGATCGCGACGTTGGGATGCACATCACCGACACGGTGGACTACGCGATCGTGCTCCAAGGCGAGATCACCGCAATCATGGAGAAAGGCGAGACCGTCCTCAAAGCTGGAGATGTGCTTGTGCAAAGAGGAACGAATCACGCTTGGGCAAACAACACCGATGAGATTGCTCGGGTTGCCTTTGTACTGATTGACGCACATCGGCAGATGAGCTCGATCTGACTCGCCTGAGGTCAGCAGCCCGCGGCTGACTTCACAGCTCACTTCACAGGAGACAAAAATGGACCGTAGACATTTCCTTGAGGCCCTCGGTTGCACCGCTGGGGCACTGACGCTTTCTTCGCCGTCATTCGCAGCGGAGTTCCCGAGTGTGATCAAGCTGATCGTTCCGTTTGCAGCAGGCGGGCCGTTTGACAACACGGCGCGCATCTTGGCGGACGGTCTGGCGCTGGCCACGCGCAAGTCCGTCATCGTCGACAACAAGGGAGGCGCCGGTGGAGTGATCGGTAGCAGCGAAGTAGCGCGATCCAAGCCGGACGGATCTACGCTGCTCTTCACGACGGGTGGCCACACTGTGCTCCCCATCCTCCAAAAGAAGATGCCCTACGACGCACGCAAAGCGTTCACCCCAATTACCCAGCTGTACAAATCCGCCGGCTTCCTACTGTTGGTGCCGGCTAATTCACCCTACAAGACCGCTCAGGAGCTTCTGCAGGCTGCAAAAGAAAAGCCAAGCAGCCTGAGCTATGGGTCCGCAGGCACAGGCAACACAACGCATCTGGTGGGTGCTCTGTTCGCTCGCGCGGCCAAGGTTGAGCTGATCCATGTGCCATACAGAGGCGCCGCTCCGATCTTCAACGACATGTTCTCGGGCATGGTGACGATGTCCTTCCTGGGCACCTCTATCGCAAAACCATTTCTTGACGCTGGTCGACTGCGAGCGCTCGCCATCTCGGGTGATCAGCGCACCCCCGATTTGCCGAATGTTCCATCATTTGGGGAACTGGGTATCAAGGGCGCGGACGTGCCTGCCTGGGGCGGCATATTTGGCCCAGCCGACATGGCCGCCGACCTGGTCGACCAGTTTCACAAAGCCATTGTGTTCGCAACCCAGCGCCCCTCTTTCCTCGAAGAAGCGAAGAAGATTGGTGCAGTCGTTACTGTGCCTGCGCCCAAAGAATTCAAGGCGTACGTTGAAGCCGAGTTCAACAGGTACCAAAAGATTCTGCCGCCGCTAGGCATCACCCTGGATTGAGGAGACCACGGGTATGGAAGCAACTCTTCTGTTGCGCCTGGTTGGCATTTTTGCAATGGCCGTCCCCTGCGGAATTGCTCACGCGCAGAAGTCCAACGACTTTCCAGTGAAGCCTATCGAGGTGATCGTTCCTTACGCTGCTGGTGGCGGAGTAGCGAACATGGCGAGGGCTTTCGCGGTGGATGCCGCACAGGAAATGGGCCAGCAACTGGTAGTCGTCAACAAGGAGGGCGGGGGCGGAGTCGTGGGATTCAATTCCCTGGCGCGAGCGAAGCCTGATGGATACACCATTGCCTTCTCCCCGGCCTCTCCCTTGACGAATGCCCCATTCGTGAACAGCAGCATGCCCTACAAGCTTGACCAGTTTGAGCCCGTGTGCCAAATCTTCGAAAACATCTTCGCTGTGGTAGTCAAACCCGACTCCCCACTCCGCAGCTTCGAAGATCTGGTCGCCAAAGCAAAAGCAGCGCCCGGGACGATTTCGTTTGGGCACGCGGGGCCGGCCAGCGTAGGGCACCTGTCCTTGGCTGCGATAGAGCGCTCATCCGGGATCAAATTCAACGCGATTGCATACCGCGGCGACAGCCAAGCCATGTCTGACACCCTCGCTGGCACCCTTGATTTCGCGGCACTGGGGGTTGGCACGTTAGCTGGGAAGAACATGCGGGTACTGGCAGTGTTGTCCCAGAAGCGCCATCCTGCGCTGCCCGATGTACCAAGCGTTTCAGAGTTGGGCTTCCCGACCAACAGCCAAGGCCTGAATGGACTGTTCGTGCCTGCCGGTACACCGCAAGCCATCATTAATCGCTACTCGGCTGTATGCAAGAAGATCGCTTCATCACCTTCGTACATCGAGCGCGCACGTGGCATGTCGCAGGTGGTCAACTACGTCGACGCTCGAACCTTCAAGGCGCTCATCGAGCGTACATACAGAACACACGAAGCACTTGTGCCTGGTCTTGGGCTTGAGAAAAACTAGAACCGTTTTGTCAGCATAGGGCGCACGGCCAAGGCGACAGAGGCCGCGCTGCCTTCCAACCATCGGGCCCCGCCCGTAGTTCAAGGAATTTGGAAATGATTGTAGAGATTGACGTGCCGATTCGCGTTCGCGACGGCCTTGAGTTGCGGGCCAACATATTCCGGCCAGAGGCTGCCGGCGCTTATCCCGTCATCCTCACGCACGGACCCTATGGAAAGGACGTGCATTTCGCAGATGGCTACGCGCCAGCCTGGAAGAAGCTGAAACAGCTGTATCCGGAAATCGACAGCGACGGTTCATCTGGCCGGTACCTGCGCTGGGAGCTTCCAGACCCAGAGCAATGGATTCCGCACGGCTACGTGGTAATCGCGGTCGACACGCGCGGCAGCGGCAAGTCGCCTGGGAAGCTGGACGTATGGTCCAAGCAGCAGACTCTGGATCACTACGATTGCATTGAATGGGCCGCCGTACAGCCATGGTCCAACGGGCGAGTGGGTCTTATGGGCATCTCCTATCTTGCTGCGAACCAGTGGCAGGTCGCCGCATTGAACCCGCCACACCTGGCTGCAATCATGCCCTGGGAAGGGTTTTCAGACTTCTATCGGGAGCTGACACACCAGGGCGGAATTCTGGCCAATCACTTCGTCAACGCCGCCTGGTGGCCTAACCAGATCCTATCCCTGCAGCACGGCAACGGGAACTCACCTCACAAGAGTCGAGAGACTGGACAAACTACGACAGGGGTTCCGTTGTCTGAGGGGGAATTAGACGCCAACCGCGATGACTTCTTCGAACAGTTCGAAGCCCACCCGATGGATGACGAATGGTACCGAGACCGCAACGCGGACTTGTCAAAGATATCGGTCCCTGTGCTTTCGGCCGGGAATTGGGGCGGTCTAGGGCTGCATTTGCGGGGCAATGTAGAAGGCTTCCTCGGCGCAGGCTCCAAAGCTAAGTGGCTTGAGCTCCATGGAGGAACTCACTACGAGTCTTTCTACAAACCTCGCTGGCGTGATCTGCAGCGGCAGTTTTTTGACCACTATCTCAAAGGGCTCGCAAATGGCTGGGAGCAACGCGAGCCAGTGATGCTGCACGTAAGACATCCAGACCACTTCGAATACCGAGAGGAGAGTGAATGGCCAATTGCTCGTACCAGCTGGAGTCGGTGGTATCTGGACGCGAAAGGCCAGACAGTGTCGAAGAAGACGTTGAACGAAGAGGCTAGCGTGACCTTCGATGCAATGGGTACAGGTGTCGAGTTCTCGACGCCTGCGTTTGAGAGCGAAATCGAGTTCACGGGCCCACTATCAGTACGGCTGTGGGTCGAGACGACTGCGTCGGATGCTGACTTTTTCCTCACGCTCAAGTTGTACGACCCGCATGGCGCCGAAGTTCCATTCGAAGGGGCTTCTGAGGCTGCAGTCCCAGTTACCCAGGGCTGGTTGCGTCTGTCCCATCGCGCGCTCGATCAGAATAGGAGCACTGAGTCTCGGCCGTTTCATGCCCACACCGAAACTTCCCCTGTTGTCCCCTCCACGTCCTATCCGATAGAAGTGGAACTGTGGCCAACCAGCGTCGTCGTTCCACGCGGCTATCGCCTCGGGCTGCTGGTGGAGGGTCAGGATTTCTCTCGAAGTGCGACCAAAGAGCCACGCACCGGCTCTGGGCCATTTCTTCACAACGATCCGAGGGACCGAAGCCCGGCCAAGTTTGCAGGTATCAACCGCATTCGTACCGGGGGAGCGTTCGACTCCAGCATCCTGCTTCCAGTGATCCCGCACAAATAGACGCGACCCTAGTGCAATCGTGGAAAGCGCTTGCACTGTGCACGCCCTCACTTCTCACGCACCATTAAGCTCAAGCATGACAGCAACCGAAAAAGCAATCTTGCGCATGCCCGTGGCATTCGGGCCAAATCCAAGTCCTCGGCAAGGCCGCGCACCCGTGACGCACTTTGATCAAGTCAACAGCCCTCGCAAGCGCAGCTTGTACGCACGATTTGAGACCAATGAAGCTGCAGTCGCCAGGCTTATACCCAAGCACTGCGTTCTTCGTGGAGCTCCTCAAATTGCGTTTGAATTCACGGTCTTGGAAGACCTGCACTGGCTCGCTGGACGAGGCTACAACATGCTGTCGGTCCGAATTCCCGTCCAATGGAAGGGAAAGGAGACAATAGATGGTTGGGCCCAACCCGTCGTCTGGGAGAACCTTACCGATCCAATCCTCAGTGGACGTGAGGAACTCGGCTGGAGCAAGATCTATGCAGATCTACCTATGCCAACGGAGCAAAAAGGAGTCACCCGTGTGAGCGCCGAATGGATGGGATTTGAGTTTTTCGAGATGCGCTTGGAGGCACTGGAAGAGACTCCGGCGGCACCGCAAGTGGGGGGCAATCTCATCCACCAGAAAGTGATGCCCTCTACCGGCGCTTGGGGTGAGTTGGACGTTGACTATTGCACCCTGACGCCAGCTGGAAACAGCAGCGCCAGGTTGACCTCCCACTCGCAAGGATCCGCATCGGCAAGGTTCAACTCGCCAACTTGGCAGCAGATGCCCACACAGTTCCATATCGTTTCGGCGCTTGCTGAGATTCCCCTCCTCCGGCTTGTCACCGCCGGCGTCTATGAAAGCATCGGTGGCAAAGATCTTTCAGATCAACGCCGTCTGAACCCCACCTAGATCCAGTAGCAAGCCGGTCATCTCGCCCATCAAGGTAGATAGCAGAGCTGATCGGCGATTACTACACAGTGCGGTTACTCAGGACATTTCCTCCTGAGTGACTGCGGTCCATGGCCAGCTCCCATCGCCACTAGTCGACCTGGATATTGTTCTCTCGCACGACTTTCGCCCAAGCCCTTGAATCCTCAGCGAGAAACTGGCGGAATTCGTCTGATGTGCCACCTGCAGGGACCAGGCCAAAGTCATGAAGTCGCTGTTGGAAGTCTTCGGCCTTGATGATCTGCTGAGCCAACGCGTTGAGCTTTGCGGTCACTTCCGGTGGTGTGCCTTTCGGGGCGACGAGGCCGTGCCATGAATCGCCCACGAAATTCTTGAAGTGTTCGCCCACAGTTGGTACGTCTGCCAGCGCACTGACTCGCTTTGGTCCAGAGACAGCGAGCGCAGTCAGCTTGCCGGCTTTGATGTTGGGAATTGCCGTTGTGGCAGGCTCAAAAACCACATCGATGAGTCCATTCATAAGATCGGGTAACGCCATGACGTTGTATGGAGCGTGGACCATCGTTACACCGGCCTCGTTTAGCAAGCGCGCCATTGCCACATGTGTGCTGCTGCCGATCCCATAGCTGGCGTATGTCATCTTGCCTGGCGCTCCTTTGGCGGCTGCAACAAACTCTGGCAATGTCTTGTACTGCGACTTTGGAGAAGTCACCAGAACAAAGGGCACTGAAAGAATGCGCACCACAGGTACAAAGTCTTCTGCCTTGTAAGGCAGGTTTTTGTACACGTGCGGGTTGATTGAAACCGTGTTGTTCACGGCGTACAGCAGGGTGTGACCGTCAGCGGGCGCGGTCGCCACGAGTTGTGCCCCAATGATTGTGCTTGCCCCACCCTTGTTGTCGATGTACACGGGCTGACCAAGCCCCTTCGACAAACGCTCGCCCAGTAGCCTTGCTATGACGTCTGGGGAAGAGCCCGCCGCATAGGGAACGACGATCCGCACCGGCTTTGTGGGAAAGGTCGCCTGCGCAAACGACGGCCGTTGGGCAAAGCATGCCGCTCCGACGAAAACTGACGTCAGAATCAATGTTCTGCGGATTGATGAGTTAGAGCTGAGAGCGAGGACAGATTTCTGAATGCGTTGGTTGGACATCTTTTCTCCATTTGGCGAGTTTGGATCTGGCACGCGGCTTGGCATCACAGCACTCATCTGCGATTGCGCCCACAGACTCGCTTGCGAGTCGCTGCTTTCGAGTAGTCGAGAGATCGATCCGCCTAGATATCCATCTCAATGCCGAGGGGCGGCAGCAGTTGCTGCAGGCGCTGGAGTTCGTTCTTCAGATAGACCCTGAACTGCTCAGCAGGCATTGCCTGCGGTTCGTTGCCGAGAGTTTTGAACTTAGCTCGGAGTGCCGGGTCTTGCAGAGTTGCCACAACTCCCTTGTGCAGGGCGGCAAGCACATCGGCGGGCATGTTCGGTGGAGCCAAAAGCGCCGAGTAAGCAGGGATGTCAACGTCCTTGATTCCGAACTCGGCGAAGTTCGGAAGATTCGGTAGCGTCGTCGCCCTCTTGGTCCCGGAGAGCCCAAGCGCTTTCAGCTTGCCTGACTGGATGAAGGGCATGACTACGGACGGTGCTACAAAGGCAATGTCCACGACCCCTCCCATTAGGTCCGTTATGAAATCACCGCGGTAAGGCACGTGAAGGAGCTCAATCTCTGCCGATTTCGCAAACAGCGCGCCGACCACATGGGTGGTATTCCCGATGCCTGCCGATGCGAAGCTGATCTTTCCCGGAGCCTTTCGTGCAGCATCAACTACATCCTGCACGCTATTGAACGGAGAGCTGGTACGGGTCAGCAAGGCGAAGCCCTCGCCAACGGACACCTTTGTCACCGGCGTGAATCCCTCTAGCGGATCGTAGGGCAACTTCTTCATAAGCACGGCATTGGTGGTATGTCCACCAGTCGTCCACAGCACCACCGATCCATCCGGCTTTGACCTAGATACTTCCGAAGCCGCGATGGTAGCGGCGGCCCCCGGCTTGTTCTCGACGATGCACTTGCGGTTGGTAACGGAGCGGTAGGTTTCGGCGAACCATCTCGCCGACGCGTCGAGCGAGTTACCCGGAGGAAAGGGCACGATGATTCTCAGAGTGTCCGGCAGGACCACTTGCGCATGCCCAAAAGTTGGAAGCGCTGCTGCAGCCATGGCCAAAAGAATGTCACGACGAAAAATATCCACGAGGTTGTCTCCTTGTTATCGTCAAAGTGGGCCGATTGATACTTCGACCACCTGGCACTACTGCATCTGTTGCGCGAGCCAACCAATCATCTTGGGCGCCACGACATCGAGCTTTGTGACGGCGCAGTGCCCCGTGTCGGGCAACAGAAGAACTTCTGTATCTTTGCGCCCCTGAAAAACCAGGGTGTCTTGTTGAGGGATATGGACGTCATCAGCTCCATTGACCACCAGCATCGGCGCGTTCTGACCCTGTTCAAGCAGACTCCTCAGCGAGAAGCCAGCCATCGCTGCCGCTACTTCTTGTGGATCGGGGCGATTCAGGCCAAGCGCATTTCCCAGAATGTCTGCCATCCCAAAATGCCACTGGCGCGCTGGTGGATTCGCAAGCGCTCCGACCGGGCCGCCGAGAACGATGGAGGCGTCCACCGCGCCCTCCAGTCCAGACCGTGCGGAGAAGTGGCCGCCCATGGAGATACCGAGGTGCCCCACTTTGCGAGCTCCTGAGCGACGTGCCTCTGCCACTAAGCCAGTAACGATCTCATACCCGGCAGGCGACATCGGAATTTGGGACTCGCCAGTTCCGGGAATGTCGAATGCAAGTACTCGGACCCCAGCATGCTGGATAAAAGGCAGGAAGACACCTTGCAAATCCATCTTCCATGAGTCGACTCCACCGCTTGCCAAAAGGACAGGGGCATCAGCCGCGGCTCCCTTAGCCGACAGCACATGCACAGGTACCGCTGTCAAACCTCCGGCGTAGGGCACGTTCAGTATGCGGCGCTCGAAATCGATGGGTAGTTGGCTCGACCAGCGCTGACACTGCTCGACCTGCTTCGCCAAGGCTATCCGACCTGCTTCGTTGGCCAGTGTCGGAAACTTGGCCCAACCATACGCGAGCATGGCTTGATCATGGCGACCTGCATTCGCATACCGCTCCGCAAGACTGGACCATTCGTACACCCAACCTCCTGGCTCATAGTCCCACATGCGATCGATGCGCGATCGCACCTCGTCCACGTCTTTGGAAGGAAGATTCTGCCGAGTCATTTGAGCGTATCGCTCGGTGAATAGCTCATTGGGATCAAGGGGCCATGTGTATGCCATGTCGGTACTCCTGGTCTGTTTAAGAGGCGTTGCTTGAGATCGATGGGGACCGCCAATGGACCATTGGAAGTCCGGCAACCGGTGACCTAAAGCAAGCGAGCGATGTGCCCATAAGGCTGCCGAGATAGACGGTCTGCAAGTCAGGGCCGCCAAAGGTGATGCTGGCCATCCACGGCGCGAGCGTGCCGTGGGCCTTCGCCATGATTTCCATGGTCAACGTGCCCGCTGCAGCGTGCGCTTCGAGTTGGGCATTGGCATCTGGATTTCCGTCGTCAAGGAGCTCAATGACCTCGCCTTCGGGCGTTATCGCAAGAAGCCTGTCCGACATGATCATGGTCACCCACAGGTTCCCGTAGGCATCAAATGCCATGCCGTCCGGCGATCCTGCACCGAGTGAGGAGGGACCAAACACTTCACGATCTACAAGGGATCCATCGGACTGCACCCGCAGGCGCGAGATCCTTTTGGCCGTGGTCTCCACCACGTACAGCCATTCCTCTTTGGCATCGAAGCGAATCTCGTTCGTGAATGCGAACCCTTCGGCAACCACACGTGCACCTTGGTCATCCATCAAGATGATGTAGCCGTCGTTGACGCCAGGACGCAGCGCATCGGACCAGGGATTGATCCGTGTGGAGACGGTGATCCAGAGGCGGTTTCGCGAGTCACGTAGAACGAAGTTCGCCTTGCCAATCGGCACGCAATCAATTGCGTCGAGAAGCACCGTTGTGTCGCCAGTTTTGCGGCTCATGCGTTCGACCCGATCGGTGCCGAAATTTGCCACTATCAGGTCACCGGCGGAGTTGAAGGCCAGACCATTGGGAAGCGTCCCCCTGGTGAAGCGCTCTTTGAGGTCACCGGTATCTTCAAAGCGCGAGCTCGCTTTCTGAGCGACCAGGCGCTGCGTTCCATCAGGCTGTATGTGCATCACTCCACCACGGGCATCAGCAACCCATAGATCACCTGAACTTTCCGCAAGCACGCACTCGGGCCTTGCGAGATCAACACCAACCTGAGTCACCAGTTTTCGATCAACCTTCCAGTTGAGCAGCGGGTTCGTTTTCATCAAATTTCCTGAAATTTTCACAAGACGAGCTTCGATCGACGCTCATGCAGTCATGTTAGTTTGTTTACACGTGTGTGCAATATAGTAGAAACCCAGGCTATACTTTGCTGCGTCTTAGCGGGATCATTCGGCCTTAGATGGATGACCGCTATGGTGTATTTTTGGTTGCACATGTGTTCAATTTGTAGACGCTTGTCCAGCGAGCATGGGCTTGAGGCGTGGTAGCGTGGATGCCCTGATTTCGCCAACACGTCTATGAACACCCCAAAAAACACACCTGAGGTTGAAACTCCGAAGCGCAGACCACAATCGCGCTCGGATAGCGAGGCGACCAAGGAGCGAATCCTTGACAGCGCTGAGAAATTGTTTGCGCGGTTCGGCTACCACGCTGCTTCGATCCGCGACATAGCGGCGGAGGCGGAGTGTCAGTCGGCACTCGTGGGATACCACTTTGGCTCGAAGCAGGAATTGATGGATCGAGTGCTCGCTCGTCGCTCTGAGGTCCTCAACGCCGAGCGACTTGCGTTTCTTGAGCGGGCTCGAATCCAAAGCCAAGATGCGCCCATCAAGGTGCGGACCTTGCTTGAAGGCTACGTAGGCACGATCCTCAAAAGAGCAGCACGCAACGACCAAGGTTGGCGCAACTACACGCAGATGGTTGCCATGGCGGCAAGCAGCGCCGAATGGAGCGAGCTGACCGACAAGCATTTCAATGCGGTCGCACGCGCGTATCTGGAAGAGCTGCACAGAAGCCAGCCAGACATTTCTGCCGAGGACCTCCACCAGGGGTTCTTCTTCGCTGTCGGGGCGATGGTGAATGTCTGCGCGCGGCCAGGGCGCATTGAAACCCTGTCAAAGGGGCAGTTCAAGTCAAAGGACGTCTCTGCGCTTTATGACAATTTATGCACCTTCTTGGAAGGCGGATTCATGGCGATGGCCCGTAGAGGCCTCGCTCCACCAGGTCCTTCGGGGCAAACAAAGGAAGATGATGGAGATTCAACAGGCGCCCCAGCCCGCGCAAAACGAAGGAAACAGCAGAGCACCGGTAGCTGAAGGTCAGCTTCTGTGGACTCCTTCTCCTGAGCAAGCCAACAACAGCGAACTCTCTAAATTCATGAGGTGGCTCGCCTCTGAACGCGGCCACTCCTTCGGAGACTACGATTCCCTGTGGCGCTGGTCCGTGACAGACGTCCAGGCCTTCTGGGCCGCCATTTGGGACTACTTCAATGTCATCTCCGGCACCCCATATGAGCGGGTTCTGAACACCAGGGAGATGCATGGAGCGCGATGGTTTGAGGGCGCGACGGTCAACTATGCCGAGCATCTGATGCGTGCGGAAAGACAAAACCCAGACAAGGTCGTCTTCCACCATTGCTCGGAACTGCGGCCACTGGGCCAGATGACTTGGCGTGAACTGGGTCGACAGGTGCGCATCGTTGCGACACGACTGCGAGAGCTCGGCGTGCAGCCTGGAGACCGCGTTGTCTCCTACATGCCCAATATTCCCGAGACCGCGGTGGCGATGATTGCCAGCTTGGCGATTGGCGCTGTATGGTCCTCAGCCGCGCCAGAATTTGGCGTAAAGACGGTGGTAGAAAGGTTTGCACAGATACAGCCCAAGGTTCTTTTTGCGGCCGACGGATACCGCTTCGCAGGCAAGGATGTTGACCGGCAAGCTGATGTGTCAGATCTAGCCCGGCAGTTGCCATCCGTCCAGACAATTGTTTGGCTGGACTATCTCAAGCCTGGCGTTATTCCTTCCATGGGTACGCGCGACCTGGTGAGCTGGCAGGCCTTGTTGACTCATGCTGACGTAGAAGCTGAAGGCTTTGAATACGAGCGAGTCGGGACCGAGCATCCGATGTGGGTCCTGTTTTCGTCCGGCACTACGGGCTTGCCAAAGGCGATCGTTCACGGCCACATCGGCATGCTCTTGGAGCATTTGAAGGTATCCCACTTTCACATTGGACTGGGCGTGGATTCAGTGTCATTCTTCTACACGACCACCGGTTGGATGATGTGGAATGCGCTGTTGTCAGGCCTCCTTGCCGGGGCGTCCGTAGTTTTGTATGACGGTAGCCCGGTGTACCCGGCATTGGACACGCTTTGGAAGCTAGCGGCTGACACGAAGACAACCTCGTTTGGGGCAAGCCCGACTTTCGTCCAGATGATGGAGAAAGCGAAGCTCCAGCCCCGCACATCTCATGATGTTTCAAGCTTGCGTTCTGTCCTCCTGGGCGGCGCTCCCTCTACCCCTGAGGTCTTTGCCTGGTTTTACAACAGTGTCAGTCCTGATCTGTGGGTCACATCCCAATCTGGAGGTACGGAGATGTGCAGTGCATTTGTTGGTGGCGTACCGATTCTTCCTGTTCGAGCAGGCGAAATTCAGGCGCGTCTGTTAGGAATGGACGTTCATTCATGGACAGAGGATGCCTCTGAGCTGCACGACGAAGTGGGAGAACTCGTCGTCACCACACCGTTTCCATCAATGCCGCTGTTCTTCTGGAACGATGCGGACGGAAGTCGCTATCACGACGCCTACTTCTCGCACTACTCGGGAGTTTGGAGACATGGTGACTTCATCAAGATCAATGCCCGTGGAGGATGCTTTATCTACGGGCGGTCGGATTCCACACTCAATCGTCATGGTGTGCGAATTGGCACATCGGAAGTGTATCGAGCAGTCGAGCAGGTCGAGGAGGTTGCAGACAGCCTTGTGGTCTGCTGCGACTTGCCCAATGGAACTCACTACATGCCTCTGTTTCTTCGATTGAAGCCCGGGCACGTGCTGGATGATGCGCTTCGCGACAAGGTCGCAAAGCGACTGCGCAGCGACTACAGCCCCCGCCATGTTCCCGACCAGATGTTCCAAGTCGACGACATCCCTTACACCCTCACTGGAAAGAAGCTCGAAGTGCCGGTCCGCAAGATTCTCATGGGCAGCCTGCCTGAGAAGGTCGTGAGCCGCGACGCCATGGCGAACCCTCATGCGCTTGACTCGTTTGCTCGACTCGCGCACGAGACACCCGTGCGTTGAGGCATTCGAGGCCTCCATGTTCACTCAATCCCCTAGCTCAGGGTGGACAAGCTGAATAGGCGCATCGCGTGCACCACGCTCTGCAATCGCCACTGAGCAAGCCGCAGCATCAGATCGCACTTGAGCGCGATCAATGGTTTGCAAACCTCCCGCCCAGCTTGAGGCAGCAACTCCTCTCGGCTGGGCGCTTGCGTTACTTCGGACCAGGGCAGCGCCTCTTTTCTCGTGGCGATATTGTTGATGGTCTGTACTGCGTTATTGATGGCGATGTCGTGGTCTACGGTGAGCTCGCGCCAGGTCGCAGCGGAGTGCTCCTGCAACTTCGTCCTCCAACATGGTTCGGAGATATCTCGTTGTTTGACGGGCTCGGGCGCTCACACACTGTTGAGGCGACACAAGCCGTCACGGTCTTTATGGTTCCGATAGATCTAATGATCCGGCTGTTAGACGGGGAGCCAATTTACTGGAAATTTCTCGGTGTCTTGCTTAGCGAAAAACTGCGGACGGCCCATTTGGCTTTAGATGAATGCGCAAAGGCATCGACAGAGGTGCGACTAGCTCGCCGCTTGGTTGTGATGTCGCTTACAGGGGGACAGTCAGTACCGAGGTCAATTGTCTTGGAAGTTCAGCAAGAGCACTTGGCACAGATGCTAGGAATGTCCCGAAACTCGATCAATCCTGTGCTCAGAAAGTTCAAATCGATGGGCCTCATCACGTTGTCCTATGGGCGGCTGGCCATCGTGAATTTGGACGGACTCAAGGATGTTGCTGGGTTCAAGTATTGGCCATCTCGCCGATAGATTGCGTTCCCTACAACCGCGTGTATCGCACGCTCCGCGGCGAGTGCAGCAGTTCTGGGCCTTTGACTGTGGTCACGGAAGCTAGTGCTGCAGGCCGCTATCTCAAAAAAGGAATGCGTGATGCTTTAGAAGGCGTGGCTTTTCGCCGGCGATGAGCGACTGCGCGCGCCAAAGCAGATCGGGCACGTCTCACGTGCCTCATTTCAGTGGAGTTTAAGTAACTACTTTGTGCAGTGTTGAGCAAACAAGGGAAAGCCCCGGAAAGACATCGTTAAGCACTCGCCGACTATCAGCCTGCGCCATTTCTTCAACCAACCAAAAGGAGACAAATATGGTTACTCGTAGATCTTTCGGCACTGCGGCAGCCTTGGCAGCTGTTGCGGCGGTAACTCCCCTGAAGGCGGCCTCAGCGGCAAGCACTGCGCCACTTGTGCTCACCACATACATTGGAGGCAACACTGTTACCCGCGAACAGGTTTTGCAGTGGGAAGCACGTCGTGTGCAGGTGGCGGCACAGCGACTGCGACAGAACTTCTTACTGGCGCTCGCTGGCGAATTAGATTCCTTGATTCTCCGACCTGCCGCATCAATTGCTACGCTTGCGCAAGATAGAGAGCGACTCGCCAATGCAAAATTGCATCTGGGGCACCAGCGCATACGCAATCTTTTGGCCGGGGACCTTGCATTGTCCACACCATTGGAATCCGCAGCAGCCTCAGCAAACCGTTGGGCACTCTGCACGATTGACATTGCCAGCAGCCGTGGAACGGCGGAAGGCTTCAAAGTTTGGCTTGAGCAAGTTCGAGACCGAAATGACGAACGCGCCATGCTGGTCGCCTGCCCTGATCACTACCTTATCCAGACCCTTGCTGGAAGCAAGCAGGAAATAGTCGAAGTCACAGGAGGGGCAATGTTGGCGAGCAGGTTTGTGTTTGATCCATATAACCAAGTCGGCTTGGCTATCGCCGCAGATCCCTCATTTCCAGTTCAGATCGCGGGGGTTGCGGCTGACAACCAAGGAACAACTATTGGGGGAATCCGCCACCAAGGGCGCAATTTAGGGCTTGGCCAAGGATTTATCTGCCGCTTTGGCATTGCGCTACCCGCAACTCTTCCGTTTTGGTTTGTCACTGAGCACCGCTGGCACTTGGCGTGCGAGTTTTCCAATTGGATCTCCGCTTACGCCGAGAGCTAAGTGACACTTGCTTCGGTGCTCTAACTACCGTAGCCCCTCCAATGGCCAGGGCGCCTTGATCACACGAGGCGCTCCCGCACACCCTCTACTCTTCGGAGACAAATGATGGCTTCCCGACAGCTTTATCAGTGCATGGGGCGTATGCTCATGGCGTTTCTTTCAACTTCCCTAGCTTGCGCCACGTTTGCAAACACGTCCGCGCAGGGGGTCAGATTCGAGGATGAACTTGTTTCCAATGGCTCTACGCTTGTATTAAATGGAATCGGTGTTCGGCGGATTCTTTTTATGAACGTAGCGGTCGGTGCCCTCTATCTTCCTAGGAAGACGCAGCGCTTCGAAGATGTCATCGCGCCCGCGTCACCAAAACGATACCACGTTGTTTTCCTCCGGGACATCGACGGAAAGGAAGGGGGTAAGCAATTCACTGACGGAATTGCGCGAACCACTACAAAATCAGAGATGGCCACGCTGATTCCATCAATCGCGAGAATGGGGGAGTTTTTCTCCAAGAGAAAGAAGCTTCTCGCAGGAGATTCCTACTCGATGGAATTTGTGCCTGGCGAAGGTACGTACATCTATTACAACGGTAGATTGGACTCTCCTGAACCTTTTCGAGATCCATTGTTCTTCCCGGTCATGATGCGAATGGTCCTGGGGGAGAAGGCCGCAGATCCGTCATTCAGGGCCGGCTTACTTGGCACTCCGATGGTGTCAGCAGACCCTTCTGCCCAAAATCGATAAGAAGCGTACACAGCGCAATTCCCTGACTAGCAGCTATTTCGTGTTCCCTGGCACGGGACAACGACAAGGAGGCGGACGTGAGCATCTGTGCGGCTTTGTCCAGTCGCCTGCTTGGGTGATTCGGGGCGCTGGAGCCACCACCTAGACTTCGGCTATCGGCCCAAAGCTGCCACTCGGGAAGTGAAAGTCGACGACCGCTTCAGGCTGATTGCGGAAGTTCACCAACGGCTGCTTCGGGGTCGTTCAGTACCAGGCAGCGAGCCCGGCGGCTTCGCGGCCTGCGACGCGACGGCTCGTTAGCCCAATGAAAGCAACGTCACCATGTATCCGGATTCCGGCACAAGGTCTGCTCGTAAATGCTCTGAGGCTGTCGTCTTCGTACCGTCCCTTCACCCGTTCCGGACGCCGCCTTTTCGAGCAGCGGCGGCGCTGAAACAGTTGCGACCCTTCTCCGTAGGTAAACTCCGTGCATGTGGCCGCTCGAGTGCCATGGTTGGAAAGGGGGGAGCGCATGCGCCGAACAGCGCGGCCTCACACGCGATGGCAAAGTCAACGTCAGTACCGCGCAAGCCGCGGAAGAACAGCTTTGAAGTGAAGCGCGGGGTAGTGCCTCCGTCTTCGCTTGTTCTCCATTTCTCCCCTGACCAGTGGGAAAAGTTCATTGAGGAAGCTTGCTGGCAACGCAAGCTGCCCAACGCAGCCACGTATGCGGCTGTGAAGCAGCTTGGTGGCGCAGGTGATGGCGGTCGCGACGTTGAGGCGCGACTGGTCCCAGCGCTCGTGGCCGGTCAGTGGGACCTCTATCAGGCGAAGCACTACAGCACCGGCATCACGCCCTCGGACTTCTTCCCTGAGTTGGCGAAGTTCTTCCTACAGCTTTTTGCGGGCACCTACCCGGCACCGCGCCAGTACCTGCTGTGCGCGCCGCGAGGCGTTGGTAATGATTTGCACAACCTCCTCAGCAAGCCGTTGGAGCTAAAGCAGCGCTTCCTTGATGAGTGGACGGCGGGCAAGACTGGGCTGAAGGGGCGGAGCGCAGAGTTGACTCCACAGGTAAAGACCGTCATTGACGCCTACGACTTCTCGACCATCGTGGAGTGCCAGTTGCGCGACCTTCTGGAATGGCACGCGCTCAATCGAGCCAAGCACTTCGAGCTGTTCGGCATTGAAGCTGAACGTGGCGACGACCCAGCCACTCCTGCTGTTCCGACAGTCGCCGAGCATGCCTACGTTGAAGAGCTGCGTCGGCTGTACGAGGAGCATGCTGGAAAGCCGATGACCCTCCTCGAGGTGCTTCAGGAGCAGCGCTACCTGGAGCATCTGCAGAGCCACCGTGCGCTCTTCTACTGCGCGGAGGGGTTAAAAATGTTCAGCCGCGACCTCTACGGCGAAGAGGAGTTCAACATCCTGCTTGATATGGTGCTAGTGTCGTGAGTTAGAAGTTCGCAGGCAAAATCTCTCGACACTCGCGAGGATGTCATCTGCGGTCTTTGACCAG
>NZ_JBWKPP010000033.1:0-43477 GCF_059418305.1 Acidovorax sp. GW821-FHT09B03
CGTGCCGAGAAGCGCAGGGCCTGGGGTGAGCGCGTGCCGAAGGACACGCGCATCGTTGTCTGGCTTGCCGCAGCTGTCTGAGCGGAGTTCGAAGAACGCAGCGAGTTCTGCGGCACACCCCAGGACCGAGCATCACAGGCTGCCCCCTCGCCACAGGCGAGGGGGACACGGGCAGCGGGGTCGCCTTTCTTTGGGGTACGTTTCTTTGGCGACGCAAGAGAAAGTTACTGCGCCGCCGGGCGCACATCCCGGCCCCCGCACTTAGCAAAAGCACGCCGCCAGCAAGGGCAGCAAAGGCAGCAAGAGCAGCAAAAACTCAACGCGCCACCACCAACCGCAACGCCCCTTGATAAACCGCCTGCCTGCGCAAAAACCCATACCGCGCATCCCAAGCCCCCGACACCAGATCCCCCCGCAACGCCTCCACACTCGCATCGACCGATACAGCCGGCACAAACCCCCATGCCGAACAAGCCGTCCGCGCAGCCGGCACCAACAGCATCTCCGGCCGCCCGTAATACGCCTCATTGAACCCATCCCTGCAATCCCACGGAATCGGCACCGGCAACACCTCCACCCGCCCACCCAGCGCCGCAGCCATCCGGTCCATGGCCGGATAGCGCCGCGCCTCGGCCGCCAGCACCCCGGGCGCATAGCCGGCCAGCCAGAAATTCTGCACCGCCAGCGGGTCGCAGGTGAGGACCACCACGGGCCCGCGCGCCACGCGCCGCATCTCGCGCAGGCCGGCCTCCACGTCGCTCCACTGGTGGATGGAAAACGTGCTCATGGCTGCGTCAAAGGCGCCATCGGCAAACGGCAGGTGCTCGGCCACGCCGTCCACGGCAGGCGGCAGGTGCGCAGGCCGCTGCTCGCGCATGGACTGCGAGGGCTCGAGCGCGGTCACGGTGCGGCCCGTGGGCTCGTACGACCCGGCCCCGGCACCGACGTTGAGCACGGTGGCGGCCGCGTCGCCCAGGGCCTGCTCGATCAGCGCGGCGATGCGCGGCTCGGGCTGGCGGTACGCGGAGTAGCTGGCCCCCACGGCACCGTAGTTGACGTCGCCCGCGCTGCCGTCGGCGGACCGGTTGATGGTGGCGGCGAGCTTGTGGTCGTTGTTGTTGTTGTTGTTGTCTGCAGGCATGGACAAAGGCCTCCCGGGGATGGTGAAGGCCTCCATGCTGGCCACAGACCGGCGTACGGACAAACGAGATTTGCAGCGGCCATGCGTGAGAAAAAGGCACGCATGGCGCCAGCGGGAGCTGGCAGGCAGCCCCTCAGGCCGGGACCAGCGTGACCCAGTACCGCGTGCGCGTCACCACCTGCACCGGCAAGGTCTCGCGCAGCATGGCCAGGATGTACTCGGTGTCGTGCAGCTGGAAGGCACCCGAGATGCGCAGCGCCGCCACGGCCGGGTCGCAGCGCACCACACCCGGGCGGTAGCGCGCCAGCTCGGCCGCGAAGTCGTCCAGGCGCATGCCGTCGGCATACAGCACGCCCTGCGCCCAGGCCAGGGCCTGCTCGCCCAGCGCGGTGGGGGCCTGCACGCCGGCGGCGGTGAAGCGGCACTGCTCGCCCGCCTGCAGGATGCGCTGGGGCGCTCCGTGGCGTGGCGTGATCTCCACCGCGCCTTCGGCCACGGCCAGGTGCACTGTGTCTTCATCGAGCAGGCGCACGGCAAAGCGGGTGCCCAGGGCGCGCAGCCAGCCGCCGGGCGTCTCCACGCGGAAGCTGCGGGCAGCGGACTCCCTGGCCGTGGTGATGAGCACCTCGCCCGCACGCAAGCGCAGCAGGCGCTCGTGGGCGTCGAAGGCCACGTCGAGCGCGCTGGCGGTATTGAGCAGCACCTCGGAGCCATCGGCCAGCGTGACGCTGCGCCGCTCGCCCGTGGCGGTGCGGTGCTCGGCCGCCCACTGCTGCCAGGGCGCGTGGCGCCAGCCCAGGTATGCAGCCGGTGCCACGGTGCCCACCAGGGCCAGCACGCGCAGCGCGGCGCGGCGGTTGGCGGCGGCCGTGCGTTCGGCCCGGGCCAGCACCGGCAGGCCCAGGCCCGCGGGCACGGCGCCGAAGGTGCGCGACAGGCGCTCGGCCCGCTGCCAGGCCTGTTCATTGGCGGCATCCTGGGCGCGCCAGGCAGCCAGGGCCTGCCAGTCGTTGGGCCGGGCCTGGCCGGAGTTCAGGCGCACCAGCCACTGCGCAGCTTCGCGCAGGGCGGCGCGGCTGACAGGGGCGGAATCCGGATTGGTGGCGGAGGTGGCGCTGCCCATGGCTGGTTCACTCATTCCATTGCCAGAAGGCAGCACTCAAAGCCCTGGGCCATGTAGCGCTTGACGGTGCGCTCGCTCACCTGCAGCTGCAGCGCGATCTCGGCATAGCCCAGGCCCTCCAGTTGCGACAGCAGAAAGGCCTGCCGCGCCTTGGGCGCCAGGCCGTCGAGCATGGCGTCGATCTCGTGCAGGGCTTCGAGCACCAGCGCGCGCTCTTCGGGCGACGGGGCCATCGGCTCGGGCATCAGGGCCAGTGCGTCCACGTACGCCTGCTCCAGCGCGCGGCGGCGCCACAGGTCGGACACCAGGCCCTTGGCGATGGTGGTGAGGTAGGCGCGCGGCTCGCGCAGGCCCTGCAGTGCCTGGGGGCGCAGCAGCACGCGCACGAAGGTGTCCTGCGCCAGGTCGGCCGCCTCGTCCCGGCAACCCAGCCGCCGCTGCAGCCACGCGCGCAGCCAGCCATGGTGGTGGCTGTACAGGGTGTGCGTGTCGTGGTCGGTGTGGACCAGGCCGGGGTCAGCGGTGCTCATGCGGCAGGGATGGGCAAAGAGAATGGGGGTATCGCAGAAATTATAATTGAGAACAATTCTCAATTCATAGCCTCAGCGCCCTTGCAGGCCAAGGGATATGCCCGCAACACACCCCGCATGCCATTCGATCTGCACCGCTATGAATCCGCCGGCTACGGCGTGGTGACCGATGCCGTGCCCGCCCACCTGCTCACCGCCATGGGCGCATGGCTGGCCCGTGCCGAAGCCGCAGCGCTCCAATGCAGCGCCGAGGATCAGGCGCGCGACCTGGTGTTCGAGAAGGACCTGCCCGACGCGGGGCGCAACGGCATCCCAGCCACCGAGGTGGGCGATGCCCTCTTCATCCTGGGCGACCTGTGCCGCTATGCGCCGCAGTTTGGCGCCCTGCTGCAACTGCCAGCGCTGGTCGATGCCTGCGCGCACGCGCTGGGCAGCACCGGGCTGGTCGCGCACTTCATGAACGCGACCACCAAGCACCCGGGCTTTGGCCGCGCCATCGGCTGGCACCGGGATTTTCCCAACGGCTACCTGAGCGGCACGGATTCGCGCTTTCTGCGCGTGATGGTGTGCCTGGATGGCATGGCCGAGCATGGCGGTGACACGCGCTTCCTACTGGGCAGCCACCGGGTGGACGATGGCTACGCGAGCGCGGAGCAACGTGGCGGAGGCAAGCACCGCTACGCCGCGCACCACGGCGTGGCGGCGGAATGCGCACCGGGCGACCTGGTGCTGATCCACCCCAAGGTGGTCCACGGTGGCCCCGGCAACACCAGCGCCCGGCCCCGGCGCAATGTCATCGTGCAGGTCGGGGTGGCGGGGATGGAGTTGGTGGGCGAGCGAGAGACGGTGACGGGCTGGTCCGTGGCCTTGCAGCCTCAGCCCACAGCTTCACCATCCAGCTGAAACAGGCTGGTCGCCACCAGGTCCAGCACTGCGGCCGAGTCCTGGTTCACCAACTCCCAGCGCCAGCGCAGGATGCCCAGGCCGGGCTTGCTGGCGGAGCGGCGCACCTCCTGCACCGTGGCCGTGAGCACCAGTTGGTCGCCCGGGCGCACCGGGTGCGGCCAGCGGATGTATTCGATGCCCGGCGAGGCAAAGGATTCGGAGCCGTGCAGCGCCTTGTCTGCCACCAGCCGCATGGCGATGGCGCAGGTGTGCCAGCCGCTGGCGATGAGGCCGCCGAAGCGCCCTTCCTGCGCGGCGGCCGGGTCGGTGTGGAACCACTGCGGGTCGTACGACTTGGCGAAGGTAAGCACCTCGCCCTCGGTCACGGTATAAGGCCCGGCCGAAATGACCTGGCCGGCATGGAATTCGGCGAACTTCATTACTGCGCCCCTCCGAAACTGGCAGGCCGCTTCTCGTTCAGCGCGGCAAAGCCCTCGCGCGCATCGCGGCCGGCAAAGCCCAGCATCTCCAGCGCGAGCGAATGCTCGAAGGCCGGCCAGGCCGCACGCAACCAGTGGTTCAGGCTGCGCTTGGTGAAAGCCAGCGCCGTGGGGCTGCCGCGCGCCAGCTCCTGCGCGATCTGCAGGGCCCGGGCGTCCAGCTCTTCATCGGCCACGGCCAGGCTGACCAGGCCGATGCGCTCGGCCTCCTGGCCCGAGATGGTGTTGCACAGCAGCAGGTGGTACTTGGCCCGGGCCATGCCGCACAGCAGCGGCCAGAGCACGGCGGCATGGTCGCCGGCCGCCACGCCCAGGCGCGTGTGGCCGTCGATGATCTTGGCACGCTGGCCGGCCACGGTGATGTCCGCCATCAGCGCCACTGCAGCCCCTGCCCCCACGGCTGCGCCGTTGATGGCCGAGACGATGGGCAGGTCGCAGTCCATCATGCCCTGCACGATGGCGCGGGCCTCCTGCATGGTGCGCAGCCGGGCGTCGTGGCTGTCGAGCATGGCGGACACCAGCTCGGGCGAGCCGCCCGCGCAAAAGCCCTTGCCCTCGCTGCGCACCAGGATGCTGCGCACGCCCGGCGTGGCATGCAGCCGGCCCCACACGGTACCCAGGTGGGCATGGCCCTGTATGTCGGTGAAGGGCATGCCGCCTGCGGGGCCGCAGATGACGTGCGCCACGCCGTCATCGGCGATGCGCACCTGCAGGTGGGGGCCGAGGTCCCAGGGTTGTGCTTGCGGGTCGTCCATGTGGCTTGTCTCCTGTGGTTCCGGTGTGGCAGCTTACACGCCGTCTCAGGGGAGAAGCCCGGTGGCAATCCGCGGAGGCGATGGCGCCAGGGCGGCCACCTTCGTGTCAGGGCCGGCAGGGCTCGCAGTCCCGTTTGCCCACGATGTCCACCGTCGCACCTTGGGCAGGCACCGCCTGCGCCCTGACCACGGCCCAGCGCCCGTCGCGCCTTTCAAGCCCGACAATCACATCGAAATCACCGCGCTCCACCTTCACCACGAAGGTAAGCGCCCCTTCGCCCCGCCGCTCCCCGAAAGTGCCCCGTGCAAAGAGCAGCGACAACCGGCTGGATCTTTGCACTCCCGTCACCTGCAGGACCCGTTCATCGCGGACCACAAAATCCCGTGCGAAACGGTATGGTTCGCTGTTGAACAGCCAGCCGTAGCTGACTGCCGTCACTGCAAACAGCAAGAGCAAAAGAACAAAGATCTGGCGCCGCGTCGGCATACGGATTGGCATGTGCATCCTGTTTCGTGGGACACTGCCGGCCAATGTAGTCCATCACCCTCTGATGCCATCCGATTCCATGACCAAGCCCAGGTCCAGGCGCCTGCTGGCAACCGCACTGCTCGCCCTGCTGGCTGGCGCCGCCTTCTCCGCCGACGTACCCCCGGACATCCTGGAGGTGCATACCCGTTGCGTCGCCGGCACGGCCGGCATCGACCTGGTGTTCGAGCTGCGCAACCGCAGCGAGCGCACGGTCTGGGTGTCGGGTGATACGGCGCCGTGGACGCCCTCCTCTCGCAGCCTGCGCATCACGGCGGAGCGCCAGGGCACCAGCGCGCAGCGGCTCCAGGGGCCTGCGGCAGCGGTGGCCCCCACCCCATCGGGTTCGGTCAGGGTGCTGCCCTCCGGTCACGCCGAGGGCGTGGTGCCGCTGTCGCGCAGCTTCCCCGACCTCGCGCAGGCGGCGCAGCAGGCGTCTGTGCGCATCCACTGGACCTGGCAGGGCCTGGTCAGCGATTCGGGCCTGGCCGGGGCTTGGGCGCCGACGGCGCGCTTCGAGGGAGAGGCGACGGTGCAGGGCGGCGGGTGTTCGCTGGTGAGTGCGCGGCGGGTTTGACGGTCCGCCCGCCTGTGCACCCGCGGCAGCGGACAACCCTGCGGGATTGCTGCCTGTCGTTTTTGCAGCCACAGGCGCAGGGGTCGTCTCCACCAACGTCCTGCCGACCTTAGGCCGGCTGCTCCCCCCGCGCCAGCCGCGCAGCAATGGCATCGAGCACTGGCGCCAACTCCGCCACCGAGTCGATGACGTAGTGCGCCCCGGCGCCACGCAGCTTGGCCTCGGCCGCGGCGCGGCGCACGGCTTGCTCGGCCGGGCCCAGGGCCTGCCATTCGGCCAGGGGCAGGCCCATGGCGTTGCCGCTCACGGCCAGGCCCACGGCCCAGGTGCCGGCGGCCAAGCCTTCCTGCACGCCGACTTCGGTGTCGTCGACCTTGACCACGGTGGCGGGCCAGCAGATGCCCAGGTCGGCAAAGCATTGCCACATCATCAGCGGGGTAGGCCGGCCGGTGGCCTGGTCGCCGGCGCAGACCAGATTGTCGGGCACATAGCCGCCCTGGGCGGCGATGGGGCTGACGATGTCCATGATGGGCCGGTTGTAGCCGGTGGTGGAGCCGACCTTGAGGCCGCGCGCGCGCACGGCCGCCACGGCATCGAGTGCGCCGGGGATGAAGCCGCTGAAGTCGGGCACCACGGCGGCGTTGAGGGGGGTGAAGACTTCGTACAGCTGGTCCACGTCGGCGTCGGTCAGGGGCCGGCCATACTTGGCCTGCCACTGGGCGGCGACCTCGGGCAGGCGGCCCAGGGCCTGGATGTGGTCCCACTTGGCCATGCCCATGGGGCCGCGCGCCTGGGCGATGCTGAGGGTGATGCCGAACTGCTCGAACAGGCGCACGAAGGCGCCCATGGGCGCGCAGGAGCCGAAGTCGAGGATGGTGCCGGCCCAGTCGAAGACGACGGCGCTCAACTGGTCGCGCGCGGTCGATACGGCGGGGACGGACGGGGTGGTGTTGCTCATGGTTCTGTGGCTTGAATATGTGAGGGGCTCTACCAGGCGGCGAACACGTCCTCGGCAATGCCGAAGGCGGTGCTGGCGCCGGTGCCGCTGGTGACCAGCACCACGCGGGTGGCGTCGTCGGGGGCGTCGATCAGGCAGTCGGTGCTGGCCGACGAGGGGTAGGTGCCGACCCAGCGCGCGCTGACGGTGGCCTCGCGCAGCTTGAGGGTTTCGCGCAGGTGGCGCAGGATGAGGGCATCCACGCGTTCGCTGGCAAAGGGCTCGGGGGCGGCGCCGTAGTGGTGCGAATCGCCCACCACCAGCGAGCCGTCGGCGCTCTGCACCACGATGAGGTGGATGCCGTGGTCCAGCGACTCGCCCTCTTCGCGGCGCATCTGTTCCAGCAGGGGCGCGGCCTCGGGCAGGCGGCTGTAGCCGTGGTAGCGCACCAGGCTCAGGTCGGCCATCACGGAGCCGGGCAGCTGAAAGCCGGGCTCGGGCACCACGCGCAGCATCTGCAGCTGGCACAGGCGCAGGTCGTGCGGCGCCAGGCGCTCGGCGAACAGGCCGTGCAGTTCGGTGTTGGTGCACACGGCCACGCGCTCGGCATGCAGCACGGCGCGCGAGGTGCGCACGCGCGGCGTGGCCACCTCCAGCACGGCTTCGCCGAAGCGGAACTGCACGCCGTGCGCCTCGGCCAGCCAGCGCGCCAAGAGGCCGATGGCTGTGCGCGATTCCACGCGCATCTCGTGCGGGCTGTAGAGCACGGACTGGGCGCCGCCCAACTGCAGTGCGGGTGCACGGCGTGCGGCCTCGGTCGTGTCCAGCAGCTCGCAGCCCTCGGCCATCCCGGTGCGCATGAAGGCTTCGAGCACGGTGTGCGCCAGCGGGCGGAAGGCACTCAGGTACAGGCCGTGGTGCACGGCCGCTATGCCGGCCTGCGGCGCCACGTCGCCCCAGACCTCACGCGCGCGCCGGGCACGGCGCCAGGTGTCGCCCGCGCCCTGGCCGGTGACGGTGATGAAGCCGAAGTTGCGGATCGATGCGCCCACGCAGGCGGCGTCGCGCTCGACCACGCAGACCTTGAGGCCGCGCTTTGCGGCGGTGTAGGCATGGGCCAGGCCGACGATGCCGGCGCCGACCACGATGAGGTCGAAGTGGGATTCAGAAGGGTTGCTTGTCGTCATGTTGTCTCGGTGGCAAGAGAATGGCGCGCCAGCCGCAGCACGGGCCAGGCGCGTGCCTGGGCCTCGGCCAGCAGGCGCGGGTCGGGGTCCACCACCACGGGGTGGCCCACGGCCTGCAGCAGGGGCAGGTCGTTGATGGAATCGCTGTAGAACGCGGCGCTGGCCAGCGCGGCATCGGCATCGGCATCCACGCCGCGCGCAACCAGCCAGTCATACAGCCGCAGCAGCTTGCCTTCGCGCATGTTGAGCGTGCCCTCGGTGCGGCCGGCAAAGCAGCCATCGGGCAGCAGTGCCAGCTCGGTGGCGATCAGGTGGTCAAAGCCCAGCGCCTGCGCGCTGGGCTCGGCCAGGATGCGGCTCGACGCGGTGCTCAGCACCAGCATGTCGCCCGCATCACGGTGGCGCTGCACCAGCGCGTGTGCGGACTCGGGGATGCGCGGGGCGATCACATGGCTGAACCACCCGTCCAGCAGGGGCTGCCATTGTTGCGGCGTGCGGCCGGCGAACAGCGCGGCGTAGAAGCTGCAGAACGCATCGGGCGCGACGGTGCCGGCGTGGTAGCGGCGGTCCATGTCGGCATTGCGCTCGGCCATGGTGGCATCGAGCAGACCCTTGGCACGCAGGTAGTCGAGCCACAGCACCTCGCTGTCGCCGGTGAGCAAGGTGTTGTCCAGGTCGAAGATGGCAAGGCGGGGGTGCATTTCAGATATCCACAGTGCTGCGTATGACCCAGGGGGCATGAAACTGGCGCGTCCAAGGCAAGTGCTCCCGTGCAAGGGCCGCCCCGCTGCACCGGGAGCGTCCCCCTCCCGACTCGCGTAGCGAGACGAGAGAGGGGGAAGGCGCGAAGCGACTCAGGGGGTGCTTCATCTTGCCGGTGCCCGCCAGGCCTGGGTGCGCTTGTCGACGAGCTTACCCAGGCCCAGGTACGCCAGCGTGACCACGGCCGAGGTGGCGGCGATGAGCACGGCCATGGCGGCGGCGGGGCCGGTGTCGCCGGCTTCGTCGAGGTTGAGAATGGCCAGCGAGGCCAGGCGCGTGTCGGGCGAGTACAAAAACACCACGGCCGAGATGGTGGTCATGGCGTTGATGAAGAAGTAGCGCGACACATCGAGCAGCACGGGCAGGCAGATCGGCAGGGTCACACGCCAGAAGGTGGTGTACTGCGGCACCTTGAGCGAGGCCGAGACGGCTTCGAACTCCGCGTCGATGGCCTTGAGCGCGGTGACCATGGTGATATGGCCCGTGGTGTAGAAGTGCACCACGGTGCACAGCACCATCAGCGGCAGGGTCTGGTAGAACACATTCAGCGGGTTGCCGGGCGCATTGAAGAAAAAGATGTACCCCAGGCCCAGCACCAGCCCTGGCACGGCCATGGGCAGCATGGCCAGCAGGCGCACCACGGGGCGCAGTGCGTCCATGCCGCGCGTCTTCTCCAGCAGGTAGGCCCCCACGAAGACCACCACGGTGCCCACCACGGCGGTGCCGGCGGCGAGTTGGAGGCTGTTGAACAGCGCGGTGGACACGCCCGCATCCACCAGGCCGGCGATATAGTGGTTGAGGCTGGGCGCCAGGTTGTAGGGCCAGAACTTGGCGAAGGAGGCGAACACCGCCATGCCGAACATGGCCAGCACCAGCGCCGCGATGGCCAGGCAGTACAGCGCCATCAGCGTGTCGAAGCCGCGCCGGCGCCGGGGCACCAGGGCCACGGCACGTGCGGTGAGCGTGGCGGTCTGCTTGCGCTGCACCAGCGCATCAACGCCAAAGGTCAGCACCGCGGGCAGCAGCAGCAACAGGGCCACCACGGCACCGCGCTGAAAATCCTGTTGGCCGATGACGAGCTTGAACACATCGGTGGCCAGCACGTTGAAGTTGCCGCCCACCACCTTGGGGACGCCGAAATCGGTGATCACCAGCGTGAAGCAGACCAGCGCGGCCGATATCAGCCCGTACTTGGCGCCCGGCAGCGTGATGGTGAAGAACTTGCGCACCATGCCCGTACCCATGGCGTCGGCGGCTTCGTACAGGCGCGCATCGGCCAGCGACAGGGCCGTGACCAGGATCATCAGCACATGCGGAAAGGTGGCAAAGCACTGCGCCAGCACGATGCCGGGGGCGCCGTAGATGCCGCTGAAACCCAGGCCCTGCCAGAAGTCCTTGGCAATGCCCTGGTTGCCGAACCAGTAGATCATGGAGATGGCTGACAGCAGCGAGGGCGCCAGCAGCGGCAGCAGCATGGTGCTGCGCAACAGGCCCTTGCCCGGCATGCAGCTGCGCGTGAGCGCGTAGGCAAACGTGAAAGCCAGCGGCACCACGATGGCCGTGACCAGCAGCGACACCCAGACGCTGTTCCACAGGCTGCCCAGCAGCGCGGGCGATGCCAGGTAGGAGGTGAAAGCCGACAGGCCGGCACCCGCGCCGTTGCCCTGCAGCGACTGCGAGAGAATGGCCACCAGCGGCGCCAGCAGGCCCAGCACCAGCAGCAGCACGATGGCCAGAAGCCCCCCGTGGGCGATTCGGTCGCTCCAGTGCAGGCGCTGGCGCAGCGGGGGCGCGGCCACGGTGGCCGCCATGGCGTTCATGCCTGCACTCCTTCGGCGGCGGGGAACACGCGCAGCCGGTCCATGCGCAGCGCAAAGCGCAGCAGCGCGCCTTCGCGCACGCCGAACTCGTCCATCTGGTTGAGCGAGTACTGCAGCTGCAGCGGCTGGCCCGGCAGGCCGTCCACATCCACCTCGGCCAGGCAGTTGCCGCCCAGGAACTCGATGCGCAGCACGCGGCCGGTGCACAGGCCCGGGGTGTCGTCGCCCAGCGTGCCGACGATGCGGTCCTCGGGCCGCAGGTACAGCTGCACCGCCCGGCCGGCGCGAAAATCAGCGCCCGCGCCGGGGGCGCACTGCAGGCGCTTGTCGCCACAGCGGAACCAGCCACCGCCCTCTGCCACGGCCTGCAGGCGGTTGACCTTGCCGATGAACTCGGCCACGAAGGGCGAGGCCGGCTCGCGGTAGACCTGCGCGGGCGTGCCCACCTGCTCGATCACGCCGTGGTTCATGACCACGATGCGGTCGGCCACGGACAGCGCCTCCTCCTGGTCGTGCGTGACCATCACGGTGGTCACGCCCAACTCGCGCTGCAGCGCGCGGATCTCGTTGCGCAGGCGCACGCGCACGATGGCGTCGAGCGCCGACAGCGGTTCGTCGAGGAGCAGCAGCCCGGGCGAAGTGGCCAGCGCGCGCGCCAGCGCCACGCGCTGCTGCTGGCCGCCGGACATCTGCGCCGGGTACTTGCCGCCGCTGCCGGGCAGGCCGACCAGGGCCAGCAGTTCATCCACCCGCGCGGCAATCTGCGCGCGCGGCTGGCGCCGATTGACCAGGCCGTAGGCCACGTTGTCGGCAATGCTGAGGTTGGGGAACAGCGCGTAGGACTGGAAGACGATGCCGTAGTCGCGCTGCGCGGGCGGCAGCACCGAGATGTCGCGCCCGGCCTGCAGGATGCGCCCGGTGGTCTGCGTCTCCAGGCCCGCGATGGTGCGCAGCAGTGTGGTCTTGCCGCAGCCCGAGGGGCCCAGGAAGCACACGAACTCGCCGCGTGCGATCGCCAGGTCGATGCTCTCCAGCGCCGTGAAACCGCCATAGCGCTTGTGCACGCCATGCAGTTCCAGGTAGGTATCGCCAGCGGGGGTGGTGGTGGTGTGCATGGTCGCCTTTGCGGGCAGCGGCTCACCGCCGCGCCCGTCCAGGGCCTCTCGGGGGGCGAACATCACTTCTTCGCTTCGCTCTTGGTGTCGTAGCGGCGCGTCCATTCGGCCAGCACGCGCTCGCGGCTGGTGGCCGACTGGTCGAAGTCCATCTTGATCAGACGCGCCTCGTAGTCGGCCGGGATGTGGGCCAGCTTGGGCGCCACGCCGGGCTGCGCGGTGATGGCGAAGTTCTTGCCGTACAGGATCATCGCGTCTTTGGACGAAGCCCAGTCGGCCAGCTTCTTGGCGGCGTCGAGCTTCTTGGTGCCCTTGTAGACGGCAAAGCCTTCCAGGTCCCAGCCCAGGCCTTCCTTGGGGAACACCAGTTCGATGGGCGCGCCCTTGGCCTTGTTGGTGTAGCCGCGGTACTCGAAGGAGATGCCGGCCACGAACTCGCCAGCCGCCGCCATGTTGCAGGGCTTGGAGCCCGAGTGCGTGTACTGGGCGATGTTCTCGTGCAGCGCGTCCATGTACTTCCAGCCGCCGCCCTTGCCGTTGTCATCACCCCACAGCTGCAGCCAGGCGGCCACGTCGAAATAGCCGGTGCCCGAAGAGGCGGGGTTGGGCATGACCACCTGGCCCTTGAACTCGGGCTTGAGCAGGTCCTTCCAGGTCGTGGGCAGGGCAATGTTCTTCTTCTTGGCCTCGACCGTGTTGAAGCACACCACCGCGCCAAACACGTCCATGCCCCACCAGGCGGGGGTGGTCTTCTTGTCGCGGTACTGCGGCATCAGGGCGTCGAGGTTCAACGGCGCATAGGGCTCGAGCATGCCGCTCTTGTCGAACAGGGCCAGGCTGGAGGCGGCCACGCCCCAGATGGCGTCGGCCTGGGGGTTGGCTTTTTCGGCGAGCAGCTTGGCGGTGATGACGCCGGTGGAGTCGCGCACCCACTTGATGGCGATGTCGGGGTGCACCTTGTTGAAGGCCTCCTGGTAGGCCTTGAGCTGGTCCGTCTCGAGCGCGGTGTAGACCACGAGCTCGGTCTTTTGCGCATGGGCGGCAGCGGCAAGAACCAGCCCGAGGGCTGCGGCAATGAAGTGTTTGGCAATTTGCATGGAAGAACTCCGGGTCAGAGAAGCGGCGAATATGCCGACGCGACAAGTCATCTTCATGACACATTGCTGATGCAAAATGCAGGCCAACCCGGTTGATTGTCTATTGAATATCGTAGATTGTAGACAATCTGTACTCTGCGACGTACCATTGCACCCCATGGCGAAACCCCCTTCCACCACCCAGACCACCATTGCACAGCTTCAGGGCAATTCGCTGCCCAAGCTGGTGCAAAACGAGATCGAGCGCATGATTCTGGACGGCACTCTGCTGCCCGGCGCCAAGCTCACCGAAGCCACGCTGGCCGACCAGCTGGGCGTGTCGCGCGGGCCGGTGCGCGAGGCCTTTCGCCTGCTGGAGGAAACCGGCCTGGTGCGCACCGAGAAGAACCGCGGCGTGTTCGTGCGCGCCGTGCCGATCGAGGAGGCGCTGGAGATCTTCGAGGTGCGCGCCGTGATGGACCTGTACGTGGGTCGCAAGCTCGCGCAGACCGCCACCGCCACCGAGGTGCGCGAGCTGCGCCAGCTGGTCGACGCCATGGACCAGGCCGTCAAGGGCGGCAATGCGCAGGACTACCACCGCTTCAACCTGCAGTTCCACGACCGGCTGCTGGAGCTGGCCGGCAATGCCAAGCTGGTGGCCACCTACCGCAAGCTGGTCAACGAGCTGTCGCTGTTCCGCCGCCAGAACCTCACGGAGGAATCGATGGCCGTGTACTCGCGCGAGCACCGGGCAATCGTCAAGGCCATCGCCGCGGGCGACGCCGAGGCCGCCGGCCAGGCCATGCACGACCACGTGATGAACAGCCGCGAGCGCACGCGCCTGAACTACGAGGCCCGGCACTCAGCGCAAGCGGTACCGGCTACCAACCCGGGCGCGCGGCGCACGGTCGCGGCCTGATAGACAGATACGCAAAAAAGGGGCGCACGCCATGGCACTGACACTGGATGACATCCGCACCCTGTTCACGCGCAAGGGTGCGGCGCAGTACAGCGGCGAGCCGGTCACGCAGCTCGAACATGCGCTGCAGTGCGCCCACCTGGCCGAGCAGTCGGGCGCCGACGACGAGCTGATCACCGCCGCGCTGCTGCACGACCTGGGCCATCTGCTCAACGACCTGGGCGAATCGCCCACGCTGCGCGGCGTCGACGACCTGCACCAGTTCTACGCCCTGCCCTTTCTGCGCGGGCTGTTTTCCGAGCGCGTGCTCGACGCGATCCGCTGGCATGTGGATGCCAAGCGCTACCTGTGCGCGGTACAGCCGCAGTACCTGGCGGCCCTGTCCGAGGATTCGCGGCGCAGCCTGCAGCTGCAGGGCGGCGTGTTCAAACCCGAAGAGGCACAGGAGTTTCTCGCACGCCCGCACGCCCACGACGCGGTGCGCGTGCGGCTGTGGGACGACCTGGCCAAGCAGAGCGACTTCACCACGCCGCCGCTGGCCCACTACCTGGCTTGCGCACGTCGCTGCCTGCTGGAGGACGCCCCCGCGTGACGCTGGCTGCACCAGTCGTGCTGGCCTGCTGACTGGGGTGCTTCACCGCGGCTGCGTTGGGCGTCAGGCCATTGCGCTTCGGCTGGCCAGCAGCAGCACCCCCACGGCCAGGAACACGACCCACGACAGGTGCCTGCCGCGGGTGAAATACAGCGGAAAGGCGGCAGACACCAGAGCGGTCACGCCGACGACCAGGAGCACATCGTCCCGGGATACCGGGCCGCGGCCGAGCGCGAACACCAGGCAGGCCAGGGCCCACCACACCACGGTGATGAGGTGCCACACGAAGCGCAGCGTGCCGGCGGTGAAGGCCGTGCTGCCCAGTACCCTGGGCAGGCTGTTCTCGCGCCGGAAAAGTCGCACGAGGATGTAGCGCTCGCCCAGGATGGAGTGGGCCAGCCCGGTCAGCCAGATCAGGACAGCAGCGGTGGCGAGCATGGGTGGCAATGCCTCAGGGATGTTGGACATCGATGATAGTGGCTGCCTGTTAACAAGTGGATGCCTTGCAGTCACCATGGCAGCACACGGAACCCACATAATGCGCAACAAGAGATAGCTGCCGAGCCGCCCCGGGGCGCACCGGTACGGCTGCAGCAAGTAGCCCATTGCGACAAGGAGGAAAGAAGCCATGAAAACACACCCGACCCGACCACGGCACGCCTGGCTGCTGTGCGTTCCGCTGATGCTCATCCAGACCCATGCCGCGCAGGCACAGGACCAGTTCGTGGACCTGCGCTCCAACGGCGGCTACACCTCGGCCCGCCTGGCGGACGACGTGACCCAGGTGGACCTGGCCGAGCAAACCCAGGGCGCCTGCCGCTTCAACCGCACCTGGGGCTACGACCTCACCAACCGCGAGCTGTGGACCAATGGCGGCTGCGGCGGGCGCTTCAAGATCACGCGCACCTATGCCCAGGGCAATGGCAACAACAGCTCCAACAACGCAGGCGCAGCCGTCGCGGCCGTGGCCGCCATTGCGGGCATTGCGCTGCTGGCCAACCACAACAAGCACGACAACGACCGCCGGCCCGACTACCCCGACTATGGCAACGGTGGTGGCGGCGGCCGGGGCGGCGAGATCCGCGTCAACGGCAACCTGTGCCTGGACGTGAGCAAGGGCAACTTCCGCCCTGGCAACCCGCTGCAGGTGTTTGCCTGCAACGGCACCGACTCGCAGCGCTTTCGCGTAGGCCGCGGCGGCGAGATCCGCGTGCGCGACTTCTGCCTGGACGTGGAGCGCGGCGACCCGCGCGACGGCGCCCGGGTGGTGCTGTGGTCGTGCTCGGGCGCCCCCAGCCAGAGCTGGACGACGCGCGGCGGGCAGATCGTGAGCCAGCTGTCCGGCAAGTGCCTGGACGTGGTGGACGGCCAGATCCGCCAGGGGCAACCCGCCATGGTGTGGCAGTGCAATCGCAGCCCCAGCCAGCGCTGGTGGTGGTAGGAGCGTCTTAAAAAACTCTTCTGGCGTTGTTGCTATGTCTTGTCGTACTACCGTACTGCCTGCGACACAGCGCCTGGCCAGAACCGCTTCGCTGAGTTTTTTCAGCCGCTCTGAACGGCTTTCATTCCCAGCAGAAACAGCCAAGAGGACTACCTCATGAAAATGATGAACCGATCTATCGCCCTGCTCTGCGTTGCCGCGTGCACCCTGTCACTCACCACGGCGGCCATCGCACAGACCGCCGACACCCCCGCCGCAGCCAAGCCGGCCTCCGCCCCCCATGCCCACAAGAAGGGCCCCGGCCGCGCTGCCGGTGACCGCCTGCAGGCCATCTGCACGGCGGCCGACCTGGACCACGACGGCAATGTCTCGCTCGACGAGTTCCACCAGGACATCGTGCAGAGCTGGCACAGCCTGGGGCCGGACGCCAGCGGCCACGTCGTGCTGCTCGAACTGGCCCAGGTGCCGCGCATGGGCAAGGGCCGCATCAAGCGCCTGGCCGCCGCCGACAAGGACGGTGACGGCAAGCTCTCCTTCAAGGAGGTCGTGGAAACGCGCATGGCCTACTTCGAGGCGGCCGACGCGGACAACAACGACCTGCTGTCGGTGCAGGAGTGCGTGGCCTTCGAGAAGAAGCGCCGGGCCGCCCGGCCCTGAGCCAGGCACCCTTCAGGACGCACAACGGGGCTTCGCAGCCCCGTTTTTTGTTGCACCGCGTGGCCGCGACCTACCCGGCAAGCATGCCAGGTCAAGTGGCGCTTGAGTTGCTTGGGCCCGCAGGGCATTTGTCCAGTGCAGTTCGGCCGAGCGACTCCATTCGGCAACGCCCCATGGCTCACCCCATCGCGTGCACCAGCCCCCACAGCACCCCGACACCCGACAGCAGCGCGCAGGCCGCAAACGCCGTGTAGCCCCAGGGCATGGGCCGGCCGTTGCCCAGCGCCCAGAGAAAGGCGATGGGAACCGGCGCCACGGCGACCGCGGCGGCGCCGACCCAGAGTGCGCCGGTCCACCAGCCGATCAACCCGCCCCAGACCAGGCCGAGCAGGCACAGGCCGAGCGCGGCGACGGGGCGGGAGATGTTCCAGGGCTCGCCCTGCCAGGCAAAATCCGCTGGCGTTCCGACGGGGGTGCGCACGGTCGCGGGCTTTCCCGCGGCGGCAGCCATGGCATCGGCGTGCCACAGGATGCCGATGCCGGCGGCCCCCAGCACCAGCCAGATGCCCATGCCGCCCGTGAACCATGCGACCCACTGCGTGAGCGCCACGGCAGCCACCAGGCCAAGCAGCAGGGGCAGCACCAGGCGCCCATAGCACCGGTCTACAAGGGTGGCGGCGAATCCGGCCGGTGTTGCGTCCATGGTTCGATCGGTCCTTGCTTCACCGGGGGTTGGCAGGCGCCAGGGTGACGGCCTGCTGCGCACTTTGCCAGAACGCGGCATCGCGCACGGGCGCGCCCCAGGCGTGCAGGTAGTCGAGCACGGCCTCGCGCTGCAGGCGATCGCGCACGCGGCGGGCGGTGTAGGCCTGCACGGCCTCGAACGGCAGTGGCTCGCCCTGCTGGTAGAAGTCCCAGCGCGGCGAGTCCTTCATCGCACGCACGGCGCGCTGCATGCGCTTGCCGGCGTAGGTGATGAATTCGTTGATGGGTTCTGCATCCGACGCAGTGCCGCTGCTGCGCACGGCCACACCGTCGTGGCCAAAGCGCTCGCACGCATACGCCACCACGAAATAGTCGCCCGAAGCGACGCCCGGCATGACCGCCGTGAGCCCTGGATCGCAGGCAGGGGACCACAGCAGCAGCGGCAAAGTGCCCCGCTGGTAGCCTTGCACTGGGAAGGCCAGCGCGGTGTGCTCCGCCCGCCGCGCCACCAGCGGGGGCAGCCCGGCGAACTGGTCGACCAGCCCGGACAAGGGCGTGCGGACCACTGACAGGTTGAAGAACGGGCGTGCGAGAACGGGGGACATGGTCGTCGAGGGCCTGCGCGGCGGGTGCACCGCGCGCGCATCATGGCACAGCCGCGCCCCACGCAGGGGGCGGGCTGCGGCGCTGGCCAGACCTTTCAGCACTCCGTTACCGGGCCGCGGTCTGCTTCCACCAGTTGGGCATGGCGGCCAGCACCTCGCCGCCGGCCTTGAGGCTGTTGGCCAGCTCCAGCGCGGCGCTGCCAGGGGCCGTGGCAATGATGTACCAATTGCCCAGGGTGCCCAGGCGCTGGGTCACCGTGAGGCCCTTGGCCTGGGCCCAGGCGCGCACCTGGGCGTCGCTCCAGTCGGCGTTGAACTTCACGATCACGCCACCGGGCAGCGCCATCAGCCGGCCCGCGGGGGAGTTGCCCTCGCGGTACACGGGCGAGATGTGCGTGCCGGCGCCCTTGGCCACGGGCTGGTTGGCGGGCTGCAGTTGCACCAGAGGTGCACTGCCCTCGCCCACGCTGCGCGCCTGGGTGCTGCCCGCTTCGGGCGTGGGGGTGATGATGGCGACCTGGCTGGTGTCGAGCGTGATGGTGCGCTGGGTGTCGCCATCGAAGTAGTGGGCGGTGGTGGCGGCCAGCGCGCCGGTGGCGGCGGCACAGGCGGCCAGGACCACCGCGGCACGGCGCAGGGTAGTGAGTGGGGAGAGCTTCTTCATGGTGCGGGACCTCGGCAAGTGTTCGGGGGAATGGAATGGGGTGCTGCAGGGCATGCGGTGCAACCCATCAGTAGCCATAGGCCTTGATGCTCCAGGCAGAGACGCTGCCGGTCTCGCCCGTCTTGCCGTCGCGCACGGACAGGGTCCAGTTGCCGTCGGCGGCCTCGCCCATCAGGCGCACGATGCCGAAGGTGAAGCCCCCTTCCAGCGCGGCGCCGCAGGTCACGGCATTGCCACCGGTGTCCTTGCAGTCGCGCACCACCGATACCGTGCTGCGCGTGCCGGCAGGGCTGGTGAGCGTGATCTCCAGGTTGCCCACGTTGGTGTGGTTGGAGGTGATGGACAGGTCCACGAACTCGAGCTTGCCGATGCCACTGCCCTGCAGCGTGAGGCTGCTGGTGGCGGCCGGGCCGTCGTCCGCCAGGGCCAGGGGGCTGCCCAGGGGGGCGGCCTGGGTGGCGGTCTTCTGCGCGGGCAGCAGCGCCCAGCCCGCGGCCGCGCGCACGGCGGCCAGCGCGTCGATGGCGCCGTAGCCGTACTCGTGGTTCACTGGCAGCCCGCCGCCGTTGGTGGCCCAGCCGGTGTTGGCGGGATCGGTCTTGCGCGCGGTGCGGGCCAGGATGGCGCGCACATCGCGCCAGGTGAGCGCGGGGTTGATCTCCAGCAGCAGCGCGGCCACACCGGCCGCCTGCGGCGTGGCGGCCGAGGTGCCGTTCATGCAGCGCGTGTAGTTGGGGCTGCCGGTGATGTCCTCGGGCTTGTTGCCGTCGTTGTAGCCGGTCGCGCCCGACACGTCGGTGGTGGTGGTCGTCTGGGTGCTGCAGAACTCGCCGCCGTAGGCCGTGACCAGCACGTTGGAGCCCGGCTCGGAGTAGGAGGAGCGCTTGCCCTGGTCGTTGAGAGCGCCGATGGCCAGCACGCCCTGGAAGTTGGCCTGGCCATCGTAGTCCGAGCGGTCCTCGGGCGCGCCGTTGCCGGCCGCCCAGGTGTAGATGGCGCCCTTGCCGCCGCGCCCACTGGTGATGCCGGTGCGGATGGCGTCGCGCCACAGCTCGTCGGCCGGGGCCAGCAGGCCATTGCTGTCGGCGGCGCCGTAGCTGTTGGTGTAGATGTGGTTGCTGGCCAGGTCCTTGGTCACCGCGTCGGCGCCAAAGGCGCCCGTGGTGGCGGCCAGCAGGTTGTAGCCCACCAGGCGGGCGTTGAAGGCCACGCCCGTCACGCCCAGGTTGTTGTTGCCGATGGCCGCCGCCAGGCCACCGCAGCTGGTGCCGTGCGAGCTGGTGGAGGACGAGGGGTCGCCATAGGCGTTGGTGCGGTAGTCCCAGCTTTTGCCGGCCACCACGCGCAGGTCTTCGTGGAAGATGTCCAGGCCGTCGTCGATCACCGCGATCTGGATGCCCGTGCCCGTGGCCAGCTGCCAGGCCTTGCCGATGTTCAGGTCCTCACCCGCCAGCGCGGCCGGGCCGCCCGCGCCGCTCTGGCCGGTGTTCTTGAGGTGCCACTGGCGGCTGAACAGCGGGTCGTTGGGCACCAGCGCCGCCAGCGGCGCACCGCCGCCCACGCTGACCAGCCCACCCAACGTGATCACCACGTCGTAGAACGACTGGCTGCCCACCGTGAGGGTGGCAATGGTGAGCTGCCCGTTGGACGGATTGAAGCTGTCATAACTGCGGTTGGGCCCCGTGGCACTGAAGCCCAGCACGCCGCCCAGGGTGACGACGACGTTGTCGTACTTGTTGTCCCCCACCACCAGGCTGCCGATGCGCACCTCGGTGGGGCGGTCGGGGGACCAGGTGGTGGCGGCACCGGCCAGCCCGCAGGCAGCCAGCAAGGCAGTGGCGAGCGCCAGGCGCGCAGGCCTGCGGAGGGAGGTAGATCGTGGACGACGCATGGAAGACACCCCTGTTGGTTTGATTTGACGGCGGCAGGATCCTTGTTTCAGGTGCCGCCCGGCGATTATCAAAACCGCTTTGGCTTTGCGCCAGAGAAATATGGCTGGACGGTCGGTCGTCCACCCCGCGGCACGGCTTGCCTGCGCGCGCCTTCAAGTCAATAATGTTGACATGAAAAATCCTGAAGACAGCCTTCCCCCAGGCAACACCTCCTCGGGCCCCACCGGCCTGCAGATCCTGCAGGCCATGCAGGCCGGGCGCATCCCGCCCTCGGGCATTGCCACCACCATGCCCATGCGGCTCGTCACCGTGGAGCGCGGCCTGGTGGTCATGGAGGTGAGCCCCGATGCCCGGCACCTGAATCCCGCGGGCGCCGTGCATGGCGGCTTTGCCGCCACCTGCCTGGACGGCGCGGCCGCGTTGGCCCTGCTCTCGGCCCTGGGGCCGGGCGCGCAGTATTCGACCGTGGACCTGAATGTGAAGTACGTGCGGCCGCTGACCGAAGGCGTGGCCTACACCGCCACCGGCCGGCTGGTGGAGCAGACGCGCAGCCTGGGCATCTGCAGCGCCGAGATCCGCGGGGCGGATGGCAAGCTGCATGCGATGGCGTCGGCGACGCTGATGGTCAAGGCATAAAAAGGCGCCTGGAGCCGCCCCCGCTGCTAGCATGGCAGCAGACACGCCCTTGCCCATCCGCCGCCCATGCAAAGCCCCACGGTTCCGTTTCGCCTGCCCGCCGATCGCCTGGCGGAACAACTGGCGCAGTTCAACGCACGGGCGGAGGTGCAGTGGTTCGGGTTCGCGGGCGCCTTGCGGGCCCCAGGGTCGGCGCTCATCACCTTCACCGGGGCAGGTGCCGGCCTGCAGGGTGGAGGCGGCACGGCGGCCATCAATGGCGGCGTCATCGCGGCGGGTTTCGATGCCGCCTTCGTGCTGGCGGGGCTGGGGCAGTACGACACGCCAGTCGTCGTCACGCTGGAGCTGTCCGTCAAGTTCCTGTCGCTGGCACTGGCCACGGAGCCGCTGGCGTTCCACGCGCACGTGGTCCGCTCGGCCCGGAACTTCTCGTTCGCCGAGGGCTTTCTCGCCCCGGCAGCGGCGGCTGAAGGCCCGCCCATGGCGATGGCAACGGCCATGGTGGCCCCGGGGCGCTGAGCCGCACCCGGCCTGGCCGTCAGGCCTTGCGCGCCAGCGCCGTCATCACTTCGCGCCAGGCATCCTGCCCTTCGGGGGAGACACTGCGCATGGCCTCTTCCATCGCCTCGCGCTCGTGGCGCGACGCGGTCGCCTCCACCTCGCGGCCGCGCTCGGTGAGCGACAGGCGCTTGGTGCGGTGCTGCACGGGGTCGCGCTGCGCGAGCAGGTAGCCCTCGTCCTGCAAAAACCGGAGCGGCCGGTGCAGCGCCTGCTTGCTCACGCCCAACAGCTCGATGAGCTGCCCGACCGAGATGCCCTCGGCCCGCGCCACTGCGTAGAGCAGCCGGTGGTGCACGCGCGACAGGCCTTGGCTTGCCAAGAATGCATCGGCCTTGACCACCAGCCCGCGGAAGGCGAAGTGCATGAGCAGCAGCGCGCCGTCGAAGGGCTGCAGCGGGCGCATGCCGGCTCTGGCGGCGCGCGGCAGGTCGAAGGCCGGGTGGTCGGCGGGCTGCGGCTGGGCCACCTGGTTCGGCGCCGTTGAGGCTGGGGTCGGTGCGGGCTTGCGGGGCATGGTGGGCGAGCGCGTGGGATTCGATCGATCGGTCAGGCGGCTGCGTTGGCGTGGCCCCTGGGGACAAAGAAGGTGTCCAGCGTGGGAAAGCGGTCCGTGCCCTCGATGCAATCGAGCAGGTACAGCGCAAAGCCCGGATCGCCCGTCCACAGCGAATAGCGCATCTGGCCGAACTGCGCGCGGTCGCGCTCGGTCTGGCCTATGCCGTGCATGGCGAAGGCGCGGGCACGCTGCAGCCAGAGCGCATCGCCCGTGCGCCGGTACAGCTTGAGAAAGGCATAGCCATTGCCGCCCGTGCCATGGCACAGGTTGGAGCCCTTGCGCAGCGGCCCTGCGGCCCAGGTGGCCTCGGCGCCGGCCTGCAGCAGGTCGTCCAGCTCCGTGCCGGGGAAATCCCCCAGGCAGATCACGAAACCCGGCGCGCCATGGCAGAACTGCATGAGCCCCGGGGCCTCGCGCAGGGGTTTGGAACTGAGCCGCGCGCGCCAACTGGCGCAGGCGCCGTCCCACTCGGCCGTCTGGCGGATGGTGGTGGCGATGCGCTGCTGCCACGCTGCCCAGTCGGCGGGCGCCAGCAGGTGCCGCCCCTGGACCAGCACCGATGCCGTGGCCACGAAGCCGTGCACCGCGTCGAGGTAACTGGAGGTCTGGCCGTACATGTCCTGCGTCCAGTAGTGGCAGCGGTGCTCGTCGGACCAGTGCAGCTCGGACCACAGCTGCTGCGCGGTGTCGCGGTAGCGCTGCACCCAGGCGGCATCGCCCGTCTGCTGGTGCAGCCACAGCGAGGCCAGCAAGGTGCCGGGCGATCCCCACATCAGCTCGCGCGCCGGGTGCTGGCGCGTGGCATCCACCAGCACGCCCAGCCGGCCCAGGGTGTCGGCCGAGGGCGCCAGCCACTGCGCCAGCAACTCGATGCCGGTATCGCCCATGAGGTAGCTGCCAAACGGCGCACCGCCCTCACCCTCACCCTCACCCTGCCCCATGGCCACTCGGTTGGGCGCCAGCAGTGCGCGCACATGCGGGCCGTAGTCGCGCTGCAGCCGGCAGGCACCCCGGGCCTGCAGGCAGTGCAGCGCCCAGATCACGCCGCAGGCGCCCCAGTACAGCATGTACGAGGGCGCGGCGTGGCGGCTGTCGTTGGGGTGGGTGGGCCACAGCCCCTGGGGGGTGAAGCGGGCCTCGGTGTCCTGCACGGTGCACGCGATGGCCTCGCGGGCGGCGGCTTCGTCCCAGGGCTGCAGGGAGAGCGGTTCGTGGCGGTCGGGTTGGTAGAGCAGCGTGGCGGCCATGTGCGCAGTCTACTGGGGGCACCGCCTCACTGGCGCTCGTACGCCACCGCGACACCGGACACCGAATCCTTCTGCGTGAAGACCCGGACGCCCGCGTGGTGCGTGATGACCAGCGCGCGGCCCGACGCCCACCGTACCTGCACCACAGGGCCACCTGCAGCGCTGACGGGCACGGCGCCCCGGTTGTCGTCGGCCGTGAAGACGTTGCCGGATGCACTGGGTAAGGCATCCGTGGCACCGATGACCGACACCTGCGTCAAGAATCCCGTAGCCGCGCCGCAGTCGCGCTGGAACACCACGGCCTTGAGGCGCTGGTCGGGCGAGAAGGCCTCGGCAACCACGGTATTGCCGCACAGATCCGGGAACAGAAGCGACAGCGCAAAGAGGCCTGCCGCGGCGAGCAGGAGCAAGGCCAGGGCAGCGATGGCAAGTTGTTGGAGCAGGCGTTTCATTCCATGGCGGAGTGGTTGGGGGGCAATATAGCCCCTGCGCCATGCGCACCCAGCCAGGCGAAGATCCGCGTCCACAGGTCTTCGAGGTGGGCGGCCTTGGCCAGCACATGCCCCTCGCCCCAGTAGCGCGCGAACTGCACTTCCTTGCCCAGTTGCACCAGGGCGGCGTACATCTCCTCGCCCTGGGCCATAGGCACGTAGTCCTGGTCGCCCTGCGCGATCAGGAGGGGCGCGGTGATGCGCTCGGCCATGAACACGGGGCTGTTGCGCACGTAGCGGTCCGGGTCCTTCCAGGGCGGGCCGCCCAGGTGGAACTGGCGCTCGCACATCTCGGCCAGCGCGAGCATGCCATGCCCGGTACCGTCGTCGTAGCGCATGCGCGGATCGGCCGCGCCATGAAAACTGACCAGGTTGGAGATGCCCGCCGCCGCGATGCCCGAGCGAAAGAGCGCTGTGGTGGCCAGCAGGCTCATGGCGGCCCAGCCGCCCAGGCTGTGGCCATAGACATGCAGCCGGGCCGGGTCGACCAGGCCGGTGGCCACGCAGGCGTCCATGGCCTCTTGCGTGGCCTGGGCCACCACGGCGGCCAGGTCCAGCGGGCCGGGCGTTGCGGGCAGGGGCAAGGGCACGTCGATCACGGCATAGCCCTGGGCCGCGAGCAGCTGCACGTTGAACTGGCCGGCCTCGTGCAGGCCGAAGCACGGGCGCGGCCGCGGGTGCGCCACCGCGCCCGGGTACACCCAGGCCACGGCAGGCCAGGGCGCGCTGCCGCCTGCACAGGCCGGCGGCAGCAGCACACGGGCCTTGCGCGGCTGGCCGTCATCGCTGCCGGTGAAATCGACATCGCGCACCTCGCCCTCCTGCACCCCGGCCAGGTGGGTGTTGGTGTGAAAAAGCCCGCGCACGGCTGCTGCACCGCCTTGCCCGGCCAGCACCAGGCGGCTGCCCAGGCCGTCCTGCACCAGGAACAGGGCCTGGCCCGATGCGCCGTGCACGGCCACCAGTTCGCTGGCATCGGCAGCCGGCGCCTCACCGCTCCAGGCCAGTTGCCTGCGTTCCAGCGCGGCCTGGTGGCCGGATGCCAGGCGCTCGCCGAAGGCGATGAGCGCCGGGTTGTCCGCGTGCCCGGCCAGGGGCAGGCGCCGCCCCTGGCGCACGTCGCAAACCACCAGTTCGCGGGGGAGATGCGCCAGCCCGATGGTGGCCTGTGCATCCAGATGTTTCGGCGCCCCCACTGCAGCAGAGGACAGCACGCTGACCGTGGGCTGGCCCGGCACGTCGAGCGCCTGCCAGAAGGCGGCGGCCTTGCGCGCACCGCGCGCGTCGAGCCCCGCCAGCCAGGGCGTGCTGCCATCGGGCACGCAGGCACAGGCCAGGAGGTCATCGCCGATCCACTCGAACGGGCGCACGCCCAGCAGTTGCAGCGGGCCCAGGTCGGGCATGGCGGGCTGCTGCGCGCCACCGGCCACCGCTGCATCGGCATGCAGCCAGCCCACGCGAACGGACGCACCGTCTTCACCTGCCAGGCCCAAGGCCAGGTAGTTGCCGCAGGGCGACCAGGTGGGTGCGAAGCAGTCGAACGGCAGCGCCAGACGCCGGACCTGCAGCGTGGCCAGGTCCGCTGTGAACAGCTCGCCCCGGGCAATGCCGGAGAAGAAGACGTCGGCATGCCGCGTGGCCTGCGCCAGCGGGCGCTGCACGCAAAACGCCAGCCTGGCCCCATCGGGCGAAAAGGCAAAGCAGCTTCCATGGGTTTCATGGAAGGTGTGCAGCTGGAGCACATCGGCAATGGACAGGGGGCGGGGGTCGGGGTGGTGGCTTGGCAGGGGGGCGCTCATCAGCATCCTGTGGCAAACGAAGGAAGTTGGCTGGGCACAGTGCACGCGCGGGGGCGTGCGCCAGGGCGCTGGCTGCGGTGCGGGAGGGGGAGTCTACGCAAGCCCTTGGTAACCGAATGCAACGCCATCGGGCACCGGCCCGGGGGCCTAGAATTTCAGAGCCTGCCGTGTTGTCCCCGCAAGCAAATACCACCGCATGAGCCCGCTCTCAGCCACTGAGGAACCCTGCATGAATCAGCAGCAACAACCACCCGCTCCCGGTCCGCTGGTGCTCTACGGCCACCCCTTCTCGTCGTACACGCAGAAGGTGCTGACCGCGCTGTACGAAAACGCCACGCCCTTCGAGTTCCGCGTGCTGGGGCCCGATGCGCCGCAGCATGCGGCCGAATGGCTGGCGAAGTGGCCGCTGCGTCAGTTTCCGCTGCTGGTGGATGGGGCGCGCGACGTGGTGGAGACCAGCATCATCATCGAGTACCTGCAGATCGCCCACCCCGGCCCGGTGCGCCTGATTCCGAGCGACCCGGTGGACGCACTCGGCGTGCGCTTCATGGACCGCTTTTTCGACCTGCATGTGATGAACGCCATGCAGCTGGCCGTGAACGGCGCGCTCACGGGCGATGCGGTCAAGCGCCAGGACGGCATGGCCCTGGCCGTGGAAAAGCTGGACCGCGCCTACGCCTGGCTGGAGGGCCGGCTGGCCGGCCGCACCTGGGCCACGGGCGAGCACTTCACGCTGGCCGACTGCGCGGCGGCGCCCTCGCTGTTCTATGCGGACTGGACACACCCGATCGCCGAAACCTACCCGGTGCTGCGCGCCTACCGCGCGCGGCTGCTGGCGCGCCCCTCGTTCGCACGCGCGGTGGACGAGGCGCGGTACTTCCGGCCGTACTTTCCGCTGGGCGCGCCGGACCGGGACTGAGCGAGGCAGAGCCCCATGCGCAACACCACCGGCCACCAATTGCCCGCCATCGACTGGCCCACCCTGCTGTGCCGGGCGCAAGGGACTTGCGCGACCCCGCAAAGAGCGTGAACAGGTTCTTGGGCTGGGCCGGCAACCGCTACCGGCGCTTGATCCACTACCCCAGCCAGGCCAGTGGCAGTTGGAGCTTCAACTTCAATGGCGAGGGCGAATCGGTGCGGCAGGACCCGCGCTCGCTCGAATTCGCACTGGGGGCGCACGCAGCTCGACTGACCATGGTTTGGATTAATCTCCACGGCACTGCATCTTTGAGGAAAATAATGGCTCCTGTTTTGATCGTCGGCCTGGCCGGCCTGGCGGTATATGCGGCGATAAATCTCAAGGGAGATGAAGCCCCCCTCAATCCGCCCAAATGGGCGATGCTTGCGGCTGAAGCTCAAAGAGCAAGCGCCCAGGATAAAAAGCAGGAGTCATTGTCTTCGCTCATCGACTCTTCCGGCGCGGATGATCTGTCAAGCAAATTGGACATACTCTTGTCCAAAAAAATCCCAGCGAGCGACAGCATGATCAACCAGATAAGCCAACGCTTCAAGGACAGCAAGGATCCGCAAGAGCGATTGCGATTGGCACGCTTTTATAATTCCGCATACTTCAATACAGAAGACCAGCAACTGAGAGAGAAGATATCGGCCACTCTGACGGAGTTGATTTGGGCAGAGGCCGACGCCAAGGTAGGTCGAGAGTTGGCATTGAGCCATTCACGCCTTCTTTTCGACAACAATACCTTGGACAATCTCTCCGCATCCTACAAAAAGAAATTCTTGAGCTTCGACGATTACTACGGAGAGTTGGCCCATGCCTTTCCTGGCGCACCGCCGGACACCCGGGCCGCGATGATCAAGGAACTGGCGGAAAGCCATAATCGCTATGCATCGGACATCGTTGCAGACTACATGAGCGGAGGAAACGCGGGCGCTTTGACCGCCGCCGAATTGGGTGCGCTCAAGAGCTTCCTCAAAGCCAACGAACCTTTGTTCACTGGAGCGCCCACCGCGTTCAGCATGTTTGAAGCCATTCGCGTAGAAAAGTGGCTCGGCGCCATGAGCGAATTCGAAAAGAAAGGCCCCTCAGCAAGGCCCAACGACCAAGTCATTTTTGACAAGCTTCAAATGGCGGATACCGATCCTCGCTTCGCGATCGCATTTCTCATATCGGCCCGCGGGAGAGAGTTGGCAATGGAAAAAACGTACTCTGCTGAGATATCGAAGGCTCGCTCGAAGGCATACGAGTTCATCGAGAAAAATCCGTCCTCGCAATCCTTGCAATCGGTTCGCGCCTTGCTGGACGATATAAAGCCGCCAATTTGAAGCAAGATGGCTGGGACTGGATCACCGCCCCCGGCCCAGCCACAGCGCCATGGGCAGCGCCAGCAACTCGGCCACAAAGCCCACGGGCGCCCAGAAGGTCTGCCAGCCCAGGATGCGGATGTCGCGCAGCCCCAGGGACCGCGCCGTTTCTGCAGGCGCATACATCAGCAGTATCGCTGCCAGGGAGATGCCGAACACCACCAGCAGGCTGGCCGCCCGCCAGGGGCGCAGGCCCATGCGGGCGCCGAAGCGGGCATGCACGGCATACAGCACCAGCAGGCCCAGCGCCAGCGCGGGCGCCAGCAGCCACAGGCCCAGGGCGATGAGTTCGGTGGGGTAGATGATCATGCGGCAGCCCGCACGCGGGCGTGCCGCTGGCGCACCAAGGGTGCGCGGCGGCTAGAACGCATCCTTGTACATCTCGGTCGCCAGCTCCAGCGCCAGGGCCTTGCCGCCCACGGCGCTGAGCACGTTGGCCATGTCCTCGGAGGTGTCGGCATAGAACCAGTCGATGGTGAAACGCAGGGTGCGGCCCAGCTGCTGCTCGCCCGCCACCATGGGGGGCTGGCCCAGGGTGCGCAGCTGCATGTTCTCGCCCAGGCGCGACTGCTCGCGCACCCACCACGACAGGAATTCCGCGGCGCGCAGCCCCGATTCGTTGCGCTGGATGCGGAATTCCAGCGACAGCAGCACCTCGTTCTCCAGCGCGCCATTGGATCGGCGCAGCGCGGCAATCGGCAGGTCGGCATGCGGGCCGTTGGGCAGCGACAGGTCAGCCAGCGCCACCTCGGGCAGGTAGGTGTTGTCCAGCTGCGCCTGGGTCACGCCCGGTACGGCAGTGAGCGCGGCGATCAGGCGCACCACTTCGGCCGGGGCGTCCTGGTCCGGCTCGGCGGGCTGCGCTGATCCCTCGTCGAGCCCGGCGGGCTGTGTGGTTTCCGCATCGTCGTAGTCGTCGGCGGCCAGCTGCGCAGGTTGCGTGGCGGGTTCCACGGGCTCGTAGGGTATGGGGGGCTGGATCATCGAAAGGTCTTTGTCCGGGTAAAACAAACAACAAACAACGCGCAGGGTGTCCTGGGAGGGCGGGCGGGCCGGCTTGCGGCGGCCCTCAGCCGCCGCTGCCCCACTCCTGTGCCTCGATGCCAAAGGCATCGGCCGCAAAGGCCTGGGCTTCGCCGAGCGTGGCGAACCAGTGGTCGGCGGCCAGCCGGCCATCGAGCGACGAGCACACCAGCAGGCAGCCGCTGCCGCCGTCATCGGTGATCTCCAGGCGGAAGTCCACGTCCGCCGAGCCCGGCGTGCCCTCGTCCGCCAGGGACCAGCTGCCATCGGGGTCGACGGCGATCAACAGGGTGCGGCTGGGAATGGCGGCGTGGATGGCAGGCATGCGGGCGGAGGGTACAAAAAGAAAAATGGGGCGGGTTATGGCGCAGTTGGCAGCCATTGTCGCCTGCCTGTCGGCAGACCATGCGGTCCTAGCCTTGCTGCTTTTGCTCCTGCCCCTGGCTTTGCGCCTCGCGGATCCCCTGCACGATGGCTTCCACATACGGGTCGTGCAGCCCGCGCTCGCGCAGCGCCTGGTCCAGCGAAAGCACGTAGTCGATGTTGGGACCGAACACGCCCTTGGCCACCGCCACCAGGCGGGCCACGGTCTCGGCGCAGGCGTCGTGCTCGTGCTGCGGGTGGTCGGGGTTGGCCACGAAGGTGATGGCGGTGACGCTGCGGCCGTCCTCCAGCTGCACGGCCTGCCACTGCGGGTGGTAGCCGCCGCCGGTCATCTCGCGCGTCCAGAGCATGCGCACCTCGTCGCGCGCATCGGCCTCGGGCAGGCGCAGGGCCACGCCCTGTACGGCCCCGCCGGGCATGAGCGACAGCACGCGGCCCGGGCGCTCGGGGCTGCCGCGCCCGGAGATGGAGCGCAGGCAAAAACTGCGGTGCCAGCCCGCCAGCGTGGCCGTGTGCTGCTCTTCGAACGGCATCAGCGGGTTCCAGATCAGCGAACCGTAGCCGAACACCCAGGTGGGCCCTTCGGGCCGGCTGTCCCAGGCGTGGGCAAAGGATTCTTCCACCCGCTCGTCGGACCACCCCGGGTGGGCAACCAGATTCATGCGGCGGCGCAAGCTGCCGTTGCGGAGGTTCTCGCGGGTCAGGATGGTCATGGAGCAAGGGAACGCCAGGATCGCTCGTGAGAGAGGAGAAGGCGCAAGTTTGCCATGGCCGTGTCGATCCGCAGGCCCGGCCGTACGAATGGATACCTTGGGATACCTTGAACCCGGCCCGCCCGACCAGCGCCCGGCCACCTGCACGGATAATCGCGCCATCGCCAATCGGGGGCGGCAGGTACCGCCACCATCGGCCCAGCGCCGGCGCAGCCAGAACAAGACCACCCCCTCCCTCCTTTGTACCCACCCCCATGCCCCAGGCCCTACGCAACACCTTCCTCACGCTGCGCGACCTGATCGTCTCGGCCGGCCCGCTGGCCTTTCTGGCCGTGGGCCTGCTGATCGCCGCCTACTGGTGGCTCAACCCCAACCCGCCCAAGACCGTCACGCTGGCCACCGGCCCGGCGCAGAGCGCGTACGAAGAGTTCGGCAAGCGCTACCAGAAGGCGCTGGCGGTCGATGGCATCGAGGTGGTGCTCAAGCCCAGCGCGGGCTCGTCGCACAATCTGCAGCTGCTGCGCGACGGCGAGGCCGACCTGGCCTTTGTGCAGGGCGGCACGGCCGAGCTGCTGCCCGATGACCCGGACAACCTGGCATCGCTGGGCAGCCTGTTCGTCGAGCCGATCTGGCTGTTCTACCGCGCCGACTCGGCCCTGCGCGTGACGGCCACTGGCCGGCTGGACAGCCTGCGCCAGCTGCGCGGCCTGCGCGTGAACGTGGGGTCCGAAGGCAGTGGCGTGCCGCGCCTGACGGAGCAGTTGCTGGAGGCCAACCGCGTGGAGCCCAAACAGGTGCGCCTGTCGCAGCTGGAGCAGACGCCCGCCACCGTGGCTTTTCTGGACGGCAAGCTCGATGCGCTGGTGTTCGCCTCGGCCCCCGAATCGCTGATGGTGCAGATGCTGCTGCAGACCCCCGGCGTGCACCTGATGGACTTTGCCCAGCACGAGGCCTACGCGCGGCGCTTTCCGTACCTGACGCCGGTGACCCTGCCGCGCGGCGTGGTCGACCTGGCCAGCAACATCCCGCCGCTGGACGCGCGCCTGGTGGCCACCACCACCTCGCTGCTGGCACGCGACGGCACCCACCCTGCCCTGCTCACGCTGTTTGCGCAGACCGCGCAGAAGCTGCACGGCGGCGCCAGCTGGTTCAACCGCGCGCGCGAGTTCCCCAGCACCCGCCACAGCGAGCTGCCCATTGCCAAGGAGGGCGAGCGCGCCATCAACGAGCCCGTGCCGATGATGCAGCGCTACCTGCCGTTCTGGATCGCCAACCTGATCGACCGCATGTGGCTGGTGATGGGCCTGTTGATCGCCGTGCTGCTGCCCCTGTCGCGCATCGTGCCGCCGCTGTACCAGTTCCGCGTGCGCTCACGCGTGTTCCGCTGGTATGGCCGCCTGCGCGAGATCGAAGACACCCTGGAGACCAACCCCGCCGGCCACCCCGACATGCTCAAGGCCCTGGACGCGCTGGAGGCCCAGGTGGAGAAGATCAGCGTGCCGCTGTCGTATGCGGACGAGCTGTATGCGCTGCGCAACCATATCCAGATGGTGCGCAGGAAGTTGCTCAGGGTGCAGGCGGGGGGTGTGGCGGAGGAAGCAGCGCCGCCCGAGGCGCCGCAACCGGCTGAACAGGCAGGCTGACAGCCGGTACCAACCTATCGAGCTACCCACCAACCGCCATCGGGCCCATGCCCTTGAGGGACCGTGCCGTTAGTTAGTTACCGGCTTCGCTCGACCTTCGCGTAAATCTCTCCGCTCGCCTTGTTGATCACCGCAATCATGTCGAGCTTTCCGTACAGGCCGAAGTACTGTTCGGTCTCGTCAAAAGGTTCGCTCCGCGTGGGATAGGTCTGCTCCTTGTACGCAACCACCCAGGGAGCGGTGAGCGAAGCGACGTACAGGCATCCAATGTCCTTTTCCACGGACCGGGCCTGGTCCCTGGGCATCTTGAAGGTCTGTTTGTAATAGTAGAACGAGTACAGATAACCCCCGTACCCGGGACTGTTGCCCCGCTCGATGGACGAAGAAGGCTCGTTGCCAGGCCCCGACTGGAGCACCACGGCATAGGTGTCACTGCTCTTTTGGAAGACCTTGGTGACCGCACCATAGGCATTGCTGGCCTCATACGAATCGACTTTTTCATTCATCCTCGCCAGAAACACCCGGCGCAGATTCATCGCCTCGGGTTTCATGCTGAAGCCATCGATGGATGCCTTGATCGACCCGGCATGGCCCTTGGCTTCATACACCTCCAGCGCGGGGTCGTACTTCGTGATGCACCGGCCGATGATGGGGATCGGCCCAATGCCCCCCATGCGGGCAGCCAGGGCAGCATCGTAGGCGCTGCGCTCCTCCGGGCTGGAAAACTTGTCGGGCTTGCCGGGAGTCGACGCCAATTGACCCACCACCCACTCATACACCTTCTTGGGATCATTGGGGGCGTATTGGAGCACCGGCACTGCCGGATCGAAAAACACGGGAGCAAAGGCCTTGGGCACCTCCTCAGGTACAGCCGCCGGTGCCTGAACCGCAACCGCAGGCGGCTCGACCACTTTCCTTGCCTGCTGTTTAGGCGGTGCCGCATTCACGGCCTTGGTGGCAGGCGGCTGGTTCTGTGCGAATGCAGGAACGGACAACACCCCGGACAGCAAAAGCAGCGCCGCATTGCATTGGCGGACGCACGTGACGGTATTGAATTTCATCGATTGAATGATTGATGTTTCAAGATCAAATTTGACGGGGGCTGCGGCGTTGAATGCGGTGCCACAGCGCACCGAGACGCCACCTCGACCTGGTGCCCCGACGTCCCCCTCCTGGCCCCGTCATCATATCGGCCACGTGCAGCATCCAGGTCGTGGAATGGCGCGGCCCAGCGCGTTTGCATGGCCCATGAAGGGAGTCAAAGGCTTGCGGCAATGCACCCAAGCAGTGCTGCGAGAAATCCGAAGTCCCGTTGCGTCATGCTTGCCTTTTTAAAAGAAAGCGCAAATCCATCTCGCACAGACAGCCAAAGTGCGCCCGACTTGCATTCGCAAACCGACCCTGACATATCCATGCGGGCTAGCGAGACGGGCATACCCGCAAGGAGCCGGAACTCTCACGGATCTCCGCCGTGCCAGGCACATCGTCACCGAGCACGCTGCTCGCACAAGAGCCTGCATCAACAAGAACCGGCCTCTCTCAATACACCGGCTCCCGCACCAGCACGATATCCACCCGCCGGTTGCGCGGCGACTGCGGCTCGGCCTCGACCAGCAGGCTGTTGTCGGAGCCATAGCCCACGGTGTCCACCCGCCCCTCCTTTTCGGCCCGGGCGGCGGCGGCGAGGGCCACGCGGCTGGCGCGGCGGGCGGACAGGGCCTCGTCGGCGTTGACCGACAGGCAATCGGCGTCCACCGTGGGGGGAGGGCCACCGGGGGCATACACGTCGCTGTAGCCGATGACCTTGAGCGACAGGCGCTGGTCGGCCTGGAGTGCGGCGTCCAGCACCGGCGCCACGCGCGTGGCCAGTTCCTGCTGCACGGTGGCCGGCAGGCAATGGCTGTTGCGGGCGAACGAGGCGCCCTGGATGCGCACGATGCCCTGGGCGGGCAGCACTTGCACACTGGGCAGCGCGCCCTGCTTTGCCAGCTGCTGCAAAGCGGCCAGCGCCTTGGCAGCGTCAGGGCCGATGGGCTCCTTGGCGTGTGCGCTGGTGATGACCGTCAGCACCAGGGCGGCCAGGGCGGCGGCGGTGCGTGGAACAACGCGGCGTCGAACAGAATCTGGCGCGGGGCAAGCGCGTGCGGCGGACGGCACGCGCGTGAGGAGAAAGGTCGTCGCGAAGGTCATGGGAAGAAAGCGATGGAGCCGTGGATCACTTGTCTATCGGCCCGCCCTGGCAGGCCGATGCGACGGGTTCGGCCCATCATAGCCTCGGCAACGCAGGTTTGGCCCGCCCTCTTGCCCGCTTGCGCCACGCACCGCGCTACAGCACAAAGCCCCCGTCGATGGTCATGCTGGCGCCGGTCACGAATCCCGCCTCCGGGCTGGCCAGGTACGCAACCAGGGCGGCGATCTCGCCCGGCTCGGCCATGCGCTTGAGTGGGATCACGTCCTTGAGCCACGAGGCCATGGGTGCGGTCATGTCGGTCTCGGTCGGGCCGGGCTGCACGTTGTTGACGGTGATGCGCCGGGGCGCCAGGTCCAGCGCCACGCCCTTGACCAGTGCGGCCACGGCGGCCTTGGTCATGGCGTAGACGCTGCTGCCCGCCGAGCCGGTGCGGATGGCGGTGTTGCTGCCGATGGTGATGACGCGCCCGCCATCGTGCATCTGCGCTACGGCAGCCTGGATGGCCAGGAACACGCCGCGCACGTTGACATCGAGCATGGCGTTCAGGTCGTCCAGCGCCACAGAGCCGATGGGCGCTGCGCGCAGGATGCCTGCGTTGACAACCACCGCGCTCAGCGGTCCGAGCCGCTGCACTGCGGCGTCCACCGCGGCGCGGATCGCCGCCGGGTCGGCACTGTCGGCCTGGATGGCCAGGCCACGCCGGCCGGCCTGCTCGACCGCGGCCACCACGCCATCGGCACTGTCGGGCCGCGAGACATAGGTGATGGCCACGTCGTAACCATCGTGCGCCAACCGGCCGGCAATTGCCGCGCCGATGCCGCGCGAGCCGCCGAAGACCAGCGCCACACCACGGCCACCGGTTGCCTTGGCCTGCCGCTGTGCGGCATCCCAACCCTGCGCTGCACCGGGCCGCGCCGTCTCCACTGCTGTTACTGCTACTGCATTGCTGTCCATGGTTTCACTCCTTTAATTGAACAATCGTTCCAAAACAAACCAAAAAAAAGGAACTCAAAGGCTGCGAATCTTTGACCGTGCCCGAAAGGCGCGCCACAACGCCCTGGATCCAGGCGCAAAGCACAGCCATAGCTCGGGCTATGGCGAGCATTTGCAACGACGAGCCGGGGCGTTTTGACGGGCAAGGCGGGCATGGACGAAATATTCTCAGCCTCTCAGCCCAGAGCCCGCAGTGCAAGGCGTGCCATGGCACGCAGCTCCGCGTCTGGCGCACCGCCGCGCGCGGCGATGCGCAAGGCTGCCACCTGGGCCAGCACAAAGCTGGCTGCATGGCGAGGGTCCACATCGGCCGCCACGTCGCCTGCGGCCTGCGCCTCGCGGATGCGCGAGACCAGGGCCGTCTGCAAAACCTTGGCCGCCACTGCACGTATTGCCACCAGCTCTTCGTGGGTGCCACCGAACTCGCTGACCGAGCCCACGCCCAGGCAGGGGCTGTGGGCCTCGGCCACTACGCGCTTGAGCATGTGCTCGATGCCGGCCCAGGCGGTGGCGCCCAGCTGCAGCGCTGCGATGTGGCTTTGTGTCTCGCCAGCCGCATAGCGCTCCAGCGCTGCGCAGTACAGCGGCCACTTGCCGCCAAAGGTGTTGTACAGGCTTTGCTTGCCGATCTGCATGGCCTCGGTCAGCATCTCGGCCGAGGTGGCCGCATAGCCATGCTCGCGAAAGACGCCAACGGCCGCGTCCAGCGCTTGCTGCGGATCGAACTGTCGGGGTCTTGCCATAGGGCGAGTATAGCCATATTGGAACGGTTGGTCAATAACGACCGTGAGAGGATGCCGGGCTGGCCGCGCCCCAGCCACCTCATGCAGAATGCCGCGATCACCGAGACGCAAGGAGCCCCCATGGAAAGCGCCGTCGAACTCGCAGGTTTCTTTGCCGCGCACGGCATCTGGTGCGTGGCCGAGGGGGAGCCGCTGACGCCCATGCTGGCGCAAGAGTCGGCGGCCTATGGGCGCAACATGCTGCGGTTTGCGGCAGACCAGTTGGAAGAAGGCGTGGCCCAGGCGCAGGAGTATCTGGACCAGAACCCGGGCCAGGCGGAGCGTGCAGCGCTGGTCTACGACGGCTTCATCACCCTGCCCTCGGGCCGCACGGATGCGCTGATCATCCTGGTGCGGTCGTATGCCAGGCCCGCGGTGGCCTCGACCACGCTCACCATGGCCGTGCCCTACCGCAACGCGCAATCACCCGCCGGCTTTGCCGTGCACCGGCCCAAGTTCATGGGCTGGCAGGGGCCGGGCACGGCGGACTACAAAGTGCTGGGCGATGCGTTCTTTCGCGGGGTCGAGTCGCACGAGGCGGCGGCGCCGGTGTGGGCGCAGCACAATGACGATTCGATCTGAGGCGGCAGCACCGGGCGGGTGCTATGCCGCGTGGGCAGCGTGCCGCTGGATGAACTCCCGCGCCTGCGCCGGCCTGGTGAGTTCGGCCCACTGCAGGTGTCCATACGCCGGGTCCTGACGGAGCCCTGCGAACTTGACCCGGTTGCGTGCAAAGGTGGTGTACGACCACCACAGCACCGATTCGCGCGAGAAGAACGCCATGCGCAGCGATTCGCGGTTGCCGTGGGCCAGCTGGGTGCGCAGCAGGCCGCGGCTCAGCGTGCGCCAGAGCACGCGAGGGAACACGGTGGCGCGCCCATAGTTGAGCCACACGATATGCGTGGCGCGCGCCCACAGCAGCTCGCGCACGGCGGTGTAGTTGCCGTCGGCCACCCAATGTTCGCCTTCGGTCGCGCCGCGCACACGGGCCTCGAACTGCGCGTGCGGCACGGCCACCCACCCGGGGCCCCAGTACAGGTTGTCGAGTTCGATGTGCGGGCTGCAGGTGGCTTGCGCCAACGCGGCGGCAAAGGTGGACTTGCCGGCACCGCTGGTGCCGACGACTACGACGCGCATGCGGGCTTGAAAGGCATGTGAGGGCAGCTGCGGTTCATGCCGATCCCGGCCCCTGCCACCAGGTGAAGGCTTTGCGGGCCGCGGCCACCGAGGGGTAGGCATAGTCGGAGCCGTGTGCATCGGTGATGCGCAGGCTGCCATCGCTGAGCTGGTGCCAGGTCCACCCCTCCACGCCCATGGACCCGCTTTGCAGCACCTCGGCAGCAGGCGGTGGCGGGGCGGGCTCGGGGGCCACCAGCACCGGCGCGGCGACCTGGGGCGGCTGTGCCGCGGCCGCGGCCGACCCGCCGGGGCGGGCTTCGAGCAGGCGGCGGATGGCGGCCAGGTCATCGGCCTGCCGCAGGGCCTGGAGCACGCGGAAGAACACGTAGGGGATCACCGCGATGGCGATGGCCAGCCCCGCAATGGCCGCTTCCTGCGGAGCGCTCTGGGCGGTGAACATGCCCGTCAGCAGCACCAGCGCGGCGACGATGGCGCCGAACAGGCTCAAGAATCCAAAGAACTTCATGTGTCTCTATCCTCCCGGTGGTTGCTTGTGGAATGGTCTGCGCCGGTTGCCCCGGTACGCCCAGAGCTTTGCATCGGCGTCAGGCCGTTGAATGTAAGGCAGCGGACCCCAGTTGCCCCGCCGCCACTTCCTGCACCACCGCCCGCAAATGCTCCACCGCGGGGCTGGCAGTGCCCACGCTGTCGAGGTGCAGTGACACGCCCACGGACGGCAGCGCTGGCAGCCCCAGCGGCTTGCCCACCGCGGCCAAGCCTGCGGGCACCTGGGCCGTGGCCCGGGGTGCCACGCCCAGGCCGGCCTGGGCGGCGGCCCAGATGGCCGAGACGCTGGCGCTGGTGAGCACCACGTGCCAGGGCCGGCCCGTGCGCTCCAGCGCGGCGATGGCGGCCTGGCGAAAGCTGCAGGGCTGCTCCAGCAGGAGCAGGGGCACCGATTCCCCCTGCGGCAGCGGCAGGCCGTGCTGCGCGATCCACTGCGTGGGCAGGCGCGCAATGGTTTGACCTCCTGCCTGCCCGCCTGCCTGTGCAGCGGAGGGCTCGCCAAACGCCAGCACCAGGTCCACGTCGCCGGCCTGCAGTTGCGCCAGCAGCGCGCTGCTGCGGTCCACGCGGATGTCGATGCGCACGGCGGGGTGCGCACGCGCAAAGCGGGCCAGGGTGGCGGGAAGCCAGCCATCGGCAAAGTCCTGCGGCATGCCAAAGCGCACGCTGCCCTGCATGCGCGCGCCCTGCAGCGAGAGCACGGCCTCGTCGTTGAGCGCAAGGATCCGCCGCGCGTGGCCCAGCAGCAGCTCGCCCGCCTCGGTCAGCGCCTGCTGGCGGCCCTGCTTGCGGAACAGGGGCGTGCCCACGCGCTCTTCCAGCGCCTTGATCTGCAGGCTCACGGCGCCGGGCGTGCGGTGCAGGCGTTCGGCGGCCTTGCCGAAGCCGCCGAGTTCGACGGCGGTGACCAGGGTTTGCAGGGAGGGCAGGTCGAGCAGCATGGCCAATAGGTTAGCCGCTTTAAACGTTTCAATCAAAACAATTCGATTGTTTAAAGCAACGGTAGTTTCTACAGTGCATGCACCTCCACCCTGCTCTACCCCTGAAGGACACCTGACATGCTGGCCATGCAATACGGATTCGACCTGCCCGATGACTTCGACATGCACACCCTGCGCCGCCGCATCCCGGAGATCGGCAGCCGCTTCGACGCCCTGCCCGACCTGCACCTCAAGGCCTTTCTGCTGGCCGACCGCACGGCCACGGCGCCCAACCGCTACGCGCCCTTCTACCTGTGGGACGACCCTGCCGGCGCGGCCGGCTTCGTCACCTCGCCCGACTTTGCCGCGGTGCAGGCCCGCTACGGGCGCCCCGTGGTGCATGGCTGGAACCCACTCGCCCACCTGCAGGGCCCGGCGGCCGGCCAGGTGCCGCGCTTTGCCACCCAGTACTTCGAGGACCTGCCCGACACCACGGACCTGGTGCAGCGCGCGGCCGACGAGCGTGGCGCCGCTGCCGAGCTGGCCAGCGCGCCGGGGGTGCACAGCGTGTTCGCGGGCCTGGATGCCCAGGGCTGGCAGGTGAACCGCACGGTGCTGTGGCAGGGCCCACCGCCAGCGGGCACCGCGGGGCGGGTGTTCGAGCTGCTGTACCTGTCGGCACCGCGGGGGGTGCGCAGCAGCGCTGCGGCAGGTGCTTGACAAACCAGGCCCTGGCTTGAGCCCCCAAGGCGCCGGTGCGTGTGCGCCGGGGCACACCCCGGCAACGGTGCTCTGCCTCGGACGGGCCGTGTGCGGTCGCGCATGTAGTATCTTCGACGACCAGCCACTTGCGGTGCCCCTGGCACGCAGGGATATCCGCCATCCAGTGGCCAACCACCACGAAGTCCATTGAGCCCCACCGTACCTCCATCTCTGTCAGACACCGGCCAGCGCAGCGGCGACGGCAGCAACGCGCCCGCCCTGCTCTCGGTGGTCTGCCCGATGTTCAACGAAGAGGCCACGCTGGACCTGTTCTTTGCGCAGCTGTTGCCGGTGCTGGCGCAGACCGGCCTGGCGTTCGAGATCGTGTGCGTGAACGATGGCAGCCGCGACGGCACGCTGGCGCGGCTGCAGGCGCTGGGCGCCACGGTGCCGGGCCTGCGGGTGATCGACCTGTCGCGCAACTTCGGCAAGGAGGCGGCGCTGACCGCAGGCATCGACCATGCGCTGGGCGCGGCGGTGGTGCCCATCGATGCGGACCTGCAGGACCCGCCCGAGCTGATCCTGGAGATGGTGCGGCTGTGGCAGCAGGGCTTTGACGTGGTGCTGGCGCAGCGCACGGACCGCAGCGCCGACCGCGTGCTCAAGCGCAAGACCTCGGAGTGGTTCTACCGCCTGCACAACCGGATTTCCGACTCGCCGATACCGCCCAACGTGGGCGATTTCCGGCTGATGGACCGCCAGGTGGTGGATGCGCTCAAGCGCCTGCCCGAGCGGCGCCGCTTCATGAAAGGCCTGTTCGCCTGGGTGGGTTTTCGCCAGGCGACGATTCCCTACACCCGGCCGGCACGTTCGGCCGGGGACACCAAATTCTCGGGCTGGGGCCTGTGGAACCTGGCGGTGGAGGGGCTGACCTCGTTTTCCACCGTGCCGCTGCGCATCTGGACCTACCTGGGCCTGGTCGTCGCGCTGCTGGCCTTCGGCTATGGCTTGTTCATCGTGGGCCAGGTGCTGCTGTTCGGGCGCGATGCGCCGGGCTATGCCTCGCTGATCACGGTGGTGCTGTTCTTGGGTGGGCTGCAGCTCATCGGGCTGGGCGTGCTGGGCGAGTACCTGGGCCGGGTGTACATGGAGTCCAAGGGGCGTCCCGTCTACATCGTGCGCGAGGCGGCCGAGGGCGATGCCCCGCCCCAGCGCGATGCCCGCTGAGCGGCGCCATGCCCTGTTTCCGTCTTTTTTCATGAACACTTCTCGGTCCCTGATCGGATTCGCGCTGATCGGCGTGCTGTCCACCCTCACGCACGTGTGCGTTGCCACCCTGTGCATCGAGCTGCTGGGCGCGCGGCCGCCCGTAGCCAATGTGGTGGCGTTCACCGTGGCCACCATGTTCTCGTACACGGCCAACACCCTGCTGAGCTTTGGCCAGCGGCTGAGCGCGACTACCGCCTGGCGCTTCGGCCTGGTGGCGGGTTCGGGCGGCGTGGTCAGCACCTGCATCACCTGGGTGGTGGAGCAGGCCGGCGGCCACTATGCGCTGGGCATCGCCCTGGTGGTGACAGTGATACCGGCCTTCAGCTACCTGGGCCACCGGTTCTTCACCTACCGCGTGCGCTAGTCCCGTGAGCCCTTTATCGCAAGCATCTGGCTGGCGCCAGAACCTCATCGCCCTGTGCCTGCTGGCACTGCTGGTCTTCGTGCTGCATGGCGCCGCGCTGCAAGGCAACTGGCGCTGGGACGACGGCACGCACCTCTTCAACAGCACGCAGTACACGCCCTGGTCGGTGTTCCTGAACCCCGAGGTGACGCGGGCCGTGTCGGGCAACCAGTTCGCGCCCTGGAACCTGTTCGTCTACCAGGTCAACAGCGCCCTGTTCGGCATGGACCCGCGGGCGTTCTACCTGCACCACCTGCTGTCGCTGGCTGCGGCGGCCTTCGCCCTGTATGTGCTGATGCGCCAGTGGTTCCCGGCGTGGCGGGCGATGCTGGCCGCGGCCCTGCTCGTGGTGGGCGCGCCGGCCTTCCACATGGCGCAGCAGTTGATGGTGGGGCACTACCTGGACGGCCTGACCTTCGCCTGCCTGGCCATGTGGGCCCAGTTGCGCGCGGTGGAGCGCAGGCAATGGCGCTGGGCCTGGCTGGCGGCCGTGCTGTACCTGCTGTCCACGCTGTGCAAGGAGGTCTATGTGCCGTGGATCGCGCTGGCGCTGTTCATGCCCCTGGGCGCCGCAGTGGCCCCCATGCCGTGGCTGCAGCGCTGGCGCTACGCCCTGCCGGCCCTGGCGGTCGCACTGGGCTACGCCGCGGTGCGCGTGCTGGTGTTTTCCGGGGCGGGCGGGTACCACCCCAGCACGCTGACAGGCTGGCGCGACGTGCCCGGTGTGCTGGATGCGGTGGCCCTGATGCTGACCCATGGGCTGGTGGGCGCGGGCGCCCTGGGGCTGCTGGCCACGGCCCTGGGCCTGGCATGCATCGGGGTGAGCCTGGCCACGCAGCCGCCGCAGGCGCGCCTGAGGGCGGTGGTGGCTTTGGGCGCGGCCATCACGGTGGTGGTCTTTCCGCTGCTGTTCGTGGCGCGCCCGGGCCTGGAGTGGCAGCTCCACGCCCGGCTGCTGTGGGTGCCGTGGGTGGCGCTGTGCGTGCTGTGGTGCCTGCCCTGGCCGCCGCGGCTGGCGCGCTGGCATGCGCTGGCGCTGCTGGTTTTTGGGGTGGCGGCGGGCCAGCAGGCCTGGGTGCAGCGCCAGCATGACCGCCCCATCGAGGCCATGTTCGATGCACATTACGGCTTTGCCCTGCAGCCACCACCCGGCCAAGTGCTGCTCCCCATCCAGTTCAATACGCCCGGCTATGTGGCCGCGGTGGCGATGAGCGCCCATGCCGCGCGCCAGCGCATGGAGCCCGGGCTGGCGCATGCCCAGCCCGCGCTGCTGCGCCAGTGGCCGGTGGATGCGGGCGAGCGCGCGCGCATCCGCGTCTGGCAGGACAGCTGCCAGTGCCTTGCGCCCCTGGACACGCTGGCGCCCGCACTGCAGCAGGCGGCACTGCAGGCGCAGCTGGACAACCAGGCCTTTGCGGCACCGCTGCGCCAGCCCTTGCCCTATATCGCCAACGCCTGGGGCGGTGCCATCGACGCCATCACCACCCAAGACGGCGTGGTGCATGTGCGGGGCTGGACGCCGACGCTGGGCGCCGGCAGAAAAATGTTCCTGACCGGGTTCACCGGCGTACCGCCCGTGACCATCGAGAACGTGCAGCGGCCCGACGTGGCCGGCGCGCACGGCCGCCCCGACATGCTGGATTCGGGATTCCGCGCCACGCTGCGCTTTGCCAGCCCAGAGGCCGCGCAGGCCGCCGCCGCCAGCCTGTGCGCGGTGGTTGCCGGCCAGTTGCCGGGGCAGGAGCACCAGTTCCTGATGCTGCCCATCGAAGGCGGCACACGCTGCCAGAACGCGCTGATGCCGGCCAGGACGCGCCCCCTGTGACACAGCAGCGCATGAGCCCCCCCGCCAAACCCGCCCGGGCGGCCGATCTGGCCGTGCTGGGCGCGCTGTGCCTGCTGGCGTTTGCCGTGCACGGCAGCGCCCTGCAGGGCTCCTGGCGCTGGGACGACGGCCAGCACCTGTTCTACCTGGGCCTGTACAGCCCCTGGTCGGTGTTCCTGGACCCGCAGGTGACGCGCGCCGTCTCGGGCAACCAGTTCGCGCCCTGGAATCTGTTCATCTACCAGGTCAACCACGCCCTCTTCGGCCTCAAGCCCCTGCCCTACTACGTGCACCACCTGCTGTCGCTGGCGGGCGCAGCAGGCGCGCTGTACCTGCTGCTGCGCCACTGGCTCGGGCGCTGGCAGGCGCTGCTGCCCGCGGCGCTGCTGCTGGTGGGTGCCCCGGCCGTGCACATGGCCCAGCAGCTGATGTCCGGACACTACGTGAACGGCATGCTCTTCGCCTGCCTGGGCCTGTGGGCCTATGTGCATGCGGTGCAGAAGGCGCAATGGCGCTGGGCGGTGCTGGCCGCGGGCTTCTACCTGCTGTCCACCCTGTGCAAGGAGGTCTACGTCCCCTGGATCGCCCTGTATTTGCTGCTGCCGCTGCCTGCGGGCACGCCCCGGGGCATGGCGCGCTGGCGCCTTGCTGCGCCGGTCCTGGCCGTAGCGCTGGGCTATGCGGTGCTGCGCATCGTGGTGTTTGCGGGCGTGGGCGGCTACCACCAGTCGGCCCTGGACGGCTGGCGCGCCGTGCTCAGCTTTGTCGCCACCCTGGCGCGCGTGCTGACCGATGGCCTGCTGGGCGCCAACCTGCTGGGCGTGGTGGCGGGCGTGCTGTGCCTGGCCTGCGCCGGGGCGGGCGTGCTGGCACAGCCCGCCCCCCGTCTCTTCTCCACACCTGCCACCTTCTACGAGGA
>NZ_JBWKPP010000034.1:0-41716 GCF_059418305.1 Acidovorax sp. GW821-FHT09B03
TTGCGGTATCTCCGTTGCAAGGATACCCAAAAGGCATGCACGACTAATGCCAGTTATCTGCGGGACAGCACACTAGCAGCCCATCCCAAATCAGGGCACGCGGCATCGCGAACACTTGATTTCGCGTCGCCCCGACATAACAAAAGGAGACTATTCCCATGCAAGCCCGCACCCTGCCGGATGCCGCCGCGCATCCCATCCGTCCCGCCAAGCTCGCCCACGTGGTGCTGCGCGTCACCGACCTGCCGCGCGCGCGCGCCTGGTACCTCACGGTGCTGCAGGGCTGGCCCGCGTTCGAGAACGAGATGCTGTGCTTTCTGACCTACGACGACGAGCACCACCGCATCGGCCTGATCGGCCGGCCCGAACTCACGCCGGCCAACGACGGCGCGGGCGGGCTGGAGCACCTGGCCTTCACCTACCCGACGCTGGATGCGCTGCTGGCCACGTTTCGCCGGCTCAAGGCCGCGGGCATCCTGCCGTACTGGACCATCAACCACGGCCCCACGGTGTCGATGTACTACAAGGACCCCGACGGCAACCGGGTGGAGCTGCAGTACGACGTGTTCACGGCCAATGCGGACCTCGACGCGTTTTTCGCCTCGGGCGCTTATGAGGAGAACTTCATGGGCATCCTGTTCGATCCCGAGGCGCTGATCGCGCGCTACGAGGCCGGGGAGCCGCTGGCCGTGCTCACGGCACGCCCGCAGTTGCCGGCGGGCAAGACCCCCTGGGACATGCACATCCCCTGAGGTCGCCGACTGCGCTGACACCCCATCAATAATCAATATTCGGAGACAAGACATGGATGATGCATTCGACCAACCCGCCGCCATCGACGGCCGCAGGGCCGCCTTGGCGGCCTTGGGTGCCGCCGCACTGGCCACCATGCTGCCCGCCCGGGCGCAGGCCAAATGGCCCGACGGCCCGGTCCGCCTGGTCACGCCCACGCCGCCCGGCGTGGGCATCGACCCCATGGCGCGCCTGTACGCCGAGCACTTTGGCAGGCTCATCAAGGTGCCGGTCGTGGTGGAGAACCGGCCCGGCGCGGGCGGCATGCTGGGCACCGACGTGGTGGCCAAGGCCCCCGCCAACGGGCAGACCCTGCTGATGACGGTGGGCGCCACCTTCACCACCACGCCTTTCCTGTTCCCCAAGCTGCCCTACAACCCGCAGAAAGACCTGGTGCCCATTGCGCAGTTGTATGGCGGCGGCTCGTTCCTGCTGGCGCGCCCGGGCTTTGCGGCCGGCTCGGTCAAGGAACTGATCGCGATGGCCAAGGCCAGGCCGCGCACGCTCAACTACGCCTCGCACGGCCCCGGCAGCACCTCGCACATGTTCACCGAGCAGATGCAGAACGTCGCCGGCATCGAGTTGCAGCACGTGCCCTACAAGGGCAGCTTCATCACCGACCTGCTGGCGGGCGTGGTGGACATCGGCTTCGAGCCACCGAGCTCGGCCATCGCGCACATGCGCGCCGGCAAGGTGCGGGTGCTGGCCTACACCGGGCCGGTGCGCAGCAAGATCGCACCCGAGGTGCCCACGCTGGCCGAGACCCTGCCGGGCCTCGAATTCAGCACCTGGGTGGGCGTGTGGGGGCCCGCCGGCCTGCACGATGCCCTGGTGGCGCGACTGCACGGCCTGTTCCGTTCGGTGACGGCCGAGCCGGCGCTGGCCCAGATGCTCTACGACACCAGCACCGAGCCCATCGCCACGCCGCAGGCGCAGATTGCCGCCGTGGTGGACCGCGAGGCCCGGGCCACCGTGCAATTGATCAAGAGCAATAACATCCGGCTCGACTGAGTTCCATCCGTTTCACCATGACCGAACAGCCCACGCCCCTGTGGCAGCCCGATGCCGCATATGCGGCCACCACCCGCATCGCCCACTACATGGAATGGCTTGCCGAGCGCACGATCCACCCGCCCGGCCCCTACGAAGCGCTGTGGCGGTGGTCGGTGGACGACCTCACGGGCTTCTGGCAATCCATCGTGGACTACTTCGGCGTGCGCCTGCAGGGCGACCGCTCGGTGGTGCTGGGCGCTCAGGCCATGCCCGGCGCGCAGTGGTTCCCGCATGCGCAGTTGAACTACTGCGAGCAGGTGTTCGCGGCCGAAACGGCGGATTCGCCCGCCATCATCGCCTGCCGCGAGGATGGCCGCCAGGAGGTGCTCGAATGGGCCGGCCTGCGCCGCCGCGTGGCCCTGCTGGCCCAGGTGCTGCGCGAGCAGGGTGTGGGCCCGGGCGACCGCGTGGCCGCCTACCTGCCCAACTGGAGCGAGACGGTGGTGGCCTTTTTGGCCACCGCGTCGCTGGGCGCCGTGTGGTCCAGTTGCGCGCCGGACATGGGTGCGGGCGTGGTGGCCGACCGCTTTCGCCAGATCGAGCCCAAGGTGCTGGTGGCCACCGACAGCTACCGCTACGGCGGGCGCCTGTTCGACCGCCGGCGCGAAGTGCAGGCCTTGCTGCAGCAACTGCCGTCGGTGCAGCGCGTGCTGCATGTGCCGGGCCCGCACTGCGAGGCGGGCGCGCTCGCGCCTTGGGGCAACACGGTACTGTGGGCTGATGCGCTGGCCGCCGTGTCCGCCAGCGCGCCGGGGCTTGTGTTCGAGCCGGTGCCCTTCGGCCACCCGCTGTGGGTCGTCTACTCCTCGGGCACCACGGGCCTGCCCAAGGCCATGGTGCACAGCCATGGCGGCATCACCCTCACGCACCTCAAGACCATGGCGTTGCAGCACGACCTGCGGCCGCACGACCGCATGCTGTTCCTGGGCAGCCCGGGCTGGATCGTCTGGAACCTGCTGGTCGGCGGCCTGCTGGCGGGTGGCACCATCGTGCTGTTCGACGGCAACCCGCAGCACCAGGGGCCCGAGGGCCTGTGGCGCCTGCTCGATGGCCTCGCGGTCACGCACCTGGGCTGCGGCGCGGCCTACCTCACGGCGGTGATGAACGCCGGCACCCGGCCGCGCGACTTCGTGCGGCTGGAACGGCTGCGCGCCATCGTGTCCACCGGCTCACCGCTGCGCGATACCGCCTACCACTGGGTCTACGCGGCCGTGAAGCCCGATGTCTGGCTGGCCTCGGTCAGCGGCGGTACCGACATCGCCTCGGGCTTCGTCGCCTGCTGCCCGCTGCTGCCGGTGCATGCCGGCGAGATCCAGTGCCGCGAATTGGGCGTGGCGGCGCAGGCCTTCGATGAACAGGGCAGGGCGGTGGTCGGCGAGGTGGGCGAACTCGTCGTCACGCGGCCCATGCCGTCGATGCCCGTGTATTTCTGGAACGACCCCGATGGCAGCCGCTACCGCGAGAGCTACTTCGAGACATACCCTGGCGTGTGGCGCCACGGCGACTGGATCCGCTTCACCGAGCGCGGCAGCTCGGTGATCTATGGCCGCTCGGACGCCACCATCAACCGCCATGGCATCCGCATGGGCACGGCCGAGATCTACCGCGCGGTGGAGCTGCTGCCCTGGGTGCGCGACAGCCTGGTGGTGGACCTGGAGTACCTGGGCCGCCCGTCCTTTTTGCCGCTGTTCGTGGTGCTGGACGAGGGCCAGGTGCTGGACGACGCGCGGCGCGCCGCCATCCTGCAGCAGGTGCGCACCCTGGCCTCGCCGCGCCATGTACCCGACGCCGTGCTGCGGGTCGGTGCCGTGCCGCGCACGCTCACCGGCAAGAAGATGGAGGTGCCCATGCGCAAGCTGCTGCTGGGCGCGCCGGTGGAGTCCGTGGCACGCACGGATGCCATGGCCAACCCGGAGAGCCTGGCCTTCTTCGTGCGCTATGCGCAGGAGCTGGCAGCCGCCCAGGCCGTGCAAACGGGCTGAGCTGTGCATTGTCGGCATTGGCTGACATGCTGCTGTGCAGCAATTTTCGACAATGGCGGCTCCATCGTTAGCGGAGAGCCCATGCCGGATACCCGAGAGCCCAGGCGCCATGCCTTGCCGACGCAGGGTGCGCACCCTGCCGTGCCCGCATGGATGTGATGACCTGGTTCGACCCGACCTCATGGACCCACACCGGCGCAGTGGCCGTGGCCGCCGTGGTGGCCGCGGCCATCGTGCACCGCATCGCAGCCGTGGTGCTGCGGCGTGCCACGGCGCCAGCGCCGGTGCTGCGCGCGGTGTTCGAGGCCTGCGTTCCCGTGGTGCGCCTCCTGCTGCCATTGATCGCACTGCAGGTGGTGTGGCAGGCGGCCAGCGACGACCTGGGCCACATCGCCACCGTGCGGCACTTCAACGGCCTGGCGGTCATCGCCGGTACTTGCTGGCTGCTGATCGCGGCCATCGGCGGGCTGGCCGACGGGGTGATCGCCAAGCACCCGGCCGACGTGGAGGACAACCTCACGGCGCGGCGCATCGCCACGCAGGCGCGCGTGCTCTCGCGCACCGCCATGACGGCGGTGGTGATGGCCGGCCTGGCGATGATGCTCATGACCTTTCCGGGCGCGCGCCAGGTGGGCGCGAGCCTCCTGGCCTCGGCCGGCGTGGTGGGCATCGTTGCCGGCATCGCTGCGCGGCCGGTGTTCAGCAACATGATCGCGGGCCTGCAGATCGCGCTGGCCCAGCCCTTTCGCATCGACGACGTGCTCATCATCGAGGGCGAGTGGGGCCGGGTGGAAGAGATCACCGGCACCTACGTGGTGCTCAAGATCTGGGACGAGCGGCGGCTCATCATTCCGCTGCAATGGTTCATCGAGCACCCGTTCCAGAACTGGACGCGCACCAGCTCCGAGATCCTGGGTACGGTGTTCCTCCATGCCGACTATGCGCTGCCGCTCGACCCGCTGCGCGAGGAATTGAAGCGCGTGCTCGATACCGCGCCCGAGTGGGACAAGCGCGTGAGCGTGCTGCAGCTCACCGAGGCGACGGACCGCACCATCCAGATCCGCGTGCTGGTCTCGGCCCGCTCCTCGGGCCTGGCCTTCGACCTGCGCTGCCGCGTGCGCGAGGCCCTGGTCACCTTCATCCAGCGCGAGTACCCCGATTGCCTGCCGCAGGTGCGGGTACCGCAGGGCCCTGGCAACCCGGCTGCGCTGCAGACCGTGCCGAGTGGAGGGTGAGGCCCTTTCTGCCTATTGCACGCTGGGCGGCAGCTTCAGGCGCAACTCCAGCCGGGAGGCGCGTTCGCTGATGCTGCGTATGCGCGCGGCCTTGTCCGCGTCGGACAGGCCGGCGCTGTTGTTCACCTGCTGCCAGGCGACGAACATGTCGATATCCCCCGCGGTAATCAGCTGGGAGTTTCGGGATTTGCGAAACGCCGACAGGTTGTTCACCCGCCGCAGTATTTCCAGATCGGCGGCGTTCTTTTTGCCAAAGGAGATAATCGCCTGCTGGATCCGCTTGCGCAAATCCAGGGGCAGGGCGGTGGACCAGACCAGCGGCGATTGGGGAATCACGGGCGAAGTCCAGAGGATTTTCAGCTGGCTGGCCAGTTCCGGGTTGCGGGCCCTGAACATGGCCAGTTCCTCGTCGTTCGCGGTAGCAATATCCACCCGGCGCTCGGCCGCCATGATCAGGTTCTCGCGGTGGCTGCCGCGCCGCACCTGGGCGTACAGGGCCGCGGGGTCGTTGATGCCGCGCTTGACGAAGGCGTAGTACATGGGCACCAGGTGGCCCGAAAAGCTCTTGGTCTCGCCATCGGCAAAGACCAGTTTTTTCCCTGGCCGCAGGGCATCGTCCAGCGCATTCAGGCCGCTGTCCTTGTGGGCCACGATGATGGACTGGTAGCCCGTGCTCCCGCTCTCGGTCACCATCTGGGCAAACACCTCGCCAACCCCTTCCTCTACCAGGGCCAGCGCGGCAGAATTGCCCACCCAGGCCAGGTCGATCTCGCCGCTCTGGAAGGCCTGGGCCAGGGCGCGCGGGTCCGACAGGGTCCATGTCCTCACGGCCATGGGGTGGCCCAGTTCCTGCGCCAGGCGGTGGACGAAGGGCCCCCAGGCCGCCAGTGCGGTTTCGGAGCCGCGCGGGGTGATGACCGCGAAAACCAGGGGCGCCTTGCGCTCGGTGCCCGCAGTGGGCAATGCCAGGGCCAGCCCCTGCTGCTGCGCGAGGGCCAGGCCCACGGCGGCAAGCCACTGCCTGCGGCACAGACCCGCATGAATATCAGCCATTGGAAACTCCTGTATGCCTTGGAATGAGAAACGCCCCATGCACCGAATGGATGGGGTGATAATCCCTGCAAGGTATTTTGAACTGCAGGATTTGCAGTGCGCTGAATATAGGCGCGCTTGCGCAGGGAGCGCAAATTGGTGCGAACCCTGATGTCTCGGATTTCTTTCGTTTGGCTTTCAATAATCCTGCGAGTAAATGCCCTGTGCGGATTATCGACGCCGGATTATCTGGCCCGCGCCATGGGTCTGGTTGCCTGCAGGCTGGGCGGCCGTGCCTGCTACCTTTCGATTGCCTGTCAGCCGCCCGTGGTGTAACTCCGGTTGGTCCGGGGGCGCCGGGCAGCGCATCATCGGCAGCATGAAACTTTTGCTGGTCGAGGATGATTTTGATCTGTCGGGCGCGCTGAGCCGCAGCCTCGGGGTGCGCGGGTTCGAGGTGCTGGTGTGCTCCGATGGGCTCGAGGCCCTGGCCATTGCGCGCAAGAAACCCTTCGATGTGATCGCGCTCGACCTCACGCTGCCACACCTCGATGGCCTCGAACTGCTCGAACGCCTGCGTGCCGGCGGCGACACCACGCCGGTGCTGGTGCTCACGGCGCGCGGAGCACTGGGCGAGCGCATTGCCGGGCTGAACCTGGGCGCCGACGACTACCTGGTCAAGCCCTTCGACCTGGAAGAGCTGGCCGCGCGGCTGCATGCGCTGACGCGGCGCATCGGCCGCAACGGGCAGTTGCGCTGCGGGCTGCTGCGGCACGAATCGGCGTCCGGCGTGTTCTACCACTCCGATGTGCCGCTGGACCTGTCGCCGCGCGAAGGCGAGCTGCTGCGCACGCTGATGCTGCGCATCGACCGCGTGGTGCCCCGGGAGGACCTGCGCGCGGCCGTCTTCGGTAGCGACGACGCCGTGCAGGCCGATGCCATCGAGGTGCTGGTGCACCGGCTGCGCAAGAAGATCGCCGGCACCAATGCCGAGATCATGACCTTGCGTGGCGTGGGCTACCTGCTGTGCGACGACGCCAGCCTGGCGGCGCAGCGGGGCGCCCGGTGAGCATGCCCGATCTCGCCCCGCCGCGCCGGCGCTGGCGCCCAGGCTCGCTGCGCAGCCTGCTGCTGCTGTCGCTGCTGGCGCCCCTGTGGGGGCTGGTGCTGGCCGCCGTGCTGTGGCAAACCCTTGCCGCGCACCGGGAGCTGGCCGGCGCGCAGGATGCCCGCCTGCACGCCGCGCTGGCCGCACTGGTGCGCGACATGGACGGCACGGGCCGCATGCCGGCCGCCCTGGACGGCGGGCTGCGCCTGCGCATCAGCACGCTCGAGGGCGAGTGGCTGGCCGGTGACCGTGACTGGGCCGTCCATCCCTGGCGCGGCCAACTGGCCGCCGGCGGCGCGCCGGACCTGTACACCAGCCAGTGGCAGGGCCATCTGCTGCGCTCGGCAGCCGCCGTGCGCCGCCTGCCAGCGGCGCCTGCCGAAGCCGCGGCGGGCGCGCCTGCGGTCGCCGATGGGCTGGTGCAGGTCGGGCTGCCCCTGGCCGGGCGCTGGCCCGCGGCCGGGGCCCTGCTGTCTTCCGGCGTGGGCGCCCTGGGCGCCGGTGCGCTGGTGCTGTCGCTGGCGATCTGGGCGAGCGTGGCCTGGGCCATGCGCTGGCTGCAGCGCTCGGTCGCCACCCTGGCCCAGCCGCTGGCGGGTGCCGACGGGCCGGCCGAACACACCGATCCGGCCGAGCTGCACGAACTCTCGCGCCAGGTGCGCGCCCTGGTGCGCAGCGAGCACGACTGGGTGGACCAGCAGCGGCGCTTCCTGGCCGAGGCATCGCACCAGCTGCGCACGCCCATGGCGGTGCTGCGCACCCAGTTGCAGTCGGCCATCGACGGCACCGTGGCGCCTTCCGAGGTGCTGCCGCAGATGCTGCACACCGTGGACCGCGCCACCGGCCTGGCCAACCAGCTGCTGAGCCTGACCAAGCTGGAGCAGCTCAAGCGCTCGGGCGGGTTGCAGGCCACGGACATCCGCGCCTGTGCGCGCGATGCCGTGATGGAGCTGTCGCCCCTGATCGCCGCCAAGCGGCTGGATTTCGCGCTCGACGGCCCGGCGCTCGACGTGCCCGCGGACGCCGTGATGCTCGGCGAACTGCTGCGCAACCTGCTGGCCAATGCCATCCACCACACCCCGCACAACGGCGCCCTGGGCATGCTGCTGCGCGACTGCGCCGGGGCGCGCGAGCTGCTGGTGTGGGACGAAGGCCCGGGCGTGGACGACGGCGTGTTCCCGCGCCTGTTCCAGCCCTTCACGGCCACCAAGGGCGGCGTGGGGCTGGGGCTGTCGATCTGCCGCCAGATTGCCGAGGCCATGGGCGCCACCATCCAGATCTACAACCGCATCGACCAGGGCAAGGTCATCGGTGTCGATGCCGTGGTGTCCTGGGGTCAGGGGCCCTGACCCCGGCGCTGCCCGGCAGCCATTTCCCGTTCTTCCTGTCCCTTGTGCGGGCCTGCAGCCAGGCCCGTGCGGGGCGACTGCAGCCTGCCATTTCGTTCATCCACAAGGAGACCCCCCATGCACACCACCCGGTACCCCTGGGCCGCCATCGCCCTCGCGGCCCTGTCCACCCTGGCCACCACGGCACAGGCGCAGGGCAGCGGCCAGCTCAACGTCATCTGCTCGGTGCAGGACGCCTGGTGCTCGATGATCGCCACCACCTTCACGCGCTCGACGGGCATCAAGGTCAACATGGTCAAGCGCGGGTCGGGCGAGGCGCTGGCCCAGCTCATCGCCGAGCGCAGTAACCCCAAGACCGACGTCTGGTTCGGCGGCACCGGCGACCCGCACATCCAGGCAGCCGAGCTGGACCTGACGCTGGAGTACAAGTCCCCCAGCCTGGGCCAGCTGCATGGCTGGGCGCAGGAGCAGGCCCGGCAATCGACCTACCGCACGGTGGGGGTGTACTCGGGCCCGCTGGGCTTTGGCTTCAACACCGAGCTGCTGGCCAAGAAGAAGCTGGCCGCCCCCCTGTGCTGGAAGGACCTGGTCAACCCGGCCTTCAAGGGCGAGCTGCAGGTGGCCAACCCCTCGAGCTCGGGCACGGCCTACACCATGATCGCCACGCTGGTGCAGCTGATGGGCGAGGACAAGGCGTTTGACTACCTCAAGGAGCTGCACCGCAACGTGAGCCAGTACACCCGCTCGGGCACCGGCCCCATCAAGGCCGTGGCGCGCGGGGAGGCGATGCTGTCCATCAGCTTCGTGCAGGATGCGCCGGGCGAGCAGATGCAGGGCTTTCCGGTGGCCACCAGCACGCCCTGCGAGGGCACGGGGGCCGAGGTGGGCTCCATGTCCATCATCAAGGGCACGCGCAGCCTGGACAATGCCAAGAGGTTCTACGAATGGGCGCTGACGCCTTCGGCCCAGGCACTGGCGGTGGCCGTCAAGCAGTTCCACCTGCAGTCCAACAAGGCCACACCACTGGACAGCAACGTCCCGGATTTCAAGAAGATCAAGTTCATCAACTACGACTACGCCAAATACGGCAAGACGGCCGAGCGCAAGCGCCTGATCGAGCGCTGGGAGCGCGACGTGAACTCCCTGTCGCGCTGAAGCGAGGAACATCCTTCCCATGAAATCTCATCACAACAGCGCCATTGCCCTGTGGGCGGCGTTCGGCCTGGCGGCCTTCGTCCTGCTGCCCTGGCACATGATTCCCGATGGCCTGTCGTCCCTGCAGGGCTGGGGCGACCTGGTGGGCGGCCACGATACCTCCACCGGCCTGGCGCAGGTGCTGCTGCACCGCCGCCCCTGGCTGGTGGCCGCAGCGGTGGCCCTGGCACTGGGCCTGGCCGCTGCGGCCCTGGCGCCCGCGCGGTGCCAGGGGCGGCTGCTGGCCTGGGCGGCAGGCCTGGGCCTGGCGGCCGTGCTGGTGCAGGGCTTTGCCATCGGCACGCCGGTGCCGGCGGATGCCGCCGCCGCGGGCCTGTCAGGTCCACAGGGGCTCGTTGCGCTGCTGGCGGGGCCGGGTGCCACGCAGCCGGGCTTCGGGCTGGGCGCCGCCATCGTGCTGGTGGCCTTGCTCACGCTGCTGGCCTTCGGCCTGGCGCGTCTGGGGGCCGTCAAGGGCGACCTGTTCGTGGCCGCTTCGGTGCTGATCGCCGGCAGCCTGCTGCTGCTCTTCGTCGCCTACCCGGTGCTGCGTGCACTCTCGGGGGCCTTCATCGATGAGGGCGGTGGCCTGGGGGTCACCGCGGCGCTGGCGCGCCTGGGGTCCGAGCGCATCTGGGGCGTCGGCTGCCTGCACTCCAACCTGCAGTGCGGCGTGGCCTGGAACACCCTGTTCCTGGGCGCCGTGATCGGTGCCGGGACCACTGTGCTGGGCACCATGCTGGCCTTGATCGAGGACCGCAGCGACTCGCGCATCCGCGGCGCGCTGCGCGTGCTCGCGCCACTGCCCATCGTCACCCCGCCGTTCGTGGTCGGGCTCGGCCTGATCCTGCTGTTCGGGCGTGCCGGCATCGTCAACCAGTTCCTGGAGTGGGCCTTCGGCATCGCGCCTTCGCGCTGGTTCTACGGGGCCTTCGGCGTGGCGTTGGCGCAGATGTTCGCCTTCACGCCCATTGCCTTCATGATCATGCGCGGCGTGGTGCAGGGCATCGGCCCGTCACTGGAAGAGGCCTCGCAGACCCTCGGCGCCTCGCGCTGGAACACCTTCTGGAAGGTGACCTTTCCGCTCATGAAACCCGGCCTGGCCAATGCCTTCCTGGTGGGCTTCATCGAGAGCATCGCCGACTTCGGTAACCCCATCGTCGTGGGCGGGCAGTTCTCGGTGCTCTCCACCGAGGTGTTCTTCGCCATCGTGGGGGCCCAGTTCGACCAGGGCCGCGCGGCCACGCTGGCCTGGCTGCTCACCCTGTTCGCCCTGGGGGCCTTTGCCCTGCAGCGCGGCCTGCTGGGCAAGAAGAACTACACGACCCTCTCGGGCAAGGGCGATGCCGGCATCCCCATGCGCCTGCCCGACGCCGTGCGCCGCGTGGCGCTGGCGGTGTCGGTGCCCTGGCTGCTGTTCACGGCCGTCGTCTACGTGTTTGCCTTCTGCGGCGGCTTCGTGAAGATCTGGGGGCGCGACTACACGCCCACGCTGGCGCACTTCCGCTCGGCCTTCGACATCGCCTGGGACGGGGGGCTGCAGCTGGCCGGCATCGGCTGGCCCTCGCTGATCACCACGCTCAAGCTGGCCGCCATCTCGGCACCGCTCACGGCCGCGCTCGGGCTGATGGTGGCCTGGCTGCTCACCCGGGTGCAGTTCCGCGGGCGCAATCTGTTCGAGTTCTCGGCCCTCATGGCCTTTGCCATCCCGGGCACGGTGCTGGGGGTGAGCTACATCCTGGCCTTCAACGTGCCGCCCTTCGAGCTCACCGGCACCAGCATCGTCATCGTGCTGTGCTTCGTGTTCCGCAACCTGCCGGTGGGGGTGCGCGCCGGGGTGGCCTCGTTCAAGCAGCTGGACCAGTCGCTGGAGGAGGCCTCGGTGATGCTGCGCGCAGGCACCGCCCGCACGCTGCGCACGGTGGTGCTGCCGCTGCTCAAGCCGGCAGTGGCGGCGGCGCTCACCTACAGCTTCGTGCGCTCGGTCACCACCGTGTCGGCCGTGATCTTTCTCGTCACCGCCGAGACCGAACTGGCCACCACCTTCATCATCGGGCGGGTGGGGCAGGGCGACTACGGCGTGGCGCTGGCCTACAGCACGGTGCTGATCATCGCCATGGGCGTGGTGACCGCAGCCATCCACTGGACCGTTGGCCGCAGGAAGCTCGGCCGGCGCAACACCGCAGGCGGTGCCCAGTGACCGAGCGACGACCCGACACATCCCCGCAAACCCAAGGAGCCCCCATGATCGGCATCGAATTTCGCAACATCTCCAAGCGCTACGGCAGCGCGGCCCATGCGCCCACGGTGGTCAACGGCATCAGCTTCACGGTGGAAAAGGGCACGCTCACCACCATCCTGGGCCCCTCGGGCTGCGGCAAGACCACCACCTTGCGCATGATCGCGGGGCTGGAGACACCGTCCTCGGGCCAGATCTTCATCGACGGCAAGGACGTGACCACGCTCGGCCCGGCCCAGCGCAACGTGAGCCTGGTGTTCCAGAGCTACGCGCTGTTCCCGCACATGAACGTGATCGACAACGTGTCCTACGGGCTGCGCATGTCGGGCCTGGCCGCGCGCGAGGCCAGCGCCAGGGCGGCCGCGATGATCGACACGGTGGGCCTCAAGGGCCTGAACGAGCGCATGCCCAGCGAGCTCTCGGGGGGCCAGCAGCAGCGCGTGGCGCTGGCCCGCGCGCTGGCGCTGGAGCCTGCGGTGCTGCTGTTCGACGAGCCGCTGTCCAACCTCGATGCGCGGCTGCGCCGCTCCATGCGCGAAGAGATCCGCGCGCTGCAGCAGCGCCTGAAGCTCACCGTGGCCTACGTCACCCACGACCAGAGCGAAGCGCTGGCGGTGAGCGACCAGATCATCGTCATGAACCAGGGCGTCATCGCCCAGCGCGGCACGCCCAGCGAGCTCTACGAGTCGCCCTGCTCGGAGTTCGTGGCCGGCTTCATGGGCGAAGCCATGCTGTTCGACGGCATGAGCAACGGCCAGGGCTATGCCGACCTGCCCCCGCTGCGCATACGCACGGCGCCCGACATGGCGGCCGGGCCGGTGAAGATCGCCGTGCGGCCCGAGGCCTGGCGCATCAACCCCGCCAGCAACGAGGGGCTGGCCGCGCGCGTGACCAAGCGCACCTACCTGGGCAATGTCATGGAGTACACGCTGAGCACCGCGCTGGGCGAGATCTTCGTGGTCTCGCCCGAGGTGGCGCGGCCCCTGAGCCCTGGCGCACCGGTGAGCCTGGACCTGGCGGGCCACGGGGTCTCGGTGGTGGCCGCGGCCTGAGTCGCGGGCCCGGCGGCTGCGCGGCTCAGCCGCGCGGTGCCTCGTGGTTCACGATGAAGTCCTCGGGCACAGCGGGCCCCCAGACATAGAGCGAGTCCTCGGGCGGGTGGTCGGCTGCGGGCCACTGGGCGTGGGGTGCGACGTAGTCGATGTCGAACGAATACTCGGTAAAGCTGCCCCAGGGGTCGCGCACGTAGCGAAAGTAGTTGGAGCCCAGCACGTGGCGCCCCAAGCCCCAGCCGTCGGGGTAGCCGGCGACGACCATCTGCTGCGCGCCCATGCCCACGGCGTCCAGCGAGGGCACGCACCAGCTGCTGTGGTGCAGGCCCCCGGCGTGGGACTTGGCAAAGGCGATCAGGTGGTGGTCGCTGCCGTGGGGCGTGTGCAGGAAGGCGATGATGCCGGCCGATTCGTCCGAGACCTGCAGCCCGAGCACGCCGGTGTAGAAATCCAGGGCCTCGCGCACATCGGCCGTGAACAGCAGGATGTGCGACAGGTACAGCGGCCGTGTGGCCTGGGCGGTGCTGCGGCTCGGTGCACGGCCGAAGTTGGCGGGCGCGGGCGGCACATCGCGCGGGCCCGGCGCATCGGGCGAGACCTTGGCCGACACGCGCAGCTGGATGGGCAGGTCATCGGGGCCCTGCAACCACAGGCCCGACGGGTCGGCGCCCTCGGGCGCGACCACGGTGGGGATGCAGCGCTCACGCAGCAGTGCGGCAAAGCGCGCCAGGTCCTGTGCATGGATGCCCAGGCTGAGCCATTCGAGCCGCTTGGGGCCGCCCTGGCCCTGCAGCACGCGTGCCCAGCGGTGCGGGTGTCCATGGGTGTAGAGCGCCAGCGCGCCGCCTTCGTCGCGCACATCCAGGCCGAAGCTGGTGTAGAAGTGGTGCGCCACGGCCAGCTCGGGCACGCTGAACACGAACTCGTCGACCGAGTGGATGGCGGGGCGGTTCGGGGACTGTGGATTCGTCACGGTGTGTCTCCTGTCATGGCGGCATCCCGCTCATTCGGCGGTCACGCCGATCTCCTTGGCCAGACCCTGGTACAGCTGGATCTCCGCCGCATAGAAGCGCTCGAGCTCGCGCAGGCTGTTGCCGCTGGCCAGCTCCATGCCGCTGGTCGTCACGTAGCTCTGGAAGTCGCTGTCCTTCATCGCCACCGTGAGCGCCTTGTTCAGGCGCTCCACCACGTCGGCAGGCGTCTTGGTGGGCACGAGCAGCGCGATCCAGGTGCCGTAGACGAAGTCCGACAGCGCCTTGTCCGAACCCGAGATCGTCGCCACGCGCGGCAGCTGCGGGTGCACGGCCGCGGCCGAGTTGCCGATGGCCTTGAGCTTGCCCGACTGGATCATCGACAGCGTGGCACCGCCCAGCGGCAGAAAGCTCAGGTCGATCTGCTCGCCCATCAGGTCCTGGCTGATGGGCGGCACGCCGCGGTAGGAGATCTGGGTGAGCTTGACGCCGTTCTTGCGCGCCCATTGCTCGCCCAGCAGGTGGATCATGGTGCCCGGGCCGATGTCGCCCAGGCTCAGGGGGGTGGGCGACTTCTTGGCCAGCGCGGCCAGCTCCTTGGGGCTGGACGCCGCCAGCCCCGGCCGCGCCACCAGGATGTAGGGCAGGCGCGCCACCAGCGCGATGGTGCGGAAGTCCTCGGGCTTGTAGCGTGCCGCCTTGATGGTGATGGGCGCGAGGATGGGCTCGGTCTGCGAGGCGATCAGCACCGGCACGGTGCTGGCCTGGCTGCTGAGCACCTTCTGCACACCGATGGAGCCACCTGCGCCGGGCGCGTTTTCCACGATCACGGTCTGCTCCAGCTCCTTTTGCAAGAGCGGCTGCAGCTTGCGGGCCACGCCGTCGGTGGGGTTGCCAGCGGGCTGCGGCACGATGATGCTGACCGTGCGGCCGGCCAGCTGGGCCTGGGCGGGGGCGCAGGCCAGCAGCGTTGCGGCAGCAATGGCCAGGGGGGCAAGCAAGCGGTTCATGGGGGTTGTCTCCTGTCGTTCTGGTGGTTGGGTGTGTGCTCAGGCGGCCACGGCGCCGGCCAGCACTTCGTCGGCAATGGGGTTGCGCAGCGTGCCGATGCCCTCGATGGACACCTCGCACACGTCGCCGTCGCGCATCAGCAGGCGCGGGTTGCGCGCCCAGCCGATGCCGGCTGGCGTGCCGGCCACGATCACGTCGCCCGGGGAAAGGGTGATGGCCTCGCTGATCACGTGCACCAGCGTGGCCACGTCGAACACCATGTCGCTGGTGTTGGCCAACTGCACGGTCTGGCCGTTCAGGCGCGTTTCCAGCTTCAGGCCGCGCGCGCCAGGCGGCAGCTCGTCGGCCGTGACCACGGCGGGGCCGAAGCCGCCCGTGGTGTCGAAGGTCTTGCCCACGGTCCACTGCGGGGTCTTGAACTGGTATTCGCGCACCGAGCCGTCGTTGAACACCGAGTAGCCGAACACATGGTCGAGCGCTTTGTCGAGCGGAATGTGGCGCCCGCCGGTGCCGATCACCACGGCCAGCTCGCCCTCGTAGTCCAGGCTGTCGCTGCAGGCCGGGCGCACGATGGGTGCGTCGTGCGCGCACAGGCTGGTGGTCAGGCGCAGGAACAGCGTGGGGTAGTCGGGCTGGGCGTAGGCGCTTTCCTTGGTGTGGTCGTGGTAGTTCAGGCCCACGCAGATGATCTTGTCGGGTGCCACCACGGGGGGCAGGAACTGCACCTCGGCCAGCGGCACGGGCGCGCCGGCACCGGCAACGAGTTCCTCGCGGCTGGCGCCTGCCGCCAGCTGGCGCACGAAATCGCCGACGTCGCGCGCCACGCCTTCGGGCAGGGGGCGCACCTGCTCGCCATCGAGCAGGCCGAGACGGCGGGAACCTTGGTGGGTGAATGTGCAGAGCTTCATGGGGATGGTCCTGGTTACGTGAATGGAAGAAATATATATATTTCTATTAAAAGTATATGTTAGTGCAAACCCTATAATTTCCCAAACGCACCCGCCTACCCCGGCGGCACCCCCATGACCACAGTTACCGACACGCTTTCAACCGCGCCCACGACCCGCACCTCCTCGCTGGTGGCGCAACTGCGCATGGACATCATTGGCGGCGTGTTCGCGCCGGGCTCCAAGCTGCTCATCAAGGATTTGTGCACGCGCTACGGCGCCAGCCCGATTCCCATGCGCGAGGCGCTCTCGCGCCTGACCAGCAGCGGCTTCGTGCAGGCCGAGGATCAGCGTGGTTTCAAGGTCGCGAGTGCCTCCGCACAGGACCTGGCGGAGATCTCGGGGGCGCGGATGCTGGTGGAAACCGAAGCGCTGCGCCTGTCGGTGCTGCAGGGCGACGTGGCCTGGGAGTCGCGCGTGGTGGCCGCCCACCACCAGCTCAGCCGCCTGGCTGTGCGCGAGGCCACGGCGCCGGCAGCCCTGTCCGCCCAGTGGGACGAGGCGCACATGGCCTTCCACGATGCATTGCTGTCGGCCTGCGGCTCGCGCGTGCTGCTGGAGCTGGCCGCCAACCTGCGCGAGCGCTTCACGCGCTACCGCTACATCTCGGCCTTGGCCGCTGGTCGCTCAGGTGGGCCGCCCGCGGCCGCCGCGCCCGCGCCCCGCGATATCCCGGCCGAGCACTCGGCCATCGTCGAGGCTGCGCTGGCACGCGACGTGGCGCGCGCCACGGCCTTGCTGCAGCAGCATTTCCAGCAGACGACGGAGCTGGCGCTGGCCGCGAGCGGCATGCAGGGAACACCAGGGCAGCGCAAGGCCGCCGTCGGATAGGTCGCGCGCCAAGATGCGCGGCAGGCATGCCGCACTGGGGCCGGCGAGGCTCAGCCCTTCAGGTCCGTGCGCGCCACCAGCGACTCGCCGATCGCATAGAACTGCCCACCCGCCACATAGTGCAGGCTGCGCCACTCGGGGCCGGCGGTCTCGAAGTGCCAGTGCCCGCCCGAGAACACGCGGGTATCGGCCCAGGCGCCCACCACCTCGCCGATGAACAGGTCGTAGGCCTGCTGGTTGTGCGGTTCGGGGAGGAGCCGGCAGGCCAGCCAGGCCGAGCAACCGGCCACAAAGGGCAGGTCATGGCCGTCGATGCCGAACAGCTCCACGCCGTGGTGCTGCAGCTTGGCCGGGTCCTGGTGCAGGCTGCTGTTGCCCACGTCGTGCGTGAGCTGCATCTGCGCGGCCGTGGGCACCTGGATCACGAAATGGCCGCTGCGCTCGACCAGGTCGCGCGTGCGCGTGGCCTTGTCGAGCACCACCGTGAGCTTGGGCGGCGCAAAGTCCAGCGCGCAGGCCCAGGCGGCGGACATCACGTTGTCCACCCCGCCATGGCGGGCCGACACCAGCACCGTGGGGCCGTGGTTCAGAAGGCGGTAGGCCTTGGCCAGTTCGACCGGGGCCAGATGGCTGTTCATGGGATTCCTTGAAGGGGTTGCGGGTGCGCCGGCGCGGCGGATATCGCAGCGATGATAGGTGCGCTGCAATGCCCCTGGGCGGCGTGCTGCCGCCCTCAGCGCCGGTAGGCCCCGGGCGGGCTGCCCGTCCAGTTCTTGAAGGCCCGCTGGAACGCCGAGCCATCGTTGAAGCCCAGTTCGGCCGCCAGTTCCGCGAGCGAGACGCTGCTGGTGTTGAGCCGCCAGATCGCGGTGTCGCGCCGCAACTCGTCCTTGAGCGCCTGGTAGGCTATGCCTTCGTTAGCCAGGCGCCGCTGCAGCGTGGTCGGCGCCATGTGCAGGGCCTGGGCCATGCCGCCGAGGTCGGGCCAGGCCGGCTGGGTACGCAGCAGCTGGGCACGCACCCGTGCACCCACCGAATCCTCGGCGCTCCTCGGAACGATGATCTGCGAGTGCGCATCCGTCAGAAAGCTGCGCAGGGCCGCGCCGTCGCGGCGCACCGGCGCCTGCATCAGCGAGTCGTCGAACCACAGGGTGGATGCCCGACAGGCGAAGCGCAGCGGTGCCGGAAAGATCTTGGCGTAGCTGGCGGAATACGCCGGCTGCTCGAACGCGAAGTCGATGCGCGTGATGGGCAACTGGCCCCCCACCAGCCAGGCAAACAGGCGCCAGAGCACGCGCAGCAACAGCTCGTGCAGGAACGTGGGCCGTGCGGCCTGCGGGTTGGTGAAGCACAGGGCCAGGCCCACCTGTGCCCCCTCGCGCACCACGTCCACCACCACGTCGTCCTGCAGCAGGCGGATGGTGTGCGCCGCGCGGCGCACCGCAAGCTCCAGCGTGGGCGCGCTGATGGCCGCCCTCGCCACCAGGGACAGGCAGCCCCGCTTCATCGGGCGGGTGAGCAGCCCCAGGCACTCATCGTCCAGTTGGTCGATGAGCCGCTTGAACAGGCTGGTGTACTGCGCCGCCGTCACGCGCGCACCGGGTTGCCCGAGCAGCGGTGGCGCAATGCCTGCCTCCAGCAGCAGGGGTTCGCAGGGCTCGCCACGCGCGTGCATTCCGGACAGCATGCCCTGGACGAAGGTGATGGGAATCGTGACGGGAGGTCGAAGCATGGGCAGGAGGACGGCGGGGAAGGGCGCCGGGCGCCCCTTCTTGATCTTAGCGATGCGGTGCGCCGCCGGCCCCCGGGACAACACGCATGCAGGCGCTTGGGCGCCACGGCCCGGGCCTGCGCCGGACCTTGCGGCGCTGGAGAGTGGGGTCTTGTGCCATTCGATTGGCGTGATCGTGCCATCGCCACGGCAAGAGCGCGCTTCTAGCATCCGACCACGGTGCAACGGGGGCATGCAAGACCCCCCGCACCGTGCATGAACCAACGACAAGCCACACCCTGGAGACAAGCCATGAACCACCGAAAGACCCGATCGCGGCGCGCATCCGCCGCACTCATCAGCCCCTTGCTGCTGCTGTTGTCCGCATGCGGCAACGGCGGCGATGACACCACCGCGGCCGCAGGCCCTGCGATGACCCCGGCCCAGGCCTGCAGCGCCCTGCAGGGCCGGGCCGTGGACCGCGCCGCCATCGGCCTGGCGACCACGGGGGCCTTGGTCACGGGGGCGGCGCTCGTCCCCGCGGCGGCGCCCCTGGGCGAGTATTGCAAGGTCTCGGGCGAGATCCGCCCGGTCGACGGCAAGGCGCAGTCCATCGGCTTTTCCATTGCCATGCCCTCGGAGTGGAACGGCAAGGCCGTGCACTTCGGCGGTGGCGGCCTGAACGGGGTGGTGCCCGATACCACCAGCGCCTTCGTCGATTCCTCGCCGCCGCTGGGCCGCGGCTACGCCGTGTTCGCCAGCGACAGCGGCCACCAGATGGCCGGCGGCGACCCCTTCGATGCGCAGTTCACGCTCAACGACGAGATGCTGCGCAACTACGGGGGCGATGCCGTGAAGAAGACGCGCGACGTGGCCGTGCAACTGCTGCGCGAACGCTATGGCAGCGTGCCCGCCAGTACCTATTTCATCGGCGGATCGAAGGGCGGGCACGAGGGCATGACGGCCATGCAGAAGTGGCCCGAGGACTATGACGGCATGGTCACCCTGTTCCCGGCCTACAGCGTGGTGCCGACCTTGCTGTCCTGGCAATTGCTCAATCGCGCACTGCACCTGGGTGGCGGTGCCGGCTTTCTGGCACCGGCCAAGTTGCAGACCCTGCAGCAGGCGGAACTGGCCGCGTGCGATGCGCTGGATGGCGTGGCGGACGGCATTGTGGGCCACACCGCTGCCTGCCAGTTCGTGCCGTCCAGCCTGCGCTGCGCGGGTGGCGCGGACCTGGGCGATGCCTGCCTGTCGGACGCACAGGTGGCCACCGCGCAGATGCTGCGCAGCCGCGCCCGCTACCCCTATGCGCTCAAGAACGGCATTACCAGCCAGGCGGGGTTCGATGTCTCCACGGCCTACCTGTCCACCGGTGGCTTCGGCCGGTCGCCCGGCATTTCCAGCCCGCCCGCGGGTGCCAGCCTGGGGTCCCTGTCGGGCTTTGCCGATGCCCTGGTGCGGCACCTCATCCTGCGCGACCCGCGCGCCAGCAGCCTGGCTTTCGACCCCCTGGATCCCGGCCCCTACGCGGCGCGTGTGCAGGAGATGTCCAGCCTGCTCGATGCCACCAGCACCGACATCCAGCCCTTCATGAAGAAGGCCAGGTGGATCCTGGTCCACGGGCAGTCGGACAGCATGATTCCCCTGGGCGGCTCGGTCGACTACTACCAGGCCCTGGTCGCCCGCTTCGGGCAGGCCCAGGTGGACGGCTTCATGCGCTTCTACACCATCCCGGGCTACGGCCATGCCGCCGGGCCGTTCAACGCCATGGGCATGACCACCCTGGATGCGCTGGACCGCTGGGCCGAGTCCGGCACGCCGCCCGGACCCCAGACCGTGGCCGACGCCAATCCGCCGGGGCGCACGCGCCCGCTGTGCCTGTTCCCCACCTGGCCCAAATACCGGGGCACGGGCGACGTGCATGCGGCCGCCAGCTTCGACTGCGCGGCGCAAGGACGCGACTGAGGCGTTTTGCCATGAGAACGGTGCGATGTGCCCTCGCGCACGAGGGCCCCGATTCGTACCATGAACCATTCCACAGACAAGCCGGCAAAAAGAGCCGGCACCACGGAGACAAACCCCATGTACCTCACACAATCGCTGCACCGGGCCATGCAGCAGCACCCCGAGCGCATTGCGCTGCGCTGCGGCAGCCGCCAGCGCACCTTCCTCGAGCTGGGCGAGCGCGTGGCGCGCCTGGCGCATGCCCTGCAGAAGCTGGGCATGCAGCCAGGTGACCGGGTCGCCATGCTGTCGCTGAACTCGGACCGCTACCTGGAGTACCAGATGGCCGTGCCCTGGGGCGGCGGCGTGCTCAACCCCTGCAACACGCGCTGGTCGGCCGCCGAGATCGTCTACGCGCTCAACGATTCGGAGTCCACCATCCTGCTCGTGGACGACACGTTCCGCGCCATGGCCGAGGGCTTTCGCAGCCAGGCCGCCACGGTGCGCGAAGTGGTCTATTGCAGTGATGGGGAGGTGCCCGCGGGCATGCACGGGTACGAAGCGATCCTGGGCGCCGCAGAGCCAGCCCCTGATGCGCTGCGCCGCGGCGATGATCTGGCGGGCATCTTCTACACCGGCGGCACCACCGGCTTCCCCAAGGGCGTGATGCTCAGCCATGCCAACCTGCGCAGCGTGGGGCAGGCTGCGCGGTCCGAAGGCCTGGCCTCGCCGGGCGGCACCTACCTGCACGTGGCGCCCATGTTCCACCTGGCCGACATCGGCATGGGCATGCCGCACTGGATCGAGGGCAACACCCACACCGTGCTGCCCTCGTTCCAGCCCGAGCAGGTGCTGGCCACGCTGGAGCGCGACCGCGTCACGCACGTGCTGCTCGTGCCCACCATGATCCAGATGCTGGTGGACCACCCGGCGATGCAGCTGCCGCGCGACCTGGGTGCGCTGCGCACCATCGTCTACGGTGCATCGCCGATATCCGAGGCAGTGCTCGAGCGTGCCATGGCCGCCCTGCCGGGCGTGGAGTTCGTGCAGGCCTATGGCATGACCGAGCTGTCGCCGATCGCCACCATCAACCCCGCGTGGTGCCACCAGGCCGAGGGGCGGGAGCGCGGCAAGCTGCGCTCCGCCGGCCGGGCCACCCATTGCGTGGAGGTGCGCATCGTCGATGCCAATGACCAGGAAGTGCCGCGCGGCACCGTCGGCGAGGTCGTGGTGCGCGGCCCCAACGTCATGCAGGGCTACTGGCGCCAGCCCGAGCTGACGGCCCAGGCCATCCGCAATGGCTGGATGCACACGGGCGACGGCGCCACCATGGACGAAGAGGGCTTCATCTTCATCGCCGACCGGCTCAAGGACATGGTCATCACCGGTGGCGAGAACGTCTACTCCATCGAGGTCGAGAACGCGCTGGCCCAGCACCCGGCCGTGCTGACTTGCGCCGTGATCGGCGTGCCCAGCGACGAGTGGGGCGAGTCGGTGCATGCCGTGGTGGTGCTCCGGCCGGGCCAGAGCGTGGCGGTGGCCGATCTTGTCGCGCACTGCAAGGCGCTGATCGCGGGCTACAAGTGCCCGCGCAGCATCGATTTTGCCGAGGCGCTGCCCCTGTCCGGTGCCGGCAAGGTGCTCAAGACCCAGCTGCGCGAGCCGTTCTGGAAAAACCGCCAGCGTGCGGTTGCATAGCGGCAGCTCCACAAACAACACACCACCAGGAAAGAAACCATGAGCCGTGATGTCTATGTCACCGGGGTCGGCATGATCCCCTTCACCAAGCCGGGGGCGAACGCGCCGTACCCGGCGATGGCCGCCGAGGCCACGCGCCGGGCCCTGGCCGATGCCGGCCTGGGGTACGAACAGGTGCAGCAGGCCTATGTGGGCTATGTCTATGGCGATTCGACCGCCGGGCAGCGCGCCTTGTACGAGGTGGGCATGACGGGCATCCCCATCGTCAACGTCAACAACAACTGCTCCACGGGCTCCACCGCGCTGTTCCTGGCGCGCCAGGCCGTGGCCAGCGGCGCGGCGGACTGCGTGCTGGCGCTGGGCTTCGAGCACATGAGCCCGGGCGCTTTGGGCGCCATGTTCAACGACCGCCCCAGCCCCTTCGAGAACTTCGACAAGGCCACGGACGAGTTGGTCGACCAGCCGGGCGTCCCGCTGGCGCTGCGCTACTTCGGTGGCGCGGGCCTGGCCCACATGCAGCAGTACGGTACCGAGTTGTCCACCTTCGCCGAGATCCGCGCCAAGGCCAGCCGCCATGCGGCCAACAACCCGCTGGCGCTGTTCCGCAACCTGGTCACGGCCGATGAGGTGCTGGCCACCCCGGTGATGTGGCCCGGCGTCATGACCCGGCTCATGGCCTGCCCGCCCACCTGCGGCGCGGCGGCCGCCATCGTCTGCTCGGATGCCTTCGCCCAGCGCCATGGCCTCAGCCGCACGGTGCGCATCCGTGCCCAGGCCATGACCACCGACCGGCCCGAGACCTTCGGGGCGCGCGACATGCGCGAGGTGGTGGGCTTCAGCATGGCGCGCGAGGCCGCGCGGCAGGTGTACGAGGCGGCCGGCATCGGCCCTGCGGATGTGCAGGTGGTCGAGCTGCACGATTGCTTTGCCCACAACGAACTGCTGAGCTACGAGTCGCTGGGCCTGTGTCCCGAGGGCGGCGCCGAGAAGTTCGTGCGCGATGGCAACAACACCTATGGCGGCAAGGTCGTCACCAACCCGTCTGGCGGCCTCTTGAGCAAGGGGCACCCGCTGGGCGCCACCGGCCTGGCGCAGTGCACCGAACTGGTCCAGCAGCTGCGCGGCACGGCCGAGAAGCGCCAGGTCGACGGCGCGCGGCTGGCGCTGCAGCACAACCTGGGCCTGGGTGGCGCCTGCGTCGTGACCCTCTATGAACGTGTGTGACCAAGGAGCCACGATGATCGACAAGAAGTGGATCGGCCACGAGCTGCAGGCCTCGGTCCTGCCCATCGAGCGTACCCGTCTGCGCTTCTTCGCCAAGGCCATCGGCGAGACGGACCTGGTCTATACCGACGCCCAGGCGGCGCGCGATGCGGGCTATGCGGACATTCCCGCCCCGCCGACCTTTCTGTTCGCGGCCGAGCTCGATTCGGGCATGACCGACCGCCTGCTGACAGACCTCGGGATTCCGTTTTCCAAGCTGCTCCATGGCGAGCAGGGTTTCGCGTACCACCGCCCGGCCTGCGCAGGCGACACCGTTACGGTGCGCTCCAAGATCACCGACATCTACGACAAGAAAAACGGCGCGCTGGAGTTCGTCGTCAAGACTTCGCGCGCCACCAACCAGCAAGGCGAGCTCGTCGCCGAAATGCGCACCGTGCTGGTGTGCCGCCACTGACTGCCCCCATGACCACCCCCACCATCACCTTCGACGCCATCGAGGTGGGCAGCGAGCTGCCCGCGCTGGAGATCGCCCCCGTGGACCGCACCACGCTGTGCCTGTTCGCCGGCGCCTCGGGCGACCACAACGCCATCCACATCGACACCGACGTGGCGCGCCGCGCCGGCATGCCGGACGTCTTCGCCCAGGGCATGCTGGGCATGGCCTGGCTGGGCCGGCTGCTCACGCGCTGGGTACCGCAAAGCCAGTTGCGCCGCTTCGATGTGCGCTTTCAGGGCATCACGCACCTGGGCAACGCCATGCGCTGCACGGCGCGCGTGGTGGAAAAGCTCGAACGCAACGGGGAGCACTGCGTGCGCCTGGAGATCCAGAGCAGCAACCAGTTCGGACAAACCAAGATCGTTGGCGAAGCGCTCATCGCGCTGCCATAAGCACCTGACAGGACAACCCAGAATGACACCCAAACTCGAAGGCAAGGTCGCCCTCATCACTGGCTCGGGCCGCGGCATCGGCCGCTCCATCGCCCTCAAGCTCGCATCCGAAGGCGCACGCATCGTCGTCAACGACCTGGACATCGAACCCGCGCAGGAGACGGTCGACGCCATCCGCCAGGCGGGCGGCACGGCCACGGCCTGCGTGGGCAACGTGACGGCACCCGACTTTGCCGAGCGCTTCGTCGGCACGGCCGTGCAGGAGTACCAGGGCCTGGACATCCTCATCAACAACGCCGGCTACACCTGGGACAGCGTGGTGCAGAAGATGACCGACGAGCAGTGGTACGCCATGATCGACTGCCACCTCACGGCGCCGTTTCGCATCCTGCGTGCCGCGCAGCCCGTGATCCGCGCGCTCGGCAAGGCCGAGACCGACGCTGGCCGGCGCGTGGTGCGCAAGGTGGTCAACATCTCGTCGGTGGCCGGGCTGTTCGGCAATGCCGGCCAGACCAACTACGCCACGGCCAAGGCCGGCATCCTGGGCATGACCCAGACCCTGGCCAAGGAGTGGGGGCGCATGAACGTCACCGTGAACTGCGTGGCCTACGGCTTCATCAAGACCCGGCTGACCAGCAGCGCGGCCGACCAGGCCACGGCACACATCGACGGGCGTGACATCAAGGTCGGCATCAACCCCGAGCTGATGGCCATGATGGAGCGCAGCATCCCGCTGGGCCGCGGCGGAACGCCCGAAGAGGCGGCGGGCGCCGTGTACCTGCTGTGCATCCCCGAGTCGGACTACGTCAGCGGCCAGACGCTCATGTGCAGCGGCGGCCTCACGGGGATCTGAGCCATGCTGCCGCAACTCTACCGCCACCGCTGGATGGACGACGAGATCGAGGCCTTTCGCGACCAGGTGCGCCGCTACATCGCCGGCGAGATGGTGCCGCACCTGGACGGCTGGCGCCGCCAGGGCTACATTCCGCGCGAGGTCTGGCAGCCCTTTGGCGGTATGGGCTTTCTGCTGCCCGAGCTGGCCGAGGCCTACCAGGGCGCGGGGGCCTCGCTGGCCTACCAGCTGGTGGTGCAGGACGAACTGGCCCGGGCCGAGATGCCGGCGAACACGGCCGTGCATTCCATCGCCGCCCACTACCTCATGGACTACGGCACCGAGGCGCAAAAGCAGCGCTGGCTGCCGGGCCTGGCCAGCGGCGAGCTGCTGGCCGGCATCGCGCTGACCGAGCCCGGCTGCGGCTCGGACCTGAAGGCGCTGCGCACCCGCGCCCGCCGCGACGGGGATGACTACGTCATCGACGGCGCCAAGACCTTCATCACCAACGGCTTCACGGCCAACCTGCTGGTGGTGGCCGTGCGCACCGGCGAGGCCGGCAGCCGCGGTGTGTCGCTGGTGGTGCTGGAGACCGAGGACCTGCCAGGCTTTCGCGTTGGCCGCCGCCTGGAAAAGCTCGGCCAGCATGCATCCGATACGGCCGAGCTGTTCTTCGACGGCGTGCGCATCCCTGCCGACCAGTTGCTCGGCGCCAGGGAAGGCGAGGGCTTCATCCAGCTCATGAGCCAGCTGCCCTACGAGCGCATGCTGCTGTGCGTACCGGCTGCCGCCGTGATCGAGCGCGCGGTGGAGCTCACCGTGGAGTACACCAAGCAGCGAAAGGCCTTCGGGCAGAGCGTGTTCGACTTTCAGAACACGCGCTTCAAGCTGGCCGAATGTGCCACGCTGGCCCACGTGGCGCGCACTTTCGTCAATGACTGCACCCAGCGCATGCTGGACGGCACCCTGGACAACGAGGCTGCCTACATGGCCAAGCTGTGGTGCACCGAGCAGCAGGGCAGGGTGACCGACGAATGCCTGCAGCTCTTCGGCGGTTACGGCTACATGGTCGAGTACCCGATTGCGCGCATGTACGCCGATGCGCGCATCCAGCGCATCTATGGCGGCACCAGCGAGATCATGAAGGACCTGATCGCGCGAAAGCTTGGCATGTCATGACAGGTTGTCGGGCCGCAATGGGGTGACCAGGGCTGCAGTCCGACAGAACAACGCGGCTTTATCCTACATTTCTTCACGTGGCAATAAATTAATTGCCAGAATTGGCGTACATTGCCGGCATGGGCTGCGTCCGCAGGTGGACTGACATGCCAACCGTGTACCACATCGTTGCTGCCGCCATGGACCCGCTTCTCGTCCGACTTTCTGACTCCGTCGTCCAGGCCAAGACGCTGGAAGAACTGACCCGCCCGCTGCTGGAGATGCTGGAGAAGGTCACGCGGCTCGAGTCCACTTACCTCACCACCATCGACTTCCAGCGCGCGCTGCAGCACGTTCTGTACTCGCGCAACACGCGCAAGATGGAGATCCCCGAGGGCTTGACCGTGCCCTGGGGCGACACCCTGTGCTACCGCGCCCTCAAGGAGGGCCGCATGTTCACGGCCGACGTGCAGGGCTGCTGGGGCGACTCGGAGGCCGCCGCCGCCCTGGGCATCCAGACCTATGTGAGCATGCCGGTGCGGCTGTCCGATGGCGCGGTCTATGGCACGCTGTGCGCGGCCAGCGCCGAGCGCGCCGAGCTTCCGCCCGAGACCGAGAAGATGCTGCAGCTGTTCGCCGGCCTGATTGCCCAGCAGGTCGAGCGCGAGCAATTGCTGGAGGAGCTGCAGCGCAAGAACGAGCAGCTCACCGGCATGGCCTTGCTGGACCCGCTCACGGGTGTGCCCAACCGCCGCGCCCTGTTCGAGGAGCTGGAGCGGCTGCAGGCGCGCTCGCGGCGCTCGGGCAGCATGGTGATGGTGGCTTTTCTCGACCTCGACAGCTTCAAACAGGTCAACGACAGCCACGGCCACGAGGCCGGCGATGCCCTGCTGTGCACCATTGCCAACCAGCTGCGCGCTGCCATGCGCGAAAGCGACTTCCTCAGCCGTTTCGGCGGCGATGAGTTCGTGTTCGTCGGCCCGGGACCGCAGCGCGACCAGGACCCTGCCGAGGCCATTCGCAGCCTGCGCCAGCGCCTGCAGCAGGCCACGGTGTGCCGCATTCCGTTGGCCGGCAAGCGGACCCTGGAGTACCCGGGGGCCAGTGTCGGCGTGGTCTGCTCCGACCCCGGGCTGAACACGGCCGATGCGGCCATCCGCCATGCGGACGAGGCCATGTACCAGGCCAAGCACGAGCGCCGCAGCGCGCTGCAGCACTGATACGGATCTGCCTTCAACCGTCCAACGCGGTTGGTTCGCCTTGCCGTGCTACAGCATCGTCTGCGGCTCCCGCCTGGTGAAACGATCGAGGGTGAATCCGCAAGAGACCCGGCAGGGCCTTTCGGCTCAGCGGTCGTCCGCCGCGCAGTCGCCCACCGGGCGCACATTGGTCATGCACTGCGCGAAGGTGCGCGCCTTGGCCCACATCGCCGCATTGACCTCGTGGCCGGCGCCTGGCGCGACGTAGGTATAGAACGCTGCGGGCCTCTTGGTGCCGTCGGGAATGGCCGTCAGGATGCGGGCCCGGGCGCCGGACGCGCCGTAGCCCGAGCTGCCCAGCCCGACAGGCGGGAACAGCTGGTCGGCGCTGCCCGAGACCGCTGCGACGCGGATGGCGGCGCCGTTGACCCGGAAATCGTTGGGCTGTTCGTAGGTCGTGCCGGTGGCGTTGCAGTCGTAGTCGCAGCCGCCGGCGAGCGCGATGGCGCCTTGCAGCCGGTGCTTGGTGGCGACCGTGAAGATGAGGTTGCTCGAGAACGAGGTGCCGGCCACGACGATGCGGCTGGTGTCGATGGGCAGGTTGCGCTCGGCGACGGCGGCCTTGATCGCCGCCAGGCCCAGCCCGAAGTCCGAACTGGCGATGTCGAAGGTCTCGTTCACGTTGGTGCGGACAATCAGCGGGCTGCTCCAGTTGTCGCACCCGCGGTACTCGAAGGTGGCGGCTGCCATGCCGGCGGCGCTGAACTGGTCCAGCCCGGCCGCGTCCTGCGCCACGGGCGCGGGCGGATTGCCGCTCGGGGCCCAGCCCGCCAGGCTGATCACCAGGGGCACCTTGGCCTGGGCCGTGGCACCGGCCGGAATTTTGAGGGTAATGGCCGCTTGGGGCAGGTTCGAGCAGGTGGCCACGACCCGGCCCTGCGCGGTGTACCAGTACTGGGTGTTCGGCTGGGGCGCATAGGCCAGCTGGAGCGTCTGGGCGTTGCCACCAGCGCCCGGGTTGCCCGCGGGTGGCGTGGCCGCCTCCAGCCCGAAGCGCCCGTCAGGGCCATAGCGCAGCACCACGTTGGTGTAGACGTCGGACCCCACCGTCAGGCTGGGGATGCGCAACGCGCCATCGTTCAGGCTCAGGGTGGCCTGGGCGCTCGCGAGCGGGCTGTAGGCGGTGACCACGGTGGTGATGGCAAGCAGGCAGACATGCTTCATGGGACGACTCCAATGGGAAGAACAGGAAGAGGAGGGTCGGCACGGATGCATGCCGCCGCTCACGCACTGGTTTCCTGGAGTGCCGGCTGGGGCGATGGGTCGAGTCCAGGTGCGCCAAGCTTAGTCCCCGGGCGACCGGGCAACAAGCCTTTTACCGCGCCGGGGTGTTAACTAGTTCTCGGTCCGGGCGGCGAAGTTCAGGCTTTCGGGGCCACCGGCAGGCGCGTTCCCTGCCATTCCCCGCTCGTGCACAGTTCGCGCACCACGTCCCCGATCAGCCGGAAGATCGCCCGCTTGGCATTGGTGGTGGGCAGGTGCACCGACAGGCACAGGCCGAGCGTGCGGTACATGGCGGGCGAGGCGATGCGGTGCGCGCGCAGGCGGCCCTCGCTGACCTCGCGCTGGGCCAGGCCCAGCGGCATGATGGTGGGCCCCAGGCCGGCCTCCACCGCGGCCTTCAGGGTGTAGACCGAATTGATCTCCGCGGCCACGCGCGCGGCCGGGTGCCCTGCGCTGCCCAGGGCCGCATCCACCAGCCAGCGCGTGCAGTGGCCGTGCGTGTTGGCGGGCCACACCAGCGGGCGGGCCAGGGCCTGCGCCAAGCTCACCTCGCCCGGCGGCAGGGCCTGCGGGTCCTGGGGCGATTCAAGGAAAACGAATTCCTCTTCGACCAGGGGCGTGAAAGTCGTGTCCTCCGCGGGCATGGTGGGCGAGAAGATCGCCATGTCGACACGGCCGCGCAGCAGCTGGTCGACCATGTTGCCGGTGAGCTCCTCGTTGAGGTGCAGCACCACCTCGGGGTAGCGGCGTGCGGCCGCGCGCATCAGCGGCAGCGCGATCATCGGCGAGACGCTTTGCGGCACCGCGGCCACGACGGTGCCCACCACGGAATCGGCCGCCACGTGCACGGCGGCCTTGGCGTCCTGGACCTGCTTGGTGATGCCCTGGGCATACTCGTAGAACACCTTGCCGGCCTCGGTCATGGCCACGCCATTGCGCCCGCGCAGCAGCAGCTGGGTGCCCAGCTCGCCCTCGAGCTCGGTCATCTGCTTGCTCAGCGCCGACTGCGCCACATAGAGCTGCTGGGCCGCACGCGACAGGCTGCCGCAGTCCACAATGGCCACGAAATACTTGAACTGGCGCAATTCCATCGGCAAATCTCCGGCCGCCCCTCCGTGCAGGCCAGGGGCGGCAGGCCATTGTAGGGAGGGCGTGGCAGGCCGCCACGCCCCGGTGTCAATCCAGCGCGCAATCGAAACTGGCGGCCGCATTCACGTCGCCCGTGCCCTTGTAGCGCGGGTAGGCCGGGTGCTTGCACATCGGCCGCGCCATGGTGGTGGCACCGGCGGCGTCGGTCTTGCGCAGCAGCAGCTTTTGCTGCGAGGCGGGCACACCTTGCTCCACCCAGGTGGCCATGGCCTGCAGCAGGTCGACCTTGTCGGGGCCTGCGCCGCCAAAGCAGTGGCCCACGCCCGGCGCCAGGAACAGCTCGACCGCTTCGTCGGCCTTGCGCTGGCCCAGGCTGGAGACCACCTGGTCGTAGTAGCGGGTGGTGTCGCGCGCGCTCACCGAGGTGTCGGTCGTGCCGTTCCACAGGATCAGCTTGGCGCCGCGCGCGTGCAGCGGGCCCAGGTTGGGGTCGGTCGCGCCGAACAGGCCGCCGACGATGGCCATGCGGTCCAGCCACTGGTCGGGGTTCCAGGTGGCGGTGTTGAAGGACGCGTCGCGCGCGATGAAGGAGCGGATGAACCCGTCCGAGAACAGGCCCTGCGTCGATGCGCCGGCGAGGCTGGCTTGTGGCCAGATGTACTCGCCCCAGCCCTTGGCCGAGTTCTCGCCGCCGAACGGATAACCCGGGTGCGACCAGGCACCATTGCCGGTCGCCACCGGCGAGGTGACGGCCTGCACCGTGGCGATCTGCGCGTCCGACAGGCAGCTGTCGCCGGTATCGGCGCCGCCCGTGCAGCGCAGTGCCTTGGCGTCGAACTGGCAGGCGGCGGGCCGGGCGATGATGCCGTCGGCCAGGCCGTCGAGCCCGTCGCACTGCGCCAGTACCGCATTGGCCAGCAGGGTCTGCTTGGCGGGGTTGAGCGCGCCGCCGGGGCCCTTGACCTGCCGGGCGATGCGGTTGAACTGCACGAACAGCCCCATCACGTTGCCGGCCGGCGCCCGCGCGACGATGCCGTCGAAGTCCTCGGGAAAGCGCTGGGCCTGCATGAGCGCATCGTGCCCGCCCATGGAGCAGCCTTCGAAGTAGCTGCGCGCGGGCGGCGTGCCGAAGAACTGGGCCACCACCTCCTTGCCGGGCGGCAGGGCGCGGTGCTCGGATTGCTGCGCGAAGTCGAGCAGCTTGGCGGCATCGAGCGCGAACTCGCCCTTGAAGTAGTTCAGGTCGCGCGGCGGCGGGTAGTCGTAGCCGCCATTGGTGCCGATGGTCGCGTAGCGCTCGGTGAAGATGGATTCGCTGAACTGCGCCGCGGCGGCCGTGGGCATGGCGCCGTCGAAACCGCCGCCGCCCAGGAAGGCGAGCTTGCCGTTCCAGCCCGTGGTGGGCAACCGGGCCTCGAAGCGCAGGGCCGAGTCCTTGAAGCGGGCCGTCACCACGCAGTACTCGGGCTGGGGCGGCGCCGCGGCGGCCAGCTTGGCGTCGTCGATCACCACGCTGCCGTTGGCCAGGGTCTTGCCCTGCAGGGTGGCGCATTTCTCGGCCAGCGGCATGGCAGGCGCGCCGTCTCCGCCGCAGCCGGCCAGGGTGGCGAGTGCGGCCGCAGGCAGCAGCAACCATTGCATCAGTTTCGTCATGGTGGTTCTCCTCAGTGGGGGTGGCGGTCCGGGCCGGCCGCCGCGACGACCTTGCCGGGGTTGAAGATGTTGTGCGGGTCCAGCGCCTGCTTCACGGCGCGCATCAGCGCCACGCCCTCGGCACCGTGTTCCTCGGCCAGGTAGTGCTGCTTGTGCAGGCCCACGCCGTGCTCGCCGGTGCAGGTGCCGCCATGGCGCAGCGCGCGCTGCACCAGGCGGTGGCTGAAGGCTTCGGCGGCGGCGTTCTCCTCGGCGCTGGCCGGGTCCACCAGCACCAGGCAGTGGAAATTGCCGTCCCCCACGTGGCCGAACACCGGCGCGAGCAGGCCGTGCTCTGTCAGGTCGGCCTGGGTCTCTTCCATGCACTGCGCCAGCGCGGACAGGGGCACGCAGGCGTCGGTGGTCAGGCTGCGGCTGCCGGGCTTGAGTTGCAGGCAGGCGAAGTAGGCATGGTGGCGCGGTGTCCACAGGCGCGAGCGCTCCTCGGGCAGGTGCGCCCACTCGAAGGCACCCCCACCATGGCTGGCGGCGATCTCGCGCACAGTGTCCGACTGCTCGGCGATCTGCGCCTGGCTGCCGCAGAACTCCAGGAACAGCGTGGGGTTCTCGCTCAGCGTGGTGCGGCTGTGGGCGTTCACGGCGCGCAGGGTCAGCGCATCGAGCATCTCGGCGCGCGCCAGCGGCACGCCCATCTGGATCGACTCGATCACGCAGTCCACCGCGGCCCGCACGCTGGGGAAGTGCACCACCGCTGCGGCGCAGGCCTCGGGGTGCGGGTGCAGGCGCACCGTGGCCTCGGTGATCAGGCCCAGCGTGCCCTCCGACCCGCAGTACAGCTGCGTGAGGTTGTAGCCCGCCGCGCTCTTGCGTGCGCGTGAGGCGGTGCGCACCACCTCGCCGCTGGCGGTGACCACCGTCAGGCTCACCAGGTTGTCGCGCATGGTGCCGTAGCGCACGGTGTTGGTGCCCGAGGCTGCTGTGGCCACCATGCCACCGATGGAGGCATCGGCCCCCGGGTCCACCGAAAAGAAGAAGCCGGTGCCCGCCAGCGCGGCATTGAGCTGCCCGCGCGTCACGCCCGCCTGCACCGTGGCCGTGAGATCGCCGGGGCGGATGGCGAGCACCTGGTTCATCTGCGAAAAGTCCACGCAGACGCCGCCCTCGACGGCCAGCAGGTGCCCCTCCACCGAGGAGCCCACGCCGAAGCCGATGATCGGCACGCGCTCGTGCGCGCAGGCCCGCACGACGAAGGCCACCTCCTCGCTGCTGTGCACGTAGACCACGGCATCGGGCGGCTGCGGCAGGTAGGCCGACTCGTCCGTGCCGTGCTGCAGCAGGACGGCCTGGCTGGTGCAGCAGCGCTCACCGAAGCGCTGGCGCAGGCGCGCGATCAAGTCGGGGGAGGGCGCGCGGCGTTGCGTGCGCGCAGGGGGACTCAGTTCCGCAAGCATGGGAAGTCTCTTTCTGAACAAAGGGGGGGCGCTGCAGGCAGCGCCGCAGGGTCAGCGCGTGGGGGTGGGCTTCTCGGGCCTGGCGAACAGCACCAGCACTGCGCCCACCACCAGCAGGGCGGCCAGCATGTGCAGGCCCGCGTCGGTGCTCTGGGTCGCGTCCTTGATCACGCCGATCAGGTAGGGCGCGGAAAAGCCCGAGAGGTTGCCGAAGGAATTGATGAAGGCAATGCCCGCCGCAGCCGCCGCACCGCCCAGAAAGGCCGTGGGCATGCCCCAGAAGACGGGCAGGGTAGCCATGATGCCCATGGTGGCCAGCGTGATGCCGGCCATGGCCCACACGGCGTTGCCATGGAAGGCCGCGCTCAGTACCAGTCCGAGCGCGCCGACCACGGCGGCGGTGGCGCTGTGCCAGCGGTATTCGAGCCGCCGGTCCGCACTGCGCGCCGCCAGGTACATGGCCACCACGCCGAAGGTCCAGGGGATGGCGCTGACCAGGCCGATATCCAGTGCGCCCTGGACGCCCATGGCCTTGATGATGCTGGGCAGCCAGAACGAGATGCCGTACAGCCCCGAGACGAAGGCGAAGTACACCAGCGCCAGCAGCCAGACGCGGGGATTGGACAGCACGGCCAGGATCTTCGGCTCGGGCTTGCCGGCATCCTCGGCCGCAATCTCGCGGGCGATCAGCGCGCGTTCGGCCGGGGTGAGCCAGCGCGCGTCCTTCACGCGGTCGTCGAGGTAGCGCCACACCACCAGGCCCAGCGCCACGGTGGGCAGGCCCTGCAGCAAAAACAGCCACTGCCACCCGGCCCAGCCGTTGGTGCCGCCCATGCCCTGCAGGATCCAGCCCGAGATCGGGCCGCCCAGGATGCCCGCGAACGGGATGGCGGCCAGGAACAGCGAGGTCGCCTTGCCGCGGCGCGCCGCGGGGTACCAGTAGGTGAGGTACAGGATGATGCCCGGGAAGAAGCCCGCCTCGGCAGCACCCAGCAGGAAGCGGACCACGTAGAACGAGGTGGGCGAGCTGACGAACATGGTGCCCGCCGACAGCAGGCCCCAGGTGACCATGATGCGCGCGATCCAGCGGCGCGCGCCCACGCGGTGCAGCACCACGTTGCTGGGCACCTCGAAGAGAAAGTAGCCCAGGAAGAAGATGCCCGCGCCCAGGCCGTAGACCGCCTCGCTGAACTGCAGGTCGCCCTGCATCTGCAGCTTGGCGAAGCCCACGTTCACGCGGTCCAGGTAGGCCACGATGTAGCACAGGAAGAGCAGCGGCAGCAGGCGCCAGCCGACCTTGCGGTAGGTTGCGTCGGCTGCATCCGCTGTGTCGTCGAAGCGGCCCTCGTACGGCGGCGTCATTGCGGGGGAACCCATGGCGGTCTCGCTTTCGTTGTTGGTGTGGCGAGATGGTTGCACCGGTGCGGGCCTGCACCGCCGGGGGTTACTACGCAAAATTCATATGGATTGGCGAGCTTCGTATCTCTGAAAGAGATGGTCGCAAGGGCATGCCGGCACAGGGTCAGGCGGCAAACAGGGCCCGGTTCTCACCGAACACATCGAGCAGGTGCTGCACCACGGCGCGGATCGGGGCCGCATGCCGGTCCTGCCCGCGGATCAGCACGAAGATCTCGCGCGCCGGCGGCAGCGGTGCCAGCGGGCAGGGCTGCAGCTCGGGCACCTGCCGGCCGATGTAGTGCGGCAGCAGCGCAATGCCGGCCCCGGCCCGCGCAGCGGTGGCCTGCAGCACCTGGTTCTCGGCCCGGAAGGCAAAGCGCGCGCGGGGGAACTGCTGCACCAGCCAGTTCGACTCCGGCATGCCCGCATGCTGCTCGTCGAAGCTGATGAACACCGGCAGCAGGCCCTGTTCGACGTCCGCGCAGTGCTGGCGTGTGCCATAGAAGCCGAAGGCCATCTTGCCCGCAGGCCTGGCGATCAGATCGCCGTCGCCGGGCCGGCCCAGGCGCACGGCAATGTCGGCCTGGCGCCGGCTCAGGCTGATGGAATGCAGGTCCGTCGCCAGGTCGATGTCCAGCCCCGGATGGGCCACGGTGACCTTGGCCAGCTGCGCCGCCAGGAAGGCATGGGCCAGCGCCGGCGGTGCGTTGATGCGCACCAGCCCGCGCAGGTCCTCGCCTTCGCCATGCGCGGCCCGGGTCAGCGTCTGCGCCGCCGCTTCCATGCCGGTGGCCGCCTGCAATGCCACCTCGCCGGCCGGGGTCAGCACATAGCCGTCGGGGCGGCGCTCCACGAGCTTTTCGCCCATGCTGTGTTCCAGCGACTGGATGCGCCGGGCAATGGTCGCGTGGTTCACCTGCAGCGCCCGGGCCGCGGCCGACAGGCTGCGGTAGCGCCCCAATGCCAGGAAGACGCGCACGTCCTGCCAGTCGACCTCTGTGCGTTTTCTATCAGCCATTGCGCGAGGATAACGGCTACCGCTCCAGGGGGTGCGTCCCTACTCTACGGAGAGCGTCGGATCTCCCTTCGCAGTCGCTATCGACACCACCCCCAAGGAGCCATTCATGAGTGAGAAAAGAGTCGCCATCGTCACCGGCGCATCGCAAGGCATCGGCGCAGCCATCGCTGCCGCCTACCGCCAACACGGCTACGCCGTGGTCGCCACCTCGCGCAGTATTCAACCCTCCACGGACCCGGATGTGCTTGCCGTGGCAGGCGATGTGCGCGATCGATCGGCCGCCGAGCGCCTGGTGGCCGCCGCGCTGGAGCGCTTTGGCCGCATCGACACGCTGGTCAACAACGCCGGCATTTTCCTGGGCAAGCCGTTCACCGAGTACACCGCCGAAGAGTTTGAGCGCGTGGTGGACGTGAACCTGGCCGGCTTCTTCCACACCACGCAGCTCGTGCTGCCGCACATGCTGCGCCAGGGCCGCGGCCACATCGTGCAGATCACCACCACGCTGGTGCACCAGGCGATTGCCGGCGCGCCCTCGGGCCTGGCCCTGCTGACCAAGGGCGGGCTGGACGCGGTGACCCGCGGCCTGGCCATCGAGTACGCGCAGACCGGCGTGCGCGTGAACGCGGTCGCCCCCGGCATCATCAAGACGCCCATGCACGACCCGGCGGCGCACGCCGTGCTGGCCGGCATGCACCCCATGGGGCGCATGGGCGAGGTCTCCGAGGTGGCCGATGCCGTGATGTACCTGGAGAACGCCGCCTTCGTCACGGGCGAGACCCTCAACGTCGACGGCGGCCAGCACGCCGGCCGCTGGTGAGAGAGGAGGCGACGACCATGCCCTACGTCAACATCAAGGTCACGCGCGAGGGCACGGCGCCCGGCGCCAGCGCCACCACCGCAGAACAGAAGCGCGCCCTCATCCAGGGCGTCTCCGACCTCCTGTACGAGGTCATGGGCAAGCCGCACGATTCCACCTTCGTGGTCATCGACGAGGTCGATCTCGACAACTGGGGCGTCGGCGGTCTGACCGTGCCCGAATGGCGCGCGCGGTCCAAGGCGCAGCCGGGCTGACTTTGCTTGGCTGACTCGGGGAAGACGCAGGGCCCCGGAGGTCGCTGCCGGGGCCGGTGCATGCGGCCTGGGCAAGGCCGCGCAACCAAGAAAAAACCCCAAGCGGCGTGAGCCACTTGGGGTTGTATCTTTGGCGGAGAGGGCGGGATTCGAACCCGCGGTGGGGATTAGCCCACACACGCTTTCCAGGCGTGCGACTTAAACCGCTCATCCACCTCTCCGAAGCCCTCGATTATAGCCACAGGTTTGGGCTGTTTTTGGAAGTTGGGGCAGGGCGGGCCAAAAAAACGCTGCATTGGCTGCCCGCTCCCTCATCGGATGGATGCCGTTATACAGTGCGTTGTGTCGTCTGTACCATCTTCATGGCCGAGCCGATCAGGGCCGAGACCTCGGTCATGTTGCTGGGCACGATGAGGGTGGTGGTGGCATCGGCGGCCACCTTGCCGTAGGCCTCCACGGCCTTTTCGGCCACCTTGAGCTGCACGGCCTGCTCGCCGCCGGGCTGGCGGATGGCGGCGGCCACGCGCTCGATGGCCTGGGCGGTGGCTTCGGCCACGGCCATGATGGCAGCGGCCTCGCCCTGGGCATTGTTGATCTGGGCCTGCTTCTCGCCCTCGGAGCGGGCGATGAAGGCCTCGCGCTCACCGGTGGCGATGTTGATCTGCTCCTGGCGGCGGCCTTCGGAGGCGGCGATCAGCGCGCGCTTCTCGCGCTCGGCGGTGATCTGGGCCTGCATGGAGCGCAGGATTTCGGCCGGGGGCGTCAGGTCCTTGATCTCATAGCGCAGCACCTTCACGCCCCAGTTCAGGGCCGCCTCGTCGATGGCCTGGACCACCTGGGCGTTGATGATGTCGCGCTCTTCAAAAGTCTTGTCCAGCTCGAGCTTGCCGATCACCGAGCGCAGCGAGGTCTGGGCCAGTTGCGTCACGGCCATGATGTAGTTGGACGAGCCATAGCTGGCGCGCATGGGGTCGGTCACCTGGAAGTACAGGATGCCGTCCACCTGCAGCTGGGTGTTGTCGCGCGTGATGCAGACCTGGCTGGGCACGTCGAGCGGGATTTCCTTGAGGCTGTGCTTGTAGGCCACCTTGTCGATGAAGGGAATGATCAGCTTGAGCCCCGGGGCCAGCGTGCTGTGGTACTTGCCCAGCCGCTCCACCACCCAGGCGTTCTGCTGGGGCACCTGCTTGAAGCTGCGGATGATGAACACCGCCACGATGACGATGATGACGAGCGCGATGTAGGTTTTGTCCATGGACGACTTTCAGTGTTCTTGCACGTACGTTGGGAGTTACATGGGATCGACCAGCAGGCGGTTGCCCACCAGCTCGGCGACCCGGTGCATGCCCGTGGAGGGCGTGACGCCCGGGCGATGGATGGCCGTCCACGTGGCACCGCGGTACTTCACGGTGGTGGTGCCGTCGGCATTCCAGCCCTCGATGAGGATGGTTTCACCGACGTCCAGGTTCACACTGCGGTCGGCGCGTGGCGAGGGGTCGCCCGGGCGCTTGCGCCGGACAAAGTGCCAGGCCACCACGGCCCCGCCGCCGACCAGCGCGGCGACGATGATCTGCAGGGCCGAGGACGCACCCATGTGGGCCGCCAGGGCTGCGGCCACCAGGCCCACCGCCATCATGAGCAGGTAGAACGTGCCCGTGAGCATTTCTGCCACCACCACGATCCCCGCCGCCAGCCACCAGATGGTGGATTCCTCCATACCGACTCCTCCTCATGTTGTTTGTTGTTCGGATCCTAGACAACCTGTGTGTCGGTTGTTCTTAATCCACCACATTCTGGGTCAAAAGACCCCCAGTTCAAAGGCCCGACAAGGTTATTCCTTACACTTCGCGCCTATTTCGTTTTTTGGCCGGCAGGGCACGGTTTCACGGAGGCTGCGCATGAAGTTTCGTTTTCCCATCATCATCATCGACGAGGACTATCGTTCCGAGAATACCTCGGGCCTGGGCATCCGCGCCCTGGCGCAGGCCATCGAGGCCGAGGGTTTCGAGGTGGTGGGCGTCACCAGCTACGGTGATCTGTCGCAGTTCGCGCAGCAGCAAAGCCGCGCCAGCGCGTTCATCCTGTCCATCGACGACGAGGAATTCACCGTGGGCGAGGGGCTTGACCCCATCGTGCTGAGCCTGCGCAACTTCATCGGCGAGGTGCGTCGCAAGAACACCGAGGTGCCGATCTACGTGCACGGCGAGACCAAGACCAGCCGTCACCTGCCCAACGACATCCTGCGCGAGCTGCACGGCTTCATCCACATGTTCGAGGACACCCCCGAATTCGTGGCGCGCCACATCATCCGCGAGGCCAAGAGCTACCTGGAGAGCGTGCAGCCGCCGTTCTTCAAGGCGCTGCTGGACTACGCCGAAGACGGCTCCTACAGCTGGCACTGCCCAGGGCACTCGGGCGGCGTGGCCTTCCTGAAAAGCCCCGTGGGCCAGATGTACCACCAGTTCTACGGCGAGAACATGCTGCGCGCCGACGTCTGCAACGCGGTCGAGGAACTCGGCCAGCTGCTGGACCACAACGGCGCCATCGGCGAGAGCGAGCGCAACGCCGCACGCATCTTCAATGCCGACCACTGCTTCTTCGTGACCAACGGCACCAGCACGTCGAACAAGATGGTCTGGCACCACACCGTGGCCCCGGGCGACGTGGTGGTGGTGGACCGCAACTGCCACAAGTCCATCCTGCACAGCATCATCATGACCGGGGCCATCCCGGTGTTCATGAAGCCCACGCGCAACCACTTCGGCATCATCGGCCCGATCCCGCAAAGCGAGTTCGAGCCCGAGGCCATCCAGGCCAAGATCCGCGCCAACCCGCTGCTCAAGGGCGTGGACGCCAAGAAGGTCAAGCCGCGCGTGCTGACGCTCACGCAATCGACCTACGACGGCGTGCTCTACAACACCGAGACCATCAAGGGCATGCTCGATGGCTACGTGGACAATCTGCACTTCGACGAGGCCTGGCTGCCGCACGCCGCCTTCCACCCCTTCTATGGCACCTACCACGCCATGGGCAAGAAGCGCACGCGCCCCAAGCACTCGGTGACCTACGCCACGCAGTCCATCCACAAGCTGCTGGCCGGCATCAGCCAGGCCAGCCACGTGCTGGTGCAGGACTCGCAGACCGCCAAGCTGGACCGCCACCTCTTCAACGAGGCCTACCTGATGCACACCAGCACCAGCCCGCAGTACAGCATCATCGCCAGCTGCGACGTGGCCGCCGCGATGATGGAGCCGCCCGGCGGCACCGCGCTGGTGGAAGAGAGCATCCTGGAGGCGCTGGACTTCCGCCGCGCCATGCGCCAGATCGAAGACGATTTCGGCAAGAACGACTGGTGGTTCAAGGTCTGGGGCCCGGACAAGCTGGTGGACGAAGGCATCGGCCGCGCCGAGGACTGGATCATCCGCAGCGACGCCAAGGGCAAGAAGGCCGGCACCAAGTGGCATGGCTTCGGCCAGCTGGCCGATGGCTTCAACATGCTGGACCCGATCAAGTCCACCATCGTCACGCCGGGCCTGAACCTGGATGGCAAGTTCGACAAGAAGGGCATCCCCGCATCCATCGTCACCAAGTACCTGGCCGAGCACGGCGTGGTGGTCGAGAAGACCGGCCTGTACAGCTTCTTCGTGATGTTCACCATCGGCATCACCAAGGGCCGCTGGAACACGCTGCTCACCGCGCTGCAGCAGTTCAAGGACGACTACGAGAAGAACCAGCCCATGTGGCGCATCCTTCCCGAGTTCTGCCAGCAGCACAAGCGCTACGAGCGCATGGGCCTGCAGGACCTGTGCCAGCACGTGCACGAGATGTACGCCAAGTACGACATTGCGCGACTGACGACCGAGATGTACCTGTCGGACCTGACGCCCGCCATGAAGCCTTCGGACGCATATGCCCACATCGCGCACCGCAAGACCGACCGCGTGGAGATCGACCAGCTGGAAGGCCGCATCACCGTGGGCCTGGTCACGCCATACCCACCGGGCATTCCGCTGTTGATCCCGGGCGAGGTGTTCAACAAGAAGATCGTGGATTACCTCAAGTTCGCCCGCGAATTCGCCAAGCTGTGCCCGGGCTTCGAGACCGATATCCACGGCCTGGTCGAGGTGGAGGACGAGAACGGCCACGTGCGCTACTACGCCGACTGCGTGGCCGAGGAAGTGCCGGCCGACAAGCCCGCAAAGAAGAACCCCAAGCCCCTGGCCACGGCCAAGAACCTGGTGCAGGTGGGCTCCGACGGGCCTTTCGGCCGCAAGGTCTAGTAACCCTGTGTACAGGCCCAGGCTGTGTGGCAGCCGGGCCTGGCAACACCGACCGCTGCGCACCAACTTGCGCAGCCCCATCGCCCCGAGGCCCAGGCCTGCGGGGCTTTTTTATTATTTGCGGTTTTTGTCCTGCCGCTGCATCCGATGCGCTGCCGCTCCCGTATTGATTGACAGCCGCGTGGCATTTCTCACGCGGTCACCGACAGACATTTGTTCATTCAGTTGCTCCGTCCATCCATCGATTCAGGAGATTCTCATGACCCGTATCCGCTTCAATGCCCGCCTCGCTTCCATCGGCCTGGCCGCCGCCCTGGTTGCTGCCGCAGCCACCCCGGCCCTGGCTGCCGACGTCATGGTGGGCGGTGCGCCCATGCTGGCAAGCAAGGACATCATCGACAACGCCGTGAACTCCAAGGACCACACCACGCTGGTGGCTGCGGTCAAGGCCGCCGGCCTGGTCGACACCCTGAAGGGCCCAGGCCCGTTCACCGTGTTCGCGCCCACCAATGCCGCGTTTGCTGCGCTGCCCGCAGGTACCGTGGACACCTTGCTCAAGCCCGAGAACAAGGCCACGCTGACCACGGTGCTGACCTACCACGTGGTGGCGGGCAAGTGGGATGCGGCGGCCTTGTCGAAGATGATTGCCGATGGCAAGGGCATGGCCAGCATCAAGACGGTGGCGGGGGGCACGCTCACGGCCAAGGCCAGTGGCAAGACCATCATGCTGACCGATGAAAAGGGCGGTACGGCGAATGTGACGATTGCGGATGTGTACCAGTCCAATGGGGTGATTCACGTGGTCGACAAGGTGCTGCTGCCCAAGTAATCACTGCTGGTAGGTGCTGAAGAGTGGTCGCGGCCTTTGGGGTTTTGCGGCCATTTTTCTTTGTTGCCTCGTGGTTGTTGTGCTGGTGGTGTGCCTGTGTTGAGGGCGGGGGGCGGGATGTGCGCCCGGCGGCGCACCCACCTTCTTTTGCGTCGCCAAAAGAAGGTGGGCCAAGAAAAGGCGACCCCCA
>NZ_JBWKPP010000035.1:0-35671 GCF_059418305.1 Acidovorax sp. GW821-FHT09B03
TGGACCGCCACCGCTGATTCGATCCTCGAAAAGTTGCATCGACTTTGCTCACGTATCAGCGGGACAGCACACTAGCATCCAGCCCCCAGGCCGGGCAACGCGATCCCCGAAATTAGTGTGAACAGGCCCTACGACCCGGGACCGCCCCAGAGGCTGATGTTCAGCGACCAGGCCCGCCTGGACCGCTACCTTGCGCTGATGAACCAGGTGCAGCTTGGCGCCCAGCAGGGCGCCCAGGCCAGGACCCGGTTGGTCCAGGCGTTGGCCGAACGGCCCGCCCGCCCTGCCAAGCCCTGAAGGGCCCTGGACGGCCAGAATCTGCCGGCAGCGCAGCCTCGGGCGCAAAGCAGCGCAGAATGGCCCGATGCACCCCACCCGACTGCCCTGGCGCACCGCCGCCAAAGCCACCCTGCTGGTGCTGGCCAGCACCCTCGCCTGGCCCTTGCAGGCGGCCGCAGAGTCGCTGGCCGTGGGCTCCAAGCGCTTCACCGAAAGCTACATCCTCGGCGAGGTCATCACCCAGGCCGCGCGCCAGGGCGGCGCCACGGCCGAGCACCGCCAGGGCCTGGGCAACACCGCCGTGGTGGTCGAGGCGCTCAAGACCGGCTCCATCGACGTCTACCCCGAGTACCTGGGCACGGTGGAGCGCGAGATCCTCAAGCTGCCCACCGGCTCGCCGCGCGAGACCATCGACCGCAGGCTGCGCGAGATGGGCCTGGCCATGGGCGTGCCGCTGGGCTTTTCCAACAGCTATGCGCTGGCCGCCAGCGCCGAGGTGGCGCGCAAGCACCAACTCAAGACCCTGGGCGACCTGCGCAACGCGCCCGATCTGCGCATCGCCATCTCGCAGGAGTTCCTCGGCCGCGAGGACGGCTGGCCGGGCCTGTCCAAACGCTACCAGCTGCCGCAGCGGCCCACCTCCATCGACCACGGCCTGTCGTACCAGGCGCTGGCCTCGCAGCGCATCGACCTGACCGACATCTACACCACCGACGCGCGCATCGCCGACCTGGGCCTGGTCACACTGCAAGACGATGCCAACTACTTCCCGCGTTATGACGCGGTGCTGCTCTACCGTGCCGACCTGCCCACGCGCGCACCGCAGGCCTGGCAGCAGATCGCCGCGCTCGAAGGCCGCATCGACGTGACGCGCATGATCGCCATGAACGCCCAGGCCGAGCTGCAGGGCCAGGCCTTCCCGGCGATTGCGGCCGGCTTCCTGGCCGGCGCCGCCCAGCCTCCAGCGGCACCCGCCGCTGCAGCCAGTGCGGCCAGCGCAGCCACGGCGCAGGCCCGCCCTTCCCTGTCCAGCGCCATCTTCGGCGGCGACTTCTGGCGCCTCACGCGCGACCACCTGTGGCTGGTGGCGGTGTCGGTGGGCATCGCGGTGCTCATCGGCATTCCGCTGGGCACGCTGGCCGCGGCGCGGGCGTGGCTGGGCCAGGGCATCCTGGGTTTCGTCGGCCTGCTGCAGACCGTGCCCTCGCTGGCGCTGCTGGCCGCGCTGATCCCGCTGCTGGGCCGCATCGGCACCTTGCCGGCCATCGTCGCGCTGAGCCTGTATGCCCTGCTGCCCATCGTGCGCAACACCGCTGTGGGCCTGCTGCAGGTGCCGCAGGGCACGCGCCAGGCCGCCGTGGCGCTGGGCATGACGCCCGCGCAAAGCTGGCGCTTGGTGCTGCTGCCGCTGGCCCTGCCGGTCATCGTGGCCGGCATCAAGACCGCCACGGTGATGACCGTGGGCACCGCCACCATCGCCGCCTTCATCGGCGCAGGCGGCTATGGCGAGCGCATCGCCCAGGGCCTGGCGCTCAACGACGGCACCACCTTGCTGGCAGGGGCCATCCCCTCGGCCGGGCTGGCGGTGATCTTCCAGGTGGTGTTCGAGGTGGTGGAGCGGATTTTTCGGCGCCAGGGTGCGGCACCCGGCTGATGCGGCCCAAGTAAAAGCGCCCCGGGCGTGAAATGCGTCACACCGCGCCGCTCGCGTGGCCGCTGGCCGGTGCTTCAATGGCGGCTTCGCCACCGCACCGCCCGCATTGATTGCACTGCCCCATGACCACCTACACCAGCCACTGGCACCAGGCCGCAGCAGACAACGCCCAGGGCCCCCTGCTGATCAAGATCACGCTGCTGCCCCATGGCTACGACGGCCATGCCTACTGGAAGCGCCAGGAGGCACGCGCCTCGGACCGCGAGTTCAGGATGGTGGAGGACCTGCGCCTGGACCCCGAGGGTGGCCCCCAGGTCGTGCTGCAGCGCCTGGTGGACCTGCGCCAGGCCCTGGCCCGGCAAGGGTGGCAGGAGATCGTCGTGCACGACAGCCTGACCCTCTTCCCCAAGAACCTGCTGGACCACCGCCCCAAGACCGGGGACGAGTGCCTGATGGACCTGGCCGCGCTGTACACCGAATGCAGCGACCACGAGAACGCCCTGGCCGCCCTGCAGCGCTGCCGCCACAGCGAACAGGCGTGGTACTGGCGCACGGCGGCCCGGCGCGCCCACGCCAACCGGGCACGCGCCAACCCGGGCCCGGGTGCGGACGGCGACTGGGCCGCAGCCGTCGAGCACGCCATGTTCATCATCCACCAGGCCGCAGACACCGACGCCGCGCAGCCGCACGCCATGTACAGTTTTGGCGACAGCTACCGGCACACGGCTTCGCAACTGGCTGCGGCCGCGCAGACCGTCGCCGAGTACCTGCTGAACATCGCCGGCGACCCTGAGCAGGCGATGCAGGCCCTGGCCATCGCCGATGCCACGAACCATGGCACCTCTCAGCTGCAGCAATTGAAGGTGACGGCGCTGCTGCAGCTGGACCGCAGCACCGAGGCCTACGAGACGCACCTGAAGTGGCGCCTGCAGATGCCCGAGGTGCTGGAATCGCCCGGCTACCGGGACTTTATCGAACGCCAGCAGACCCAAGCACGCGACGCGCAGAGCCAGCGGATCAGCCAGCTGCGCTTTGACTTCGCCACGGGCACCCCGGCCTCCGAAAGCGAACTCGAGCAGCTGCTGCGCCATTTTCAGCAACCCTCCCATGCCTACCTGCAGTGGATCAGCCAGGCCGAGCGGCACCAGCTCACCGTGGCCGATGGCGAGAACGAGGAGACCTACACGCTGTTCAGCATCCCGGCCGCCCTCGACAAGCACGAAGAGCTGCTCGGCTGGCTGGCGCTGCACGACGAAAGCTCACCCGAGCTGGCCGAAGAGATACGCAGCGCCATCGCCGACAGCGGCATCGACCCGCGCCACATGCTGCCCATCGTGGGCGACGCGAACTCCTCGGACTGCTTCCTGCTGCGCACGCAGGGCCCAGGCGCGGGCGGCATCTACTTCTGGGCGCATGACGAATGCACCGTGTTCAGCCCCATCGTGGACAGGGCCGACCAGCTTTTCCCCTGGCTGCAGGCGCAGGCCAGGGCGGGTTCGACCTTCGTGCTGTAGGCGCGGCCGCGCGCGCAGCCGCCAGCCATGCCCAGCCGGGAGGGGGCCGGTGGGAGAGCCCCTCCCCGCGCAGTTCCAGCGCGCCAAAAAACCCTTCTGAGAATCCGCTTCCCGCGGTATGGTGGCTGCCGACAACCGCCGCCATCCCAGGATTCACATCGTTCGCAAGCCCTGCCGCCGCATCGGTGCGGCGTGCAACGGCGCTGCCTTGGAACTTACCCAGAGGGAGAATCGCCATGGACAAGATGACCATCGCCACCCGGCTCGCAGTGGCTTTTGCAGCGATGGTGCTGCTGCTCATGGCACTGGGCGCCACCAGCCTCGTGCGCTCTGCCGACCAGCGCTCCGAGCTGAGCGATGTCATCGACACGCGCGTACCGATCACCAAGGCGCTCGGTGTGCTGGCCAACAGCGTGAACACCCAGGCGATCCAGTTCCGCAACCTGGTGCTGTTCAACTCCGAGCCCATCGCCCGGTCCGCCCACGAGCAGATCGCCTCGTCGCGGGCCACCACGGCCGACCAGTACAAGCTGCTGGACACGCTGATCTCCTCGCCCAAGGGCGAGGAGCTGCTGGCCACCATGCTCAAGGCGCGTGCCGACTTCTACCGCCATGGCGACGAGTTCCTGGCCCTGGTGCAAAAGGGCCAGAAGGACGAGGCCACCAAACTGCTGGAAGAAAAACTGCGCCCCATCCAGCTCGACTACCAGAAGGCGCTGCGTGACCAGGTGGAATTCCAGGCGCACCTCACCGACGAAGCCGGCAAGGAAGCCGAGGCCGCCGCCGCGGCCCTGCTGCGCGACGTGCTGATCGCCGGCGCACTGGCCATCGCCCTGGCGATCTTCCTGGCCATCACCATCATCCGCTCCATCACCCGCCCCCTGGCCCAGGCCGTGCAGGCGGCTGACCGCGTTGCCGCCGGCGACCTCAGCGGCGACATCGTCGTGCAGTCCCGCGATGAGACCGGCCACCTGCTCAGCGCCCTGCAGCGCATGCAGCAAAGCCTGGTGGCCACCGTGACCACGGTGCGCGGCAACGCCGAGAGCGTGGCCTCGGCAAGCGCGCAGATCGCCTCGGGCAACAACGACCTGTCGGCGCGCACCGAGCAGCAGGCCTCGGCCCTGGAAGAGACGGCGGCCTCGATGGAAGAGCTCGGTTCCACCGTGCGCCAGAACGCCGACAACGCGCGCCAGGCCAACCAGCTGGCCCTGAGCGCATCGACCGTGGCCGTACAGGGCGGTGACGTGGTGGCCGAAGTGGTGGAGACCATGAAAGGCATCAACGCCAGCAGCAGCAAGATCGCCGACATCATCTCGGTCATCGACGGCATCGCCTTCCAGACCAACATCCTGGCCTTGAACGCGGCGGTGGAAGCGGCGCGGGCAGGAGAGCAAGGCCGCGGCTTTGCCGTGGTGGCCAGCGAAGTGCGCAGCCTGGCCGGGCGCAGCGCCGAAGCGGCCAAGGAAATCAAGAGCCTGATCACCGCCAGCGTGGAGCGGGTGGAGCAAGGCACCTTGCTGGTGGACAAGGCCGGCACGACCATGACCGAAGTGGTGGCGGCGATCCGGCGGGTGACGGACATCATGGGAGAGATCAGCGCGGCCAGCAGCGAGCAAAGCGCAGGCGTGGGCCAGGTGGGAGAAGCGGTCACGCAGATGGACCAGGCCACACAGCAGAACGCGGCGCTGGTGGAAGAGATGGCGGCGGCGGCGAGCAGCCTGAACAGCCAGGCGGGCGAGCTGGTCAACGCGGTGGCGGTGTTCCGGCTGGCACACGACGGGGCAGGCAGCCAGCGCGCCAGTGCAGCCCCGGCCCCCGCCCCGGCGCCTGCGGTGCGCAAGCCGTTGGCCATGGCCGCCCCACGGTCCGTGGCAAAGTCTGCCCCGGTCGCGCTGGCCAAGGCAGCGGCTTCCAGGTCGCTCGCCACCAGCCCCGCCGCCAGCAAAGCCACCGCTGCCCGCGACGACGAGTGGGAAAGCTTTTAGGACGAGATGCCGATGCGTGGGCGGATGCGCCCATGCAAACATTTGCTCCTTCTACGCCCCTGCCGATCCGTGGACAATCGCGGCAGGAGGGAGAGATGGAAATCAACAAGAACCGCACCCTGGCGATGTGGGCCGGGCTGCTGGCCTCGGCCGCATGGTGGAGCTATGTGCTGTTGGGCGCAGGCGGCCACCATGATTTTCCGCGCCTGCTGACGCTGGGGGTGCTGCCGCTGGCGGCAGCCTGGTCCATGGCATGGGCCTGGTCGGCCTGGCATGCCCGGCGCCTGGCGACAGGCGGCGGCGCCGCAACCGGACAGGCCGTACAGGGGGTAGGCCCGCTCGCAGAGGGGGAGGCGCCCCGGTCCCAGGCCCTGGTGGCATGGTTCTCCGTGGGCATTCTCGCGGCCGGCTTGCTGGTGGTGAACCGGCAGGTCCACCTGTCGGACCTGGGTGCGCCGCGCACGTTCTTCCTCGCCCTGGCAATTGCGTCGTTCGTGGTGTGGGGCGTGTATGGCCTGCTGGCCTGGGCCGTCCTGCGCGCGGTGCGTGCCCTGCCCGCCGGGGTGCCGGCCATCCTGGCCAGCCTGCTGATTGCCGCGGGCATGAACTACGACGCCCATGCCCGCATCGGGCAGGTGCGCGCGCTGCAGGCCGCCAATGCCCGGGCCATTGCGCTGCTGCAGGCCCTGCAGCGGGGCGACGAGGTGGGCAGCGAGCAGGTGCGCCAAGCCCGGGCCGGGATCTTCGGCCCGCTGCTACAGGCCCAGGTGGACGTGCACCATGCCGTGGCAGTTGCCCTGCAGACCCATGGCGATGCGTTCGAGGCGCTGGACCTCGGGGGCATGCTGCTGCCCACCGCTCTCGCGTCCGCCGCCGCGCGCGAGGCCAGCATGGCTCGGCTGGAAGACTGGCGCCAGGCCAACAGCGACTTCCACACGCAGGCGATGCAGGCCGTCGCCAACTACCGTGCCGCCACGCAGGCCGCGGTGGTGCAGTTCCTGGCGCACGATGCGCAGGCCTTCGAGCGCAGCATGCAGGCGTCGGCCACCGCGATGGCCGACCAGGCCACGCTGGTCGCACAAGCCCACGGGCGGGGCGTTGCCACCGTGGCCGCCCTGATCCGCCACATGGATGCGCCCAAGGGCCGGTACTTCCTGGACAAGGGCCCGCCGCCCCGGCTGTTCTTCCAGGAGGATGCCGTGCTCGACCGCTACCGCCAGCTCCTGGACCAGCTGCGCCGCACCAGCGAGCAGGAGAACGTCGCCCAGGACCTGCTGGCGCAGGAGGGCGCGCAACAGGCGGGCCGGCTGGTGCAGCTGCTCGAGCCCACACGCTGAGTGAAGGCCGCGGGCACGGCGGCGCCCCGAGGAGGCTATCCTCTGCGCCATGTCCTCGCCTTCACCCTTCAACGCCGGCCACGCCCTGGTGTTCCAGCCCGGGCGGCTCACGCTGGGCTTCATGACGCCGTTTGGCCACCATGGCGGCGCCATGGCCGATCTGGCCGAATCCACGCGCCTGGCCACGCTGGCAGACGACCTGGGCTTTGCCGCCCTGTGGGCGCGCGATGTGCCGCTGATGATCCCCCAGGGCAGCGACAACACCGCCAGCGCGCTCGACGACCCTTTCTTGTGGCTGGCCGCGCTGGCCGCATCCACGCGCCGCATCGCCATCGGCGCGGCGGCCATCGTGCTGCCGCTGCGGCATCCGCTGCATGTGGCCAAGGCGGCGCTGTCGCTCGACCGCCTGAGCAACGGCCGCTTCATCCTGGGCATGGGCTCGGGCGACCGACCCGAGGAGTTCGCCTCGTTCGGCGAAAGCCTGGACGCGCGTGGCGAGGCCTTTCGCGCGCGCTGGCCGCTGGTGCGCGCTGCCTTGTCGCCCGATGCGCAGGAGCGGCAGGCGCTGCTCGACGCCACGGGCGGCTACGACCTGATGCAGCCGCCCACGGCGCGCATCCCCATGGTCGTGGTCGGCTCGGCCCGCCAGTCCCTTCAGTGGACGGCCGCCCACGCCGACGCCTGGGCCAGCTACCACCGCGAGGAGGCGCGCCAGCAGGGCCGCATCCACCTGTGGCAGCAGGCGCTGGAGCAAAAGGCCGGCGGCGAGCGCAAGCCGTTTGTCCAGTCCGTGCAGCTCGACCTGCTGGCCGACCCTGGCGCCCCCGCCGAGCCGCTGGAGCTGGGCCTGCGCACCGGGCGCAACGAACTCATCGCCTACCTGCAGCGCCTGCAGGCCATGGGCGTGGCGCACGTGCTGTTCAACCTGGCCCAGGGCAGCGGCCGCGCGCCGGCCGAGGTGCTGCGCGAGATCGGCGAGCAGGTGCTGCCCCGGCTGTAGGGCCTCAGAAGCTGTTACCAGGTCTAGGATCTGGGCAGCTCCACCGCGCCGCCGGTTTGGTATACCGGGTTGCCGGCCAGGAACTGGCGCGCGTCCGCAAGGCTGGGCCTTGCGCAGGCCGCCCGGTCGGTCGCGTCTGCGTGCATGAGCAGGCAGCTATGCTGCCGCCTGCACCACCGCAGGCAAAAAGCCCTGCAGGAACTCCCCGCGCGGCTGCTGCCCCAGGTCCACCGCCTTGGTGCCGCCTGCGGCGACCACGGTGAGGTCCTCGATGCCGATGACCTTCAGGATCAGCCGCAGGTAGGTGCTGGCGATATCGCGCTCGCGGATGGGCGAGCCCTCGGTGTACACGCCGCCCGAAGCGATCAGCAGCGTGGCCCGCTTGCCGCGCACCAGGCCCTCGCCGGTGGCGCCCAGGGTGAGCCCCTTGCGCACAATGTGGTCCACCCAGGCCTTGAGGTGGGCAGGCACGTTGTAGTTGTAGACCGGCGTGCTGATGGCGATATGGTCTGCCGCCAGCAGCTCGGCGACCAGCGCATCGGACAGCTGCAGCTGTGCCTTCATGGCCGGCGTGTGCTGCCCGGCGGGCGTAAGACTGGCGCCCAGCCAGGGCGCGGTGACATAGGGCAATGCGGTGGTGGTCAGGTCGCGCTGCACCACGCGTCCACCGGGGTGCGTGGCCTGCCACTGGGCGACGAAGGTGCTGGCGAGGGCTCTTGAAACGGAGTGCTCGCCACGCGGGCTGGCCTGCACCAGCAGCAGGGTCGGGGTGGGGTTGGAAGTCACGGTCATGCAGTCCTTGTCATACAGAAGAGTTAACGAACAATTTGTTCGTTACATCAGTATGGGATGTGTGGCACCATGGCACAAGAAGGCACTTTTATGAGCGAAACGAACATTTCTGTTCCCAAGGAAACGCTGTCCCCCACCGACTGCAAGGGCCTGGCCGACGTGCTGGCCAGCGTGGGCGACAAGTGGACCATCATGGTGGTGGGCGCGCTGGCCAAGGGCCCGCTGCGCTACAACGAGGTGCAGCGCCGGGTGAGCGGCATCTCGCAGCGCATGCTGACGCTGACCCTGAAGCGCCTGGAGCTCGATGGCATCGTCACGCGAACGCTGTTCCCCTCGGTGCCGCCGCGTGTGGACTACGAACTGACCGAACTGGGCCAGACCCTGCGTGGCGCGCTGCTGCCGCTGCACCTGTGGGCGGCGAAGCACCGCGACGCCATCGTGCGCAACCGCGAGGGGGCGAGCGGCGAATCCTGACGCAGCGCACAACGGGCGAGCGCGGTGGCGGGGCTTTATGTAGACTCACGCACTCGCACCACGCAGCACACGCTGCCGCATTGGCTGGTTGGTTGTTGGCGTGGGTGCGAAGGTTCCAATCCATGCTTCGGTGCCGCGGGGGAGATCGTGTTTTTCGGGTGGTGCGGGCCGGGCGTAATACACAACGATTCACAACATTCCATGCGTACCATTCGCTTCCTGTGCCGCTCCGTGCTGGCCGCTTCCGTGCTGTGGTCCGCCAGTTCGCTGGCGCTGGCCCAGGGCATCGTCTTCGGCCAGATCGGCCCGTTCACCAAGCTGCCGGTGCCCGATGCGGTAGAGGTCAACCAGGGCATCAAGGCCTACCTGACCCAGGCCAACAAGACCGGCATCAAGGGGCAGAAGATCACGCTGTTCGAGGCCGATGACCAGTACAGCGCCGAAGGCTTTCTCGAGCAGTTCCCCAAGGCGCTGGAGAAAAAGCCGCTGGCGCTGATCTCGCCCATCGGCTCGGCAGCCATCAAGCGCATGCTGGACGACAAGCTGCTGGATGCCGCGCCCGTGGTGGTGATGAACGCCGTGCCCGGTGCCGAGAGCCTGCGCACCCCCGGCCACGCCAAGCTGTTCCACATCCGCGCGGGCGACAAGCAGCAGATCGAGAAAATCGTGAGCCACACCCGCACCCTGGGCATGGCGCGCCTGTCGGCGCTGTACCAGGACCTGCCCATCGGCACCTCGGGCATGGCCATGGCGCAGGAAGCCGCCAAGGCCACGCAGGGCATCACCCTGCAGGGCACCAAGTCCGCCACCGACGCGGCCGCGCTCGATGCTGCCGCGCAGCAGGTGGCCAAGCAGGACGCCCAGGGCGTGCTGGTGCTGGGCGCACCGCGCTTCATGGCCGAGGGCGTCGCCGCGCTGCGCAAGGCGGGCGTCAGGCAGTCGATCTTCGTGCTGTCGTACGTGCCGGCCGGCCTCATCGTCAAGTTGGCGGGCGTGGAAGGCGCTCGCGGCGTGGGCATTGCCCAGACCTATCCCAACCCCAACGGCAAGACGCTGCCCCTGCACCGCGAGTTCCAGGCTGCAATGAAGGAGGCCTTCCCTGCCGTGCAGGAGTACACCTCGTTCCACCTCGAAGGGTATCTCTCGGCCCGCACCGTGGGCGAGGCGCTCAAGCGCAGCAAGGACGCCAACCCCGGCGCCGCCAGCCTGGCCGCCACGCTCACTTCCATGGGCGAGATCGATTTCGGCGGCTTTCGGGTCGACTTCTCCAAGGGCAATGTGGGCAGCCGCTTCGTGGACATCGGCGTGATCGGCAGCGACGGGCGCCTGCGCTACTGAGCGAGCCGCCTGCGCTGCTGCCCGCAAAAAGCGCCCGCCCCGAGGGGCGGGCGAACGGACAGAGGCCGGCTGGAGTACCCGGCAAACGCGCGAGAGCGCAAGATCACGAACGCGTCATCTATCCAGCCACGTCTACCCACGTGGCGCCGCACCATGGAACGGCGTTTCCACTATCGCCCGCCCCGAGGTGCCGGGCTGTAGGAGCACAGGCCCCTGGACAGGCCCGATGGGCCCCGGCGGGCAGGGACCGGAGTCCTACACCGCGCAGGCGCCTGGCCGTCACAGGGGCGAGAGCGCGCCCACCAGCGAGGGCGTGAAGTCCGCCCCGCCCTCGGGCCGGACGCCATGGGCCCAGGCCAGCAGCGCGGCAGGAGGCAGCGGTCGGGAGAAGAGAAAGCCCTGCAGTTCATCGCAGTCCATGGCCAGCAGCACGTCACGCTGGCCCGGGGTCTCCACCCCCTCGGCCACCACGCGCAGGCCCAGCGCGTGCGCCAGGCCCACGATGGCGGCCACCACGGCGCGCGCATTGGCACTGTGCTCCAGGTCGCCCACGAAGCTGCGGTCGATCTTGAGTTGCTGTGCGGGCAGCTGGGTCAGGTAGCGCAGGCTCGAATAGCCGGTGCCGAAGTCGTCGATGGACAGGAACACACCGATGGCGCCCAGCCCCTCGAAGGTGCGGTGCACGGCCTTGATGTCCTCCATGGCCACGGTTTCCGTGATCTCGCACAGCAACTGCGAAGCCTCCAGCCCGTGCTCCTGCAGCGTCTGCCCGATGCGCGCCACCAGGCCCTTGTCGCGCAGCTGGTGCACCGACAGGTTGACCGCCACGCGCATGCGCAGGCCGTCATGGCGCCACTCCACGATCTGGCGGCAGGCCTCGTCGATGACCCACTGGCCCAGCTTGCCGATGATGCCGATGCGCTCGGCCAGCGGTATGAACACCAACGGGCTGACCTGGCCGTGGCGCGGGTGGTTCCAGCGCAAGAGCGCCTCCACGCCGCTGATCTGGCCGCGCCGTCCGTCGATCTTGGGCTGGTAGTGCAGCGACAGCTGGCCGCGCTCCAGCGCATGGCGCAGCTCGCCCTGCAGCTCCAGTTGCTCGGACACGTCGGACACCATGTGCGGCTCGAACAGCGCATAGCAGCTGCCGCCCGCGCGCTTGGCTTCGTACATCGCGGCGTCGGCATTCGCCACCAGCTTGCCCGGCTCGCCAGGGCCGGGGTGCACCACGATGCCGATGGAGCACGAGATCTCGATGCGCCGCCCCGCGGCCTCGAAGGGCTGCGACAGCGATGCCAGCACGCGCCGGGCCACCAGCACGCAGGCCTCCTCGTCGGCCACGTCGTTGAGCAGGATCAGGAACTCGTCACCGCCCACGCGCGCCACGGTGTCGCTGTCGCGCGCCTCGTCGCGCAGGCGCGCGGCCGCCTTGCGGATCACCACGTCGCCCACCGCATGGCCGAAGGAGTCGTTGATGGGCTTGAACCCGTCCAGGTCCACGAAGAGCACCGCCATGCGCTCGACCACGCCCTCACGGTTGCTGCGCTCCAGCCGGCGTGTGGCCAGCGCCAGGCGGTCTTCGAACAGCAGGCGGTTGGGCAGGCCGGTCAACGGGTCGGCAAAGGCGCGCTGCTGCAGCTCTTCGTTGGCGGCCTGCAACCGGGCATTGCTCTCGTGCATGGAGTGCGAGGCCGTGCGCGTGGCACGCTGCAGCCGCGAATCCACGATGGAGGTGAGCAGCGTGATCACCAGCAGCGCGCCGGCGATCATCGCCACCGCAGTCTGCAGGCCCGGGCCACCGAGCTCGCCAGCCGTCAGGCAGACCGAGCCCACAGCGAAACTCGCGGCCGCCATGCCCAGGTAGTGCGTGCCGCAGATCGCAAGCGCCAACACGAACGAGGCCGCCAGTTGGTAGCCCATGCGCCGGGGCCGCTCCACCCGGCGCAGCAGTTTGAAGATCACCAGCGCCAGCGCCGACGCCAGAAACGCCACCAGCACCGACAGCGCCACCAGCGGCACATCCCAGCTGATGGCGGGCGACATGCCCATGGCCGCCATGCCCACGTAGTGCATGGCACTGATGCCCGCCCCCATGGCCACGGCGCCCAGCAGGATGCGCGGGCGATCGAGGCGCTTGCGGCTGGCCAGCTCCAGCGCCACGCCGGACGCGGCCACCGCCGCCACCCAGGACACGAAGGTCAGCCCCTGGGAGAAGCCGATGGCGATGGGCAGCTCCAGCGCCTGCATGCCCATGAAATGCATGGCCCAGATGCCCGTGCCCATGACCAGCGAGCCCGCGGCCCACCAGGCCAGGCCGATGCCGCGCTGCGAGGTGCGTACCCGGCGCGCCATGTCGAAGCCCACGTACGACGCGAACACGGCCATGGCCAGGGAGCCCGCTACCAGCAGCAGGTTGTAGCTCAGGGGCATGGACGGGGTCATGGAGTGGGCGGCGGCAAATGCGGCAAATAGTGCGGAGGGTAACTTTTGCCGGCCCCCTTGCGTGTAGGAATAGGCTGACACTTGCTGCCAAACCTGCTGCCGAACTTGCGGCCAACATTCTGTTGCGCTCAAGAACTCGACCGCCCCTGCGGATTGCGGCATTCTCTGCAGCGCCATCCCCGTTCGCTCGCGCAGGCCCATGCGGGCAAGCGTCCCGCACCGGCAGGCCCAAAACAATACAACCCAGGGAGATCCTCGTCCATGCCATTGGCACACACCAACCTGCACACGCCGCGGGCCGCCGGCCCGCTGTCCATCGCCGCACTGGCCAATGACCGCCTGCTCATCGTCTACGGCGGCCGCCACCCCGATGACAGCGATGGCGAGGCCATCATCGGTCGCATTGCAGACCGCAGCACCGGCACGCTGGCCGGGGGCGAGTTCGTGGTCAACACGGTCACACAGAACCACCAGTACGGCGCCAACGCCGAGACCGCCACCGATGGCAGCGTGCTGGTGACCTGGCAGCCCAATGGCAGCAACACCATCCTGGCCCAGCGCTTTGGCGCAGACGGTGCGCGCATCGGCAGCGAGCAGACCCTGGTCGGCAACCGCGACAACATCGCGGGCATCAACGCGCTGGCCCTGGCCAACGGCAAGTACTTCGTCTCCTGGGGGCAGTACGCCAGCAGCGCCACCACCTACGGCGGCCTGTACGACACGGCGGGCACCGCCGTGGGGGCGCCGATCACCTACGCCACCAACAGCAGCTTCTTCGCGGTGGACGCCACGCGCTTTGCCGGCCTGCGCACCACGAACACGGCCGACTTCACGGGCGCCGTCAACTGGCTGCAGTTCTACAGCGCCGACACGGGTGCCCCCATCGGCGCAGAGATCAACCTGGGCGTGCACTCCGGGCGCGCCCTCATCCAGGCCCTGGGCGATGGCCGCCTGCTCCAGCTCACCAGCAGCAGCGGTACGGGCCCCGGCACGAACGACAGCATCGACGTACATGGCCAGTTCCTCGACGCGCAGGGCGCCCCGCAAGGTGCGTCCTTCGTGGTCAACACGGCCGGTGCCACGGGCAGCCAGAGCCCGCAGGCCGTGCAGGCCTTGGCAGGCGGCCGCTTCGTCGTGTTCTGGAGCACCGTCGACATCAACGGCAACCTGGGCGGCGAGATCCGGGGCCAGATCTTCAACGCCAACGGCAGCAAGTTCGGCGGCGAGATCCTGGTGGATGCCCACTCCTACGTGCGCATCGTGGACAAGACCTTCTCCGTGGGCACGGCCACGCAGGCCTTTGCCGACGGCAGCTTCGCCATCGGCTGGACAGCGGGCGACGGCGCCTACGTATCCGCCTACGACGAGCTGGGCACCATCGCCACCACCACCGCCCATGTGCAGGCCACGGTCACCGGCAGCGCCGGCGCCGACACCCTGGCCGCGGCCGCCGGCGGGCGCACGCGCTTCGTCTCCCAGGGCGGGGCCGACCAGATCACCGGCAGCAGCAACGTCGACACCGCGGTGCTCGACACGCCCTATGCCGGTCTGCAGGCCCTGGGCCTGCTGCAGCGCAGCGACGGCGTGATCACCTTCACCCCTGCCGGCAGCAGCACAGGCAGCACGCCCGCCACGCTGCGCGGCGTGGAGCGCATTGAGCTCAAGGACAGCGTGCTCGCCTTCGACACCGCCCTGCCCAACCTGGGCGTGACCGAGGGCGGCCACGTGGGCCAGGTCTTCACCCTGTTCAACGCCCTCACAGACCGCAGCCCCGACCGGCATGAACTCTCGGTCTGGGTGCGCAAGGCCGACGAGTTGGGCAACTACAACGCGCTGGCGCAGAACATGATCGACACCCTGCTGCCCGGCGCGTCCACCGCCACCCTGGTACGGCTGGTAGGCTCCAACCTGCTCAACACGCCGGTGGACGACGCCTTCGTGGCCCAGTTCTCGGCCATGGTGGGTAGCGACAAGCCCTTTGCCACCGCCGCCATGATCATCGCCGCAGCCGCCGCCCTGCCCGTGGCCACCGACCCGCTGGTCGCGCTGGTGGGCAGCGTGCAGCAGCTGTCGGTGGAGGTGTTCGCGCTGTGACAGAACCCACAGGGAGTGACCAGACCGTGAACGAATACATCCTGCTGATGCACGAGGACGCCCCGGACACCGCAGCCGCCAACGACGCGCAGCGCTGGGCCGACTACCTTGCCCGGTTGCGCGCCACCGGCCAGTTCGACGGCGGCAGCGCCATCGGCGCGGGCGAGCGCCTGCGCAAGGGCCAACCCGGCCAGGCCGCCACCGGCGCCCCGAGCGGCTTCATCCGCGTGCGTGCAGAGAGCCTGGAGGACGCAAAGCGCTTTCTGGCCGGCAACCCGGTCTTTGACGCGGGCGGCACGGTGGACCTGCGCAAGCTGCCGCGCACCTGAGCAAGCAAGCACACCACCCCAGGAGGCACGGTTTGAAACCCAGGCACTACGCTCTGTGGATCATTGCAGGCATCCTCATTCCACTCGCGCTGTACTTAACAGGCCACGCCATGGCTGCCGGCGCCGTCCTCCTGCTGGCCTTCGTTGTCGAGGTGATTGCCTCGATCATCACGGGCAAGCGGGGGAACGATACCGAGCGCTGAATGGCGGGGCAGGACCGCGTGGGGAATGGTTGAAGCCCCCTGGCAAAGCCCACCAGACAAGCCGAGCGCTTTACCCCAGCTCCGCGAACGACCCCACCACATCCACCAGCTGCTGCCGCACCCACCCATGGGCCGGGTCGCCGTGAAAGCGCTCGTGCCAGATCATCGCGGGTGACAGGGGTGCCACCTGCAGCGGCAGATCCAGCAGCGCCAGCGGCAGCCTTTGCGCCAGCAGGTGCGCCAGGCGACTGGGCAAGGTGAGCACCATGTCGCTGTCGGCCACCAGCATCGCGCCCGCCAGAAAATGCGGCACCCGCAGCGCGACGTGGCGAGTGTGGCCCCGTGCCGCGAGGGCGAGGTCGACCGCGCTTTCTCCCACGCCGGAAATGGTCACGGCCACGTGGCGCAGAGCCACATAGCGCTCCAGGCCCCACCCGCCTGCCGCGGCGGGATGCCCGGACCTCACCACGCACATCAGGTGGTCGGTGTAGAGGCCACGCCGATGGAAGCTGCCAGGCAGTGCCTCGAAAATGCCCAGGGCCAGGTCTGCGCCCCCCTGCTCGACCAGCCGCACGTTGTCCCCCACCGGTGGCGCGATGTGCAGGCTCAGTGCGGGCGCTTGGCGCTCCAGGCGGGCCATCAGCTGGGCCAGCACCACCAGGGCCAGGTGGTCGTGCGCAGCGATCGTGATGCGGCCCGAGGCCGAGGCGGGATCGAACACGGCGGGCGCAACGATGCCCCGGGCGTCGTCCAGCAGCCGGGCCACGGGGCCTGCCAGCGCCTGGCCGCGCGGCGTCAGTTCCAGCCCGAGCTTGCCGCGCACCACCAGGCGATCGCCCAGCATCCGGCGCAGCCGCCCCAGCGCCCGGCTGGCGGCCGGCTGGCTCAGGCCCAGGCGAAGGCCAGCCTGCGTGACGCTGCGCTCCCGAACCAGGGCTTCGAACAGTTTCAACAGGTTGAGGTCGAGCGCAGACAAATCCACTTGGTGCATATTCAATATGACTTTCATGCCATTGCCGCATGCTAAGCCGTCTCGCACCATTCGGGCTCTTCTGAACTGGATTTTTTTCGAATGACTGCTTCCCCTCCTCTCCCCTATGTCGTGACCGGCGTGACCGGCCGCACCGGTGCCGCTGCCGCCGATGCGCTCCTGCGCAGCGGCCAGCCTTTGCGCGCCGTGGTGCGCGACCCGGCCCAGGGCCGGCCCTGGGCCGAACGTGGCGCCGAGATTGCCGTGGCCGACCTCACGGACCTGGCCTCGATGACCCGGGCGCTCAGCGGCGCCCGGGGGGCCTATGCCGTCTGTCCGCAGCACTACGGCCGTGAAGACCTTGTCGAGCAGGCAGACCGGGTGGCCAGCACCACGGCGCGCGCAGCGCTGGCGGCGGGCGTGCCCAGGCTCGTGGCCCTGTCATCGGTGGGCGCCGACCGCGAGAGCGCCACAGGATGGATCGGGATGAACCGCGTGTTCGAGCAGCGCTTGCAGGGAGCCGGTGTTTGCGCCGTCTTCCTGCGCGCGGCCTACTTCATGGAGAACTGGGCACCGATGGTCGCGCAGGCCGTGCGCAGCGGCACGCTGCCCAGCTTTCTGGCCCCACCCCAGCGCGCCCTGCCGATGGTGGCCACGGCGGATGTCGGCAGCACCGCTGCGGCCCTGCTGGTACAGGAGGAGTGGACGGGGACCCGCGCGGTGACCCTCGCGGGGCCCGGGGACTGCGCGCCCAACGATGTCGCCGCCATCGTTGCAGCCACGCTCGGCAAGCCCGTCGGCGTGGCCGTGCTGCCCGAAGCGCAGTGGCCCCAGGCACTGGCCGACGCCCATTTCTCCCAGGCCGCGCTGGCGGGTTTCGCCGAAATGACCCGGGGCCTCAACGCCTCGCACATCGACATCAAGAGCGACCCCGACGCGGCCGCACGGGCAGGAACGACGGCGCTCGGGCAGGTCATCGCGGCCCTGGCACGGCGCCAGGGCTGAAGCCCGGTGCAAACGCGGGTCGGGCAAGGTCTTGCCCGATCCGTTAACCTCGCCCTCTTCAACCGACCGCGCGCAACACCCTCCTGCGGCGCGGCACCGCAACCGCTTTGCCATCCACCACCCCATGACCACCCCCACGGGCCCCTCGTCCAACGGACTGCTGTTCCGTGTCTCCAGCGCACATGCGGTCAGCCACCTGCACATCATGGCCGTGCCGGCCATGCTGCCGCTGCTGCCCCAGGCGCTCGACGCGAGTTTCGTCGAGCTCGGCTTCGCCATCGGCATGTTCAACATCGTCACGGCCCTGGTGCAGGCGCCGCTGGGCTTTGCGGTGGACAAGCTCGGTGCACGGCGCATGCTCATCGCCGCGCTGGCGCTGGGCGCGCTCAGCTTCGGGCTGCTGGCGGTGTTCCCCAGCTACACCTGCCTGCTGGTGGCCATGGCGCTGGCGGGGCTGGCCAACGGCGTGTACCACCCGGCGGACTACGCCCTGCTCTCGCGCGGCATCGACGCGCAGAAGATGGGGCGCGCCTTCTCGATCCATACCTCGGCGGGCTATCTGGGCGGTGCGCTGGCCCCGCCGCTGATGGTGGGCATCGCCGTCACGGCGGGCGCGCAGTGGTCGTTTGCCGTGGCCGCGCTGGCGGGCGCCATCGCCCTGGCCTGCGTGGCCGGGGGTGGGCAGGCCGCGCCCGCCACCGCCGCCTCGCCACCCAAGGCCGACCAGGCCAAGGCCAAAGCCACGGCGGGCCGCCCGCTCAAGACCCCGCTGCTCACCCTGGTGACCCTGACCCTGCTGTTCACCCTGCTGAGCCTGAGCACCGGCGCCATCGACAAGTTCTCGGTCACTGCGCTGATGCAGGGCTTTGCCGTGCCGCTCTCGGTGGCCAACTCGGCACTCACCGCCTTCCTGTTCGCCAGCGCCGCCGGCGTGCTCGCAGGCGGGGTGCTGGCCGACCGCACGCAGCACCATGGCGTGCTGGCAGCAGCCGCCTTTGCGCTGGCGGCCGTGCTGGTGGTGGCAGTGATCCTGGTGAGCCTGCCGGCGCTGGCGCTGGTGGTGGCACTGGGGCTGATCGGCTTCTTGACCGGCGTGGTCGCCCCCTCGCGCGACATGCTGGTGCGCGCGGCCTCGCCGGTGGGGGCCGAGGGCCGCACCTTCGGCATCGTGTCCACCGGCTTCAACATCGGCGGCGTGCTGGGCCCCCTCATGTTCGGGCTGCTGCTCGACCGGGGCCTGGCGGCCGGCGTGCTCTGGGCCTCGGTGGCCTTCATGGCCGCCACGGTGGTGATCGTGCTGTTCCAGGAGCGCAGCCAGGCGGCAGCGCGGCAGCCCGCGCTGGCGGGGCGGTGACCCGCCGGCTCGGGCCACGAACGGGCAGCCAGCGCCATGGCAGAAAGCATGCGCTGCATGGCGCCATGCCTTGCCAAGGTACGGCTGCCGGCTTGTGAAGCAAGCCTGGGTGAAACCGGCCTTGCCCTCGCTGCTGGTGCGGGGCCGCCTCTCAGCGGATCACAGCCACGGCGGTCGGGTTGGGGCCCGGAGCCGACGTTGCGAAACGCCACCCGGAAGCTGCCGTTGATTTGCCGCCCGCCGGCTCACAGTCCCAACGTGCTGTTGAAAACACCGGTGCCTCCCTACTGGCAAGCTATAGTTTGCTGAATTGATGCTTGCCGGGTTTGCAGGAAATTTATATCGGTGCTTTTGAACAGCGCACTGATCGCAAGCCCAAGCTGCAAGCCACTTCCAGGAGGACCCATTGTCCAGAATATCCCGCAAGGTCCAGTCTATCCCGCAGGTTTTGCGGGATACAGCACGTTGGACATCTGGAATAACCTGCCGTAGGCGCATGGAGGTACTCTCATGTTGAGATCCCAGTATCTTCTGCTACTGGCCTTCCTGGCAGCACCATCTTTCGCAGCGCCCTCTGACGCCCTTGCCCAGTGGGTACCCAATGGTTGGAAGGTCATCACCAACAACGCAGGGGACCTGAACCGCGACGGAATTGACGATGTGGTGCTTGTCACTGAAGAAACCAATCCTGCCAATTTCAAGAAGAAGCCAGAGGGGTCTCCTGGACCGAACATCCTCAATTTGAATCCACGCCGTCTCGTCATTCTCCTGCGGTCATCCAGTGGGCTGAAAGAAGTCCTGCGCAGGGACGATCTGCTCCCTAGCGAGAATGCTGAAGACATGGATTGCTTGGCCGATCCACTAGCGAACGGTGGTGTATCGATTGCGAGAGGCAATCTGGTCATCGAATTGCAAGATTGGCGAAGCTGCGGTAGCTATGGCGTGGTGAACGAAAAGTTCACTTTCCGCGCTCAGGGCACTCGGTTTCAACTTGTTGGTTATGACCGCTCTGAGTCCTCCCGCAGCACTGGCGAAAGATCCGAGTACAGCACCAATTATTTGACGGGCAAAAAAAAGACAACGACGGGACTGAATGACTTTAGGGACTTCAAGGCAGAGGTTTCTTGGAAGAGGCTTCCGTCCAAGAAGGCTTACTTCTTGGACGAAATCTCCCTCCATTGCGACGCAGCTGATCCAGCGCAAAAGAACAATTGGTGCCAGTAGCCATGCTCCATATGCCCAACCATCAGGTCAACACGGACGCTGCGCGATAAAGCCGCGCTGCGCCGGTTACCTCAAACGTTGAGCGCCTGCTTTCAGCCGCCTCCACTGGCCGCTCCTGGCCGATGGCCGCCATGGTAGACAGGCCGGAAACGGCGCCTCGGCAGGTTGTCAAAGCAGCGGCCCGTCGTGTAGCAGGCCCTGGGCTCCAACACCAGTGGGGCCCAGGGAGCCTTCAGAACAGATGGCCCCCGGGCCGCAGATGCGGGTGCGGCCGCAGTCCTTCAGCCGTTGCACATCGCGCGCTGTCTCACAATGACATGACAGCGAACGAGCAGAAGACCAACACGATGCAAAAGAACCCGCCAACGAAGCAGGCGGACCGGTCGGTGAGGACCCGCTGCCCATCGCGCACAAAACTCAGTGCTCCCGCTGCGCCGTGGATCCGGCCTTCGCCTGCGCGCTCGCCACGCCAGCGCCCCAAGGTCAGCGCATAGATCACCAACTTGCCCGCCACGACGAACACAAAGTCCACCAATATCGTGGCCACCAATCCAAAAATTGCTTCCATCCGTATAGGTTGCCTGCGCGACAAGTGCGCGCTCTTTCTTCAGTGCCGCATCAATGACTGTCGAACACATCCACGGGGGACGGGGACACATGCCGCCGGAGCTCGCCGTTGGCGACTTCCAGTGCCTCAGGGTAGCTGGCCCAGGGCCCCCGCACGGTGAGCACCGGGGAGCCGTCTTCTTCGAAGATGAAGATGCTGTGGGGCACCGGAGCGTGCTGTCGCAGCGTGACGGGCCTCACCATGTAGACGGAGCCATGGAGTTCGATGTTGGGAGGCCAAGGGGTGTGCATGCCGACTCTTGTTACAAATGTTTCAACTGTGGCCATCTTATGCCCAGAAGCGCCATTTGGATGATCGGCAACCCGGGTGAGCGTGATGTCCTACACGGATGGGGTGTGAATCGCAGGGACGCGGCTTCGCTGAGGGGCCGAAGGCGGGCGTCGCGTTGGCAGAGGCGGGTTGTAGCCCCGCCCTACCCCACCGTCCAGTCCCCATCCACCACCGCAGACACCCCGCTCAGCCGGACCAGGCCATCCTGGCTGCCCAGTGCGGCCGTGGCGTCGTTCACCAGGATGTAGGTGTCGCCGCCGTAGCCAAAGGCAATGGCCTTGTTCGCCCCGGCCGTGCTGGCAGCCAGGGCAGCGGCGTCCAGCAGCGAGGTGGACGCGGCGATGCTGGCCAGTTGCGCGCTGCTGGGCGCCGCCTTGGCGGTGGGTGTGGCGGCGGTCAGGCGCAGCTGGTCGGTGCCGCTCACAAAGTCGGTCACCTCGATGGCCGAGCGGCGCAGCGCGGCCGCGTTGTCCAGGCCCAGGGCCGCGCTGGCGGAGCCGGCAAGGCCGGTGAGGGCGAGCACGTCGGCACCGGTGCCCAGGGTGATGCTGTGGGCGTTGCGGGCGCCGATGGTGACGGTGTCTGCCCCGTCGCCCGCATCGATGGCGGCGCGCCCGCCGGAGGCGTCGTTCACGGTGATCCGGTCGGCCGCCTGGCCGCCGAGGATGCCGATCGGCGTGGCACCCGTGGTGGCGAACGTCAGGTCCAGCGGCGCCAGGAGGGCCGCGGCGTTGATCACCTGCACATGGGCGCCGGTGATGGTGGTGGTGAGGGCCTGGTTGCCCGTGAGCCTGATTTCCTCGGCCGCGGCCGCAGTAATCCTGGCGCTGTTGACCGTGGTGGCGGTCACGCTGCCCGGCGTGCTGGCAATGTTCAGGGCGATCACATCGGGCACGATGATCTCGTCCGCCCCGGTCGCGTCGGCCAGCATGAGGTTGACCGGCGCCACCTTGAACCAGGGGGCCTTGAAATGCACCGTCAGCGCCGTCCCGGCCAGGGAGTTCTGGATGCCCACCCCTGTTTCGCGGTTCACCCCGGTGAACGTGACGTTGCTGCCCGTGGCCGCGTCGAGCCACAGCTTCCAGATGCCCCCAGACTTCTCCGCACCGAGCTGTGCCCCCGCGCCCGCGGTGATGAACACGGACTCGATGTTGCTCAAGGTGGGCACCACCTGGTCGCCGGCGGCCAGCGTGGCCTTGAGCACATTGCCCTTCATGCCATGGCCGCCGCCCTCGATGACGTCGGCCGAACCCAGTTGGCCGGGACTTTGCGCCAGGAAAACATCGTCATGCCGCGTGCCTTGCAGCGTGTCATTCCCGGCCGTCAGTTCCAGCGTGACCCCCGGGCCCTCCGAGATGACGTCGACCGTTGCATAGCCCTTGTTGGACGGGTTGCTGGAGTACGCATGCACAGCCGCGATCTCATCGTTCCACCGGGCGGCGGCGGCCGAGTAGATGGCCAGGTCGCCGGTGGCGCCTTCCAGGCCCGAGAGGATCTGCCCCAACTGCAGCGCAACCACGCCCACATTGGCCTTGCCCACGGCGGCCAGGTAATTCTCCAGCTCCCCTCGCAAGGCAGGATTGGGCAACAGGCCCAGCGTCGCCAACAGCATGTAGGACAGGTACGCTTCGGACGCGCGCGCGTAGCCCTCGCCAAACTCACGCGCCACCGCATGGGCGCCCTCCGAGCCGATCTTGGCCACTGTGTAGATGTACGACTCGTACCACAGTGGCTGCTGCCCATAAAACACACGGTTCAATATGGCAAAGGTGGCATCCGCGCCGAAAACCTGCACTGGCATTTTTTTCAACCTCCCGGGTTGTTTTTTGCAATGCACGGAGCCTATCGCGCCACGGGCCATTGAGATGCGCCTGCCCTCCACCATCGAGCAACTCTTTGCTACATGCAGCCTTGCGGCACACCCAGCGGCTCAGGACCCGGAGGAACCAGGCAGTGGCACCGCCTGTGCGGGCCGTGTCACCGGGCAGCCACTACCGGATGGTGTGGACCAGCTGGTAGCGCTTGCTCGCCACCATCTCGTACAGCGTGCTGCTTTGCTTGTCACTCTTGAGGCCGTAACCGACATACAGCGTGGAGCCCCGCAAGGCGCGCAGGTCCTGGTTCGAGATCAGCACAGTGGTCCTGTTCTCCAGCCCGTGGATCCAGGGCAGGGGAATGCCGAACGGTGTAAGGGGTGAGAAACCGTACCCGTTGTAGCTGAATCCCGATGAATCCGGCCCAAAGACCATGAGATAGACATCGCCCTCTACGCCACTGGCCAGGTGTTCGCTGCTGATCTGCACCCGCACCGTGAGCGTCTGGAGCTCAATCGGCCCCGTCACGGTCATCTCGCCCAGTTGCCCCGGACTGGGGCCTTCGAACACCACGGGCGTCGGCTGCACCGGCGCGGCCCCGGCTGGCCCGGTGCCCAACTGCCCCACGCTGTTGCTGCCCCAGGCCATGAGGGTGCCGTCGGACTTCAGGGCCAGGGTGTGCAGGGCCGCGGCCGCGATCGCGGTGTAGCCGTTGCCCAGGAGCTGGGGGCTGTCCACATCGGCCGGCGAATCCACACCCAGCTGGCCATTGGCATTGGAGCCCCAGACCCACACAGTGCCATCGGTCTTCAGCGCCACGGTGTGCGACGTGCCCTTGGCCACCTGGCCATAGCCCGCGCCGAGCGAGGCGGGCTGCTCCTCGCCCTTCCACTGCCAGAGCGTTCCATCCGCCTTCACGCCCACGGCGGTGGCGGCATTGAGCGCGACCTGCGCAAACCCGCTGCCTGCCGGGCCGTTGCTGCCGTAGGCAGTGCGCCAGATGTTGAGCAGGTGGTTGTTCGACACGTAGCGCAGCGCGCCACCATCGAGCACGAACAGCGCGTTGTAGGGGCCTGTGGCCATCTGCTAGTAGCCGCTGGGCAACTGGTCCAGCGAGCCACTGCCCCCTGCGGGCGCGCTGTAGACGAGCTTGGACTCGCCCCAGAACCAGACACTGCCATCGGCCTTGGCGGCGGTGTCGGACGTGAGCAGCTTGTCAAAGCCGCTGCCGATCTGCACCGGCGCGGTTTCGTAGAACTCGCGGTCCTTCAGGACCGCATGGCCCCACATCCACAGGCTGCCATCGGCCTTGAGCGCCACCATGTAGCGGCTGCCCACCTGCACCTGGGTGAAGCCGGTGCCCACACGGACCGGCTTTTCCGCGCTGACGGACGTGCCGTTGCCCAACTGCCCGTTCATGTTGTTGCCCCAGGTCCAGAGCGTTCCATCGCTCAGGATGGCGGCCGAGCTCGTGGCACCCGTGGCGAACTTCACCACCGTGGCGGCGTGGGCGCCCAGCGCGGTGGCGAGCAGGGCGCACGCAATTGCCCATTTCGTCGCCAGTTGGCGGGACGAAGCGATCTGCGGCGCCTGCAAGGGGTGGGTCAACACGTCCAGGAAATTCATGGGGATCCGCCTTTCAACAAAACAAAAAAGAAGGAAAGAAGAAGGAAACAACACACAACGAAGATGACCTGGGGAGCACCACCAGAACTGCGTGGGCAAAAAGGCGCTGGCCTGGCAACCCGCTGCAACACGGGGCGCAATGCAGCCGGCCACTCCCGGGTACACCGGATTCGGCCTCCCTCCCCTGCGCGCTGCGCAGTATGCGCAGTGCAACGCGGCTTGTCCCTACCCCAGGCAGGTAGTGCGTCGTCCACGAGGTGCCGAGCCACCGGCTTGGGTGCGCTGATGCCGGTTGGCGGGCACCCATGGGCCCCGCAAAGGCATGGCAGGGTACCTGCCGCAAGCCCCCCATTCCGTCAGGCGCGCACGCCTGTGGGGCCCGCCAATCGCGAGCCGGTCGAGGCCGGGCCCGGGCGCTGCCTCAGTGAATGGCGCCCGGCCAGTCCAGCACTGCCTCGCGAACCGCCGGCGCAAGTTCGCACCGCCCAACGTACGCGGCGACGTGGGGCCGAAGGCCGCCGCTCCAGAACCGGTCGGCACCCAGGTTCTTCATGCGCAACAGCTCAATCGCCCAGAAGAGGTCGGCCATGGTCAGCGCCTCGCCAAAAAGCCAAGGCGATGCGCGCTCGGTCAGAGTCTGCTCCAGCTGGCTGCAGGCGGCCTCCGCCTTCTCGTAGGCACGGAGCATGGCCTCTTGCGAGAACAGTTGCTCGGCGGCACACAGCTCCTTGGCCCGCTTGGCCCGGTAACCGCGTTGCAGTAGCTCGTCCTGCGGGAAATCAGCCAGGTACCGGTCGCACCGCGCCACCTTTTTCATGGCGAAATCCACGCCGGTGCCCGCCCGCGGCGACGCGCCGTAGCGGTGTGCATCCGGCGTGCGCCCGACCAGCATCTGGTAGTTGGGCAGTTCGTCGACCAGCCCCAGCTCCTGGTCGATTCCATCGGCCAGGTGGCCCGGGCGAAGCGTCGCGGCAGGGTCCGCCAGACCGTCCAGGTAGCTGCATATCCGCCTGGAGTCGATGACGACCTTGCCCGCCGTCCAGTCCACCAGCGTGGGAACCACAGCGGGATCGCAACCCCCCGTCGCCACGGCGGTACTGCCGGAGTGCAAGGACACCAGGGGCAGACCCTCGCTGTCGCACGCCAGCATGCGCAGGCGCACGTACTGCGGCAGATAGGTCTCTCCGGCAACAATGCTCATGGAGCTGGACAGGTACGCCATGCCGTGGTGGGCCAGCACTGCGCGGACCTTCTGCGAGCAGATCGAATTGGGCGCGTGGAACAGTTCAAAGCGCGCCCTCCCGCCCGGGGAGGATCCAATCGGTTCGGAGCGGGCCGACAGCTGGGCGCGGGCGTTCGTGACAAGGGTTTCGAGGTCGGAGTTCATGGGGTCTGGTTGCTTGTGGGGAGGTGTTGCACCCGGCGCGCGCCCGCGGGTGCGCGAGGCCGGGCCTGGGGGGTCGTGGCGCTTCAGTCCGCCTTGATGCCGGCCTTGGACACCACCTGGCTCCAGCGTTCGACATCCTGCTGCACCTGCTGTGCGAAATCGGCGGGCGAACTGGCGGACACGGCCAGGCCCTGGGCCTGCAAGGTGTCCAGCGTGGACTTTTGCGACAGGGCCTCCAGCAACGCCGCGTTGAGCCTGCCGATGGCGCTGGCCGGCGTTGCCGCGGGAGCAAACAACCCGAACCAGTTCGCATGCGACAGCTCGGAGTACCCCGCCTCCCGAAATGTCGGCACCAGTGGGGCTGCGGCCACCCTGGTACCGTCCGCCACGGCGAGCAGCCGCAGCTTGCCGGCGTTGGCATGCGGCATCGCCACCTGCAGCGACATCACGCCCACCTGCACATGCCCGCCCACCAGATCGGTCACCGCGCCGGCCATGCCCTTGTAGGGCACGTGCAGCAGGTCGGTGGCGGTGGATTGCTTGAACAGCTCCATCAGCACATGGTGCGGCGATGCGGCGCCGGGCGTCGCATAGGTCAGCCGGCCCGGCTCGCTGCGGGCCAACGCCACCAGCTCGGCCACCGACGACACCGGCACCGAGGGGTGCACCACCAGCGCCATGGAGCCGACAGCCGCCCGGCCGATCGCAGCGAGGTCCTTGTGGGGCAGCGCCGCCAGCTTGCGGTAGAGGCTGGGGGTCATGGCCAGGGAGTCCGCGGCCATGAGCAGCGTATGCCCGTCGGCGGCAGACTTGGCAACGCTGGCCATGGCAATGGTTCCGCTGGCACCGGGCTTGTTCTCCACGACCACCGGCTGCCCCAACCTGCGGGACATGAAGGGCGCCACGGAGCGCGCAATGATGTCGGCGCCGCTGCCCGGCGTGTAGGGCACGACGATGGTGATGGGCTGCGTCGCAAACGGCGCCACCTGCGCCTGCGCGGCGCCCGCAGCCACGGCAAGGACAGCGCCCAGGGCCGCCAGGAATGGCCTGCGCAGCAGGCCAGTCAGTGCAGGCCTGCGCGCCCTGGCGATGGAGGTTGCAGTTGCCCTGCCCCCCGCGCTGGGCACCGGATCGGGGTGGCCGTCGTGGTTTGTCATCGAAGCTCCTCGCCGCTGCGGCGGTGCACGGCAGCCACCATGACCACCTGATGATTAGTAGCTTAAGCTACCTTTTATCGGGACATGCTGGTGTAAACCCGGGGCACGCAAATCCCCCGATGGGCCGTGCATGGAGCGTTGGAAGCCTAGTCGGATGCCGGACCGTCTTCGCCAGAGGCATCGCTGCGCTTGCGCATCCGGCGCGCCACCGTCAGCTTGCGACCGCTGGATGCCAGGTCCGGGTGGCTGTTGAGCACGTTGTGGTACAGGGCGCGCAAGGTCCTGCGCATGGTGTCCACGTCCGCCGTTGGAATGCCGTGCAGCCAGCTCGCCTCCAGCGCCCTGGCCTGGGGCATGACTTCGCGCACTAGGGCGCGGCCATCGGCAGTGATGGAGACACGCGTGGCGCGCTTGTCGGCAGCCGAGGTGAAGCGCAGCACCAGCCCGCGCTCCTGCGCCTGCAGCACGACCCGCGAGAGGTAGGACAGCTCGGTTCCCGCGTGCGCCGCGAGTTCGCTGAGGGTCTGGTCGTTGCCGTCCGTCAGCGCGGTCAGCACACGCCATTCGGGAAGGCTCAGGTGGTGCTTCTTCAGGATGTCGGCAAACGTGGCGGACACAATGTCCGCCGACCGGTTGAGGAGGTAGCCCAGCGACTGGTCCAGCCGATAAGGCTCGTTCAAGGGGATGGGGGATTGCTTGCCAGTGGCCATGTCTTGTTGTGCGAAAAACGATGCGTCCATCGGAGTCTAGCGACCGCCGGCACGGCGGCGGACGGCAGGCGCAAGCGCCCTCACTCCAGAAACAGCTCCGCCACCATCGCACGCAGCCATCTGTTGCCGGGATCGTGGTGAAAGCGCTCATGCCAGTGCTGCTTGATGGCAAAGGTCGGCAGCGGGAATGAGGTCTGCACCAGGCGCACCGCCGCAATCCGTGCCAGGGTCTGGGCGACGCGTGCGGGCACCGTGGCGATCAGGTCGGTCTGCGCCAGAAGGTTGCCCAGGCCCGGCAGCGTGTGCAGGGTCAGCACCACGTCGCGCTGCATCTTCAGGCGCTTGAGCTCCTGCTCCAGCAAGCCATGCCCGGTGCCCGGCGCGATGATGGCCACGTGCCGCTCCCGCCGGTAGAGCGGCCGGGTGACACGCGACGCAAGGCGCGGGTGCGCCTTTCTCACCACGCAGGCAAACCCCTCATCGAAGAGCTTTTGCTGGTAGAAGCCCGCATCGAGTTCGGGCATGTAGCCCACGGCCAGGTCGGCATCGCCGGCCTCCAGGCGGGCCGCCGTCTCGGGGGCGATCCGCAGCACCTCGATCTGGATGCCCGGGGCCACGGACTCGACCTTCTTGACCAGCCGCGGCAGAAACTCCAGATGGCTCACGTCGGTCATGCTGATGCGGAAGTGCCGCTTCGAGGTCAGCGGGTCAAACACCACCTGCTGTTTCGTGGCCGTGCGCAGCAGCTCCAGCGCTTGCCGCAGAGGGCCGAGCAGGTCGGCGGCATGCGGCGTGGGCACCATGCCCTGCGCGGTTCGCACGAACAGCTGGTCGTTGAACTGCCGCCGCAGGCGTGCCAGGGCCAGGCTCACCGAGGTCTGCGGAATGTCCAGATTCTCAGCCGCGCGCGACACGCTGCGCGTCTTGTAGACCTCATCGAACACGGAGAGCAGCCGCATGTCCATTATTTCAAATCCTGCTGAGAGTTATGCCGCGCATTAAATAGACGCAATGTTGCTCTCCCCCTAAAGTTTGCGCAATCCCTGTACCGCATGCGGGGGACACACAAGGAGACAACACCCATGGCATCCGACACGCGGTCCATTTTTTTCACCGCATTCCCCTCCATCCGCGCCGCCGCCGCACTGGCATGCCTGTGCCTGGCCGGCCTGCCGGCCTGGAGCCAGGACTGGCCGCAGGGCCCCGTCAGGCTCGTGGTCCCGTTCGACGCAGGCTCCACCCCGGACCTGGCCGCGCGGGCCATTGGCGAGCGGCTTGCAGCCCGGCTGCACCAACCCTTCGTGGTCGAGAACAAGAGCGGCGCGGCGGGCAACATCGGCACCGACGCGATTGCCAAGGCCAGCCCCAATGGCCGCACCATCGGCGTGAGCATCGCGGGCCCGCTCGGGGTGAACGCGCTGCTGTTCAAGAAGCTGCCCTACGACCCCGCCAGGGACATTGCGCCCATCACCATCGCCGTCTCCCAGCCCTCCGTGCTGGTGGTCGGCAAGAAGCTGGAGAGCGCCGGCGCCAAGGCGCTCGCCTCCACCATGAAAGGCGCGAAGCTGACGTTTGCATCCATCGGCGCCGGGTCGATCTCGCACCTGGGCATGGCTGCGCTGGCCGCCCAGGGCGGTGCCGATGCGGTGCACATTCCCTACCGCGGATCGGGGGCGGCCGTCACCGCCCTGCTGTCCGGTGAGGTCGACATGGCGCTGCTGCCGGCGGCAGCGGTCATGCCCCACGTCAAGGCAGGCAAGCTGTGGGCCCTGGCCGTGGCTTCGCCGACGCGGTCACCCTCGCTCCCCCACGTTCCCACCCTCGCGGAAAGCGGTCTGCCCGCCATCCAGGCGGACGCCTGGATTGCCTTCGTCGCACCGGCTCGCACGCCGGACGCCGTCCTGAAGACCCTGCAGAGCCAGATCGCGCAGATCCTCGCCGAGCCGGCCATGGTGGAGCGATTCCGCACGCAGTACATGGACCCCGCAGGCGGCTCGCCCGAAGACATGCGCAAACAGCTTGGCGCCGACATCGCACGCTGGAAGCCGGTGATCGAAGCCAACCGCATCGCCCTGGATTGATTGCAATGAAAGAAAAGAACGACATGGCTGTTGAAACACTGCTGGAGCCCGCGCGCCACCTGCCGGTCTTTGGTGAATACGACGTGGTGGTGGTGGGCGGCGGGCCGGCCGGCCTGGCGGCTGCGGTGAGCGCGGCGCGCAGGGGGGCGCGGACCCTGCTCGTGGAGTCCTACGGCTTTCTGGGCGGCATGGGCACCGCAGGCGGCGTCACCAACTTCGCCGGCCTGTACGGCCGGCATGAAGGGGAGATGAAGCTGCTGGTGCGGGGCGTCGTTGACGAGCTGCTGGACCGCCTGCAGGCGCAGGGAGGGCTGAACCAGCCGCAGGACGGGATGCAGGGGCGCATCCGGGTGCGCTCCTACGACACCTCCATCTACAAATGTGCGGCCGACCAATGGCTGCTCGGTGCGGGCGTGCAGCTGCTGTTCCATGCGCGGGCCGCAGGTGTCCTGCGCGATGGCAACCGCATCCAGGCGCTCGTCGTCGAGACGAAATCGGGCCGGCAGGCGATTCGCGGCAACGTGTTCATCGACTGTTCCGGCGACGCGGATGTGGCGGCCTTCGCCGGCGTTGCGCACGAGGTCGGCGACGGGCACGGCAGCGGCCTGTTTCCCTCGACGATGTTCCGGGTCGGGCATGTCGATGCCGACCGGGCGCTGCCGGCCGTGGGCGAGTTCAAGGCCATCAACGACTTCATGGAACGAGCGCAGGAACAATTTCCGGGCAGATACCGGTTTCCCCGCGAAGGAGCGATCCTGCGGCCCCAGATCCATCCGGCGGAGTGGCGCGCCAACGTCACCTCCATCGCCAACGCCCAGGGGCAGGCGATGAACGCCGTGAACGCCATCGAGCTGAGCGACGGCGAGGTGGAGGGGCGCCGGCAGATCGCCGAGTACTTCCGCTTCCTGCGCGAACAGGTTCCAGGCTTCGAAGGCTCGCGCATCGTGGAGATCGCGCCGCAGATCGGCATCCGCGAAACCCGCCGCATCGAGGGCCTGTATGCGCTGACGGGCGAAGACATTCTCCAATCGGCCCGCTTCGACGACCGGATCGGCTTCAACGCCTGGCCCATGGAGCTGCACCGTGCGGGCGGTATCTCCTGGGGCTTCCCATCGGACCCGCGCAGGGCCTACAACGACCTGCCCTGGAGGATGCTCGTGCCCAAGGTGTTGGAGAATCTGCTCGTGGCAGGCCGCTGCGCGTCCATGACCCACGAAGGCCAGTCCGCGGCGCGCGCCAGCGGTGGGTGCTTCGTGATGGGACAGGCTGCGGGCACCGCTGCCGCCCTGGCCGGCGCCCAAAGGCTCCAGGACACCGATGTCCACCGCCTGCAATCGTGCCTGCGGGAGGACGGGGCGCTGCTGGAGGCCTGAGAGGCCAAGAGGCCAAGAGGCCACCGGCAGCATCGCCCTGTGCGATCACCCTGGCATTGCGCAGGCCGAACGCACCGCTGCAGAGCTGCGCTTTGCCGTCACCCCACAACTGCGGGCTGCGGCAGGCGGCGGCAGCCACTCACCGAACAACCGGCGCGTCAGGCAACTCGTTGGCGTAAGCGATGCCGGCGCCCAGCCTGGGAAAGTGCGCCGCCTGCCTGGCCGACACTGCATCCACCGCCTGCGCCAGGCCCTCTTCGTAGCGGCCTTCGCGCAGGTGCACAGCCAGTTGAGACACTACCGCCTCCCATTCGCCCGGCGGCACGCTGCGGGCCAGGCCACGATCGGCAACGATCTCGATGGCGTGCTCGGGCACCAGCAGGTAGATCAGCACGCCGTTGTTGTGCTCGGTGTCCCACACGCGCAGCTTGCTGAACAGCATGAGCGCGCGTTCGCGGGCCGTGGCGTCGCGCTGCAGATAGCTCCAGGGCAGCGCGCCTTCGGCGCAGATGCGGATCTGCCCCGTGTGCAACTGCTCGCTGGCCGCCACGCGTGCCGACAGCCGCGCCAGGGCCTCATCGGGCAGGGCCTTGCGCACATCGCCCTCTTGCCAGCGGTGTACGGCCAGGCGCCGCAGCGCGCGCAGAGATCGGGACAGCACCATGGCTACCACCCTCCGGAGGCACCGCCCCCGCCAAAGTTGCCACCGCCGCCCGAGCTGAAGCCGCCGCCCGAACCTCCGCGCGAGCCCCCCCCGCCGAAGCCTCCGCCGCCCAGGCCGCCAAGGCCCCCGAGCCCCCCGCCCCATGGGATGCCGGAGCCCCCTTGGCGCAGCGTGGTGCGCCGGCCTGCTCCGGCCATCAGCGTGAACAGCAGGCCCGCAATGGCTGCCAGGCCGGCCAGGAGAACGCTGGATGTGAGCACGAAGGCCCCCAGCCCCGCCGCGCCGCCGGTGGCGAGCGAGCCGAACGCGTTGCCGAACATCGAGCGCGCAATCGGCCCGCCGATCAGCACGCCCATCACCAGGACGATAGCGGCCTCACCCCAGCCAAACCCCGAAACCATGCCTTGGCCACGCGTTTGCGATGGCTGTGGCGCAGAGGGTTCGGGAAGCGGTTCGCGGGCAATCAGCGCACCCAGCTGCGTGGCGGCAGCCTGCAGTCCGCCGGCAAAGTCGCCAGCGCGAAAGCGCGGCTGCAGGGTGCCGTCGATGATGCGCGCAGCCGCGATGTCGGGGATGGCGCCTTCGAGCGCCTTGGCCACCTCGATGCGCATCTTGCGGTCGTCCTTGGCGACCAGCACCAACACCCCGTCCCCCACGTCGCGGCGCCCGATCTTCCATTGGTTGGCCACGCGGTTGGCATAGGCGGCAATGTCTTCAGGGGCGGTGGTGGGCACCATCAGCACGACCACCTGGCTGCCCTGGCTCGATTCCAGAGCGGTCAGTTGCGCTTCGAGCGCCGTGCGCTGATCGGCGCTGAGCGTGCCAGTGCCATCCACCACATGGCCTGTGAGCGCTGGTACCGGCTGCACGGGCGCCTGGGCCCAGGCACAAACCGCCCCCAGCAGGAGCGCGGCAGTGGCAAGGTAGCGCCAGAAGGGCTTGGCGTGCGGCATGAGCCCGTAGCTCACGGCTTCTTGGGGGTGGTTGAGAAGTCCACCGTGGGCGGGGCGGAGATCTGCGCCTCATTGGGCACGGCCATCGGCGGCTTGGGGGCGTAGCTGAACACCTTGGCCGTGAAGTTGGTGGGAAAGCTGCGCGCCAGGGTGTTGTACTGCTGCACCGTATCGATGTAGCGGTTGCGCGCCACGGCGATGCGGTTCTCGGTGCCCTCCAGCGTCACACGCAGGTCGCGAAACCCCTGGTTCGCCTGCAGCGTGGGGTAGCGCTCGGACACCGCGATCAACCGCGACAGCGCACTCGACAGCTCGCCCTGCGCCGCCTGGAACTTGCGCATGGTCTCAGGGTCGTTGAGGGTCTCGGGCGTCACCTGGATGGCAGTGGCCTGGGCCCGCGCCTGCACCACGCGGGTGAGCGTTTCCTGCTCGAAATTGGCCTCGCCCTTCACGCTGGCCACGATGTTGGGCACCAGCTCTGCGCGGCGCTGGTACTGGTTGAGCACCTCGCTCCATGCGGCCTTGGATTGTTCGTCCAGGCGCTGGAAGTCGTTGTAGCCACAGCCCGAGAGTGCGAGGGCAGCAAGCAGGGTGGCAAGGGCGGCGGTGAGGCGTTGGATCATGGTGAGGTCGTCCGTGGGCAAGGCAGTGGCGTGCGGCGAACCCACCATATGCCATGCCCATGCGGCGACGTGTAGGAGCGAAGCTATTCCCGGCGCGCGCGGCCCCCCCGCCCGCTGCTCACCATGCACCGGCTGCGCAGTGGCTTGGCCTTGGGTCGCGAGCCAGACCTGCGTCGGCCCCGTTTGCTACAGTCGTGCAATGACTGACACGAGCGTGCTTCCCCCCGACCTTCAGGCCGCGATGCGCGCACGCGACGAGGCCTTCTACGCGGCCGATGCCGTGCAGTGGGGCCAGTACACCGCGGGCCGTTTCACGACGGTCCAGCAGAACGGGCAGTACATGTCCCGGGCGCAAAGGATCGGCAACCTCCAGGCGCAGAAGCCGCGGCCCTATGTCGCACGCGAGCGCGAGCACCATGAGCAGCAAGGCGAGCTGGTCGTCACGCGTTTTTTCAGCGGCGGGCTGTGGGTGGTGGAGGTGTGGAAGCGCGTGGACGGTGCCTGGGCCACGGTCATGACCCAGGCCACCACGGCTGCATCCAATCCTTGAGGAAGGTTGCACTCAAGGAAGGTCGCGCGCCCACCTGAGCGCCCCATTGCCCCCATGAGCCACCGCTGCTTTCGCTTCAAGCCCTCGCACCCGGACCTCAGCGCCCCGCAGATTGCGGCCATCCGGCGCATCAGCCCGCACTCCATCGCCGAGATCCGGCGCCGGGCGGTGGCGAACGAGTCCGTGCTGGACATCGCGGTGTTCTCAGGCGAGTGGCCCGCCAGCAAGGCCCAGGTGGTGGCGCTGCTGCAAGGCATCGAGGCGGGGACCCTGCCGCTGGCGGTCTTTGATGCGGCCATCTCGGCCGGCGCCCCTGCGCAGGATTCGTCGCCCGAGCAGCCGCTGACCGTGGCGCAGGCGCGCCAGCGCCTGCAGGTCCTGAGGGACATCGCGCTGGAGCAGGACATGCACGCGCAGCTCGAAGCCGGCCACATCGCCTCGCCCGCAGAGTACACGCCCCTGCCCGAGGACGAGGCCTGAGCACCCGCCCCCGCAGGGCCTCCCGCCCATGGCATCATGCCCACCCCGCAAGGACGCCACGAACACAGGAGCGCCGGTGAGCAGCATCGACCAGGAGACCGCAGAACGCCTGGGCTTCCCCAAGCCCCACTACGTTGCCATCGAGCGCGAACGGCGCTGGCTGTGCCGCGAGCTGCCGCCGCGCGAACGCATTCGCCGCACCGAGGCGATCACCGACCTCTACGTGACCGGCGCGCGGCTGCGCCTGCGGGAGGCGCGCCCGCTCGATGGCGGCGCGCCCATGCTGCGGCTTACCCGCAAGGGGGACGTGGACGTGCACACCCGGCTGATCACGTCCATCTACCTGCCCGAGGATGAATTCGCGCTGCTCGCCGCCTCGCTGCCGGGGCGGCGCATCACCAAGCTGCGGCACCGGCTGCATCCGGCGGACGGGGTGGCCCTGATCGTGGACGAGTTCCAGGGCGAGCTCGCGGGCCTGCTGCTGGCCGAGGCGGAGTTCGCAAGCCCCGAGCTGCTGGCCGCGTTTGCAGGGCCGGACTTTGCGGTGCGCGAGGTGACCGACGACCCGCGCTTCACCGGCGGCCGCCTCGCGCACCATGGCCTCCCGGCATAGCCTGCGAAAACGCCCTGGCTGGAACCGCACCGTGACGCCCTTGTGCCTGACCGACACGCCCGATTTCCAGCAGCGCCTGCGGCAGGCCTACACCGAGGGCGGGCTGGTGCCCGACGACCTGCTGATCCTGCGCGCCGCCACGGAGCCGGCCAGGGTCCTGGTGGGCGACCGCGAGCGGGTGCTGCGGCTCCTCTTCGCGCTGGAGCGGTTGGCGGCCATCCTGGGCGAGCCCCACCCCTGCCTGGAGGGCATCGCCATCGACTGGATGCAATGGCCGCAGGAGCGCTGGGTCGTCAGCCTGGAGCAGCATGCGCTGGCGGCCCTGCTGCAGCTGGCCCAGTCGCCCTTTGGCGCAGAGTTTGCAGCCGACACCCACCAGTTGCGCCCGCGCCTGTTTCGCATCGCGCAGAGAGCGCACTGAGCCCACCTGGCGTCAGGTACCGGCAGCCCCCTCCATGCGCGCCTTCAGCGCAGCCAGGCCCCGGCCTGCCCGCCGCTGCATGACCCGCCTGGCCAGCGGGAGCACCAGGCAGCGGACGGCAAGGCTCTGGCTTCGGCTGTACATTCGCCAGGTCAGTTCGCACGACTGCGGCGCCGTGGCGTGCAGCGAGATCTCCATGCGCGGCAGCAGTGGCAGAAGCCGCCCCTCGGTCGCGAAGAACCCGGGGGCCCTAGTGTCGTGAGTTAGAAGTTCGCAGGCAAAATCTCTCGACACTCGCGAGGATGTCATCTGCGGTCTTTGACCAGA
>NZ_JBWKPP010000036.1:0-30758 GCF_059418305.1 Acidovorax sp. GW821-FHT09B03
TTGTCAGCGCAGCCTTAGATTGTATACCGAGAAATCAGCGACTTTTCTAAAACTACCGAAGTTTTTTCAAACCCCGCTTCGACCTACCCAAACCGCCGAAAACACCACCGAAGCAGCATCTTCAACCGACCGACTTCTGCAGAACAGAGGTCTTGGTAGCGAAGCCCTCAACTATAGCACCACTTTGGAGGGGCCGCAGGGAAAACCCGAGGAATTTGCATGACCATGGGGGCTACCCAGGCAGCCAGCGCGGGAGTCTCCAAGAAAAAAGGAGGGCTTGCGCCCTCCTCTTGTTTGCTGTGTCCGGCGCCAGGGCCCGTCACACGCGCCACTTTTCCAGCAGCTTGGCAGGGCTCAGGCTGTCATAGCCTTCGAAGGGCTGGTGGATCCAGGGGTTGGTGGGCAGGAACTCCACCGAGTAGTCGGGCGTGAACGTCGACATGCCCTTGGTCCAGATGACGGCGCTGCGCAGTTCCGTAATGGGTGCGTAGTTGGTCCTGAGCATGTCGATCACGGCATGCAGGGTGTGGCCCGAATCGGCCAGGTCGTCCACCAGCAGCACCTTGCCGGCGATTTCGCCCTTGGGGGTAGTGATGAAACGGGCGATGTCGAGGTGGCCCTGCACCGTGCCGGCTTCGGCGCGGTAGGAGCTGGTGGACATGATGGCCAGGGGCTTGTCGAAGATGCGGCTCAGGATGTCACCGGGGCGCAGGCCACCGCGTGCCAGGCACAGGATGGTGTCGAACTCCCAGTCCGACTGGTGCACCTTGAGCGCCAGCTTTTCGATCAGGCTGTGGTACTCGTCATAACTGACATACAGGTGTTTGCCGTCTTCGGTCAACATGGGCGGGGCTCCTGGGGGTGATGGCTTGTAGATGAGAGGATCACACGGCAACAGCGCCAGGGCAACCCCTCATCGCTATATAGAGGGAATACGAAAAATGCGTTTGCCGCGCAGCACATGGCGCCATGCGGCACCGCCCTGCCGGTGCGAGGCCAGGGCAGCGGCATGGCAGGTCAGTCGGCCACGTAGGGGTGGCGCATCATGATGGTGTGGTCGCGGTCCGGGCTGGTGGAGATCACGTCGACCGGCACACCGGTGACTTCGGCAATGCGCTCCAGGTAGCGGCGTGCTGCCTCGGGCAGCTTGGCGTACTCGGTCACGCCCACAGTGGTTTCCGTCCAACCCGGCAGGGTTTCGTAGATCGGCGTGCAGCGTGCGATGTCTTCCGCGCCCATGGGCAGCAGGTCGATCTTTTCGCCGTCGAGTTCATAACCGGTGCACAGCAGCAACTCGGTCAGGCCGTCGAGCACGTCGAGCTTGGTGATGCACAGGCCCGACAGGCCGTTGACCTGGGCGCTGCGCTTGAGCAGCGCGGCATCGAACCAGCCACAGCGGCGGCTGCGTCCGGTGGTCACACCCTTCTCGGCACCCACGGTGCTCATGTGGTAGCCGGGCGTGCCAGGCACTTCCCAGTCAAGCTCCGTCGGGAACGGACCGCCCCCGACGCGGGTGCAGTAGGCCTTGGTGATGCCCAGGATGTAGTGCAGCATGCCAGGGCCCACGCCCGAGCCGGCGGCGGCGTTGCCGGCCACGCAGTTGCTGGAGGTCACATACGGGTAGGTACCGTGGTCCACGTCGAGGAGCGTGCCCTGCGCGCCTTCGAACAGCAGGTTGGCACCGGCCTTGTTGGCTTCGTTCAGTTCACGCGAAACGTCGGCCATCATGGGCTTGAGCAGCTCGGCATGGCGCATGGCTTCGGCGTACACCACGTCGAACTGCACCTTGCCGTCCTGGATGTAGGGCTTCAAGGCATCGCCGAAGACAAACTTGGACGAGCCCAGGTAGGTGGTGAGCACATGGTTGTGCAGGTCCAGCAGCTCGCGCAGCTTGGCGGCGAAACGCTCGGGGTACTTGAGGTCCTGCACGCGCAGGGCGCGGCGGGCGATCTTGTCTTCGTAGGCGGGGCCGATACCGCGGCCGGTGGTGCCGATCTTCTCGGTGCCGCCCTGCTCGCGTGCAGCCTCGCGCGCCACGTCGATGGCGGCGTGGAACGGCAGGATCAGCGGGCAGGCCTCGCTGATGCGTAGGCGCGAGCGCACTTCGACGCCCGCCTTCTCCAGGCCTTCGATTTCCTCGAAGAGCTTGGCGGCCGACAGCACCACACCGTTGCCGATGTAGCACTTGACGCCCGGGCGCATGATGCCGCTGGGGATCAGGTGCAGCGCAGTCTTCACGCCGTTGATGACCAGGGTGTGGCCGGCATTGTGACCACCCTGGAACCGGACCACGCCCTGCGCGCTCTCGGTGAGCCAGTCGACCAGCTTGCCCTTGCCTTCGTCACCCCATTGGGTTCCGACCACCACTACGTTGCGACCTTTGGTTGCTTTCATCTCAGACCCAATTCTCAATTGCAATTAACTCGATCAAACAGCCTGCACGACCCACTGGCCCGCAATCTGCACCAGCTCTCGGTCACAGTGGAACTCATCGACTTCGCTCCCATGCCCAGGCAGAACACATACCACCGTCTCGCCTTGGCGGCGCAGCGCGGCAATGGCGGCATTCACATCGCTCGCCTCGCCCCAGGGCGCGCGGATGGCGGCCTTCAGGGCGCGCGGGGACACCACGCTCACCAGTTGCTTGATGTCCAGGCTGAAGCCGGCCGCAGGCCGGTTGCGGCCGAACACGGCACCCACCTCGTCATAGCGCCCGCCGCGCACCAGCGCATCGCTGGCGCCTTTGCCGTAGATGGCAAAGCGGGTGCCACTGTAGTAGGCGTAGCCACGCAGATCGGCCAGGTCGAAGGTGACCACGGCACCGTCCAGGCGCGACGCCAGCCAGCGCAGGTGTGACAGCACTTCGGACACGCCGGCGATGTGCTTCAGGGCCTTGTCGGCCTCAGCCAGCACGGACTCGTCGCCATACAGCTGCAGCAACGCCAGCAGCCCCTGGCGCGATGCCGCAGGGAAGTCACGGGTCAGCGTCGCCAGTTCGCTCGCGTCCTTGGCCGCCAGGGCGGCATGTATACGGCTGAGCAGCGGTGCATCCACCGCCACACCGGCAAGCAGGCTGCGCACGATGCGTACGTCGGCCAGGTCGATGGTGGTGTCGCGCACCTCGGCCACGCGCAGGCACTCACGCGCCAGCTGCAGGGCTTCGAGGTCGGCCTCCAGCCCGGCATGGCCGTAGATCTCGGCGCCGAACTGCAGCGGCTCGCGCGTGGCATGGGGACGATCGGGGCGGGTGTGCAGCACAGGGCCGCAGTAGCACAGCCGCGTCACACCCTTGCGGTTGAGCAGGTGGGCATCGATGCGGGCCACCTGGGGCGTGGTGTCCGCACGCAGGCCCATGGAGCGACCCGACAGCTGATCCACCAGCTTGAAGGTCTGGAGATCCAGTGCCTCGCCAGTGCCCGTCAGCAGGGATTCAAGGTGCTCCAACAGCGGCGGCATGACCAGCTCATAGCCATAGCAGCGCGCCGTGTCGAGCAGCCCGCGACGCAATTCTTCGATGTGCCGCGCTTCGGACGGCAAGACATCGGCAATGTGATCCGGCAGGACCCAAGCAGACATGGAGAAAAGGGGAGGCTGTTAAAACCGTGATTCTACCGGCACCGGCAAAGCACCCCAAATGGGGGCCTGCCGCGAGGGTGACCGGGGCGGAAAAACCCGGGGAGCCTGCCGCGTCCCACCGGACGGGAGCGGCTCCCCAAAAAAAAGCGGCAACCCCACGGTGCAGGGCTGCCGCTGTGCGCCTGGCAAGCGCAGGCGCGGGGTGTTACTTGCGCGGTGCCGCAGGCTGCGCCGCGGGCGCTGTGCCACCGCGGAAGGCCTTGAAGAACTCCGACGACGAGGGGTCCACCACCATCACGTCGCTCTTCTTGTTGAAGCTGGACTTGTAGGCCTCCAGGCTGCGGTAGAACTGCGCAAACTGCGGATCGCGGCCAAACGCCTCGGCGTAGATGCGGGCAGCTTCGGCATCGCCTTCACCCTTGAGCTTCTGGGCATCGCGGTAGGCATTGGCGATGGCGATCTCGCGCTGGCGGTCGGCATCGGCGCGGATCTTTTCGCCCTCGGCCGCACCGGTGGAACGCAGCTCGTTGGCCACGCGCTTGCGCTCGGCCTCCATGCGGCGGTAGACCGACTCGGTGATGGCCTCGACATAGTCGACGCGCGTGATGCGCACGTCCACCACATCCACGCCCCAGGGCTTGGCACCGCGCACGGTTTCCAGCACTTCGCGCTTCACGTCGGCCATCAGCGCTTCGCGCTTGAGCGACAGCAGCTCCTTCACGGTGCGCTTGTTGATCTCTTCCTGGAAGGCGTTGCGCACCACCCGGTTGAGCTGCATGGCCCCGGCGCTCTCGTCCAGGCCCACATTGCGGATGTATTGGGTGGGCTCCGAAATGCGCCAGCGCACATACCAGTCGATCACCACGCGCTGCTTTTCGGCCGTGAGCATGGGCTCCGTATCGGGGCTGTCCAGCGTGAGCAGGCGCTTGTCGATGTAGGTCACGTTCTGGAACGGCGGCGGCAACTTGAAGTTCAGGCCCGGCTCGGTGATCACTTCCTTGATCTGCCCGAGCGCGTAGAGCACGCCGAACTGGCGCTGGTCCACCACGAAGAGCATGGAGCTCATGAGTGCAAGCACCACCAGGAGGGTGGATGCGATAAATCCGACTCTGTTCACGAGCTGCTCCTAGCGGGATTCACGTTCGCGTGTGCGACTGCTGTCACGCGCCCGGGGGTCATTCGAAAAAGTGGACGTCGGTGGCAAGGTTGGCACCACGGTCGATGCGGCATTGGCCGGCGGCGACTCCAGCGCCGCGGGCGTGCCCGTGGCCACGCTCTGCATGATCTTGTCCAGCGGCAGGTACAGCAGGTTGGAGCCCTGGCGGGAATCCACCAGCACCTTGGTCACGTTGCCATAGATCTGCTGCATGCTTTCCAGGTACATGCGGTCGCGCGTGACCTGGGGCGCCTTCTGGTACTCGGCCAGCACGGACGAGAAGCGTTGCGCATCACCCTGTGCCTGCGCCACGATGCGGGCCTTGTAGGCGGCCGCTTCTTCGTTCAGGCGCGAGGCGGAGCCCACGGCGCGCGGAATCACATCGTTGGCGTAGGCCTGGGCATCATTCTTGGCGCGCTCGCGCTCCTGACCGGCCTTGAGCACATCGTCGAACGAGGCCTGCACCTGCTCGGGCGGGCGCACGCCACCTTGCTGCAGGTTGATGCCCACGACCTCGACACCGACCTTGTAGCGGTCCAGGATGGTCTGCATCAGCGCGCGCACGCGCGGGGCGATCTGGTCGCGCTCCTCGGCCAGGGCCGTGTCCATGCGCATCTTGCCCACGACCTCGCGCACCGCCGTCTCGGCGGCCTGCACCACGGCGTCCGAGGGGTTCTTGCTCTCGAACAGCCAGGCACGCGCATCGCTCAGGCGGTACTGCACGGCGAACTTGATCTCGACGATGTTCTCGTCTTCGGTCAGCATGGCCGACTCGCGCAGGCCGGTGCTCTTGATGATGTTGTCGCGGCCCACGTCGGCCGAGCGGATCTGCGTCACGAACACCAGCTCGTGGCGCTCGATCGGGTAAGGCAGGCGCCAGTTGAAGCCCGCACCCACCGTGCTCTTGTATTTGCCGAACTGGGTGATCACGGCCTGCTGGCCTTCCTGCACGATGAAGAAGCCCGTGCCCATCCAGATCACGAAGACGATGCCGGCGATCAGGCCCACGCCCACGCCCGCGCTCTTCATGTCGGGCGGCTGGAAGCCTCCGTTGCCGGAGCCCCCCGTGCCGCGCCCACCACCGCCACCTTTGCCGCCAAACAGGCCGCCGAGCTTGCGGTTGAGGTCACGCCACAGTTCGTCCAGGTCCGGCGGCTGGCCGTTGCCCTGGCCCTTGTTGTTCTCGCGCCCGCGGTTGCCTGCGGGGGGCTGCGCCGGCTGGCGGTCGTCCGGGCGGGCGCCGTCGTCCGGCTTGTCTTCGCCACGGCCCCAGCGGGGGTCGTTCAGATTGAACATGCCCCGGATACGTTCTGGCAGCGAAGCCCAGCGTAGGGTGCGATTTTGGAAATTCATGCGCAAAGTCTCTGGTTCTCTGGTGGCATCGATCAAAACGGCATTGTGCCCAATCACCCCTCGTGGGCTGGCAATGGGGCAGCATCAGCTGGGGTCATGTCCTCCCGGGCTTCCAGCACCCGCGCGGACAGCACGCGGCGCAGGTTGTCCAGCCCCTGGCCGGAGCGTGCACTCACGAACAGGCGGGGCACCATCTGCCCTTCCACTTCGTACTGGTCTTCCAGCAACGCAGGCTGCTGCTCGGCATCGAGTGCATCGAGCTTGTTGAACACCAGCAACTGCGGAATGTCGGCGGCGCCGATCTCGTGCAGCACGCGCTGCACCTGGTCCATCTGCTCGGGGAAATGGGGGTTGGAGGCATCGACCACGTGCAGCAGCAAGTCGGCATCGACCGCCTCCTGCAGCGTGGCCTGGAAGGCGTCGACCAGGCCGTGCGGCAGGTCGCGGATGAAGCCCACGGTGTCGGACAGCGACACCGAACGCCCCGCATCGCCCAGGTACAGCTGGCGCGTGGTGGTATCGAGCGTGGCGAACAACTGGTCGGCCGCATACGCGCGCGCCTTCACGAGCGCATTGAACAGCGTGGACTTGCCGGCGTTGGTGTAGCCCACCAGCGAGATGGTGAAGGTATCGCGCCGGTCGCGCTGGCGGCGCTGCGTGGAACGCTGGCGCTTGACCTTGGACAGGCGCTCGCGCGTGCGCTTGATGGCCTCACCGATCATGCGGCGGTCGAGTTCGATCTGCTTTTCACCCGGACCGCCACGCGCACCGATGCCGCCGGTCTGGCGCTCCAGGTGCGACCAGCGGCGCACCAGGCGTGTGCTCAGGTACTGCAGGCGGGCGAGCTCCACCTGCAGCTTGCCCTCGTGGCTGCGGGCGCGCTGGGCAAAGATTTCGAGGATGAGGAAGGTGCGGTCGGAGACCGGCAACTCCAGGTGGCGCTCCAGGTTGCGCTGCTGCGCAGGGCTCAGCGACTGGTCGAACAGCACCTCCACCGCACCGTGCATCTGGGCCAGGGTGCGGATCTCGTCGGCCTTGCCGCTGCCCACGAACAGGGCCGCATCGGGCGCCTTGCGCTTGCAGGTCAGGCGCGCGACGGGGTTGAGCCCCGCCGTCTGCGCGAGCAGGCCCAGTTCTTCGAGCTCGCCATCGAAATGGGGAAGACCGAAGTCCACCCCCACCAGCAATACCGAGGCACCACCACCCGCGTCAGAAGATGCGGGAGAGCTCAAAGCGGATGGCCTCCGCCCATGACCATCAGACCCAGGATTGAATGCTGAACTGGATGCCGCAACTCAGTTGCCGGCGCCGTCTGCATCAGGGGTTTCGGCCGTCGAGAAATTGACCGCACGGCCAGGCACGATGGTGGAGATGGCATGCTTGTAGACCATCTGCGTGACGGTATTGCGCAGCAACACCACATACTGGTCGAACGATTCGATTTGCCCTTGCAGCTTGATACCGTTCACCAGGTAGATGGAAACGGGCACATGCTCCCTACGCAGTGCGTTCAGGAAAGGATCTTGCAAAAGTTGGCCTTTATTGCTCACGATATTCTCCGTGTTCAAAAATGTTGTTGTAAACCACCACCTTACCACAGCAAAGTCAGAGTTTTGCCGCCGGTTGGCATGGCCTTTCGCCAACCCGGCCTTTCTTCACGCCGGACCGGGGTGCTTGCCAGGGAAATGCCTCTGGAGATTATGCAGCCACAGAAACAGATGGTTACCCTTGAGTGCCATGCACAGAATCATGTCGCTGCAATAACCATGCTGCAGCGCAGCACTTGCATTACCCATCCCCCACCGCGAATACGGTCGGGGGACTTCGGAATCAGCCTTCGTCCTTGTCCACAAAGGGGTTGTGGGACGTCTTGACCTCGATGCGCAGCGGGGTACCCACCAGATCAAATTCCTTGCGGAAGCGCCCTTCCAGGAAGCGCTTGTAGGCGTCGGTCACGTGCTCCAGCGAGTTGCCGTGGATCACGATCACCGGTGGGTTCATGCCACCCTGGTGCGCGTAGCGCAGCTTGGGGCGGAACATGCCCGAGCGCTTGGGCGCCTGGAACTGCACCGCCTCCAGCAACAGCCGGGTGAGCACGGGGGTGGACATCTTGCAGGTGGCCGCCTTGTGCGCCTGCACGATGGAGGTCCACAGCGGGCCCAGGCCCTGGCGCTTCTTGGCCGAGATGAAGTGCATGGAGGCGAACTTCAGGAAGGACAGGCGGCTCTCGATGGAACGCTCCAGCAGCGTGCGCTGGTACTCGTCCACGGCGTCCCACTTGTTCACGGCCAGCACCACGGCGCGGCCGCTCTCCAGGATGTAGCCCGCGATGTGCGCGTCCTGATCGGTCACGCCCTGCGTGGCATCGAGCAGCAGCAGCACCACGTTGGCCGATTCGATGGCCTGCAGCGTCTTCACCACCGAGAACTTCTCGATGGCCTCGAACACCTTGCCCTTGCGGCGCAGGCCGGCCGTGTCCACCAGCTCGAAGCGCTGGCCGTTGCGCTCGAAGGGCACGGTGATCGCATCGCGCGTGGTGCCCGGCATGTCGAAGGCGACCAGGCGCTCCTCGCCCAGCCAGGTGTTGATCAGCGTGGACTTGCCCACGTTGGGGCGGCCCGCCACGGCGAGCTTGATGACGCTCTTGTCGTCCGAGGCATCGGCCTCGTCGGGGTCGGGCAGGTTCAGCGGCTCGAGCGCAATCTCCACCAGGCTGCGAATGCCCTGGCCGTGCGCGGCAGACACCGGGAACACCTCGCCCAGGCCGAGCTCGTAGAACTCGGCCAGCTGCACGCCCTCGACCATGCCTTCGGCCTTGTTGGCCACCAGCACGCAGGGCTTGGACAGCCGGCGCAGGTAGTTGGCAATGTCATGGTCCTGTGCCGAGACACCGGCGCGCGCATCGACGACGAAGACGACCACGTCGGCCTCGGCCACGGCCTGCTGCGTCTGCTTGGCCATCTCGCGGTAGATGCCGGTGGAGGCATCGGGCTCGAAGCCCCCCGTGTCGATGACGATGTACTCGTGCTTGCCCTGCTTGCCATTGCCGTAGTGGCGGTCACGCGTGAGCCCGGCGAAGTCCGCCACGATCGCGTCGCGGGACTTCGTCAAGCGGTTGAACAGCGTGGATTTACCGACATTCGGCCGCCCCACGAGGGCGATAACTGGCTTCATTGAATACGATCCATTATTCCGGGCGGAAGCCGAACACTCCGCCGTTGCGGGTGACCACCACCAGGGTGTCGGCCGCCGCCACCGGTGCCGCGGCAATGCCGGAGCTATCGGTGGTGAGGCGGTTGAGGGGGGCCCCGTCGGTGCGCGAGAGAAGATGCACCAGGCCCGTGTCGTCGCCCACCACCACCGAGCGGCCCAGCAGCAGCGGCGAGGTCAGCTTGCGGTGCTTGAGGCGGTCAGAGCCCCACAGGCGCGTACCGTCATTGCGGTTCCAGGCCACCAGCGCGCCATTGCTTTCGGTGCCGAAGATCGCGTCCTTGTCGCCGTCGATGCCCTCGGCGCCCGCGGCACGCTGGGTCCAGGCGACGTTGCCGCGCACCGTGTTCACGCAGCCCACGGCCGACTGGAAGGCCCGGGCGCACACGGATTCGCCGACGCGGCTGCTGCGCCCCACCAGCTCGACCAGGCGCTCCACGTCGTTGGTGCCGCGCGAGGTGGCCAGCGGAGCCTCCCAGCGCACACTGCCGTTGTCGGGGTTCAGGCCCACCAGGCGGCCGGACAGGCCCACCACCAGGGTGTCGCCCACGGCCAGCAGCACACCATCCTGGCGCAGCACCAGGGGCTCGCCGGGGCGCTGCTGGGTCCACAGGCGCTTGCCCGTGGCGGCATCGAAGGCCGTCACGGTGCGGTCGGCGGCCAGCACGAACACGCGGCCACCGGCCACCAGCGGGGCGGTGAAGACCTGCGAGGCCATGGGCTGGCGCCAGCGCTCACGGCCGGCATCGATGGTGATCAGCGCATTGCTGCGCGCCACCACGGCAGCCAGCTTGCCATCGCTGCCGACACCGGCAGACAGCGGCTCGGCCAGGGCCAGGCGCCAGACATCGCCACCCGTGCGGGCGTCGATGGCGGCCACCGTGCCATCGGCCGAGGCCAGGGTCACCGTGGTGCCGCTCACGCGCACGTCCAGCGACAGGCCTGCCACCGCGCCCACCTTGCCGGTCCATGCCTGGCGCACGCCGAGCACGGGCACGTTGGCGCCGAGGTCGGCCGGCACGGGCTTGGGCGAGCCGCCCCAGAACGAGCCGCTGGGCATCATCGAGCAGCCGGCCAGCGCGGCCGCCAGGGCCAGCAAGGCCAGGCCACGAACCGGGCGCAATGGATTGCGCGCGCTCATTTGGCGGCCTCCGCCGCCTTGGCGGCAGCCACGGTCTCGGCGGCGGGGTTGGCGCCCAGTGCGTTGAGCTTGACTTCCACCAGGCGGCGGTATTCCACGTCTTCGCTCATGGCCTTGTAGGCCTTGGTGTACTGGGCCAGGGCCTCGGTGCGCTTGTCCTGCAGCATCAGGATGTCGCCCCGGTGGTCGGCGGCGACGCCGTCGAACGCCGCGGGCAGCGAGCCCGACAGCTGGGCCAGCGCTTCGTCGTACTTCTTCTGTTCGGTCAGCACGGCAGCCAGGCGCAGCCTGGCCAGGGCCTTGAAGCCGTCGTCGCCCGCATTCGCGGCCACCCAGGCCAGCACTTCGCGCGCCTCATCGGGTTTGGCCGCCTCAACCAGGCCGCGGGCCACCAGGAAACCGGCCTGGGCCGCCTGCGGCGTTCCGGCATAGCTGGACTTGAGGTCGCCAAAGGCCTGTTCTACACGCGCCTGGTCCTTGGTGCGGTTGGCCACTTCGACCGCGTCGAACAGCGCCGCGGCCTTGGTGGCCTGGCGGCTCTGCCAGTACTGGTAACCGTTCCATGCGGCCAGCGAACCGCACACCACGATCAGCACGCAGCTGATGAGGGTACCCCACTGGTTCCAGAAATGCTTGAGCTGGTCCAGTTGTTCCTGCTCTTCGAGGTCTAAGTGATTTGCCATGGAGGTAGGTAAGAATTAACGGTTGGATTGTAGGGTGGCGGCCCAATCGGCCACATGGGCGAGCGGTTGCTCCACCTGGGCACCCCCTGCGCCATCGCGCAGGGACTTCACGGTGACGGTGCCGCGGGCAAGCTCGTCGTCGCCAAACACCAAAGCATACTGCGCGCCGCTGCCATCGGCCTTCTTGAACTGGGACTTCATGCTGCCCATGCCTTCGCTGGCCGTGGCCGCACCATGCATCTGCACCTGCACGCCCGCCGCCCGCAATTGCTCCAGCACGCGGATGGCGGTCGGCAAGGCGGCACGGCCGGGGATCACGGCATAGGCATCCGGCACCAGGGCCGGCACCTCGGCGCCCTGCTCCTTGACCAGCTCGAGCACGCGCTCCACGCCCAGGGCCCAGCCCACGGCAGGCGCCGGCTTGCCGCCGATCTGCTCGATCAGGTAGTCGTAGCGGCCACCGCCGCAGATGGTGCCCTGCGAGCCCAGTTGCTCGGTGATGAACTCGAACACCGTGAGGTTGTAGTAGTCCATGCCGCGCACCAGGCGCGGGTTCACCGTCCAGGCCACGCCGTTGGCGTCCAGAATGGCCTTGACCGCATCGAAGTGCGCCAGCGACTCGGCGCCCAGGAAGTCGATGAGCCGGGGCGCGGCATTCACCAGCGCCTGCATGGCCGGGTTCTTGGTGTCCAGGATGCGCAGCGGGTTGGCGTGCAGGCGGCGGCGCGCCTCTTCGTCGAGCTGGTCGGCGTTCTGCTCGAAGTAGGCGATCAGCGCCGCGCGGTGCGCCTTGCGCTCCTCGGGCTGGCCCAGGCTGTTGAGCTCCAGGCGCACGTTGGTCAGACCGATTTCCTTCCACAGCGCATTCGCCAGCAGGATCAGCTCGGCGTCCACCTCGGGGCCGCCAAAGCCCAGGGCCTCGGCACCGATCTGGTGGAACTGGCGGTAGCGGCCGCGCTGGGGACGCTCGTGGCGGAACATCGGGCCCATGTAATACAGGCGCTTGCCGCCCTCGTACAGCATGGAGTGTTCGACCACGGCGCGCACCACGCCGGCCGTGGCCTCGGGGCGCAGGGTCAGGCGCTCTCCGTTCAGGCGGTCCTCGAAGGAGTACATCTCCTTCTCGACGATGTCGGTCACCTCGCCCAGGCCGCGCACGAACAGCGGCGTGGGCTCGACGATGGGCGTGCGCATGTTGCGGTAGGCATAGCGCGCCATCAATTGGCGCACCTTGTCCTCCAGCCACTCCCAGCGGGCGGAGTCGGGCGGCAGGATGTCGTTCATGCCCTTGACCGCCACCAGCTTCTCGGGCTTGGCGGCGGCAGCGGATACGTCTTTACTCACAGCAATGGCTTTCCAGTTGGATAGGGGGCGGGAGACGGCTCCGGGAGGAATGCCGCCTCGCTGGGCCGTCAGGCCCGTCGGGTGCGATTGTCGCAGGGGCGTCGGCCGCCCGGCTAGGCAAGTGCGCCGTCGGGGGCACCCACCGCCGCAGCGGCCACCGGATGGGAACCGCCAAAGCGCTTTTCGATGTAGTTCTCCACCAGTTGGTGGAATTCGGTGGCGATGTTCTCGCCACGCAGGGTGAGGGCCTTCTCGCCGTCGATGAACACGGGGGCGGCAGGCGCCTCGCCGGTGCCGGGCAGGCTGATGCCGATGTCGGCATGCTTGCTCTCGCCCGGGCCGTTGACGATGCAGCCCATGACCGCGACCTTGAGCTTTTCCACGCCCGGGTACTTGACGCGCCAGACGGGCATCTGCGCGCGCAGGTAGTCGTCGATCTGCTTGGCCAGCTCCTGGAAGGTGGTGCTGGTCGTGCGGCCGCAACCAGGGCAGGCCGTCACGCTGGGCACGAACACGCGCAGGCCCAGCGACTGCAGGATCTCGGAGGCCACCACCACTTCCTGGGTGCGGGCCTCGCCCGGCTGCGGGGTCAGGGACACGCGGATGGTGTCGCCAATGCCCTCCTGCAGCAGGATGGACAGCGCCGTGGCCGAGGCCACCGTGCCCTTGGTGCCCATGCCGGCCTCGGTCAGGCCCAGGTGCAGCGCATAGTCGCAGCGCTGCGCCAGGGCCCGGTACACAGAGATCAGGTCCTGCACGCCGCTGACCTTGCACGACAGGATGATCTGGTCGCCGTTCAGGCCCATTTCTTCCGCGCGGCGCGCCGATTCGATGGCCGAGGTGATCAGTGCCTCGTACATCACCTGGCGCGCTTCCCAGGGCTGGGCGCGGCGGCTGTTGGTGTCCATCAGCTGGGCCAGCAGCTCCTGGTCCAGGCTGCCCCAGTTGACGCCGATGCGCACGGCCTTGTCCCAGCGGATGGCAGCCTCGATCATCTGGCCGAACTGGCGGTCGCGCTTGTCGCCCTTGCCCACGTTGCCGGGGTTGATGCGGTACTTGGACAGCGCCTGCGCGCAATCCGGATAGTCGGTCAGCAGCCGGTGGCCGTTGAAGTGGAAATCCCCCACCAGCGGCACGGTCTCGCCCATGCGGTCGAGCTGCTCGCGGATGTAGGGCACCGCCTGCGCCGCCTCGGGCGTGTTGACGGTGATGCGCACGAACTCGGAGCCGGCCTGCGCCAGCTCCTTGACCTGGATGGCGGTGCCGATGGCATCCACCGTATCGGTATTGGTCATGGACTGCACGCGCACCGGCGCATCGCCCCCGACCGTGACCACGCGCGAACCCCAGACCACACGGGCCTGGCGGGAACGCCGGGGCGCTGGCTGGGCAATGGCAACCGGGGCCAGATCGGTCAGGGACTTGTCCACTTATTTCACCTCAAAACGCGCAACATTCTCGCGCGAAACGGTGGTCAGCGCGAATGGCTTGCCACGCACAAACACATCGGTCACATCGGCCCGGCCGATCACCACAGACAAGGGGAGGGTTCCGGAGACGGCCACCGACTCACCCACCGCCAGATTCTTCTGCAGGGCAATGGTTCCGCTGGCATCGCGCACCTGCACCCACGAGGCACCACGCGCGCTCAGGGTCAGCACGCTGGAGGCCGAGACGGCCGCAGCCGCTTCGGGTGTCGATGCCGCAGCAGCGGCAGCGGCGGCCGGGGCGGCCGCACTGGCCGCCACCGCAACCGGAGGAGCTGCCGCAGGCGCAGGCAGCGCCGCCGAGACAGGTGCGGGAGACACCGCCACACTGGAGGTGGAGGTGGAAGCAGAGGCCGCAGCCACCGGGGGCTGGGGCTCCTGCGCGGCGACGGGTGGAGACGCCGGCGCCTCGTCGCCCGCGCTGCTGCCGAACGGATTGCGATCGGCAGGAACAAACATGATGGCCAAGGCCCCCGCCAGCAAGGCCAGCACCACCACGGTGATGGCCCAGGACTTCTTGCCGCCCGACGATGCCGGCGCGAAGGAGCCATTGCCCGCACTGGAACTGCTGCCCTTGACCGGCGCGTTGATCCCGGCATTGCCCGCCACCAGGCGCGGGCTCTTGCTCTGCGGCAGCAGCGCCAGGATGGGCGCCGCGTCGATCTTCAGGGTACGGCACACACTCGAGGCCAGGGCGCGCACGAACACCGTGTCGGGCAGCACCGCGAAATTGTCGGCCTCCAGGGCCTCCAGCTTGGCGACCGGTACCTTCAGGGCCACGGCCAGCGCCGCGATGTGCAGGCCGGCCTCCATGCGCGCCTCGCGCAGCAATGTCCCGGCCGTGCGCCCCCCCGTTCCACCAGGTGCCTCTTCATGCACCGCAACCCCTGCCACCGAATCACTCATTGAAAGCCCCACGCTGATAGGCACCCGTCTCACGCGCATCTGGGAAGCGCCTGCGCAATTGATCACCCAGTTGGCGCAGCGCGACCGCGTCGCCCAGGCCGTGCTCGACCTTGATGCCCAGCCACAGCGTTTCGGCGTTGGCGAAATCGCTGTTGTTCAGGCGGCGGATATAGAACTGCGCCCGCGTGAGCTCATTGCGGCGCATCAGAAGATTGGACAGGTGGTAGCCCACCACCGGGTTGGAGGCATCGAGCTCGTAGGCCTTGAGCAGCGACTGCTCGGCCTCGGCCACCTGGCCGGCTTCCACCTGGCACAGGCCGCGCGCCATCAGCGTTTTGCCGCGCGCGGTGTAGGCCGGGTTGGCCAGCGCCGTCACGAAGCTCTGGTCGGCCTCGGCGTACTTGCGCTGCTGGCAGTGCAGCCAGCCCAGGTTGTGCAGCAGGTTGGGGTCGTTGCCGCGCAGGCCGAGTGCGCGGCGAAAGCTCTCTTCGGCCTGGCCGAACTCGTTGAGCCGCAGGTAGATCAGGCCGCGCAGGCTGAAGGCATCGGCATAGGTAGGATCGGCGACCAGGGCCTGCTTGACTTCGTCCAGCGCCACGGTGGTCTGCCCGTTCTCGAAGTAATTGGTCGCCAGCTCCAGGCGGATGCGCGCGCGGCGGCGCGCCTCGGGCTCGTCGGAGGGGGTGAAGACAGCAGCACCACCCTGGGCGGCCGATGTGCCGCCACTGCTGGTGCTCGTGCAGCCCGAAAACCCTGCCACGCATGCCACCACCCCACAGGCCAGGAGCGCAGAGCGGCCCATGCGCTGCCAGCGTTCAACCAATCCCACCATGTAGAGCCTCCTTCAAGTTTGTTGTGTCAGGTCACCGGTTTGAGCGCGATTGTGCGCTGTCTGGCCATGCGTTCCGCGGCTTTTGTGCGATCTTTCACGTCACCGGCCAATTGACCACAGGCGGCATCGATATCGTCACCGCGCGTCTTGCGCACCGTGGTCACGATGCCCGCGTCGCTCAGCAGTTTGCCAAAGGCCTGCACCTGCGCGTGTGAAGAACGCAAAAGGCCCGACGCAGGAAACGGGTTGAACGGGATCAGGTTGAACTTGCAGCGCACGCCCTCGCCGCGTGCGGGCTTCACGAGCTCGATCAGTTGCCGCGCATGCTCGATCTGGTCGTTGACCCCGTCCAGCATGCAGTATTCGAAGGTGATGAAGTCGCGCGGCGCATGTTCCAGGTAGCGGTTGCACGCAGCCAGCAGCTCTTCGATCGGGTACTTGCGGTTCAGGGGAACCAGGTTGTCGCGCAGCGGATCGTTGGGCGCATGCAACGAAACGGCCAGGGCCACGGGGCAGTCCTGGGCCAGCCGGTCGATCATGGGCACCACGCCGGAGGTCGACACCGTCACGCGGCGGCGCGACAGCCCATAGGCATGGTCGTCCAGCATCACGCGCAGGGCCGGCACCAGGGCCGAATAATTCTGCAGGGGCTCGCCCATGCCCATCATCACCACGTTGGAGATGACGCGCTCGTCCTTGCCCAGGCGCTTGCGCAGAGCATGCTCGGCAAACCACAGCTGCGCCACGATTTCACCTGTGGTGAGGTTGCGGCTGAAGCCCTGGTGGCCGGTGGAGCAGAAACGGCATCCCACGGCGCAGCCGGCCTGGGAGGAGATGCACAGCGTGCCGCGATCGTCCTCAGGAATGAAGACCGCCTCGACGGCATTGCCACCGCCCACATCGAACAGCCACTTGACGGTGCCGTCGGCCGAGACATGCTCGGTGATGACCGGCAACGCCTGCACATGCGCACAACCCCTGAGCTTGTCGCGCAGCGCCTTGGCCAGGTCGCTCATGGCATCGAAATCGTGCGCGCCGCGCTGGTGGATCCAGCGGAACAGCTGGGTCGCGCGAAAGCGCTTCTCACCGAGCTTCTCGCAAAAGGCGGCCAGCCCGTCGAGGTCGAATTCGAGCAGGTTGGTGCCTGTCGCCGGGCTCGCCACTGCCTTGGCGGCAGGCACGGCGACCGCAGCGGTCGTTTCAGTCGTGGTCGTCATAGCGGCATCCCTTCGGGTAACCGCTCGCAGTCGTCCCCATGGTGCGGCCGCCCCACCGGGGTGGGCTCAAGCATGGGGACCACCATCTCAGCGGGTGTAAATGTTCAGGCCGGGGAAGAAGAAAGCGATTTCCACGGCAGCCGTTTCGGCAGCGTCCGAACCGTGCACGGCGTTGGCATCGATGCTGTCGGCGAAGTCAGCGCGGATGGTGCCGGCTTCTGCCTTCTTGGGGTCGGTGGCGCCCATCAGTTCGCGGTTCTTCAGGATGGCGTTTTCGCCTTCCAGGGCCTGGATCATCACGGGGCCGGAGATCATGAAGTCCACCAGGTCCTTGAAGAAGGGGCGTGCCTTGTGCACGCCGTAGAACTGCTCGGCTTCCAGGCGCGACAGGTGCACCATGCGGGCAGCCACGACCTTCAGGCCGGCGGCTTCGAAACGGGCGTAGATCTGGCCGATCACGTTCTTGGCGACTGCGTCAGGCTTGATGATGGAGAGAGTGCGTTCGATTGCCATGGTGATTTTCCTGATTGGATTGATATAAACGGTGCGGATTCTTTTGCCCAGTGGACAAAACCCTCGATTCTAACCTTGCACGGGGAAACCCCTGTGAATCAACGGCCACGGCCGCGGCGGGGACCACCACCGCCGCCGCCGCCGCCACCGGGCGCGCGTTGCGCCTGGCGATGGCGCGACAGGCTGTCGGTGCCGATGTAGCCGACCGAGGTCTTCATCGGATCGGGCTGGGCCGAGCCGCCGCGCGCGCGGTCGGCATTGTTGTTGCCTCCACCGCCATTGCCACCCCGGCCGCCCTGCCCACCACCGCCATCGCGGCGGGGCTTCTGGCCGCGCGGGCCGTTGCCACCACCCGCGCCCGGCGGTTGGTCACGGCGGCTGCCATCGCCGCGCGGGCCGCCGCGGCGCATGTTGTTGCCGCGCTTGTTGCCTGCCGGGGCGCTTTCGCCCGGCGCGGCATCGCCACGGTCTTCGACCGGGTCACGCCCGGCACCGGCGGCCTTCACCAGGGCCCGGATGTCGCTTTCGTCCAGCTCCAGGAAGGCGCCGCGCTTGAGGCCGCGCGGCAGCACCATGGCGCCGTAGCGGATGCGGATGAGCCGGCTGACCGCATGGCCCACCGACTCCAGCATGCGCCGCACCTCGCGGTTGCGGCCTTCGGAAATGGTCACGCGGTACCAGCAGTTGGCACCCTCACCGCCGCCATCCTCGATGGAGCCGAAGGCGGCCATGCCATCGTCCAGGCGCACGCCCTCGATCAGCTTGGCTTTTTCCTCGTTGCTCAGGGCGCCGAGCACGCGCACGGCGTACTCGCGCTCCAGGCCGAAGCGCGGGTGCATGAGCTTGTTGGCCAGCTCGCCCGAACTGGTGAACAGCAGCAGGCCTTCGGTGTTCAGGTCCAGTCGACCGACGGACTGCCACTTGCCCTGCTGCAGGCGTGGCAGCTTGCGAAACACCGTGGGGCGGTTCTGCGGGTCGTCGTGCGAGACCACCTCGCCCACGGGCTTGTGGTAGGCGATGACACGCGCCGGCGGCGGGTCGATGCGGTAGCGGATGGGCTTGCCGTTGACCTTGACCTGGTCGCCATACTGGATGCGCTGGCCGATGTGGGCCGGCTCGCTGTTGACCGAGATGCGGCCCTCCAGAATGAGCTGCTCCATCTCCAGCCGCGAACCCAGGCCGGCCTGCGCCAGCACCTTGTGCAGCTTGGGCGTTTCCACCTGGGGCAGCAGCACGCGCTTGAGGGGCACCGCCTCGTCGGATTCCTCATCCGCATCGAACTGGCCGGAGACCACGTCCTCGAACTGGTAGCCCTGCACGCCCTGCTGCGGCCTGGGGCCCTTGGGACCCTTCGGGCCAGGGTGGGACTGGCCCTTGCCATGCCCCTCCTTGCGGCCGTCCCGGCGCTCCTGGCCATCGCCACGTTCGGCGCGCGGGGCATCGCCATAGATGCGCGCGCCGGGCGCGCGGTCGACCAGCACCGGCGGTGCCGCATCCTCTGCGTCGCCAGCAGCAGCTGGGGCGTCCTGGGCGGCCACGGACTGCACTTCGGCCAGGGGCAGCACCTCCTGCACTACGAGCTGCGGCGCGGGCTCCTGCGCCTGGGGCGCTTCGGCCACCACAGCCACGTCGGCCTCTGCGCGGGGCTGGCGCGGCTTGCGGGGCTTTTTCACCGCAGGCTCGGCCTCTGCAGCCGGCTGCACCGCGGCCTCGGCGGGCGCCACGGCAGTGGCTGCATCGTCGGCCACCACCTTCTTGCGCGGCGCGCGGCGTGGCTTGGCAGGCGGTGTGGAAGCCTCGGCACCGGAGGTGGCGGGGTCGGGGGTCGTCGAATCGTCGTTCATGTCAGCTTTCCCGGGACGCCCTGTGGGGCATCCTCATCATCGTCGCGGGAAGCATCGTCGCCCCGCTCCGTCTTGTTCAAATCGTCCGCACTCAAAGCGGTACCTGCCTGGGCCGCATCGTCGCCGGCCACCAGATGGCTGTCGCCATCGAGCCGCACCGCTCCGCCCGACTGCGCAGCCCCGCCCTCCTCGGCCCCGCCCGGCACATCGTCCGGCAGCAAGACCTCGGCGGCGTCCAATGCCCACGCAGCAGCGGCTGCCACCAGCCCATCGTCATCGTCGTCATCGTCGTGGTAACCGTTGGCATCGGCGTCCTCCTCCGGCACAGCCCCACCCTCCAGGCCAGCGAGGGTCTGCAGGACAGGCCCGGCCGTGGTGGCGCCGCCATCGGCCGGCTCGCTGATCGGCGGCTCCGGGGCATCGCCCTCGGGCTGCTGCGCAGCTTCCGCCGCGCCCTCTTCCTCCGCCGGCTCCTCGATCACGCCCTGCGCCGCGGCAGCCATGGCCTCCAGCACGTTTGCATGGCCCGAGGCGTCCTCCAGCATGGGCAACTGGTCCAGCGAGGCCAGGCCCAGGTCATCAAGGAACTGGCGCGTGGTGGCGAACAGCGAAGGCCGGCCCACCGTCTCGCGGTGGCCGATCACCTCGACCCAGCCGCGGTCCTCGAGCTGCTTGATGATCAGGCTGTTGACCGTCACCCCGCGGATGTCCTCGATGTCCCCGCGCGTCACCGGCTGCCGGTAGGCAATGATGGCCAGCGTCTCCAGCGTGGCACGCGTGTACTTGGGCGGCTTCTCGGGGTGCAGCCGATCCAGGTACTCGCGCATTTCAGGGCGGCTCTGCAGGCGCCAGCCCGTGGCCACCTGCACCAGCTCCACCCCCCTGTGGGCCCAGTCGCGCTGCAGGTCGAGCAGCAGCAGCTTGAGCGTGTCCGTACCCAGGGCGTCATTGAACAGCACCCGCATCTCGCGCAGCGCCACCGGCTGCTGCGCGCAAATCAGGGCAGTCTCAAGGACCCGTTTGGCATCCACCGTGTTCATGGTTCAGCGATTCCGGGAAAAAAGGCGGCACGTGTCGTGACAGGGGCCGCACCAGCAGCAGGGATTTCATCCATCAAGGGGCGCAAACTGCGCGGCCGCTGGCGCGACGCTGGGGGCCCGGCGGGATTCCGTCTTCGGGTTCGGGGCGCGGTGTGCACGCCCCAGGGCCGGTCAGGCCTGGAAACACAGATACTGCGTTTCGCTATGCGCCATTGTAACGCAGGCCCCAGAAAGACAGGGCAGCGCCCATGTCCGGGGGCAGCGGCGCATGCAGTTCCAGCGGCTGGCCGGTGACCGGATGGGTGAACGCCAGGCGAAAGGCATGCAGCGCCTGGCGCTGCAGGGCCCCCACCGGGGCGCCACCATAGAGCACGTCGGCCACCAGCGGATGGCCGATGGAGGCCATGTGCACGCGGATCTGGTGCGTGCGGCCGGTGTGCAGCGTGCACTCCACCCAGCAGCCCGCGCCCACCCCTTCGAGCAGGCGGAAATCCGTGCGCGCCGGTTTGCCGGCATGGCTGGCCAGGTCCACCACGGCCATGCGCAGGCGGTTGCGCGGGTCGCGGCCGATGGGCTCCTGCACCGTGCGCCGGGCCGGGCCCGCCCAGGGCTTGTGGGCCAGCGCCAGGTACTGGCGGTGCACGCTGCGCGCGGCGATCATGGCCACCAGTGCGTCCATGGTGGAACGCTCGCGCGCCACCACCATCAGGCCGCTGGTGTCCTTGTCCAGCCGGTGCACGATGCCTGCACGCGGCACCATAAGCGCCTTGGCGTCCCGCGCTAGCAGGCCGTTGAGCAGGGTACCGCTCCAGTTGCCGGGGGCCGGATGCACCACCAGCCCGGCGGGCTTGTTGACCACCAGCAGGTGCTCGTCCTCGTAGACCACGTCGATGTCCATCGCCTCGGGCCGAAAGGCCTGGCTTTGCTGCGTGGGGCGCATTTCCAGCGCCAGGGCATCGCCGGCCTTGACCTTGAGCGAGGGTTTGGTGGCCGGCTGCCCGTTGATCCGCACCAGCCCCTGGCCCAGCAGTTGCTGCAGGTAGCTGCGCGAGAACTCGGGCACCAGCTCGGCCAGCGCCTTGTCCAGGCGCGCCGCATGCTGGGCCGTGCCCACCTGCATCTGGCGCACCTCGGCCTCGTCGGCCCCTCCCGCCTCCTCGCCGGCCCACTCCTCGTCAGGGCTGCCAGGCTGGCCGGACAGGCCGGATTCAGGGGCTTGGGCGGGCGCCACCACCACGGCGCTCAACGCGCCGACAGGTAGCGCGCGGGGTCCACCGGCTTGCCGTTGCGGCGGATCTCGAAGTGCAGCTTCACGCGGTCGGCGTCGGTGCTGCCCATCTCGGCGATCTTCTGGCCCTTGCGCACGGACTGGTCTTCCTTGACCAGCAGCGTCTGGTTGTGCGCGTAGGCCGTGAGGAAGGTGTTGTTGTGCTTGAGGATCACCAGGTTGCCGTAGCCCCGCAGGCCGGCACCGGAATAGACCACGCGGCCATCCGCGGCTGCCAGCACCGCATCGCCGGCCTTGCCGGAGATGTCGTAGCCCTTGTTGCGGGCCTCGTCAAAGCCGGCCAGCAGCGAGCCCGATGCAGGCCAGATGAAGTTCAGGTCGTCCTCGCCGGCGCTCGGTGCCGGCGTGGGCGCTGCCACCACAGCCGGCGGCGGCGTGGTCGGCTTGGCGCCACTGGCGGTGGAGGCGGGCGGCAACGGGGTGGCCGTCGGCGCCGATGGCGTGATGGTCGTGGAGGTCACCGGGCGCGTGACCACGCCGGTATCGGCGGCGATCACGGGCGGCGGGGTCGTGCCCGGCGCGACGACGCGCAACACCTGGCCCACCTCGATCAGATCGGGGTTCGTCAGGTTGTTCCAGCGCGCGATGTCCTTCCAGCCCTGGCCGTTTTCCAGGCCGATGCGGATCAGCGTATCTCCCGGCTTGACGGTGTAGTAACCGGGCTTTCCGGCATTCTCCGCTCCAGGCAGGGGTTTGATGGGCGCGGCCACCCCACCGGGCTGCGGCGACCCGGTCGTGGTCATGGCCCCGGCGTAGGTTCCCCGGTCCTCCACAGGGGCCTTGTTCATTCGGGTTCCACAGCCAGCCAGCAGCAACGCCACGGTAAACCCTGCAACAAGACCACGCGATACCAACATAAGCATTTCCCTTCAGGCAATCCCCGATTTTAGAGGGACAAAATGAACCGGCTCGAGCACGCTTTGTTTCAACCCGTGCGGGGTCTTGTCAATCACGAGCAACATCTGCTGGCCGCCGGCCACCGCCATGGGTGCCACCAGCCTCCCGCCCACCGCCAGCTGGTCGCACCATTCCTGTGGCACGGCATCGCCGCCGGCTGCGGCAATGATGGCCGCGTAGGGCGCGCCCTTGGCGTAACCGACCATGCCGTCGCCCAGCATCAGGTGCACATTGGCCAGGCGAAACGGGCGCAGGTTGTCGCGCGCCTTGTCGTGCAGGCCGCGCAGGCGCTCGATGGTGTACACCTCGCGCGCCAGCAGGCCCAGCACGGCCGCCTGGTAACCGCAGCCGGTACCGATCTCCAGCACCCGGCCCAGGCCGGCCGGCCGGGCGCTCTCGGCCGACAGCAGCAGCTCGCACATGCGCGCCACCACGCTGGGCTTGGAAATCGTCTGCCCCAGGCCGATCGGCAGGCTGGTGTCTTCGTACGCCTGGTTGACCAGGCCACTGTCGACGAAGCGGTGGCGCTCCACCGTCGCCAGCGCCTGCAGCACGGCGGGCGAGGTGATGCCCCCGGCCGCGAGTTTTTGCACCATGCGGTTGCGCACCGCTGCCGAATCGAGCCCCACGCCCACGGCCGTGGCGGCCGGAGCCCGCTGGCCCAGCCCGGCGCCGGCGCCCTTGGGGGCGCCTGCGCCCACACCCGATCCAGCCGGGCGCGGCGCTGGCGTACCGCTGCCCGGGAGCCTGGCGGGAAAGCCCGGACGTCGCTGCATCACATGCCCGCCGCGAGCTTCGAGGCGGTCTGCGCCCAGTAGCCCAGGTTGTCGTGGTCCGTGAGGTCCACCTTGAGGGGGGTGATGGCCACATGCCCCTGCGCCGTGGCATGGAAATCCGTGCCCTCGGCATCGTCCTTGGCCGCGCCCGCATTGCCGATCCAGTACATCGCCTCGCCGCGCGGGCTCTCCTGCACGATCACGCGCTCGGCCGCATGCCGGCGCCCCAGCCGGCACAGCTTGATGGGCTTGAGCGCCGCCAGCGGCATGTTGGGGATGTTCACGTTGAGCAGCCAGGGCACCTCGGTCACCAGGCTCTGCGCCCGCATCTGCTCGACGATCTCGCGCGCCTTGGCGGCGGCCGCCTCGATCTCGCCCCAGCCCTTGTCCACCTGGGAGAACGCAATCGCCGGCACGCCGAAGAGGTAGCCCTCCATGGCCGCCCCCACGGTGCCCGAATAGATGGTGTCGTCGCCCATGTTGGCGCCGTTGTTGATGCCCGAGACCACCAGGTCGGGGCGGTAGCCCAGCAGCCCGGTGAGCGCGATGTGCACGCAGTCGGCCGGCGTGCCGTTCACATAGCGAAAACCATTGGCCGCCTTGTGCACGGACAGGGGCGAATGCAGGGTCAGCGCGTTCGATTTGGCACTGTTGTTGTGCTCGGGCGCGACCACTTCCACCTCCACACCCGCCAGTGTCTTGAGCGCGTCGTGCAGCGCCACAATGCCAGGGGCCTGGAAGCCGTCGTCGTTGGAAATCAGGATCTTCATGGATTGGGATCGGGTTTGCCTGGGATTGTAGGACGCGACCGAAGCGGGCGGGCCCCGGTCGCTCGGGGGACATCACGGGCCGCGACGGCGCGCCTATCATCCGGCGCATCACTGACAGGAGACTTTTCCCATGCACGCTTGGCTCTGCACCAACCCCACCGGCGTCGAGGCCCTGGCCTGGACCGAACTGCCCACGCCCACGCCCAAGGCGGGGGAGGTGCTGATCGAGATCAAGGCCGCCAGCCTGAACTTCCCCGACCTGCTGATCGTGCAGAACAAGTACCAGATGAAGCCGCCGCTGCCCTTCGTGCCCGGCTCGGAGTACGCGGGTGTGGTGCAGGCCGTGGGCGAAGGCGTCACCCACCTGCAGGTGGGCCAGAACGTGGCCTGCCTGTCGGGCACCGGTGGCTTCGGCACCCACACCATCGCACCGGCCGCCCTGTGCATGCCGCTGCCGCCGGGCTTCTCGCACGTGGATGCGGCGGCCTTCATCATGATCTACGCCACCTCCTACCATGCGCTGGTGGACCGGGCGCAGCTCAAGGCCGGCGAGACGGTGCTGGTGCTGGGCGCCGCAGGCGGCGTGGGCACGTCGGCCATCCAGATCGCCAAGGCCATGGGCGCGCGCGTGATCGCAGCCGCCTCCAGCGACGAGAAATGCGCGCTGTGCACCTCCATCGGGGCCGACGCCACCATCAACTACAGCAAGGACAACCTGCGCGAGGCCATCAAGGCCCTGACCGACGGCAAGGGCCCGGACGTGATCTATGACCCCGTGGGCGGCGATTTCGCCGAGCCGGCCTTCCGCTCCATCGCCTGGCGCGGACGCTACCTGGTGGTGGGCTTTGCCTCGGGCCCCATCCCCGCGCTGCCGTTCAACCTGGCACTGCTCAAGGGTGCTTCCATCGTCGGCGTGTTCTGGGGTGACTTCGCCAAGCGCGAGCCCAAGGCCAATGCCGCGATGATGGGCGAGCTGGCGCAGTGGTATGCCAAGGGCAGGATCAAGCCCGTGATCGACCGCACCATGCCCATGGCCGAGCTGCCTGCCGCCTACGCCCACATGGGCTCGCGCGGCGTGATGGGCAAGCTGGTCATGGTCAACTGAAGCGAAATGCCCCCCCTGAGTCGCTTCGCGCCTTCCCCCTCTCTCATATTGCTTCGCAATCTGGGAGGGGGACGCCCCCAGCGCGGCGGGGCGGCCCTTGCGCGGGGGCACTGGCGTTGGTCGTGCCAGTTTCATGCGTCGTGTGTGGCACACAGCGCAATGAACAACTGACACCAAAAACTGACGCCCTGGGCGGCGCTCGCGACGGGAAACATGGCGCTGTGTCAAACTCGCGGTTCATCGCAGCCCCTGTTACTGGTGCCCGCCCATGGCCGACCGTCAACCCTACGAAATCGCACGCGAAACGCTCAAGCAGCTCTCGACCCGCCGGCTGGCCCCGACACCCGAGAACTACCTGGCGATCTACGATGAGATCGCTGGTGTGCGCAGTGCCGCGCCGTTTCCCGAGGCCCAGCTGGCCGGCATCCTGCGGCTGATCCCCGCCCAGACCCCGGCGCAAAAGCGCCTGCTCGGCCAGTTCGAGAAGGCCGTCGCCAACAAGGACTGGAGCAGCCTGCAGAGCGTGCTCGTGGGCTACGCCAACCTGGGCCTGAGCCCTGCCGCCGCCTCGCCGGTGGAGCTGCCCACCGCGGCGCCTGCCGCCACGCTGCCCGAGGACCTGGCCGAGCTGCTCGCCCGCCTGATCGACAACACCCTGCCCGCGCTGGGCGAGGACGATGCGCGCGTGCATGAGATGGCCGCCCAGCTCACCACCTTCCTGCGCGAGCCCGCCCCCCTCATCCCCACGCTGATGCTGATGCTGGGCAACTTCACCTACCGGCTGTCGTTCGCCACGGAAGACCAGGCGGCCATCCGCGCCGGGCTGCTGGAACTGCTGCACATGGTGTTCGAGAACATCGCCGTGCTCAGCGCCGACGACCGCTGGCTGCAGGGCCAGGCCGAGGCGCTGATGACCGCCTCCACCCCGCCGCTCACGCTGCGCCGGCTCGACGACGTGCAGCTGCGCCTCAAGGACGTGATCTTCAAGCAGACCGAGGCCAAGGCGCGCTCCATGGAAGCCCAGGAGCAGATGAAGGACCTGCTGGCCACCTTTATCGAGCGCCTGGCGCAGATCACGGCCTCCAGCACCACCTACCAGGGCACCATGGAGCGCTGCGCCGACCTCATCGGCAAGGCCAGCAGCCTGCAGGAGATCGCACCCGTGCTCGAGGAGGTGATGACCGCCACGCGCAGCATGGCGCTCGACACCAAGCTCACCCACACCGAGCTGCTGGACCTGCGCGAACGCACCGAGGTCAAGCGCGCCGAAGTCGCCAAGCTGCAGCAGGAACTCGATCGTGCCAGCGCCCAGGCGCGGCATGACCCGCTGACCGGCAGCCTCAACCGCAAGGGCCTGGACGAGGCCATGGAGCGCGAGATCGCCCGCGCCCGGCGCCTGGGTGCACCGCTGTGCTTTGCGCTGCTGGACATCGACAACTTCAAGCTTATCAACGACCGCCTGGGCCACAGCGTGGGCGATGCCGCCCTGGTGCACCTGGCGCAGGTCACGCGCGAGGTGATGCGCCCGCAGGACCTGCTGGCCCGCTACGGCGGCGAGGAGTTCGTGCTGCTGCTGCCCGACACCACCGTGGACGCCGGCGTGGCCGCCATGACGCGCCTGCAGCGCGAGCTGACCACGCGCTTCTTCCTGCAGGGCAGCGAGAAGATCCTCATCACCTTCAGCGCGGGCGTGGCCCAGCTGCACGACAGCGAGAGCAGCTTCGACGCGATCAAGCGCGCCGATCAGAGCATGTACCTGGCCAAGCGCTCGGGCAAGAACCGCGTGATGGCTGCATGAGCCCCCGCCGGTGACTCCCCAGCAGCGCCGCGCATTCCTGCTGCTGGCCGCCCACGGCGCAGCCACCACCGCCCTGCCCCGCTGTGCCTGGGGCCAGCCGCAGCGCCAGCAGGCCAACCCCTTCGCCCTGGGCGTGGCCAGCGGCGACCCCAGTGCCGATGGCGTGGTGCTCTGGACCCGGCTGATCCCCGACGACAGCCACGCCAGCCAGGCTTTCACCGTGCGCTGGGAACTGGCCGACGACGACGGCTTTCAGCGCATCGTGCAGCGCGGCCAGGCCACGGCGCATCCGGGCCTGGGCCACAGCGTGCACGTCGAACTGGCCGGCCTGGCGCCGGGCCGCTGGTACCACTACCGCTTCATGCATGGCGACGCGGTGAGCGCCACCGGCCGCACACGCACCGCGCCCGCCGCCGATGCCCTGCCCGAACGTCTGCGCCTGGCCTTTGCCTCGTGCCAGCGCTGGGAGCATGGCCACTATGCGGCCTGGCGCCATGTGCGCGCGGATGCGCCGGACCTGGTGCTCTTCCTGGGCGACTACATCTACGAGTACGCCAGCCCCAGGGACACCTCGGGCCTGGCCCGCGTGCACGGCCTGCGCCTGGCCACCACCCTGGCCGACTACCGCGACCGCTACGCGCTACACCGAAGCGACCCGGCCCTGCAGGCCGCCCACGCCGCCTGCCCCTGGCTGGTGACCTGGGACGACCACGAGGTACAGAACGACTACGCCGGTCGCACGGGCAAGGGCGATCCCGCCGCCTTCCTGGCCCAGCGCAGCGCCGCCTGGCAGGCCTTCTACGAGAACATGCCCCTGCGCGCCTCCAGCCTGGTGCAGCGCGACTACACGGCCCTGCAGCTGTACCGGCGCCTGCCCTGGGGCCGCCTGGCGCAGTTGCATGTGCTCGATGCCCGCCAGTACCGCAGCCTGCAGGCCTGCCGCACCGCCAGTGCCAGCGGTGCCGGCGCCGTGCGCCCCAGGGACTGTGCCGAACTGGCCGAACCCGCCCGCAGCTTTCTGGGTACGGCCCAGGAGCAGTGGCTGGACACGGGCCTGGCCAGCGATGCCCGGGACAGCCGCACCCGCTGGAGCGTGATCGCGCAGCAGACCCTGTTCTCGCCGCGCCACTACCCCTCGGGCGTGGTCTCTACCGACAGCTGGGACGGCTACCCGGCCGCACGCACCCGCCTGCTGCAATCCATCACGCAGCATGCCCCGCGCAATACCGTGCTGCTGGGTGGCGACATCCACCAGAATTACGTCTGCCGTGTGCTGGCCGACGCGGCGCGGCCCGATGCCCCGGTGATCGCCAGCGAGTTCTGCGGTACCTCCATCAGCTCGCGCTCGGGCAGCACGCAGGACAAGGTGGACGCCGTGGTGCGCCACAGCCCCCATGTGCTGCTGGCCCGCTGCGAGCAGCGCGGCTATGGCCTGGCCGACATCACCCCTGGGCGCTGGACCACCAGCTTGCGCGTGCTGGACGACCCGCTGCGCGAGGACAGCGGCGCCAGCACGCTGGCGCGCTTCGTCGTGGAAGACCGGCGTGCCGGGCCGGTGCCGGCCTGAGCAAGGCGGCCAGCCTCCGGCAATACCCTTTCGGGCGCTTGTAGCATCCTGTAAAAAAAGCGCGCGGCCGCCGTGCAGGCGCCTTACCATGGCCCGTATTCCAGCCCCCTTGGAGACAAGCAATGCGCAAGACCACCCCCACCTTGACCCTGCTGGCCCTGGCCGCGCTGCTGGCCGGTTGCACCAGTGCCCCGCGGTTCGAATACGCGGTGCCGGCCCAGCCCGAAGGCTCCTCGGGCTACACCGAAAAGCCCGGCTGGGCCACCGAAAAGTTCGCCGTGGCCGCCGCCAACCCGCTGGCCACCGATGCCGGCTACCAGATCCTCAAGGCCGGTGGTTCGGCCCTGGATGCGGCGATTGCGGTGCAGATGGTGCTGACACTGGTCGAGCCGCAATCGAGCGGCATCGGTGGCGGCGCCTTCCTGCTGCACAGCGCCGGCACCAAGGTGGAGGCCTATGACGGCCGCGAAACGGCACCGGCGGCCGCCGACGAAAAACTGTTCCTCGGCGCGGACGGCAAGCCCGTGCCCTTCCACGACGGGGTCGTGGGCGGCCGCTCGGTGGGCGTGCCCGGCACCGTGCGCATGCTGGAGATGGCGCACAAGGAGCACGGCAAACTGCCCTGGGCCACGCTATTCCAGCCTGCCATCACCTTGGCCGAAGGCGGCTTCAAGGTCAGCGCGCGGCTGAACACCCTGGCTGCAGCCGACGCCCACCTCAAGAAGGACCCGGTGGCAGCGGCCTACTTCTACAAGCCCGATGGCGATGCGCGCGACGTGGGTTTCAACCTGCGCAACCCCGAGCTCGGTGCCGTGCTGCGCCGCATCGCGGCCGAGGGCAGCAAGGCCCTGCACGAGGGCGAGATCGCCCAGGCCATCGTGGACAAGGTGCAAAAGCACCCCACCAACCCAGGCAAGCTCAGCCTGGCCGACCTGGCCGGCTACCAGCCCAGGAAGCGCGAGCCCCTGTGCCACGACTACCAGGTGGCCAGCAAGAATTACCGCATGTGCGGCTTTCCGCCGCCCAGCTCGGGCGCCATCGCCATCGCGCAGATCCTGGGCATCCTGAAGAACACCGATGCGGCCGCCATGCCGCTCGAAAACGACCTGCCCACGGCTGACTGGCTGCACCTGTACACCGACGCCGCGCGCCTGGCGTTTGCCGACCGCGCCCAGTACGTGGCCGACCCCGATTTCGTGCAGCCGCCCGCCGGCAGCTGGACCAGCCTGATCGCCCCGGCCTACCTGGCCGAGCGCGCCAAGCTCATCGGCACGCAGAGCCTCAAGGTCGCCCAGCCCGGCAAGCCGCCCGGCGCCGTGGCCACCAGCTACGCGCCCATGCCCGACCAGCCCGAGTACGGCACCAGCCACATCAGCATCGTCGATGCCTCGGGCAATGCGGTGGCCATGACCACCACCATCGAGGACCAGTTCGGCGCGCGCCAGATGGTCAAGGGCTTTTTGCTCAACAACGAGCTCACCGACTTCAGCTTTGCCCCGGCCGACGCCCAGGGCCAGCCGATCGCCAACCGCGTGCAGCCGGGCAAGCGGCCACGCTCGTCGATGTCGCCCACGCTGGTGTTCGACAAGGCCACGGGCGAGCTGCTGATGAGCGGCGGCAGCCCGGGTGGCGCGGCCATCATCCACTACACGGCCAAGACGCTGTACGGGGTGTTCAACTGGGGGCTGATGCCGCAGCAGGCGATCAACCTGCCCAACTTCGGTTCGATGAACGGGCCCTCGCTGCTGGAGGAAAAGCGTTTCCCTCCGCTCACGGTGGAGACCTTGCGGGCGCGCGGGGCGGAGGTGCGGGAGATGAACATGACCAGTGGGCTGCAAGCCATCACGCGGGGGCATGCGCATGGGAAGAAGCTGTGGTTTGGGGGGGCGGATCCGCGGCGTGAAGGGGTGGTGATGGGGGACTGATCTGGTTCTTCATGCATCGTCGGTCCCGTCCGTTGGAATCGTGCGGTTTGCCTGGTTGAAGGGCGGGGGCCGGGATGTGCGCCCGGCAGCGCAGTAACTTTCTCTTGCGTCGCCAAGAGAAAGTCACCAAAGAGAAGGCGACCCCCAGTCTGCGTCCCTCCGCTTCGCTGCGGGCAACCTGCGATGCTCGGAACTGGGGTGGTGCCGCAGAACTCGCTGCGTTCTTCGAACTCCGCTCAGACAGCTGCGGCAAGCTAGTGTCGTGAGTTAGAAGTTCGCAGGCAAAATCTCTCGACACTCGCGAGGATGTCATCTGCGGTCTTTGACCAG
>NZ_JBWKPP010000037.1:0-20043 GCF_059418305.1 Acidovorax sp. GW821-FHT09B03
GGGGTCGCCTTTTCTTGGCCCACCTTCTTTTGGCGACGCAAAAGAAGGTGGGTGCGCCGCCGGGCGCACATCCCGGCCTCCGAACTCCATCAAAGGCACGCGACAACCATCGCATGCAACTGGTCAAGCACCCAGCGCCCCCAAAAAACAAGGCATGCTTTTCCTCTTTGACATTCCCCCGATGGCAAGCACTACAAGGCCTGCCATGCGCGCAAGAGCCCTGTCGCTCAGCCCTGTACCCCCAGCTTCTCCAACAAACCCACCGCCCGGTACGGCACCTCCTTCACCCCCTCCAGCAAGAATACCGTGGACCGCGAATGCTGCGTGCGCAGCGGGATCAAGGGCGCATAGGCATCGGAGTCGTACCAGGCGCGCGCCTGCTCCATCGAGGGAAAGCGGATCACCACACAATCGCCGCCAAAGCTGCCCTCGCGCAGCTCCGGGCGGGTGCCATGCACCAGGAACTCGCCGCCATAGGCCTCCAGCGTGGCATCGATGCGCTGCAGATAGCTGACGATGTCGGGGCCGAACTGCAGGTCTTCGAGCAGGCCGATGGCATAAGCGGACATGGTGGGTCTCCTTCAACAAGGCAAGTGGATGAATGAATGAATGAACGTATGTATGGATGCCAATGTAGAAGCCACCCTGCAGCGCGTCGATTACCTGGCAGGTCATGGTTCCTGCCACCGCGGCCCTGGCCGAACGCGCCCGCACGCCGATGGATACACTGCCCGCCCATGACCACCGCAGCCACACCAGCCGCCGAGCCCCAGCCGCGCCCCACCACCCACGAAGACTTCCTGCCCTTCGTCCCCACGCGCAACCAGCAGAACCTGGCCATCCTCAAGGGCTTGCCCACAGGCCTGCAGGCCTGCCTGCTGGCCGAACTGCGGCGCGGCAACCGGTTGGTGAACGTGGAGCGGGCCGACTGGCCCCACGCAGGCAGCCTCTTCGTGTCGCTCAAGGAGGTGTTCGCCCCGGCCACGCGGGACATGGCGCCCGGCCTGGGCGTGGAATGGCGCAAGGTGAACGACCCCCATTACTGGCGCGAAGACCTGTCCCAGGTGCGCGACGGGGTGGAGCACCTGGTCGTGTGCTGAAATGAAGGCAAGGGAGGGTTTGTTCCGCCCGCCAAGGCAGGCCCCGGACATTGTGTTGCGCCATGCACGATGATGGGCACCAGGCGCCGCAGGCGCGTTACATTCGAGCACACGGGGGAGCGTTGTCGCCCACCCCAAGCCACAAAACCAAGGAGTGATGAAGATGACCGCCGCCCAGCCAGCGCCACAGACGACCACACCCCCCAGCCACCACCAGGCCGCCAGCGCCTGCCTTGCCGCCTGGCTGGCGACCGTGGTGGCCGACATCCAGTACGAAAGCAACCGCCCCAACCCCGACACCGCCAAGATGGAGCGCCTGGTCGCCGAGCGCAGCAAGCTGTTCGAGGAGCGCACCGCGCTGGAAGCCAACGACAAGGGCGCCATTGCCCGCGTGGTGGCGGACTACGCCGCCGCACTGCAGGCCCGCCGGTTCAAGGTCTGACCAGCGGCAGCCCCTGGCCAACGCGCTGGATGGGGCTCGTACACCACACCCCACCAGGGCCGCACCGATGCTTGCCCGCCCGCCCATCGCCCCGCTGCGCCCCTTTGTGCGCCTGCTGTGGGCAGGCGCCACGCCGCTGGCATCCGCCCGCCCCGGGCGCGAGCATGTGCTGCCCACCGGCCACATGCACCTGGCGCTGCGCTGGGGCGGGCCGCCGCTGCACCTGCTGGGGACCGCGCCGCACAGCGACGAGGTCTGGTCCCCCGGCCACGCCGTCGTGGGCGGGGCCCGGTCCGGCTACTACGCCAAGCAGGGCGGCACGCACGGCTGGTCGGTGGGCGCCCAGCTCGAACCCGGCGCAGCCGGCGCCCTGCTGCGTACCAGTGCGGCCGGCCTGGCAGAGCACCATACCCCGCTGGCCGACGTGTGCGGCCCGGGCGCAGTGGCTGAACTGATGGAGCGCCTGCAGGCGCAAGGCGCCCCCGCAGCCTGCCTGCAGGTGCTGGAACGCTGGCTGCTGGCCCGCATGGCCACCCAGGTGCGCGGCCTGCACCCTGCCGTGGCGGCAGCCCTGGCCAGCCTGCATGGCGGCGAGCAGGTGCAACAGGCCGTGGCTGCCAGCGGCCTGAGCCACCGCCACCTGATCGCGCGCTTTCGCGAGGCCACCGGCCTGGCGCCCAAGCAGCATGCGCGCGTGCTGCGGCTGCAGACGGCACTGGCCGGTCTCGCCACCCCGGGCCTGCAGCCCGCCGGCATCGCGGCCGACGCGGGCTTTGCCGACCAGGCGCATTTCACGCGCGAGTTCCGCGACCTCACCGGCGTGACGCCCACGGACTGGCTGCGCGCCGCACCGGCACAGCGCAACCATGTGCGCGTGGACTAATTAATGCGTATTTCAGTCGCTGCTGGACAGTGGGGCGAGTTGACTTGGACAGCGGGAACGGCGGGAACGGCAGGAACTGGACACAGAGATCGGCGCTCGTGTGCATTCCCAGATCGCTGGCGATGAGCATCTGTTCGGCTCGTCTAGTCGCCTTCTTGGGTGATACAGGGCACTGCCGCGGCCAGCTAGACTTCCGCTATCGGCCAGAAGCGGTCGCAAGAACCATTGACTACACGTGGAAAACTCAGCGTCCGGTTTCCTGCCTGAACAGTTTGCTTGCCACACTGGCATGTCAAACGAGGAGCAAGCTCTGCGGAAGTGGCTGCGCGGTTTAAGTGCATCGGAACGGATTGACTTCATTCGGCAGTTGACGCCGCTGAACGGCCGGCTCGCTCTATCGCTAGTCCAATCGTCACAACTCCCGACGCATGACGTGGAGTCTGTTCTCAAGGAATGGCTAGCTTCCGGCAACCACAATCCAGCCAAGGCTTTGATTCAATTTCTTGAGCCTGCTCTCGGCGTCAAGAGGTTCTGGCGCATTGTGGACGGTGCGAATTTGACGCAAGCTCAACGAGACTTTTTTGAATACCATCGAAGCGGCCGCACAGCTCTTGATGGCAGCAACCGGCCAGAAGTTGACATTCATAGGGGCCATTCGTTCAAACATGAAAAAGCGACCTGATGAGAAACTCAGCGGTGAACTTGCGACGTTCATGCGACTGTACGCAAGAAAATCGCAGAGAGGCGTCGAGCCAAACGATCGGCGGTATGACCACAAACTGGAGAAGCTGATGAAACGACTGAACCCCGGGCAATTGAGCCAGCTTCTCCACGACGAAGAGACGACCGAGGTCAACACGCCGCCATCGACCAAGAACGATCAATAATTCCTGGAAGGCAGAAGATGAAGGGGGTGGCTCTTGCTGTCGGGAAGGACAAGTGTCCGGCAGAGTTGCGCCAGTAGCCGTCAGTCAAGAATCCGACAGGCCTGCTGCAATGACGATTCAGAAAAATCGATCAAGCCTGCGAAGCGGGCCTAAGCCGATTCAGTCATTGCGGCAGCGTCCTTTGCGTTGGCTCGCTTTCATCGGACTAGTCCTACTGTTGACCTCGCAATGTGTTGGGTATCTTCGCGAGCGCCGAGCCACGGATATCGAACTTTGCAAGAAACACTGCCTGCCGCAAGGAAAAGTTGGTGTGTGGACGACCAAGGAGGTTCGCTCCCCGCAACGTCCAGGCGTGTCTTTCTCAGAACCCGAGTGTCAATGCAGGTGACCTGCTTCGAAGTGCGCTCGCGCGGTGGAGCCGTAGCGGCCTAGAGAACAGCACGGCCATCACACCTGACAGGCAGCTTCGGGCCCAAAGCGGACATTCTTAGTCTATGCCGAAGGTCGCAGCTTTCGTGGCCACATCATCCGCAGAGAAGTTGAGCCAGCATTTTTTTAAGCCGGGAAATCTGACAGTCATCAGAGAGGCGTTCTCGGTAGCAATCGAAGTATCGGGATGGCCAGAAACAAGCGCTTTGACTGCATTTCTGCTTTGCCCGAGAGCACCCCTACAAAAAGCGTCAGCCCGCCTGAATTGCACATAGTCGGCGATGGCGTAGCCAAGAAATGCGACCGCAACAACTCCAAGGAGGGTCGCTAGTACACGTATTGCCGACGCCAAACTCTTTTGCATGTTGGATGTCCGCTTCTGGCCGATACCCGAAGTCTAGCCCACGCCCGCAAATCTTCTTCAGCGATGGTTCGGCCAGCCATTTGCGCCTCGGCTCACGGTGCAGGCTTCTGTGTCCACGGTGCCGAACCGGCTGTCCAGAAGAGCCGAAATATGCAGCCAAGAACCCGGTTCAGGGTCAATTTCCTTCAAGACACCGCGGACCACCGGGCCTACAGTGGTGCTGAACTTGCAACCCCAGGAGATGCCCGACATGGTCCACGAACTCTTTCCCTACCTGCATGTCGCCGATGGCGAGGCGGCGATCCGTTTCTATGAGGAAGCCTTCGGCGCGCGCGAGCTGTTCCGCCTGACCGAGCCGCCCACGGGCCGGCTGGGCCATGCGGAACTGGACTTCGGTGGCACCACGCTGATGCTGAGCGACGAGTACCCCGAGATGGACATCCTCGGCCCCCGGCCGGGCGCCCCTACCTGCGTGTCGCTCCACCTGCACGTGGACAACGCCGACACCGTGATCGCCCGGGCCGTGGCCCTCGGCGCCACCTTGGAGCGGCCCGCGCAGGACGCCTTCTACGGCGAGCGCTCGGGCGTGGTGCGCGACCCCTTCGGCCACCGCTGGAACATCGGCCACTCGATCGAGCAGGTCACGCCCGAGGAGATGCAGCGCCGCTACGACGCGCTGATGGCACAGGGCGGCTGAGCCCTCGTTTCAGACCAGGCCGCGCAGTTCGACGCGCGCCCCCAGCCCGCGCAGGTCACCGCTCTTGCCCAGCTCCAGCCGCCCGCCGTAGGCCTGGGCGATCTGGCCCGCAATGGCCAGGCCCAGCCCGCTGCCCTGCACCGACTCGTCAAAGCGCAGGCCGCGCTGCCCGGCGGCCTGCAGCTGCGCGGGTGTCATGCCAGGGCCATCGTCTTCCACCTGCAGCAGCAACATCGGCAACCGCAGGGCGGCGGGGCCATCGCCTGGCTGCGCCATCCCGGTCCCCTGTGCCGGCAGCACGCGCAGCGACAGCCGCACGCGCGAGGCGGCCCACTTGCCCGCGTTGTCCAGCAGGTTGCCCAGCACCTCTTCCAGGTCCGCGCGCTCGCCGCGCCAGTGCAGGGGCGCTGGCGCGGCCTGGTCATCAAGCTCCCAGGCCAGCTCCTGCGCCGCGTGCAGGCGCTGCATCATGTGCAGTACCTGGCCCACGCACTCGCGCACATCCACGGCCGGCCCGGCAGCGCCCGGGTGGGCCAGCAACGCATCGCTCATGGTGCGGGCCTGGTAGCGGTCCACCAGCTGGGCCATGGCCGCCACCTGGCGCTGCACCTCGCCAGCGGGCACCTGCGGCTGCGCGCTGGCCTGGGCGCTGAGCAGGGCCAGGGGCTTCTTGAGGGCATGGTTCAGGTCGGCCGCGTGTGCGCGGGCGCGGGCCACTACCTGCGCGTTGTGGGCCAGCAGGCCGGCCAGTTCGGCCTGCAGGGGCTGCAGGTCGCGCCCGGTAGGGGCGGCCAGGTGCTGCGCCACGTCGGACCCCGGGCCCTGCGGCGAGCGCAGGGCTGCCAGCAGCGCCTCCAGCCGGCGCAAAGGGGCCAGGCCCACGCGCACCTGCATCCACGCCAGCGCCCCGGCCAGGGCCATCAGCACCACGGCGGCCAGCACCAGGGTGCGGTCGATCTGGCGCATGCTGTCCTGCAGCTGCGCCGCCGGGCCGTAGACCACCAGACGGGTCTCGGCCGCAGGCGACCCGATTTGCACGGCGCTGGTGAAGGCCAGCAGGGGCTCCTGCATCGGCCCCGTCGCCCGGTACAGCACCTGCGAACCGCGTGCGGGCACTGGCTCGGTGGGCAGGCTGTCCATGTCCCACAGCGAGCGCGAGCGCAGCACGCTGGCACCGGCCTGGGCGCGCCAGTACCAGCCGCCATAGATGGCGCTGAACTCGTCCACCGCGCCGCCCTGCTCGCGCAGCGTTCCACTGGCACCCGCCTGCAGCCGCGCGCCCACGCGCTGCGCCTTGTCGCGCAGTACCTGCTCGAAACTGGCCAGCAGGCTCTGGTGCATCTGCGCGCGCAGCCACCAGCCGCCCGCACCCACCAGCACCAGCATGGGCACCAGGGCCAGCAGCACGATGCGCGTGGCCATGGGCCACTGCGCCAGTTGCAGGGCCAGCCGCTGGGCCAGCGCCATCAGACCGGCCCCTGCGGTGCGTCTGCGGGCTCGGCCTCCAGCCGAAAGCCCTGGCCGCGCTCGGTCACCAGCCGGGGGGCGCCGCCAAGCTTGCGGCGGATGCGGCCGATCAGCACGTCCAGGGTGTTGGAGTCGGGGTCCAGGTCGCGCGCATACACGTGCTCGCCGATCTCGCTGCGCGTGAGCAGCCGGCCCGGGTGGTGCATGAAGTACGCCAGGATGCGGTGCTCCTGCGCCGTGAGCTGCAGGCCCTGGCCCTGCAGCGCAAAGCGGCCCTGCACCACGTCGTACTCCAGCGGCCCGGCGCGCAGCACCGCGCTGGCCGACCCGGCGGTGCGGCGCAGCATGGCGCGCAGGCGCAGCACCACCTCGTCCATCAGGAAGGGCTTGGTCAGGTAGTCATCGGCACCGGCGTTGAAGCCCGCCAGCTTGTCGCTCCACCGGTTGCGCGCCGTGAGCACCAGCACCGGCCAGCCGCAGCCCGCCTCGCGCCAGTCGCGCAGGGTGCTCAGGCCGTCCTTGAGCGGCAGGCCCAGGTCCAGCACCGCGGCGCTGTAGGCCTCGGCCGTGCCGGCAAAGGACGCGGCCTCGCCATCGTGCTCCACATCCACGGCAAAGCCCGCCGCCTCCAGCGCCTGCCGCAGTTGCCCGGCCAGCGCCACATCGTCTTCCACCACCAATACCCGCATCTTTACTCTTCTACCTTCTGGCGCAGCACCTGCAGGGTCACGGCGTCCACCTCCAGCTCCAGCTTGTGGCCGTTGGGCTGCAGCAGCTCCACGCTGTAGTGGGGCTGGCGCCGGTGGTCGGTCTCCAGCTCCACCTCCATCACCAGCCCCGCAAAGCGCGGGTGCAGCGACTCGAGCATGGCCCACATGGGCTTGATGGAAGCCTTGGGGGCAGCACCCTGGGGCGCGTGGATCACCTCGCCGGTGGACACATCCATCAGCAGCTTCATCTGGCCCGCGGGCTTCTCGGAGAGCTTGACCTCGTACACCGCCTGGCCCTGCGCATCGCGCTCGAACTCCACCTCCGACACGCGCGCGCCAAAGCGCTGCTCCAGGCGCTTGATGTAGCGCGCCATCTGCGCGGGGCCCACGGGCTGCGTGGGCCAGTCACTCTCCTGCGCCACCACGGCGCCGGTGGCGGCATCGACCAGCACCTCGTGCTTGCGGCCCTGCGCGTCGATGAGCTTGATCTCGTAGCGCAGCTCGCCCTTGCGCCCGCGCTCGGTCTCCACATCGATGACGCGGCCGTTGTACTGGCGGCTGATCTCGGCGATCACGCTGTTGAGCGGCTTGAGCTGCCCGTTGAGCACGCCGCGCCGCGCCGCATCCTGCTCTGCGGCCATGCCCGGTGGCGCCGCCAGCGCCGGTGTGCAGGCCAGCGCCAGCACCAGCGCCGCGCAGGCGGCACACGGTAAGAGACTCGTCCATCGTTGCATCGCGGGGATTATTGCGGACGATCCTAAACGCCCCATGAACAAGGGCTTCACGCCGTGTTTAGGCACAGCGCACCACACTGCCGCCCATTCTTGTCAACGAAAGGAAAGCACCGTGAAAAAGACCCTTCTGAGCCTGTCCCTCACCGCAGCCGCTGCGGTGGCCACCCTGCCCTCCATGGCCCTGGCCATGGGCGCGCAGGACGCGCTCAACGTGATCACCCAGAACCACCACGTGGCCACGCACGGCCTGCAAAAGCAGTACGGCTACTGGACTGCCGAGGCCATCGCCAACGACGGCCAGCGCGCCACCGTGCTGGTCAAGGATGCCGACGCCAGCTTCACCGCCGTGCGCAAGAGCGACATCGGCACCACCCTGCCCGGCGTGGCGCAGGTGGCCCAGGCCCTGCGCGCTGCCGGCTGGGCCCATGTGCACGACCTGGAGCTCGACGACGGCTTCTGGCAGGCCGAGGCGCGCCAGAGCCTGGTCCACGGCGAAAAGGTCGAACTCGTGCTGCACCCCCAGACGCTGGAGGTGCTCAGCCAGGTCGGCCGCAGCGGCGGCTTTGCCAACCAGCAGGCCGTGCTCGGCGCCGAGCAGATCCGCCTGGCCCTGCAGCAGGCCGGCTACACGCGGGTGCACGACCTGGACTACGACGATGGCCACTGGGAGGCCGAGGCCACCAACCTCGCCGGCCAGTCGGTGGAGCTGCGCCTGGACCCGCACACGGCCCAGGTGCTGAGCGAGCGGCTGGACGACTGAGGCCCCCCGGCGCAGCGGGCTGCAGTCCGCAGCCTGGCTGCGGCCACGCAGAGCGCACCGCCGGCGTCGGTCACTGTTCGGCAGGCTGCGTGCCCAGCGCCAGCAGTTGCCGGGCCTCCAGCTTCGTCTCGTCGAGGGCGTTGGCGCTGTCGATGGCGATCTGCAGGTACTTGCGCACCGTCGCCACCTCCAGGTCGCTCACCATGTAGAGCTTGGCCAGCTGCAGCGCGGCCTCCGCGTCGCCGGCATCCAGCGCGCGCAGGAACCAGCGCTTGGCGCTCACCATGTCGCCCATGCAGCGGTAGCTGATGCCGATGTTCAAGAACGCCAGCTCGCTGCCTGCGGCAATGGCTTTCTTGTCCCATTCGATGGACTGCGCCAGGTCGATGCGCACGCCCTCTCCCGCGCCGTACATCACCGCCACCATGGCCATGCAGTCCACATCGCCCGCCTGCGCCCCCGCCAGAAAGCCCGTGAAAGCCTTGTTCAGGTGCCCCCGGTCATAGGCCGCCGTGGCGTCTTCATAAGGGTTGTGCTCTGCATCGGACATTGCCTTGCCTTCCAGTGAAGTGAAGAAAAGAAAAAGAAACCGGAGAATCCAGGCCCGGGGCCGGCGCGGTGGCCCCGGCAATCCAGCCATCATGCCCGGCTTTCATGGCACCCCGGCAAGCACGCCGGCTGGTTCACCGCGCACGCCCCTGGCACTGCCTTGGGCCACCACGAAAAACACCAGCAGCAGGATGCTTGCCGAGCCGCCCAGCAGCACCGCCCCGATGGGCGCAGGCGCTGCGGCAAAGGCCGGCAGCAACACCGCCACCAGCAGCAGCGGATTGGCCAGCACCGCCCAGCGCGGCCACGGCGTGCGCCCGCGCAGCACCAGCACGGCCAGGATCACGGAGGCAAGCGCCCCAGGCACGGCCAGGCCCAGCAGCGACACCCGCATGTAGGCCTGCACCGCCTCGGCCTGCGCCTGGCATGCCGCGGGTGCCCCACCGGCCGCGCCATCCACGCACGAACGGATGAGCAGCTCGAACACCGCCCACACGGAATGGATGGCCGCCAACCCCACCGCAAACAGCAGGAACAGGCCGAACATCGCGCGTGCCGCCCACCCCGCCGGTGCCTTCACCCCCTGGCACACCTGCCAGAAGCCCGCCACCAGCAAGGCCCCCGCCACGGGCCCGAGCAGGCCGCCGGCCCAGATGCGTTCCACCGGTGCCGAGCGGATCAGCTCCAGCATCCCGGCGCGGAAATCAGCGGCAGCCCCCCAGTGGCCCAGCAGGAGCATGTCGCCGGCAAACAGCAGCAGCGCGCCCAGAATGCCCAGGCTGCCGGCCAGCCGGGCGCGGGGGAGATGGACCGGATCGTCGGGGTGGTTGCTCATGCGGCAGCGCCTTCCTTGGTGCGATGGTGTTTGTCGTGAAGCGAAGAGTTTCCGGATAGCGGATCGCCGCGACTGTAAGCGGCATTTGGGTGAGCGCCCCCAAAACCGTGCGCCAACCTGCTGCAGGCCCGCCCAGTCATAGCAAAATAGCGCCACAAAAATTCCACCAACACACAATCGGGGTGAGAGGGATGGCAGTACGGATCGACAGGCACCGCCCGCGTGCCGCGGCGCGAGAGGCCGCTTGCACGCACGGGCATGCCCAAGCACCTGCGCCCGCCTGCACTGCCGTAGCCCCCACCCCGCACCCCCCGGCCCCGCCATGCCCCTGACCACCGCCACCCTGCTCTGCCTGGTCGTTGCCATCCACGATGGCGACTCTTTCCGCGCCCGCTGCGGCGACGTGACGCGCAACGAGGAGACCTTTGTCGCCATCCGCGCCATCGATGCGCCCGAACTGCGCCAGCCCTATGGCGATCTTTCGCACAAAAGCCTGGTCAACCTGTGCCTGATACCGCAGAAGGTCAAGCTCAGCAACACCGCGGTGGACGTCCATGGCCGCACCGTGGCCGACGTGGAGTGCCAGGGCAAGGACGCGGCCACCGAGCAGCTGCGCGCCGGCATGGTCTGGTACGACCCCAAGGTGGGCCTGGGCTACGAGGCGCTGGCCGACATCCAGCTGCGCGCCCAGGCCGCCGGGCGCGGGCTGTGGGTGCAGAACAGCCCGCTGCCGCCCTGGGACTGGCGCGCCACGCGCAAGCTCAAGCCCACGGGCCCCGTGGCCAGCCCCCAGCGCTACCCCTGAGCCGCCCCGCCACACGCCCATCAGCCAACGAACGCGGTGGGCCCGCAGGTGCAGGCACCTGCTGCGCCCTTGGGCAGGGCCCGCAGCGCTGGCCTTTTCCGCATCCTGGCTGATCCGCGCCTGCGGCCATGCCGCAGCGGTGGTGCGGCACGGCGCGCGTTGCCCTACTCCAGCATCGGCCCTGCCAGGCCGTCCAGCGCCAGGGCTGCGTCGCTGGGCTGCGCGCCCGGCCGGGCCGCACCGGCCATGCACCCGCCCACCAGCTCCCGCACCAGCGCATGGCTGGCCCGGGCGGGCCCGAACAGGGTGCGGTAGATGATGGGGGCGACCACGCCATCCATGAGCGCGTCTACCGTGGGCACGGCCTCGCCGCGCGCGCTGCCGCGCGCCAGGATGATCTCGATCTGGCTGGCCGTGTAGGCCGCGCACTGGCTGGGCACGGCCATGCTGCCCTGGATGCGGCCGGCCAGCACGTCGCGCAGCATGGTCTGGCCGACCTCGGAACCCATCTCCTCGAAGAACTGCTCGGCCCAGGCCTGCAGGTCGCCTTCCACGCTGCCCGTGTCCGCAGGCTCGGCGTCGGCGCGAAAGCGGTCCAGCGCCACGTCGGCCAGCAGCTCGGCCAGGTCGCCCCAGCGGCGGTAGATGGTGGAGGGCGTCACGCCCGCCTGCGCGGCGATCAGCGGCACGGTGAGCTGCGCGCGGCCGATCTGCTCGGCCAGCTCGTTGGTGGCGCGGTGCACGGCGGCCTGCACGCGGGCGCTGCGTCCCCCGGGGCGGGGGGCTGGTCTGGGGTTCATGGCCCCGATGCTAAAGCAAAAAGATTGCTTTAGTGGTTTAATACGCAAAAGCAAATTCTTTGCTTTTGTATTGCACTGGAGTTTCCATGGCCACGAACCCTGCCGCCACAGCCGCCACGCCGCACGCCGCCATGGCCCCACCCTCGGCCCCCGTCCGCAGGATGGGCCATGCCCAGGCCCTGTGGCTGCTGGCCTCCATCCTGGTGGGGTTTCTGGCGGCCTCAAGCGCGCCCTCGCCGCTGTATGCGCTGTACCGCGACAGCTGGGGCTTCTCGGCACTCACGCTGACGCTGGTGTTTGCCTGCTACGCCTTCGCGCTGCTGGGCACGGCGCTGCTGTTCGGCACCTTCTCGGACCACCGGGGCCGGCGCGAGGTGGTGCTGCTGGCGCTGGTGCTGGAGATCGCCTCCACCGTGCTCTTCTGGCAGGCCGATTCGGTGGCCTGGCTGTTTGCCGCGCGCATCGTGCAGGGCCTGGCCACGGGCATTGCCACCAGCGTGCTCAGCGCGGCTCTGATCGACCTGCACCCCGAGCGCGGCGCCCTGGTGAACACCGTGGCGCCCATGCTGGGCATGGCCGTCGGGGCCCTGGGCACCAGCGCGCTGGTGCAGTTTGCGCCCACGCACACGGCGCTGGTGTTCGAGCTGCTGCTGGCGCTGTTCGTGCTGCAGGCGCTGGCCGCCGTCTTCCTGCCCGAAACGGTGGTGCGCCGCCCGGGCGCCTGGCGCTCGCTGCGCCCGCGCATCGCCATACCGGCCAGCTCGCGCGCCACGCTGGTGTGCATCCTGCCGCTGAACACCGCGCTGTGGTCACTGGGGGGCTTTTACCTCTCGCTCGGGCCCACGCTGGCGCGGGTCATCACGGGCAGCCAGGCGCCGGTGCTGGGCGGCGCCCTCATCTGCGCGCTGGTGCTCACGGCCGCCGTGGCCATAGTGTTCGTGCGCACCCGGCCACCACGCCAGGTGCTGCTGCTGGGCACGGTGGCCCTGGTGCTGGGCCTGGCGGTCACGCTGGCGGGCATTGCGCTGCATTCGAGCGTGGCCTTCTTCGCGGGCACGGTGGTGGCGGGGGTGGGGTTTGGCTCGGGCTTCAACGGCTCGCTGCGCAGCCTGGTGGGCACCGCCACGGCGGCAGATCGCGGTGGGCTGATGTCGGGCTTTTTCGTGCTGAGCTACCTGGCGTTCAGCCTGCCCGCCATCGTGGCCGGGCTGGCCGCCGGCACCTTCGGGCTGCATGCCACGGCGCTGGGGTTCGGGCTGGCGCTGCTGGCCCTGGGGCTCACGGCGCTGGGGCTGATGCTGCGGCGTGATGCAGCCGCCTGACCGGGGCTGGCTGGCCGCCCGGCGAAATCCGGATCAGGAGTAGATGGCCAGGCTCAGCGACAGTGCGGCGACGATGGCAATGGCCTGGATGCCAAAGACGATTCCCAAGATAGGCATGTGGTCCTCCGTGAAGAAGGCATGAGCGTAAAACGCCCTGCAACAATTCCATGCAGTCTTTTGCAAACTCGGCGCGTCAGACGATTCCTACAGCCTTTCAGCGCCTTGCCGCAGGATGCCCCCCCACCTGGCCGGGCAGCGCCTTCCGCTTTTGGACACACGCCAATGGGGCGCCGTCCTACAAAAATGGACGGGCACCGTCTTTAGTATTGCTCCTGTCGATACCGCATCGACACCCACCCCTCCCTTGCTGAACAGCAAGTTCACAGCCCGCCCACCGCGGGCTGTTTTTTTTCTGTGTACGCGTTTTCCGTCGGCACGGCCTTGCACACGCCTTCGGCGCCGGCCGATGGCCCGCGTCGAAACCGTCCGACAGCCGCACGGTGCGGTCTGCGCGCCAATGGAGGCACCACCCCAAGAGGAGGTACCTACCATGTCCCGCACCCACAGAACCCAGCCCGAGAAGCTCCGCCCCCGCGATATCAAGCGCCGCCGGCAGTGGGAGGCCATGCAGCGGCCGGCGCGCGAGGCGCTGCTGTTTCCGGAACCTGAGGCGCCGCAGTGGAAGCCGATGGGGTGAGTGGGGGGGTCGGTGTACTGTGCCTCGTTGTTGCAGCATGCTTTTGCTGATGGCGGGGGCCGGGATGTGCGCCCGGCGGCGCAGTAACTTTCTCTTGCGTCGCCAAGAGAAAGTCACCAAAGAGAAGGCGACCCCGCTGCCCGTGTCCCCCATCGCCCTTTTGGGCGCTGGGGGCAGTCTGCGATGCTCGGTCCTGGGGTGACGCCGAAGAACTCCCTGCGCTGCCTCTGCGAGGCGGCTCCGGTCAAACAGCTTCGGCGAGCCAGATGACGATGCGCGTGTCCTTCGGCACGCGCTCACCCCAGGCCCTGTGCTTCTCGGCACGGTCAGAAGGGGGTGGGAGCGGGCTCCACACGGGCCATTGCTTCGCTCGGCCTGTGGTCCTTCGCTGCGCTCGGCTCGCCAGGGCGATCGCGCACAAGCTGTCGGCAGCGCGCGGCGCGAACCGACCCCAGGCGCAGCTGCGAAAGCAGCAGCCGTCTTTGACCCCGCTCCCCACCCCTGCTGGCTGCGCCGAGAAGCGCAGGAGCTGGGGTGGGTGCATGTGCCGCAGGACACATGCACTTCGTTGTCTAGCTCGTCGCTGCTGTTTGAGCAGAGTTCACCCGCAGGGGGAACGGCGCGAGTTCAGCGACGCCCACCCCAGATCCGAGCATCGCAGGCTGCCCCCGTTCGCCCGACAGGGCGTACGGGGGACGCAGACTGGGGGTCGCCTTCTCTTTGGTGACTTTCTCTTGGCGACTCAAGAGAAAGTTACTGCGCCGCCGGGCGCACATCCCGGCCCCCGCCCCTTGCAAAGGCATGCAGCACCCATTACCCAGTCCAGCCCCAGCCCCAGCCCCCAATGCGAGAATCCACCCACTCCCTCCCTGGCAAGCCCCCAATTACCCCCATGCACCTTGCATCCCTCCCCCCATCCGCACCCACCACCCTCCTGCACCGCACCGCAGCAACCCTGGCCCTGCTGATCACCATGGCCATCGCCCTGGCGGGCCTGACCCAACCCGCCCATGCGGCACCGCCCAAGGCCTACAACAAGGCAGGCGTGAGCTTTCAGCACCCCGCCGACTGGAAAGTCGCGCTCGACGAAGTGGAGCCCAATGGCGCCGGCATGCGCAGCATCGACCTCGAAGGACCGGAAGACGCCAGCATCCACCTGATGCTCATCCCCTTCATGACAGGCCAGAACATCGAGACCCTGGCCACGCGCGCCGCCGAACACCGTGCAGAGATGGACAAGGGCCAGGCCGCGCTGGAAGGGCCGGACAAGATCACCCCCACGGGCATGACCTCCAGCACCATCACCCGGCGCGTGGGCGGCAAGGACATCAAGGGCGTGCTGCAGCGCTTTGGCTACGTCTCGGAGGGCGTCGCCATCCAGCTCGAATCGCGCTTTTTCGCCATCGATGCAGGCAACGGCAGCAGCGTCAACATCATGACCCAGTCGCTGGCCGAGGACGCCAAACTCATGGAAACCGCCCTGGGCCGGGTGATGGACACGCTGCGCTACCGCGCCAAGCGTTGACGGGGCCCGGCCGCTGCCGCGCACCCGAACCTCTCTTCCTTCTTGTACCGACCGAACCACCCACCTACGCACCATGCCCCAAGCCCCGACGCCCCTTCACGCCACCCTCGCCCTGGCCACACGCCGCCGCTTCCACGCTGCGGCCGCCGCCGCCCTGGGCCTGCTGCTTGCCGCCAGCCTGGCCCAGCCCGCGCTGGCCGCGCCCAATGTCATCTACAACAAGGACGGCGTGAGCTTCGAGCACCCCGCCGGCTGGAAGGTGACCGAGGACTCGGTCGCGCAGGACGAGACCCGCCTGCGCAGCATCGACCTCGAAGGACCTGACGATGCCGTCGTCACCCTGCTGTTCAGCCCCTTCCTCAAGGCCCAGAACATCGAGGCCTTCGCAGCCACCACGGCAAAGAACCGCGCCGAATCCGCCAAAAGCAGCAGCGCAGTCGCCCAGCAACTGCAGTTCGGCCCCTCCACCACGGCGCCCATCACCCGCAATGTCGCAGGCCAGGAGAACAAGGGCGTCTCGCAGCGCTTCGTGATCAGCATGCTGGGGCAGAAGCTGCCGCACGAGGCGCGCTTCTTCAAGGCCGACCTGGGCGGGACCACCGCCATCATCATGACCCAGGTCGCCACCGAATACGCCAAAGCCACCGAGGCCGGCTTCGCGCTGGCGCTCGACACGCTGCGCTACAGCGGCAAGCGCTGACCGAGCGCCGCACGGCGGCAGTCACCCCTTCATTCCCACAGGCGGCAGGCGCAGTTCAAACCGCTTCGTGGAAATACGCGCGCCCCGCAAAGGTGCGCTGCAAGGCGGCCCGCAACGCCTGGAACTGCGGCTCGGCCAGGTCAAAGCGCACCTCGATCCGGCCATCGTTGTCCATCTCCTGCGCGGCGTGCGCGTCCATCTGCACGTCCACGCGGTCGCGGTGCAGGGTGAAGGACACGATGTGGCCGTACCACGACCAGCCTTGCCCGCAGTACTCGATGTAGGGCTGGTCCATGCCCAATGCGATGTCCTGGGCGTCGTACTCGTCCAGGTGCTGCAGCATCAGGTAGAAGTCCTCGTCCTCGATGGACGGCGCCCCGAGCGTCACGATGAGCAGCCCATCGTCGTCCTCGGCGGCAGACACTGCATTGGCGACAAAGCCTACCGGCATCAGCACTCCTCCTGTTGTCTGGCCGCACAGCGCAGCGGCCACAGGGAGCCACTAGGTGCCGGGTCATTGCAGGCGTCCACTATATCCCTCGGTGTGGCAGCCCGTCAGCCAATCAGCCAGCCGGTCGCCACCCAGGCCTAACGCCCCTCCATTCCCTCCACCGCCACCTGCAGCAGGTGCGGCGCAATGTAGCGGCGGTGCGTGCGCTCGATGAGCGCCATGTACCAGCGGCCGAAAGCATTGCGGCAGGCCACACGGGTGGCCAGCGAGTACTCCACGCGGCCATCGTCCAGGCAGCGCACGCCCACGCACGAGCGGAACGCGAGGTGCCGGTCGTCCGCTCCCAGCAGCACCTGCGCGCTGCGCCCGTCGGCCGCCACCTGGCTGGCATGCACGGGGTAGCGGCCGGCAAACAGCGGGCTGCCATCAGGCATAGCCTGCCCTGCCGAGGGCGGCTGCAGCGAGGACACCGGGCAGGCCAGCGGTGACCGGCGCAGCCCAAGCGGGCGCACGATCACGTTACGCACTGCCATCATGCGCGTGACGCCCGGGTGCCGGTTCGCAAGGAAGCTGCCCAGCAGGCTGGCCAGCAGGGCATCAGCGTCCGGCGCAGTACCTGCCTGGCGCGCGGCCACCAGCGTGAAGCAGTCTTCGTGGTGCAGCGTACGGCCTGCCAGCGCCTGGCGCAGCAGGCTATCGGCCGGCAGGCCTTGCTGCTCCTGCACACGGCTGGGCCGCAGCTCGCTCACATAGCCACCGCCCTGCAGGGGCGCCAACGCATGCCCCACTCTGCCTGCCAGCGCGCGGTAGTGTCCGCACGCAGCCGCCAGCCACCCGCCCGGCCGCTCGCCGAGCGAGAGCACCGTGGTGGGAACCTGCTGCGCCCGCACCGGCGCGCTGGCCAAGAGGGCCTGCACGGCACCAGGCAGCAGCTCGGTCAACGAAGGGATGTCGCCCTGGTCCTGCAGCACCTTGCTGCGCAGCGCTGCGCTGAGCTCGCCGCCCAGCTCATTGGTGTGGGTGGACAGGGCAAAGAACGCCGGGTGCCCCGCGCCCTGCACGCGCGGCACGAACTGGTGCCAGTTCTCGCCCGAAAAGCGCACGGTGAACAGGCAGTCCGGCGGCACATCGACATGGCGCAGCGCCCGCACGAAGGCCGCCGGGTCACGCGTGATCTCTTCGGACGTGGCACTGGAAAAGCGCAACTGCGCCCCCGCACTGCCCGACACTGCCGTGAACACCCGATGCCCCGCATGCCGGTGGAACGGGTGCCCGCCCTGCCCCACGCCAAAGCTGTACAGCGCCGTCGCATCGCCCTTGGCAAAGTCGCTGCCACCCAGCTTGGCCGAGGGCTCGTCCAGCGCGTCGATGAAGCGCCCATGCTGCTCCTGGCGCGCCATCATGCCGCGGCACAGGCCCGTGCCCACGCCCCGGCCCAGGCGGGCCAACAAGGTCACCTCGATGGGCAAGGCCCCCGGCCGCGTGGGCAACGCCACAAACGGAAAGGTCGCCGTCCCGCGCGTCAGCCGCAATGCCGGCCGGGCAAGGCCCAGGGTGGCGGTGGTAGTGCCGCTGTTGGCGGTGGTGCTGTTCATGCTCCGGCTCTCTTTTTCTTGGCTGTCGTGCCTGGTTGTTCTGGGGTGTTCGTCGAATTGCGCGGTTGGTGGAAAGCATGCCGGCAGATTTATTTTATTTAGTTAATTACCTAATTGCAACCTTAACAAATGGACTGTGCCATGACACAGCGATCCAGGTTGGTCAAGACTGTCCTTAACAGCAGTTCAGCTTTATCTTGACTAAGTTTAGAAATTACTAAACAATGGACCCCATGGCAACCCCGGCGCACAGCGACGCCAACCGACCCCACCGTCCGCACGCGCCAGGGGTTGCCGCCCTTTTTCAGTCCTTTGCTTTCACGCTGGCGGCCCACGTGCTCACCAGCAAGCCACCAGGAGCCCCCATGCACCACCGTGCCGCCCCGCCATTGTTGTTGTTGACATTGCCACCGCCACCAGGCCCCCTGCACTTCGCAGCCACCGGTGCAGCCAACGCGGCCACACTCGCGCAACCGGGCTCGGCGTCCTGGCCCCCACTGAAACCCCGCGCGCTGCCGGACTGCCCGCCCGCCGCGCAGCCACCCGTTCTGGAGCGCTTTTGCCGCAGTGCCAACGACCCCGTGCGCGACGCCAGCCACCACCACGAGGCCCGCGCGGCCGAGTCCGACGCGCAGTACGCCGCCGAGGACGCTGCCCACCGCGACACCCTGGCCCTGGCGCGCGGCGGCGACTATGCGCGCCTGCTGTCCGCCATGGACTACCGCGACAACGACACCCGCGCCATGCACGCCCTGGTCACCTGCGCCCAGCAGGGCCACGCGCTCGCGCGCGAGGCCATCGAGGTGCTGGCCCGTACCTGGGCCGAGACGCATACCGAGGCAGTGTGATGGGACAAGGACTGCAGGACATTGGCGAGCACACCGCGCCGCCTCCAGCGCGCGGGGCGCACCGGCTGATTGGCCCCATCGCCACCACCGCACTGGGGGCCCTGGCCATCCTCGGCACCCTGCTGTGGGCCATGCACGAGGATGCGCAGCACGGGCTGCGGCGCGAGGCCATGGCGCAGCAGCAGCAGCAGCAAGCCCGTGCACAACCGCCCAGCGCAGAGCAGCGCCGCCACGTGGCCGCACAGTTCGTGTGCGGGCATGGGGTGGCGTACCAGTGGGTGAATGCGAACACGGTGGAGTGCCTGCGCGAGAGGGACGCGCAGGTGGCCATCACGGGCCGGTGAGGCCGCCCTGGTCGGCCTGATCGGCCTGGTCTTCAGTTCGCCCCGGGCCTGTCCAGCAGCGTGCCGTTGATCGCCACCATCTTCCACGACAGCAGGCCATAGCGGCGAAACACGAAGCCCACCTCGCGCCCCTCCGGGCTGACATGCACGGTCGAGTAGTTCTGGTAGTCCACCTGGAAGCGCGGCTTGCCGGCCTGGGCCCCCTGGTTGTTGTTGCCGCCGCCACCCGAGGGGGTGGGCGAAGGTACCGGGCGTGCGGTATCGCCACGCTGCTGCAACAGCTTCACCACGCCCGATGGCGAGACCATGGCATCCACGGCCTGGTTGAGCATGCCTTTCACAAAGGTCTGCGCCAGGCCGGCAAACGGGTTGTCGTCCGGCACGCCGCGGGTCTTCATCTCGGCGTCCATGCGGGCACTCAGCAGCTCCTTGACCGAATCGCGCAGCAGCACGAAGTCCACGTACTCGGACACCCGGGCAGCGTCCTTGTCGCGCACGGCGTTGGACAGGGAGTGCAGGGCCCAGTAGGGGGAGGCGTAGAGCGTTGCGCCGGCGGCGATGGCGATGCCGGCCAGGGCGATGGGGACGAGCCGTTTGTTCTTTGGGGTGTTGTCCGCGGTGTAGGTCGTGGTGGTCATGTGCAGTATTCCCTCCCGTGTTGTGTTGTAGGTCCTTGGCTTCAACGCGGTGAGGAGGTTGGGGGTTTACGAGTTTTTGGTTTGGATGCCCGGTGCTTCTTTGTAAGCCGCATGCCTCTGTTGAGGGCGGAGGCCGGGGTGTGCGCCCGGCGTGGCCGTTTTGACAGCATGCCTCTGCTGAGGGCGGAGGCCGGGTCTCGGCCCGGCGGCCGAGGTACCTTTCTTTGCTTCCCCAAAGAAACGTACCCCAAAGAAAGGCGACCCCGCTGCCCGTGTCCCCCTCGCCCCGGGGGCGAGGGGGCAGCCTGCGATGCTCGGTCCTGAGGTGTGCCGCAGAACTCACTGCGTTTGGCCTTTGGCCAACTCCGTTCAAACAGCTGCGGCAAGCTAGTGTCGTGAGTTAGAAGTTCGTTGAACTAGTGATAGCGTGTCGAGTCAATCGTGTACCGTGTGCACACGAG
>NZ_JBWKPP010000038.1:0-18013 GCF_059418305.1 Acidovorax sp. GW821-FHT09B03
ATTGCGGTATCTCCGTTGCAAGGATACCCAAAAGGCATGCACGACTAATGCCAGTTATCTGCGGGACAGCACACTAGGCGCCCGTGCGCAGCAAGGTAGGAACCTTGCAAGCGCGGGCAACGCCGCAGACGGCCCCCAGGCCGGGCAACCCGAAGGGAAGGCCCTTTCCGGCGCGCCACTCGTCGTTGCGCTCCTTGCGTGTGCAAGGGCACACGCGCTGCGTCGCACGCCTAGATTGGCACGCCGGCAAGGGCCTTCGCGACCCCGAAATTAGTGTGAACAGGCCCTGGCCGCCCGGGATGCTGTCCATGAAGTCCAGCAGCGCCGAGGCGCCCGCCATGGCCGCGGTCTCGCCGGCCGCGAAGCCGGCCACGAAGTCGCCCACCAGCCGCAGCGCGCGCTCGAACCCGCTGGCCAGGGGGCCGTAGGTGAAGGCGGGCAGCTGCGGCTGCAAGGCCTTCATGTCCTTGAGCGCCTGGGCGTTGGCCACCTCCATGCGGCTGCGGTAGCTGGCCAGGGCCTGCTGCCAGGCCTTGAGGCGGGCCCGCGTCTGGCTGCGCAGCTCGGGCGAGACCATCGTTGCCGGGGCCAGCATGGTCTGGGGCTGCAGGGCGGCGAGGTCCTTCACATAGTGGTCCTCGATCGCATCCGTCTCCCGGCGGTAGGCGGCCTTGAGCCGCATGAAGGGCTCCATCATGCCGAGCCGGGCGTCCAGCACCTCCTGGTCGCTGACGGAGCCGCCGGCATTGATCTTGTCGAGCAGGGGCCCGGCCTTGGCCATCGAGTCCAGGGCCTGCTGCTCCTGGTCTTTGCTGGCGCCGGTCTGGGCCTGTGCCGGTGCCGCAGCGGCGCCCGCCAGCAGCAGGGCCGCCAGTGCGGTCCGTACCGCCCGTGCCGCGGACTTGCGCCGCGTGTTCATGGATTGCATGGTGTCTTTTCTTCCTCTCTCTCTGGCGATTGTCGCCCGAAGAGAGCACCGGGTGGCCGAGTCAGCGCGGGCGCGGCGTTGCGGCCAGGCCGGCCAGGATGAGGTCGATGCCTGCGAGGAAGTCCTCCCGGTCGTCGTGCTCGCGCAACTGGCCGGCCAGGCTGCGGGTGAAGGGGTAGTCCACCGGGTCCAGCGCGGACCAGGCTGCGGCGACCTCGGCCAGCTGGACTGCGCGGTCGCCCCGGCCGGAAGGTGCCTGGTGTGCCTGCGCATTGGCGGCGTTCTGCCCGGCCACGCCCAGGATGTAGCTCAGCAGCGCGTTGGCAGCGGTCCACTGCGCCTTGTGCCGGACCACACCGAGCGCGCGCACCTGCTGGCCCAGGGGCTCGAGGATGCGCACCACCGGCAACTGCCCCGCGGCCTGTGTGAGCGCCGTGCCCAGCCAGGGGCGCGCGTCGATGGCATCGAACATGGCCAGCGCCACGGCACGGATGTGCGCTCGGGGTGTGCCACCGGGCGCCAGCGCGGCCAGGCTGCGGGCCACCACGGCATCGCAGGCGGCGGTCAGCAGGTCGTTCTTGTCGTCGATGTGCCAGTAGATCGCGCCCGGGCCGGTGGCCAGGCGCTCGGCCAGGGCGCGGAAGGTCAGGCCACCCACCCCGGCGCTGTCGAGCAGCGCGATCGATGCCTCGACGATGCCCTCGCGCGTGAGCGCATCCCCCCGCCGCGGCGCGGCCACGGGCGCTGCGGCAGGGGCTGGCGTGCGCCGGGTCTTCGTGCCGGGGCGGGCGGCGGCGGGGGGTACGGAAGGGGTCTTTGCGGTGGCCATAGCCGCATCTTGGCATATGCCTGGCACCCGTGGAACGCTGTTCCACTACAATCTAATGGAACGGCGTTCCATGAGTCACTTCCCAACCACTTCACGCCGCGACGCAAAGGACCCCTGACATGACGAACCACACCCCCATCGCCATCATCGGCGCCGGCCTGGGCGGGCTGGTGCTGGCCCGCGTGCTGCACGTGCACGGCATTGCCGCCACCGTGTACGAGGCTGAGCCCTCGGCCAGCGCCCGCGCGCAGGGCGGCATGCTCGACATCCACGAACACAATGGGCAGCGCGCGCTGCATGCTGCGGGGCTGTTCGCCGAGTTCCAGTCCATCATCCATGCGGGCGGTGAGGCATCGCGGGTGTTCGATCGGCATGGGCGCTTGCTGCTGGACGAGCCCGACGACGGCAGGGGCGGGCGGCCCGAGGTGCCCCGCGGGGAGCTGCGCCGGATCCTGCTCGATGCGCTGCCTGCCGACAGCGTGCGCTGGGGGCACAAGCTGGCCCAGGCCGCTGCGCTGGGCGGCGGGCGCCACCGGCTGGCCTTTGACAACGGTGCGGTGGTGGAGACCGGTCTGCTGGTGGGCGCCGATGGCGCCTGGTCGAAAGTGCGGCCCCTGCTGTCCGACGCCACGCCGGCCTACGTGGGCACCTCGTTCGTCGAGACCTGGCTGCACGACTGCGACACGTGGCACCCCGCGAGCGCGCAGGCGGTGGGCCGGGGGGCGATGTTTGCGCTGGCCCCCGGCCAGGGCATCGTGGCGCACCGCGAGCCGCAGGGCGTGCTGCACACCTATGTGCAGCTGAGCAGGCCCCTGGAGTGGTTCCAGGCCATCGACTTCACCCGACCCGCCGCCGCCCTGGCCCGTGTGGCCCACGAATTCGCGGGCTGGGCCGCGCCGCTCACCGCGCTGGTCACCGATGGCGATACTGCGCCGGTGCTGCGCACCCTGCACGCCCTGCCGGTGGACCACCGCTGGCAGCGGGTGCCGGGCGTGACCCTGCTGGGCGATGCGGCGCACCTGATGGTGCCGTCGGGCGAAGGGGCCAACCTGGCCATGCTCGACGGTGCGGAACTGGCCCAGGCGATCCTTGCCCACCCGGGGAACCTGGAGGCTGCACTCTCGGCCTACGAGCAGGCCCTGTTCCCCCGCAGCGCGGCCGAGGCGCGCGCAGCCCAGGGCATTCTGGATCTTTGCCTGGGCGCGCGTGCGCCGCACGGTCTGGTGGAGATGCTGCGCGGGGGCTGACCAGGGCCTGTGGGTGGGCTGCGGGCCCGCCCTTGCAGGCGTGTCTGACACGCACATGGCCGCGCAGCCGACAGCCGCATGCCGGGTCGGCCGGCCACCATGGCGGCATGGCGTTCCTCCTCCCTCCCGACTCCCTGGATGTGATCGGTGCTGCCGACGCCAGCGCAACCGTGGCCCCGCCCGCCGGGCAGTACGGCATTCTTCGCCCGGCCCTGCTGGTGCTGCCCGGATGGGACGACGATGGCAGGGCCCAGTACGACGCGATGGACCAGGATCTGGCCGCCCATGGCTGGCAGTGCCGGCGTGGCGACCTGCCCGATGCCGGCTGGGCGGCCGCCGAGCGTGCCGCCGTGAACCGCGAGGACACGCTGCGACAGGCCCTGCGCGACTACCAGCAGTTGCATGCCCAGGCCCGGCCCGATGGCATGGGGGTGCTGGGCTTCAGCTACGGCGGCTACATGGCTGCGCTGCTGGCCGGCATGTACCCGTTCGACTGGCTGGTGCTGCGCTCGCCCGCGCTCTACCCCGACGAAGACTGGCTCCTGCCCAAGGAGGGCCTCGACAGGCGCGCGGTGGATGCCTACCGCCGCCAGGTGCACACGCCCGACACCAACCGCGCGCTGGCGGCCTGCTCGGCGTTTCGCGGCGATGTGCTGCTGGTGCAGTCGGAGCGCGACCAGGTGGTGGCGCCGCCCGTGATCGACAGTTACGCATGGGCCCTCGGCAATTCGCGCTCGCTGGTGCGGCACATGCTGCTGGGGGCAGACCATGAACTGTCACAGCCAAAGTGGCGCCAGACATACCACCGCATCGTGGTCGAGTGGCTGCAGGGCAGGCGCCTGCAACACCCGGGCCCGGGGGCGCCTCCTTTTTCGGCTGGCGGCACCTTGCATTCGCGCTGACCGCCACCATATGGTGGTGTCGAAGAACTGCCGCTCAAATCACGTCCCGCCGCTGGACGCCTGCGTTCTGCAGACCTTTTCCCTTCCTCCATGCATCTGTGTGCGCCTTCCATGAGGGTGCGCGTGGTTGCTTGAATGTCCCATCCGCGCCTTGTGCCGGGTGGCTGAGACCATTGCGCCCGCCAACCCACGGGGCGTGTTCCAAGCGAAGGAGCCTTTCATGGCAGGAAAAGAACAGAAACGCGGCAACAAGGAATCGAAGAAGCCCAAGCAGAAGCCTGCCGCAGTGGTGGAGCCCCTGGCCCCCGCCAGGCCCGGCGCCGCACAGCCACCACGCGCAGCCAAAAAGGGCTGAGCCTCGGGACTCGCTTGTGCCCTGGTTGCACGCTCCCTTCAGGCTTTGGGCCTGACGGGGGCGCGCAGCGTTCACGGCCTTGCCCAAGTGCAGGCCCGCCTGTGTGCCAGCACACAGGCCTTCCTTCGACGCGGACGGCCTGGCCCGTCCGCGCCTTTTCCTTCAACGGGCAGGTCACGGGGCACAGCGCGGCCCCGGGGTGTCCCGAAAGGCGCCCATGCTTGTTGTCGATGCCCTGTCTTCCCTCTCCCATGCCGTGAGGAGCGCCGCTGCGCCGCCGTGGAACGGCACCGCCCCCGTGCGCGAAGAGCTCTTTGGCATGGAGCGCCTGGAGCAGCATGCGCGCAGCCTGGCCGCCGCCCAGCAGGTAAGCCTGCGGCCGCCCCGGGTGCCCTCGCTGCACCGGCGCCTGCGCGCCAATGCCAGCCAGCTGCTGGCCGCCTACCGGGCCAGCGCCGCTGAATTGGCGTCGGGGTCCAGCGTGGTGCCCGCGGCCGACTGGCTGCTGGACAACTACCACGTGGTGGAAGAGCAGATCCGCGAGATCCGGGTCGACCTGCCGCCGGGCTACTACCGGCAACTGCCCAAGCTGGCGCAGGGGCCGTTCGCCGGCTACCCGCGCGTCTTCGGCATCGCATGGGCCTTTGTCGCGCACACCGACAGCCACTTCGACCCGCTGGCGCTGCGCCGCTTCATCGCCGCCTACCAGCAGGTGCAGCCGCTGATGATTAGCGAGCTGTGGGCGGTGGCCATCACCCTGCGCATCGTGCTGGTGGAAAACCTGCGCCGGCTGGCCGACCAGATCACGGCCGGCCGGGCCGACCGCGCCGATGCGCAGGCGCTGGCCGACCGCCTGCTCGCCTCGGGCAGCGCCTACTCGGCCCTGGTGGGGGACATCGGCACGCGCGCCCACGGCCCGCTGTCGGAGCTGTTTGCCGCGCAACTGGCCAAGCGCCTGCGCGACCAGGACCCGCGCACCACCCCCGCGCTGCAGTGGCTGGAAGAGCGGCTCGAGCGACAGGGCACCAGCGTGGGCCTGGTGATCGAACACGCCCAGCAGCGCCAGGGCGCCTCCAACGTGAGCGTGCGCAACGTGATCACCAGCATGCGGCTGATGTCCGACATCGATTGGGCCGACCTGGTCGAGGGCATGGGCCTGGTGGACGCACGCCTGCGCGAAGGCGGCGGCTTCGCGGCGATGGACTTTGCCACGCGCAACCTCTACCGCAGTGCCATCGAGCAGCTGGCACGCGGCTCGGCCCTGACCGAGCTGGCCATTGCCGAGCAGGCCCTGGCCAGTGCGCAGGCGGCAGCGGCCGCCCAGGCCACCGGTGCCCATCCGGCGCGCGCCGCCGACCCCGGCTACCACCTGGTGGCCGAAGGCCGGCCCGCGCTGGAGCAGGCCATCGGCTTCAAGCCGCGGTGGGGCTTTCGCTTCAACCGCTGGCAGGTGGGCCTGGGCGTGGGGGGCTACATTGGCGCCATCATGGGCCTGGCGCTGTTGCTGCTGGGCGCAGCCCTTTGGTGGGCCGGCCTGCACGGCACGCACCCGGGCTGGTTGGTGGCGCTGGCGCTGGCCGGCTTTCTGCCCGCCACCGAGGTGGCCAGCGTGCTGGTCAACCGGCGCGTCACGCGGCGCTTCGGCCCCGTGGGGCTGCCGGGCCTGGCGCTGGCCGATGGCGTGCCCACCCACCTGCGCACCCTGGTGGTGGTGCCCACGCTGCTGACCAGCGAGGCGGACCTGCGCGCCCACATCGAAAGCCTGGAGGTGCACCACCTGGCGGGCGCGGGGGGTGATCTGTCGTTCGCGCTGCTGTCCGACGGGCTGGACGCCACCACCGAAGTGGTGGCCGGCGACGCCCACCTGATCGCCGTGGCGCAGGAGGCAATCGCCGCGCTGAACCTGCGACACGGCCCGGCGCCGGGCGGCAAGCGCTTTTACCTGCTGCACCGGCACCGCCGCTTCAATGCCGGCGAGAACTGCTTCATGGGCTGGGAGCGCAAGCGCGGCAAGCTGCACGAGCTCAACCGCCTGCTGCGCGGCGCCACGGACACCAGCTTCATGGCGCTCGATGGCAAGGGGCAACCGGAAATCCTGCCCGGCGTGCGCTACGTCATCACGCTCGATGCCGACACGCGCCTGCCGCGCGATGCCGCGCTGCGCCTCATCGGCAAGATGGCCCACCCGCTGAACCAGCCCAGCTTCAGCCCGGCCGAGCAGCGCGTGGTGGGCGGCCATGCCATTTTGCAGCCGCGCGTGACGCCGGCGCTGCCCATGGGGCTCGAAGGCTCGCTGTACCAGCGGCTGACCTCGGGGCCCGGCGGCATGGACCCCTATGCGGCCGCGGTGTCGGACGTGTACCAGGACCTGTTCGGCGAGGGCTCGTACACCGGCAAGGGCATCTACGACGTGGACGCCTTCGAGGCCGCGCTGGCCGGGCGCGTGCAAGAGAACACGCTGCTCAGCCACGACCTGTTCGAGGGCGTGCTGGCACGCGCCGGCCTGGCGTCGGACGTGGAGGTGGTCGAAGACTTTCCGGCACGCTACGACGTGGCCGTGCAGCGCCAGCACCGCTGGACGCGCGGCGACTGGCAGCTGCTGCCCTGGGTGCTGGGCCGGCGCCACCAGGGCACCCCCTTGCCCGCCCTGGGCCGCTGGAAGATGCTGGACAACCTGCGCCGCTCGCTGCTGGCCCCGGCCGGCCTGCTGACCCTGGTGCTGTGCTGCTGGCTGCCGTGGCCGCAGGCGCCCTGGGGCGTGCTGCTGGTGCTGGCGGCACTGGGCGTGCCGGCCTTTTTGCCCGGGATGGCCGAGCTGTGGGCCAGCCGCCCCGGCATCCGCGTGGCCAGCCACCTGCGCCTGCTGGCCTCGGACTTCCGCGTGGCGGTGCTGCAGACCGTGGCCGCCATCGCGCTGCTGCCCGACCATGCCTGGCGCGCGGTGGACGCCATCGTGCGCGCCCTGGTGCGGCTGTACGCCACGCACCGGCAGATGCTGGAGTGGAAGACCGCCGCGCAGTCGGCCACCAAACCGCGCCCGGGGCCTGCGGGCTTCTACCGGCTGATGGCCGGCGGCCTGCTGCTGGCCACGGTGCTGGCGACCGGCACTGCCGCGCTGGCACCGGCATCGCGGCCCCTGGTGCTGCCGCTGCTGGCCTTGTGGCTGGCGGCGCCGGCCCTGGCCTGGCGCTCGAGCCGGCGCTCCGTGCCCGCGCCGCAGAGCGCGCCTGCAGTGGACAACGCGCTGGCCTTGCGGCGCATCGCGCGGCGCACCTGGCGCTTCTTCGAGACCTTCGTCACCGCGGCCGAACACCACCTGCCGCCCGACAACTTCCAGGAAGACCCCAAGCCCGTGGTGGCGCGCCGCACCTCGCCCACCAACATGGGGCTGTACCTGCTGTCGGCCGTGGCGGCGCGCGATTTCGGCTGGGCCGGTGCCGCGCAGACCGCGGACCGGCTGGAGGCCACGCTGGCCAGCATGGGCGCGCTGGCGCGCCACCGGGGCCATTTCTACAACTGGTACGACACGGGCACGGCGCAGGTGCTGGCGCCGCCCTACGTGTCGTCGGTGGACAGCGGCAACCTGGCCGGCCACCTGATCGCGCTGGCCAATGCCTGCGAGGGCTGGGTGCGCGCGCCGCTGCCCGCCACCTGGGTGTCGGGGCTGGGCGATGCCGTGGCGCTGGCGCGCGAGGCGGTGCACGGCGTGCCTGCGGCGCAGGGCGCACAGGGCCGGCGGCTGCTGGCCCTGCTGGCCGAGATCGACACCGCGGTGGCGGGTGGTGCCGTGGAGATGGGCTTGCCCGCCCTGCAGCGCCTGGCCGACAAGGCGCTGAAGGAGGCGCAGGACATCGCAGTGCCGGCCGGCAGCGGTGGGGATGGTGAGGGCGAGGCACTGCTGTTCTGGACCGCGGCCGTGCGCGCGCGGGTCATCGAGCAGGGGCGCGACCTGTTGCCTGGCGCGGCGGATGTGCCCACGCTCGACGCCCGCTGGCAATCGCTGGCCGACACCGCGCGCGCGCTGGCGCTTGGCATGGACTTCGCCTTTCTGCTCGACCCCGAGCGCAAGCTGCTGTCCATCGGCTATGCGGCGGTGGAGAACCGGCTCGACGCCAACTGCTACGACCTGCTGGCCTCCGAGGCGCGGCTGGCCAGCCTGTTCGCCATCGCCAAGGGCGACGTGGAGACGCGCCATTGGTTCCGCCTGGGGCGCACGGCGATACCGGTGGGCAAGGGCTCGGCGCTGGTGTCGTGGTCGGGCTCGATGTTCGAGTACCTGATGCCTTCGCTGGTGATGCGCGCGCCCGCGGGCAGCCTGCTGGCGCAGACCAACACCCTGGTGGTGCAGCGGCAGATGGCCTACGGCGCGCTGCAGGGCATACCGTGGGGCATCTCCGAGTCGGCCTACAACGCGCGCGACCTGGAGTTCACCTACCAGTACTCCAACTTCGGCGTGCCGGGCCTGGGGCTCAAGCGCGGGCTGGCCGAGAACCTGGTGATCGCCCCCTACGCCACCGGCCTGGCCTGCATGGTGGATGCGACCGCGGCGGGGCACAACTTCGCGCGCCTGGCGCAGCTCGGCGCCCTGGGGCAGCATGGCTTCTACGAGGCGCTGGACTTCACCCGCAGCCGCCTGCCCGAGGGGCAGGCCGTGGCCATCGTGCGCAACTACATGGCGCACCACCAGGGCATGACCATCGTGGCCATTGCCAACACCTTGCACGGCGGGCAGATGCGCGAGCGCTTTCACCGCGAGCCCATGGTGCAGGCCTGCGAGCTGCTGCTGCAGGAGCGCATGCCGCGCCTGGTGGCCGTGGCCCACCCGCGCGCCGAAGAAACGCAGACCGGCCCTGCCGACGTGCGCGACGACCTGCATGCCGTGCGGCGCATGGGCGCGCCGGGCACGGGTGCACCGGCCACGCACCTGCTGTCCAACGGGCGCTATGCCGTCATGCTCACGGCGGCCGGCACCGGCTACAGCCGCTGGCGCGACCTGGCGGTGACCCGCTGGCGCGAGGACGCCACCAGCGAGGACTGGGGCTCGCATGTCTACCTGCGCGATGCGCACAGCGGCCGCACCTGGTCCGCGGCGGCGGAGCCCTCGGGGCGCGCGGCCGACAGCTACGAGGTGGCGTTTGCCGAGGACCATGCGGCCTTCACGCGCCACGACGGCAGCATGACCACCACCACCGAGGTGATCGTGTCGGCCGAGGCCGATGGCGAGGTGCGCCAGGTCACCCTGGTCAACACCGGCCCGCGTGCGCGCGAGATCGACCTGACCTCGTACGCCGAGCTGGTGCTGGCCCCGCCCGCGGCCGACAACGCCCACCCGGCCTTCTCCAAGATGTTCGTGCAGACCGAGTACCTGCCCGAGTTCGGCGCTCTGCTGGCCACGCGCCGTGCACGCAGCCCGGGCGAGGCGGGGGTGTGGGCCGCGCACTTCGCGGTGGTGGAGGGCACGGTGGCGGCCCCGGCGCAGTACGAGACCGACCGGGGCCTGTTCCTCGGCCGGGGCCGCACGGCGCGCAATGCGCTGGCGGTGCATGGCGGCGGTGCGCTGTCCAACACCGTGGGCACGGTGCTGGACCCGGTGTTCGCGCTGCGCCAGCGTGTGCGCATCGCCCCCGGGCAGATGGCCCGCGTGGCCTTCTGGACGCTGGTGGCGCCCACGCGCGAGGCGCTGCTCGACCTGCTGGACCAGCACCACGACCGCAGCGCCTTCGAGCGCGCGCGCACCCTGGCCTGGACCCAGGCCCAGGTGCAGCTGCGCCACATCGGCATCGACGCCGATGCGGCGGCGGACTTCCAGCGCCTGGCGGCGCCCATCCTGTATGCGGACGCACGCTTTCGCGCACCGGCCGATGCCATCGCGCGCGGCGCGGGCCCGCAGTCGGGCCTGTGGCAGCACGGCATTTCGGGCGACCTGCCCATCGTGCTGCTGCGCATCGACGACATCGAGGACATCGCCCAGCTGCACCAGCTGCTGCAGGCGCACGAGTACTGGCGCATGAAGCGCCTGGGGGTGGACCTGGTGGTCATCAACGAGCGGGCATCGTCGTACGTGCAGGACCTGCAGATCGCCATCGAGACGGCCGTGCGCAGCAGCCAGTCGCGGCCGCGGCTGGGCGAGTCGCTGGCGCACGGCGTGGTGCACACGCTGCGTGCCGACCTCATGGATGCGACTTCACGCGCACTGCTGCAGTCCATCGCCCGCGTGGCGCTGGTGGCGCGGCGCGGCGCCATCGCCCAGCAATTGGCCATGATGCCCGCGCAGGAGGTACCCGAAGTGGTGGCCAGGCCGGTGATGGCGCCGGCACCGCAGCCGCCGTACGAACCTGCCCCCGCGCCGGACACGGCGGGCCTGGAGTTCTTCAACGGCCTGGGCGGCTTCGACAAGGATGGCACGGAGTACGTGACCGTTCTGCGCGACGGGGCCACCACGCCCGCGCCGTGGATCAACGTCATTGCCAACCCGGGCTTCGGCTTTCACGTGTCGGCCGACGGTAGCGGCTACACCTGGGCCGGCAACAGCCGCGAGAACCAGCTCACGCCCTGGTCCAACGACCCGGTGAGCGACCCGGCGGGCGAGGCCTTCTTCGTGCGCGACGATGCCAGCGGCCAGTTGTGGAGCCCCACCGCGCAGCCCCTGCGTGGCAACGGGACCTACACGGCGCGCCATGGCCATGGCTACAGCCGCTTCCTGCACGAGGCCCATGGCATCGCGCTGGAGCTGCTGCAGTTCGTGCCCATCGCCGACCCGGTCAAGGTCTCGCGCCTGAGCTTGCACAACCGCACGGCGCAGGTGCGGCAGATCACCGTGACGCTGTATGCCGAGTGGGTGCTGGGCACCTCGCGCGGGGCATCGGCCCCGTTCATCCTGGCGGAGCGCGATGCGGACAGCGGCGTGCTGCTGGCGCGCAACCCTTGGAGCACGGCGTTTGCCGGCCGCGTGGCCTTTGCCGACCTGGGCGGGCAGCAGACCGCCTGGACCACCGACCGAACCGAGTTCCTGGGGCGGCATGGCAGCCTGGCGGACCCTGCGGCGCTTCGGGGCCACGCAACGCTGTCTGGCGGCGGCGCTGCGGGGCGCGACCCCTGCGCGGCGCTGCAGTGCACGCTCACGCTGCAGCCCGGGGAGACCCGGGAGGTGGCCGGCTTCATCGGCCAATGCGCATCGGCTGCGGAGAGCCTGGCCCTGGTGGCCCGCTACCGTCTGCTCGACGTGAATGCGCTGCTGCAGGAAGTGGCGCGCCATTGGCGCAGCCTGCTGGGCGCCGTGCAGGTGCGCACGCCCGACCGGGCCATGGACATCCTGCTCAACGGCTGGCTGCTGTACCAGACGCAGGCCTGCCGCGTCTGGGCGCGCTCGGCCTTCTACCAGGCCAGCGGGGCCTATGGCTTTCGCGACCAGTTGCAGGACGGCATGGCGCTGGCCTTTGCCCGCCCCGAGGAGACGCGTGCGCACCTGCTGCGTGCCGCGGGCCGGCAGTTTGCCGAAGGCGACGTGCAGCACTGGTGGCTGCCGCACTCGGGCCAGGGCGTGCGCACGCGCATCTCGGACGACCGGGTGTGGCTGGCGTTTGCCACCGCCAGCTATGTGCAGGTGTCGGGCGACACGGCGGTGCTGGATGAGTCCATTCCCTTCCTGGATGGGCCACCGCTGCAGTCCGGCGAGCACGACGCCTTCTTTCAGCCGATGGCGGCGGAGGCCTCGGCCACGCTGTTCGAGCACTGCGCACTGGCGCTGGACCAGGCCATGGAGTTGACCGGCGACCTGGGCCTGCCGCTCATGGGCACGGGCGACTGGAACGACGGCATGAACCGCGTGGGCCAGGAGGGCCGGGGCCAGAGCGTGTGGCTGGGCTGGCTGCTGGTGCGCACGGTGGCGCTGATGGCGCCGCTGGCGGATGCCCGCGATCCCGACTGTGCCGCGCGCTGGCGCATGCATGCCGAATCGGTGCGCGCTGCGCTGGAGCGCGAGGCCTGGGACGGCGCCTGGTACCGGCGCGCGACCTTCGACGATGGCACGTGGCTGGGCACCCACGAGGGGCAGGAGTGCCGCATCGACTCCATAGCCCAGTCGTGGGCGGTGCTCTCGGGCGCGGCCGACCCGGCAAGGGCGCTGATCGCCATGGCCTCGCTGGGCGACAAGCTGGTGCTGCCGCAGGAGGGCCTGGCCCTGCTGTTCACGCCGCCGTTCAACACCACGCCGCACGACCCCGGTTATATCAAGGGCTACCCGCCCGGACTGCGCGAGAACGGCGGGCAGTACAGCCATGCAGCCATGTGGGCGATCATGGCGCGCGCCCAGTTGCGCAACGACCCGCAGGCCGGCAGCCGGGCGCACGCGCTGTTCGCGCTGGTCAACCCCATCCACCATGCGCGCACGCCTGCCGAGGTGGCGCGCTACCGGGTGGAGCCCTATGTGGTGGCGGCCGATGTCTATTCGGTGGCACCGCACACCGGGCGCGGCGGCTGGACCTGGTACACCGGCGCCGCGGGCTGGATGTACCGAGCCGGCGTGGAAAGCATCCTGGGCCTACGCCGCGAGGGGCAGGAGCTGGTGATCGACCCGTGCATCCCTGCCGAATGGCCGGGCTTCGAGGCGCGCATCGACGTGGCGGGGGCCGTCTACCGCATCGAATTCACCGCCTCGGGCCCGCCCGGAGCGGAGGCCAGGGTGGCCTCGGCGGAATTGGACGGGCTTGCGCTGGTGTGTGGCACCGGGCCGCTGCGTGTCACCCTTGCTGAGGGCGAGCACCGCTTGCGGATCGGCTTGCTGCGGGGGGACTGAGCACTGGGGCAGAGGCAGTCGCGTGGTCAGCGAGCACCAGCGCCCGCACCTGCACCGGCGCCTGCACCGGCGCCCGCACCGGCCGCACCTGGCCCGCCAACGCCAGCACCCGCTGCACCGGCACCTGGAGCGCCGGCGCCCACGCCCGCCGCGCCCGCACCGGGCCCAGGCCCTGCGCTGGAGCCTGCACCTGCACCAGAACCCACACCTGCGCCGGTGGCACCGCCAGGAGATCCCGCGCTGACGCTGCCGCCCGAGCCGGTGCCGGACGGCCCTGGCGCGGCCGCACCGATACCGGTGCCGCTGGCGCCCGGTGCACCGCTGCTCACGCCCGCGCCACTGCTGGCGCCTGGCGCGGTGCCGCCGGGGGATCCCGTGGCGCCGGTCGTGCCGGCCGTCCCGGGTCCGGCCGCTGTGCCGCCAGTGCCGCCTGTGGCGCTGCCGGCGGGGGTGCCGGCAGTGCCCGGCGTACCGGTGCTGTTGCCCATGCCGGTGGTGGTACCCGCAGGGGCGCTGCCAGTGGTGGCAGTGCTGTTGCCGACCGTGCCGGTGGTACCGGTGGCGCTACCCGTGTTGCCAGGGGTGCCTGCAGGCGTGTTGCCGCTGCTGGGTACAGCACCCGGGATGCTGGAGGTGCTGCTGCCCGGGTTGCCGATGCTGGTGCTGCTCGGTATGCCGCTCGGGATGTTGCCCGGAATGCTGGTGTTGCCTATGCTGCTGTTGCTGCTGGGTGTGGTGGCGGTGGTTGTGGTGCTGCTGGTGGCCGGCGTGGTGCTGGTCATGTTGCCGACGTTGCTGTTGTTGCTGCTGCTGCTGGGCACGCTCCCAGGGATGTTGGAGGTGCTGGTGGTGGCATTGCCCACGTTACCGCTGCTGGGGATGCCGCTGGGTATGTTGCCGGGCACGGAGGTGTTGCCGATGCTGCTGTTGCTGCTCGGCATGCTGGCGTTGCTGGGGGTGCCGATGGTCACGGTGGACGGCGTGGCCGGGCTGGCGCTGCCGAAGCCGCCCTGGGCCTGCGCGGATTGCGATGCGGCGAGCGCCAGCAGGGAGGCGGCGAACAGCGGAGCCGCCAGGCGGCGGGGCGAGCGGAAGGGGGAGGGTGTCGACATGGGGATGCTCCTTGGAGGATGGCGGTGGCATGGGAGCCACCATGCCTGCCATGTTGGATGCGCCGGGTGCGGGCGAGGGTAGGGCCAGCGGTGTGCCGCCGGTAGGACTTGACGCCTGCGCTGCCGCCAGTGCGCGGCTGTGAAACGAAGGGTTACAGACGCTCGATTTCGGACATCTTTGCAATGCCTGGTTGCGCATGTAATGGCCCGCGCCGCATGCGAGGCGTGCTCCCATCGGATCCCACAGCCCCATGACCCTGATGACACTGCCGCAATTTCGTGAGTCGCTCCAGGCGGTGCTGCGCAGTGCCGACCTGCCCGCACTGCATGGGCAGGTGCAGGCATTGGCGCAGCAGCTGGGGTTCGAGCATTTCGTGTACGCGCTCAGGGTACCGGAGAACTTCACGCAGTCGAGCATCCTGATGGTGGACGGCTACCCGCCGGGATGGACGGACCACTACATGGCGCAGGCCCACCATGCGCACGACCCGGTGATCCGCTACTGCAGCCGCAACATCCTGCCGGTGCTGTGGCACGATGTGCCAGGCGGCGGCCCTTGTCCGAACGCCCGGCGCGTGATGGGCGAGGCGGCCGAGCACGGGCTGCGCACCGGCCTGAGCGTGCCGCTGCACACGCCCCACGGGGAGCTCGGTATCTTGAGCGGCACGGTCTCGCGCACGGGCCGCGCCGCGCAGGCCGACATGGCACAGGTGCAGGCACATGCGCACCTGCTGGCCAGCTATGTGCACGAGGCCATGCGCCGCCTGGCGCCCATGCCGCTGCAGCCCCCTGCGCTGAGCCCGCGCGAGCAGCAGGTGCTGCGCTGGGCCGCCGACGGCAAGACCTCGTGGGAGATCTCGTGCCTGCTGCACATCTCCGAGCGCACGGCCAATTTCCACCTCCACACGGTGGCGCAGAAGCTGGGCGTTTTCAGCCGCCAGCACGCGATTGCGCGGGCTCTGTTGCTGGGGTTGATACAGCCCAGCCCGTTTTGAGACCTCTCTGGATGCTGCCAGTTCCAGGCGGTGGGCGCACTGTCATATCTGACAGTTCATGCCCGTGCGCTGCGCCGATATGGTCGGGTCTTCACTGCTTTTGTCTGTTTTTCTTTCCTTTTCTTTTCTTTTTTGAGAGACGACCTTCCATGAAGACTGCCTTTTCCGTACTGAGTTGCCTGGCCGTCCTGGCCGTGATGAGCCCCGCGGCCGTGCAGGCGCAGGGGGTGCAGATCAATCTTGCGGCATCCCAGGTGGGTGTGGTGGATGGCCAGAACCTGCGCATCAACAATGTGGAGTACGCGGGTCGCCGCTACATCCTGGAGGTGCAGTGGAACCCGCTGGCCGCGACCTTCGTGCCCACCAAGGTGAGCGAGCAGGCGGCTTCGGGCCTGCTGTGCAATGCGCCGGTGTTTGCGTCCAACGCGCGGGCGGGCACGCTGATGCTGCAGGTCGATCCGGGCAACCGCGCGGTGCAGGTCTCGGTAGTCAATGACGGGCCGCAGGACCCCTGGAGCTTTTCGCTGTACGGCTGGCGCTTCGTGCACAACCAGACGGCCTACGCCCTGACGCTCAAGCCCGCGGAGGTGGACCCCAACACGGCGCTCATGAACCTGGCCAGCGCGAGCCTGTACAGCGTGCGCCCGCTGGCCCGGGGCGAGCGGCTGGTGGTGGGCACCATCAACAACCTGCCGGCAGGCTTCAATTTCAACATGCCCATCACCAGCGTGGTCTACGGCAACCAGACCACGGCCTGCCAGTAAGCCCCGGGCGGGGGCGCGGGATCAGGCGGCGGCGTTCCGGGGCGCTGCGCCCAGCAGGTAGTCGGCCACCTCTTCGGAGAACCGGCTGCGGTGCGTGCCCAGCAGCACAGCCCCGTCGTCCAGGCCCTCGGGGTCGGGGCGCACGCCGGGCATGCCATGGGCCACCAGGGCCTGGGCGCAACCGACCCAGTCGCCGTCCGGCACGGGCTGGTTGAGCGAGGCCCATGAGAGTGTGCCGATCACGTTGTCGCCAAAGCCGTGCATGGCCCGCCAGTCGGCGCCGTGCTCCAGCAGGAAGCGGGCGAGCGTGGAGTCGCCGCGGAACACGGCCTGGTTCAGGGCCGAGCCATCCCAGTCCCCGCCGCGGTCCTCGATGGGCCAGCCCAGGCGCACCATGGTGCGCACCGCCTCGCCGCAGCCCTGCTGGGCCGCGAGCTCGGGCAGCAGCCGGCGCTGGGCGGGGCCGAGCGTGCCGATGATGCCGGGGTGCGCGGCCTGGATGGCGCGGGCCGCCGGCTCGTCGCCGCGCGCGCAGGCGGCGATGAAGGCTTCGTCCGGGGCGAGCGGTGCGCCACTGTTGCTGTTGCTGTCTGTGTTCTCGGCGTCGTCGTGCAGCAGCTGCGCCACCTCGGTCAGGCCGTAGCGCAGGGCCATGGCGCGGGCGGGCGTGCCGTCCTGGGTGCGTGCGTCGGGCCGGGCACCGGCGGCCAGCAGGGCCGCGACGTGCGCGGGCGAGCGGCGCCGGCGGATGGCCCAGAGCAGCAGCGAGCTCCAGTCCGACGTGGGTGGGCCCGGCGGCGGCTCGTTGGCATCGCCGCCATGGGCCAGCAGCAGCTGCAGGGTCGCCAGGTCATCGAGGTCGAGCACGCGGTACATGGCGTTGGTGCCGGTGATGCGGGCGCCGGCCTTGAGCAGCAGCCGGGTGCATTCGGGTTGGTCCAGCGAGTGGTAGAGCGATTCGTTGTCGTCGGGGTGGGCGCCGGCACCGAGCAGCAGCTTCGTCAGTTCGGGGTCGTGGTTGCAGCCGGCGGCGCCGTACAGGGCCGACAGCGGGTGCGCCGCGTCGGGCGCCTGCAGCGAGGCCGGCGGCCAGCGGTTGCCCACCGACTGGTCGGGCGAGGCGCCAGCGGCCAGCAGGTAGCGCGCACAGTTTCGCAGGCGCTCACGGTAGGCGGGCAGCTGCAGCAGCGCCGAGTGCGTGACGGCCACCAGCGGCGGCAACTGCAGCGGGCCGCCCGCACGGTGCACCCAGCCGGGGTCCTGCGCGCTGGCCTGGCGCAGCACGGCCTCGTCGCCCGTGGCGCAGGCGAGGTAGGGGGCGTCGCCGGTGGCGCTGCCGTTGCCGCTGCCGGCCAGCAGGGCCGGGTTGTCCTGCAGCAGGCGCGCGGCCACCGCGGGTCGCGCGCGGTTCATGCTGCCCGAGATATCGCCCGCATACACCAGGCCCAGCCAGTGCAGCACCGCGCGGGCCGGGTCGCCATCAAGCAGGGCCCGGCGCGCGGCGACAAAGCCCTGCAGGTCGGCCCAGGAGGCAAAGCCGTATTCGCGCGCGATGCACGACTGCGCGTCGTGCAGGCGCAGGCCCTGGGCGGCCAGGGTGGCGTCGTCCTTGCCCGCGGCGGCGGGCAGCGCGGCGCGAAAGCGCTCGAAGGCCGTGGGCTCGGTGGTGGTGCTGTCGTTGCTGCGGTACAGGGCCAGGAGATCCTTGGCCTGTTTTTTGAGATGGCCAATGTCGGGCCGGGCGGGAAGGCGCTTGCCGTAGGGCGTCGTCGTCATGAAGGGTACCTCCGTGCATCAGGTGCCGATGGCCCGCAGATCCGGCTGCACAAAAGGCGTTGGATAGGCGTGTGGTTGAAGGCAGCGAGCGTTGGACGGTTTTGTTCGTCCGGTCGTGCTGCCTTCTGCAAGTGGGTTCAACCCTTCCCGCGGGCCCGGGGGCGGCTTGTACCGCGGGTGGGATGTTAGCTGATGTTGGGTGCCGTGTTTTTTTGGTGGCATGCCTTTGTTGAGGGCGGAGGCCGGGTCTCGGCCCGGCGGCCGAGGTACCTTTCTTTGCTTCGCCAAAGAAACGTACCCCAAAGAAAGGC
>NZ_JBWKPP010000039.1:0-10915 GCF_059418305.1 Acidovorax sp. GW821-FHT09B03
CTTTGGTGACTTTCTCTTGGCGACGCAAGAGAAAGTTACTGCGCCGCCGGGCGCACATCCCGGCCTCCGCCCTCAACCAAAGCACAAAGCACAAAGCAACCAAAGACACCATCACCACGCACCACGCACCGACCGATCAGGCAAGCCAATCGACTAAAACAAACACCCCTGATTACGGGCATACGCAGCCCGGTACTGCGTCAGGTCCAGCTCCGTCCGTACCCGATTGAGCCCCAACCTCCGGCAGGTAGCCGAAAACCGCTGCCGCAGCAGATCAGCCCACAGCCCCGAGCCCTTCATGCGCGTGGCAAAGTCGCTGCCATAGACCTTGCCGGCAGCCCGCTGCGCCGGATCGAGGCTGTGCAGATCCTGCACGCGCGCCAACACACGCGCCGCGCGCTGGGGATAGTGCAGCTCCAGCCACTCGCGGAACAGCGCATTCAGCTCCCACGGCAAGCGCAGCACGGTGTAGAAGGCACTCGTCGCGCCGGCCTCGTGCGCGGCCTGCAGCACCTGCTCCATGTCTTCGGTGATGAAGGGGATCTGCGGCGCCACGCTCACGCCCACGGGGATGCCCGCCTCGGCCAGGGTGCGGATGGTGCGCAGGCGCCGGTGGGGCGCGGCGGCGCGTGGCTCCATGCGGCGCGCCAGGGCGGGGTCGAGCGTGGTGATGGTGACGTACACGGCCGCCAGGCGCTGGGCGGCCAGCGGGGCCAGCAGGTCGAGGTCGCGCTCCACCCCGGCGGACTTGGTGATGATGGAGAACGGGTGGCGCATGTCGCGCATCACCTCGATCAGGCCGCGCGTGAGTTTCAGCTCGCGCTCCACGGGCTGATAGCAGTCGGTGGCCGAGCCGATGTTGATGAGCTGCGGCACATGGCTGGGCCGGCCCAGCTCATCGCGCAGCAGCGCGGCGATGTTGTGCTTGGCGATGATCTGCGTTTCAAAATCGAGCCCCGGCGACATATTGAGGTAGCTGTGCGTGGGCCGCGCGTAGCAGTACACGCAGCCGTGCTCGCAACCCCGGTAGGGGTTGACCGAGAGATCGAAGTAAATGTCCGGCGAGTCGTTGGCGCAGATGGCGCTTTTGGCCGTCTCCAGGTGCACGCGCGTGGCGGGTGGGGCGGGTGCTTCGTCGCCCTCTTCGTCCACAGGGACATCCCAGCCATCGTCCACCGCCTCGCGCGTATCGCGCACAAAGCGGTGCGCCAGCGCCGTGGCCGCGCCCCGGCCGCGCACGGCCTGCAAGGGGATGCGCACGTCCTGCATCACCTGGGGGGCGTTCTCGTCGTCGATGGGTGGGCCGATGGGGTTGGACATGGGGGTACGGATAGCTGGCGGGCGCGCAGTCAGCGTGACGCCAGATACTGTATATTTATACAGTATAGTACCCGATGGATGGCGCGTTGGGTAGCGGTTTACACAGCCACAGGGCCCACACACCGCCGGCTACTCCCGGAACAGCCCCTCGATCACCCCGCGCAGCCACTGGTTGCCCGGGTCGGCCTCGAAGCGCTTGCTCCAGTGCAGCGACACGGTGAAGTCGCGCAGCGGCAGCGCGGGCTCGATGATGGTGTAGCCACCGGCCGCAGCGAAGCCTTGCGCGATGTTGCGCGGCATGACCACGGCCAGGTCGGTTCCGCGCACGATGGAGGGCAGCACCATGAAGTGCTCGGTGGTCAGGCGCAGGCGGTCTTCGAGCTGCAGCAGCGCCAGGATGCGCAGCGTGTCCGAATGCGAGCGCACGGCGACGAATTCGAGTTGCTTCAGATCGTCGAGCAAAGCCGCGCCGCTGCGCCGGCGCCGCGCGAAGGGGTGGCCCTCGCGCAGCAGCACGATGTAGCGGTCGTTGAGCAACTGCACGTGCTGCGTGTCCTTCACCGCGGGCAGGAAGCCGAAGGCGAAGTCGATGCGGCCGCTGTCCAGCAGCGGTGCGATCTGCTCGCGCGGCACGGGCAGGGTTTCGAGCCGCACGCCGGGGGCCTGCTGGCGCAGTGCGAGCATCAGGTCGGGCAGGAAGCGGCCCTCGCCGATGTCGCTCATGTGGATGCGGAACACCTTGCGCGACTGCAGCGGATCGAACAGGGCCGATTCGTTGAGCGCCTGCTCCAGCGTGCCCAGGGCGCTGCGCACGGCGTCGGCCAGGCGGTCGGCCCGGGGGGTGGGCTGAACGCCGCCGCCTGCGCGCACGAAGAGCGGGTCCTTGATCAACAGGCGCAGCCGCGTGAGCGCCTGGCTGGCCGCGGGCTGGGTCAGGTCCATGAGCTCGGCTGCGCGGCTCACGCTGCGCGTGCGGTAGACCGCATCGAACAGGCGCAGCAGGTTGAGGTCGATGTCCTTGATATGCATTGTGCTGATACCACTTAGTCGCTTCATTGTATTGATGGATATTGCCAGGGGGTCGAAGATCGGTGCTTTCCACCCGCACCGTCCCTTCGCCATGCTCCAGGCCACCGCGCCCCGCGCCACCGACGCGCCCTCTGCCACCCACCCGCGCCCCACCGTGCGCGAGGTCGTGCTCGACCTGCTGCGCGGCTTCGGCATCGACACCATCTTCGGCAACCCGGGCTCGACCGAGCTGCCGCTGTTCCTCGATTTCCCGAAAGACTTCCGCTACGTGCTGGGCCTGCAGGAGTCGGTGGTGGTGGGCATGGCCGATGGCTATGCCCAGGCCACGCACAACGCGGCCTTCGTGAACCTGCATTCGGCCGCTGGCGTGGGCCACGCCATGGGCAATATCTTCACGGCGCACAAGAACCGCACGCCCATGCTGATCACGGCAGGGCAGCAGGCGCGCTCGATCCTGCCGTTCGACCCCTTCCTGTTCTCGGGCCAGGCCACGGAGCTGCCCAAGCCCTACGTGAAGTGGAGCGTGGAGCCCGCGCGCGCCGAGGACGTGCCGCTGGCCATTGCCCGCGCCTACTACATCGCCATGCAGCAGCCGCGCGGGCCGGTGCTGGTGTCCATCCCCGCCGACGACTGGGACAAGCCCTGCGAGCCACTGCAGGCCCGCAGCGTGAGCACCGAGACCCGGCCCGAGCCGCACGTGCTGGGCGCCATCGGCGACGCGCTCGACGCAGCCGAGCGCCCGGTCTTCGTGGTCGGTGCCGCAGTCGACCGCGATGGCGCCTGGGACGATGTGCTGGCGCTGGCCGAGCGGCACAACGCCGCCGTGTGGATCGCCCCCATGTCGGGGCGCTGCGGCTTTCCGCAGGACCACCGGCTGTTTGCCGGCGTGCTGCCGGCCATGCGCGAGAAGATCGTGGCGCTGCTCGGCGGGCACGACCTGGTGTTTGCGCTCGGGGCTGCTGCCTTCACCTACCACGTGGAAGGGCACGGCCCGCACGTGCCGCCCGGTGCGCAGCTGGTGCAGCTGATCGAGGACCCGGGCACGGCCGCCTGGACGCCCGAGGGCACCTCGGCCGTGGGTGGTGTGCGCCTGGGCGTACAGGACCTGCTGGCCCGCCCGGCCCCGCGCAAGCGCCCCGCCCCGCCGCTGCGCGCGGTGCGCCCGCGTGCCGAGCCCTCGGCGCTGATGGGCGTGCCCTACGTGATGCAGACACTGGCCGAGGTGCGCGATGCACATTCCATCGTGGTGGAAGAGGCGCCGAGCTCGCGCGCCGCCATGCATGCCCACCTGCCCATCCTGCACAGCGAGACCTTCTACACCATGTGCAGCGGCGGCCTGGGCTACGCCATGCCGGCCGCCGTGGGCGTAGCGCTGGCACGGCCAGAAAGCAAGGTCATCGGCCTGCTGGGCGATGGCTCGGCGATGTACTCCATCCAGGCGCTGTGGAGCGCGGCGCAGCTGCAGCTGCCCATCACCTTCATCATCCTCAAGAACCGGCGCTACGCGGCGCTGCAGGAGTTTGCGCCGACCTTCGGCTTCGGGCCCGAGGACAAGCTCGAAGGCACGGAGCTGCCGGACCTCGATTTTCTGGCGCTGGCCCGCGGCCAGGGCTGCGATGCCGTGCATGTGGACGACGCAGCGCAGCTGCACCAGGTGCTGCGCGATGCACTCGCGCACCCTCGGCCCATCTTGGTGGAGATCGACGTGGCCTGAGCAAAAAGCCCCTATCGCAGCACGCCAACCCAGCAGACCCGGATGACCGGGCGCCCCCGTTTCAGGAGACATGACATGACGCACGACAACCCACAGAACCCTTCCCCATCCCATGGCCGCCGCCTGGCCGGCGCACTCGCCCTGGCGGCACTCGCGGGCAGCGCCCTGCTGTCCACTGGCGTTCACGCGGACACCTACCCCGCCAAGCCCATCAAGGTGATCGTCAACTTCCCGGCGGGCGGCGCGGCCGACCAGATCGCGCGCGCGGTGACGGTGCCGCTGCAGGCGGCGCTGGGCCAGCCCGTGGTGGTGGAGAACCGGGGCGGCGCGGGCGGCAACATTGGTGGCGAGGCCGTGGCCAAGTCGGCGGCCGATGGCTACACGCTGCTCATGAGTTCGGGCGGCATGGTCTCGGTGAATCCGCACATCTACCCCAAGATGCCGTTCGACCCGGTGAAGGACCTGGTGCCCGTGGCCGCCGCGGCGCGCGTGCTGGTGTTCCTGGAGGTGCGGCCCACGCTGCCGGTGAACACCGTCCAGGAGTTTCTGGCCTACCTCAAGGCCAACCCGGGCAAGGTGAGCTTCGGCACGCCGGGCAATGGCAGCTCGCCCCACCTGGCGGCCGAGATGCTCAAGGCCCAGGCCAATGTGTTTGCCGTGCACGTGCCCTACCGCGGTGCTGCGCCCGCCATGCAGGACCTGCTGGGCGGCCAGGTGGACTTCATGTTCGACCCGGGGATCGGCCTGCAGCACGTGAAGGCCAACAAGCTGCGCCTGCTGGCCGTGGGCAGTTCCAAGCGCTCGCCGCTGTTCCCCGACGTGCCCACGCTGGCCGAGGTGGGCTTGAAGGGCTTCGATGCCGATACCTGGTTCGGCTTCTATGCGCCCGCGGGCACCCCGGCCGAGGTGGTGACGCGCCTGAACCGCGAGATCAACAAGGTGCTGGCCACGCCCGCCGTGCAGGAGCGCATCACGGCCCTGGGCGGCGTGCCCGCGCCCATGTCGCCCGCCGACTTCAACGAGCGCGCGAAGATCGACAGCACGCGCTTCGGCGCGCTGATCAAGGCGCGCAACATCAAGGGGGACTGACCGATTCCCCGCGCCGGGCACCAATGCCCGCACGGTGCAGTGCGAGATTGCCGGCAAACCGTGCCAGCCGGCCTATAGTCCCGCGCTTTGCAACCACCACCGAGCGAGGTACCCCATGGCGCGCAAGCCCCAGATCATCCTGTCGTCCCTGGACGTCGACCGCATCGAAGCCCTGCTGGCCGCCATCCCGGCCAGCGTCTTCCCCGGCAAGGCCGATCTGCAGGCCGAGATCGACCGCGCCGAGGTGGTGCCCCCCGAGGAGATCCCGCCGCATGTGGTGACCATGAACTCCACGGTGCAGTTCGCCATCGAGGAAACCGGCAAGGAGTTCTGCCTGACGCTGGTCTACCCGCGCGACATGGACGGCAGCGCCGACCGCCTGTCGATCTTCGCGCCCGTGGGCAGCGCGCTGCTGGGCCTGGCGGTGGGCGACGCCCTGGTCTGGCCCGGCCCCGGCGGCAAGCCGATGACGGTGCGCGTCAAGGCGATCCTGTACCAACCGGAAGCAGCGGGCGAATTGCACAGGTAGCCACTCTCCCGTGGCAATGGCCGTGGCGCAACCGCCGCAAATTGCAACAGGTGTTTGCGTTGTCATGGCTTGCAGCGACAATTGAAGACCATGAGCGCGCCCCCGCAGCTTCCCGATGATCCGAACGCCACGGCTGCGGCCCTGGCGGCTGTGCCGACCGCGTTCGACCCGGACTCCACCACCGCCTTCCAGCAGCGGATGGAGCGCGCGCCCGAATGGTTCTGCTCGTTCCTGGCCGGCAACAGCCGCGAAAAGAGCCGCCTCAAGCGCGAGATCGCGACCATGAAGGGATCGGTCGCCTGGCTCATGAAGCAGCGCCGCGAGGGCAACTGGACCGCCGAGGAGCGCGACCAGCTGCGCGACGTGATGCGCTCGGCCTCGTCGGTCAGCCCCTATTTGTTCATCTGGGTGATCCCCGGCTCGATGCTGCTGCTGCCCTTCATGGCCTGGTTCCTGGACAAGCAGCGCAAGCGGCGCGAGGGCCTGCCGCCGGGTTGACCCCTACGGGAGCCCTTTCTGGCGTCCCGAGACAAGCAGAGTTCGCGCAAACCGGCCTAGGCGCGCAGCGCCTCAGGGGGATGGTCCGAATGCTATGCCCAGTGGCTGCTGACCGCGACCAGCATGCCCGCCCCCACCAGCCCGGCCTGCCAGCGCAGCGCCATGGACCAGGTGGGCACATGGCGTTCCACGCGCTCGTAGAGCTGCCGCCCGGCCATCAGCGACAGGGTGAAGGCCAGCACCATGCCCAGGGCGTTGACCACTGGCGCCGTGGGGAACAGGTGGCCGACGACGGCGTTGACCAGCAGGCACACGGCGAAGTGCACGAGGAAGACCGAGTACGACATCTGGCCCAGCCGGACCAGGGGCGCCACGCCCTGCCACTGGCGCAGTGGTGCCGAGCGCAGGGCGGCCACCAGCAGCACGGCGGCGGCGAGCGCCAGTGCGATGCGGCCTCGGAACTCCAGGGCCAGTGCCACGCCGCCCAGCAGCAGCATCAGGGCCAGCCAGCCGGTGGCGCGGGGCGACTTCACGGCCCAGAAGGCCATCATGCCCAGGCCGTAGGAACCGAAGAAGTACCAGCCCCACATGTCGAGCGCGCTGTCCAGGTTGAACAGGCACAGCGAGGCGGCCGTGAGGGCCACCAGCAGGCCTTGGCCGATCAGCGGCCCGTGGCGCCGGGCCCAGCCACCGGGCAGCGCCCGCACAGCCGCCCAGACCAGCACGCTGAGAGCGAACAGCTGGAAGTCGATGGCCACGTACCAGACACCGGCCGACAGGGCGTCCTCGCCCACGATGTCCTGCAGCAGCAGCGCATTCGCCAGCAGTTGCGCCAGCGTCGGCTCGTCGGGCACGGAGTGGTGGTCCATCCAGGGGCGCACCAGCGCCGACACCAGCACGGCCAGCAGCAGCGCCACCGCATAGGGCACGACCAGGCGCACGAAGCGCCGGGTGATCGCCGCCCCGGCACTGTCGAAGCGTGCCACGCCCTGGGGCGCCAGGCTGGCGGCCGCCAGGTAGCCGCCGAGCACCAGGAAGACCTGCACGGCCATGCGGCCGTAGTCGTAGAGCCAGGCCATCAGCCAGGGCGCCAGCGGCTGGGCGATGTCGGACATCGGGCCGTAGAAGGCCAGGTGGTGGCAGACGATGGCGGCGCACGCCAGCCCTTTGACCATGTCGATCAGGGGTGTGCGAGAGGTGGCGGAGGACATGGAGACGGAAGGAGCGAAATGGAATGACCCGCCCGCCGATGCGGGCAAAAGCCGCTGATTATCGCTTGTTACAGAAATTTGCGCTTTGCCGAGCCTGCGCGGGCACCCGCTGCCAAGCGCCCGCGCAGAAGGGGGTTCGGGCGAACCGGGGTGGCCTAGGACGAGGCACTGGCTGCCCGGACGGGCCGCCGGCAAGGCCCGGTGACCGCTGGCGCAGCCAGGCGATCAGAGCGCCAGGCGCGCGCGGGCGGCCTGGTATTCGCTGCGCAGGCGCGCCACAAGGTCGGCGGTGCTGGTCACGGCGTCGATGGCGCCGATGCCCTGGCCGCAGCCCCAGATGTCCTTCCAGGCCTTCTTGGCGTCGCCGCCGAAGTTCATCTTGCTCGGGTCGGATTCGGGCAGGTTGTCCGGGTCCATGCCGGCGGCACGGATCGAGGGCGCCAGGTAGTTGCCGTGCACGCCGGTGAACAGGTTGCTGTAGACGATGTCGTCGGAGCTGCCGGCAACGATGGCCTGCTTGTACTCGTCGCTCGCACGCGCCTCGTGCGTGGCGATGAAGGCCGAGCCGATGTAGCCGAAGTCGGCGCCCATGGCCTGCGCGGCCAGCACCGCGTCGCCGCTGGCAATGGAGCCGCTGAGCGCGATGGGGCCGTCGAACCACTGGCGGATTTCCTGGATCAGTGCGAACGGGCTCTTCACGCCCGCATGGCCACCGGCACCGGCGGCCACCGCGATCAGGCCGTCGGCGCCCTTCTCGATGGCCTTGTGCGCGAACTTGTTGTTGATGATGTCGTGCAGCACGATGCCGCCCCAGGCGTGCACGGCCTGGTTCACGTCCTCGCGCGCGCCCAGGCTGGTGATGATGATCGGCACCTTGTACTTGGCGCAGACCTGCATGTCGTGCTCCAGGCGGTCATTGCTCTTGTGCACGATCTGGTTGATGGCGAAGGGCGCGGCCGGCTTGTCGGGGTTGGCCTTGTTGTAGGCCGCCAGCGTCTCGGTGATCTCGGCCAGCCATTCGTCGAGCAGTTCGGCAGGGCGGGCGTTGAGCGACGGCATGGAACCCACCACGCCGGCCTTGCACTGCTCGATCACGAGCTTGGGGTTGCTGATGATGAACAGCGGCGAGCCGATGACGGGCAGCGAGAGGTTCTGCAAGGCGGGGGGCAGCTTGGACATGGCAGGTGGGTTCCGGGTTGAAAGGATGGATGGATAAATCAGGTTCTCATGGGGCGCCGGGCGCGCGCGCAATGCGCCGGCCCGGCCTGTCTCCCCCTGGTGCTCAGAATGCGTCGAGCGCCAGCTCGGTCACGCTGTCGGCGCCTTCGACGATGCTGTCGCGCAGGCCCGGTGCCTTGACCAGGATGTGCTCGGCATAGAACTGCGCCGTGGTGATTTTTGCCTGCATGAAGGCGCTGTCCTGTCCCTTGTGCAACAGCGCCTGCGCCACCAGCAGGCTGCGTGCCAGCTGCCAGCCGGCGACCAGGTTGCCTGCCAGCATGAGGTAGGGCACGCTGCCGGCGAACACGGCGTTGGGCGAGGTCTTGGTGCCACCGGCGACGAAGTCCACCACATCCAGGAAGGCCTGGCGCGCGGCCGCGAGGCGCCGCGCCACGGCCTTGGCGGCGGGGCTGCCGTTGGCCAGCAGCTCGGCTTCGGTCTTCTCGATCTGGGCGGCAATGCCCTTGGCGGTCTGGCCGCCGTCGCGCGCGGTCTTGCGGCCCACGAGGTCATTGGCCTGGATGGCGGTTGTGCCTTCGTAGATGGTGAGGATCTTGGCGTCGCGGTAGTACTGCGCGGCGCCGGTTTCCTCGATGAAGCCCATGCCGCCGTGCACCTGCACGCCCAGGCTGGTGACTTCCAGGCTCATCTCGGTGCTGTAGCCCTTGACCAGTGGCACCATGAATTCATAGAACGCGGCGTTCTGCTTGCGCGCCTCGGCATCGGGGTGGTGGTGCGCGGCGTCGTACGCAGCGGCGGCCACGGTGGCCATGGCGCGGCAGCCCTCGGTGTAGGCGCGCATGGTCATGAGCATGCGGCGCACGTCGGGGTGGTGGATGATGGGTGCGCTGGCGGCGATGGAGCCGTCCACGGGGCGGCTTTGCACGCGGTCCTTGGCGTAGCCCACAGCCTTCTGGTAGGCGCGTTCGGCCACGGCGATGCCCTGCACGCCCACGGCGTAGCGCGCGGCGTTCATCATGATGAACATGTACTCGAGGCCCCGATTCTCCTGGCCCACGAGGTAGCCCACGGCACCGCCGTGGTCGCCGAACTGCAGCACGGCCGTGGGGCTGGCCTTGATGCCGAGCTTGTGCTCGATGCTCACGCAGTGCGCATCGTTGCGTGCGCCCAGGCTGCCGTCGGCATTGACCATGAATTTGGGCACGACGAACAGGCTGATGCCCTTGACGCCCTCGGGCGCGCCCTGCACGCGGGCCAGCACCAGGTGCACGATGTTGGCGGCCATGTCGTGTTCGCCATAGGTGATGAAGATCTTGGTGCCGAAGACCTTGTAGCTGCCGTCGGGCTGGGGCTCGGCACGCGTGCGCACCAGGGCCAGGTCGGAGCCGGCCTGGGGTTCGGTGAGGTTCATGGTGCCGGTCCACTCGCCGGTCACCAGCTTCTCAAGGTAGGTGGCCTTGAGCTCGTCGCTGCCGGCCGTGAGAAGCGCCTCGATGGCGCCATCGGTGAGCAGCGGGCACAGCGCGAAGCTCATGTTGGCGCTGTTGCACATCTCGATGCAGGCGGCTCCGATGGTCTTGGGCAGGCCCTGGCCACCGAAATCGGCCGGGTGCTGCAGGCCTTGCCAGCCACCTTCGCCATACTGGCGGAAGGCTTCCATGAAGCCCGGGGTGGTGGTGACCACGCCGTCCTTCCAGCTCGAGGGGTTCTTGTCACCCTCGAAATTCAGCGGAGCCAGCACGCCCTCATTGAACTTGGCGCACTCTTCGAGCACGGCCTGGGCGGTGTCGAGGCCCGCGTCTTCGAAGCCGGGAATCTGTGCGATCTGTTCAATGTTGGCCAGGTGCTCGATGTCGAACAGCATGTCCTTGACCGGGGCGGTGTAACTCATGGGTGTCTCCGAGATATAAGAACCTGTTCAAGATCTTTTTGAAGCCGCGCAAGTCCCTTTTCGGGATGGGATGCTAGGCGCGGGGCGCAGCCGATAGCCCGTGCTATCGGCAAGCGCCGCAACGCCGCAGACCGCCCGAAAAGGCACTTGCCCTCCGGGTTGGAGTGAAATCGGGCGATTGGACACCCCGGCTGCTTGCATGGGCACGAGCCCATGCGGCGCATCCGAAGCATCCACTCATCCCGATTGCACTCCAACGCGGCATCAAAAAGATCTTGAACAGGTTCTAAGAAAAACTCAAAAAAAAGGCACCGCAAGCGATGCCCTTCTGTGGCGGTTGGTGCCGTCAGGCCGCCTTACAGCGCCTTGACCAGTTCCGGCACGGCCGTGAACAGATCCGCCTCCAGCCCATAGTCGGCCACACTGAAGATCGGCGCCTCCGGGTCCTTGTT
>NZ_JBWKPP010000040.1:0-5797 GCF_059418305.1 Acidovorax sp. GW821-FHT09B03
GGGCTGTAAGAGCCTGACGATGACCTACTTTCACACGGGAACCCGCACTATCATCGGCGCAAAGTCGTTTCACTGTCCTGTTCGGGATGGGAAGGAGTGGTACCAACTTGCTATGGTCATCAGGCATAACTTGGTGTCGGACTGTTCAAGGAACAGCCTGACGAATTCATAGAGTATGGAATCAGATTAGATTTTTGTATTTTTGACTGCGTCTAACTTGGCATAACAATCTTTGAGCGTCCGGGTGCTGCGCTTGCAGTCACGGGGATTGGCTATCAAAGTTATAGGGTCAAGCCGCACGAGCAATTAGTATCAGTTAGCTTAACGCATTACTGCGCTTCCACACCTGACCTATCAACGTCCTGGTCTTGAACGACTCTTCAGGGGGCTCAAGGCCCCGGCAGATCTCATCTTGAAACGAGTTTCCCGCTTAGATGCTTTCAGCGGTTATCTCTTCCACACTTAGCTACTCGGCAATGCCACTGGCGTGACAACCGATACACCAGAGGTGTGTCCACTCCGGTCCTCTCGTACTAGGAGCAGGCTTCCTCAAATCTGCAGCGCCCACGGAAGATAGGGACCAAACTGTCTCACGACGTTTTAAACCCAGCTCACGTACCTCTTTAAATGGCGAACAGCCATACCCTTGGGACCGGCTACAGCCCCAGGATGAGATGAGCCGACATCGAGGTGCCAAACACCGCCGTCGATATGAACTCTTGGGCGGTATCAGCCTGTTATCCCCAGAGTACCTTTTATCCGTTGAGCGATGGCCCTTCCATACAGAACCACCGGATCACTATGTCCTGCTTTCGCATCTGCTCGACTTGTCAGTCTCGCAGTTAAGCACGCTTATGCCATTGCACTATCGTCACGATGTCCGACCGTAACTAGCGTACCTTCGAACTCCTCCGTTACGCTTTGGGAGGAGACCGCCCCAGTCAAACTGCCTACCATGCACTGTCCCCGATCCAGATAATGGACCTAGGTTAGAACCTCAAACACACCAGGGTGGTATTTCAACGTTGGCTCCATGACATCTAGCGACATCACTTCAAAGCCTCCCACCTATCCTACACAGATCTGTTCAAAGTCCAATACAAAGCTACAGTAAAGGTTCATGGGGTCTTTCCGTCTTTCCGCGGGGAGATTGCATCATCACAAACATTTCAACTTCGCTGAGTCTCAGGAGGAGACAGTGTGGCCATCGTTACGCCATTCGTGCAGGTCGGAACTTACCCGACAAGGAATTTCGCTACCTTAGGACCGTTATAGTTACGGCCGCCGTTTACTGGGACTTCAATCAAGAGCTTGCACCCCATCATTTAATCTTCCAGCACCGGGCAGGCGTCACACCCTATACGTCCACTTTCGTGTTTGCAGAGTGCTGTGTTTTTATTAAACAGTCGCAGCCACCGATTTTTTGCAACCCCGTTGGGCTCCCTCTGTTCGAGTTCACCTACTTGGGGCATACCTTCTCCCGAAGTTACGGTATCAATTTGCCGAGTTCCTTCTCCTGAGTTCTCTCAAGCGCCTTAGAATACTCATCTCGCGCACCAGTGTCGGTTTGCGGTACGGTCGTCAATAGCTGAAGCTTAGTGGCTTTTCCTGGAAGCAGGGTATCACTCACTTCGTCTGCAAGCAGACTCGTTATCACCCCTCATCTAAGCCCGGCGGATTTGCCTACCAGGCACGACTACAGGCTTGAACCAACATATCCAACAGTTGGCTGAGCTAACCTTCTCCGTCCCCACATCGCACTATTGATCGGTACAGGAATATTGACCTGTTTCCCATCAGCTACGCATCTCTGCCTCGCCTTAGGGGCCGACTCACTCTACGCCGATGAACGTTGCGTAGAAAACCTTGCGCTTACGGCGAGGGGGCTTTTCACCCCCTTTAACGCTACTCATGTCAGCATTCGCACTTCTGATACCTCCAGCATCCGTTACCAGACACCTTCACAGGCCTACAGAACGCTCTCCTACCACGTGCAATAAATTGCACATCCGCAGCTTCGGTAACTGGCTTAGCCCCGTTACATCTTCCGCGCAGGACGACTCGATCAGTGAGCTATTACGCTTTCTTTAAATGATGGCTGCTTCTAAGCCAACATCCTGACTGTTTTAGCCTTCCCACTTCGTTTCCCACTTAGCCAATTTTAGGGACCTTAGCTGGCGGTCTGGGTTGTTTCCCTCTTGAGTCCGGACGTTAGCACCCGGTGCTCTGTCTCCCAAGCTGTACTCGTCGGTATTCGGAGTTTGCATAGGTTTGGTAAGTCGCCATGACCCCCTAGCCTAAACAGTGCTCTACCCCCGACGGTAATACTTGAGGCACTACCTAAATAGTTTTCGGAGAGAACCAGCTATTTCCAAGTTTGTTTAGCCTTTCACCCCTATCCACAGCTCATCCGCTAGTTTTGCAACACTAGTCGGTTCGGACCTCCAGTACCTGTTACGGCACCTTCATCCTGGCCATGGATAGATCACTTGGTTTCGGGTCTACACCCAGCGACTGATTCGCCCTATTCGGACTCGATTTCTCTACGGCTTCCCTATTCGGTTAACCTTGCCACTGAATGTAAGTCGCTGACCCATTATACAAAAGGTACGCAGTCACCCTTGCGGGCTCCTACTTTTTGTAAGCATGCGGTTTCAGGATCTATTTCACTCCCCTCCCGGGGTTCTTTTCGCCTTTCCCTCACGGTACTGGTTCACTATCGGTCGATTACGAGTATTTAGCCTTGGAGGATGGTCCCCCCATATTCAGACAGGATTTCTCGTGTCCCGCCCTACTTTTCTCTACCTTAGTACCACACGTCTGTTTTCGCATACGGGGCTATCACCCACTATGGCCGGACTTTCCATTCCGCTTTGCTAACAGTCGTGCTATCAATAGAAGGCTCTTCCGATTTCGCTCGCCACTACTCTCGGAATCTCGGTTGATGTCTTTTCCTCGAGCTACTGAGATGTTTCAGTTCACCCGGTTCGCCTCGCATGACTATGTATTCATCATGCGATACCTCTTGCGAGGTGGGTTTCCCCATTCAGAAATCTCCGGATCAAAGCTTATTTGCCAGCTCCCCGAAGCTTATCGCAGGCTATCACGTCTTTCGTCGCCTGTAATCGCCAAGGCATCCACCACATGCTCTTAGTCACTTGACCCTATAACTTTGACATCTCTTGCAAGATATCGCCATCATCTCAAGGACTTGTCAGGTCTTTCACCTGACGCGTTATGCCGTAATGTGAATAATTCCTCGATATCACTATCAAGAAACATTCGTCATTACTAATTCAATTTACTTCACCACGCTCTCGCGCAGCTTTAGCTCGTTGAATATTCGTTTTGACGCAATCAAAAATTCTTGTTGCCGGCGGCACGGTCTGCACTAAACCTTTACGAATGTGCAGTTTCCGCCGACAACTCTGATTCGACTCTATGAATTTTTAAAGAACAGCCGATTGATCAATCGATATTGATCAACAACAAAGGGGCCTTTACCGTTTCCAGTTAAAGCCGCTTTGGTGTTGAGTAATCTCTTCACTCACTACTTGTTTTCTACTATCGCTTGTTGTTGTTCTTGTCTGTCGTTGGTGGAGGATGACGGGATCGAACCGACGACCCCCTGCTTGCAAAGCAGGTGCTCTCCCAGCTGAGCTAATCCCCCATTCGTCCACATCACCACAGCTCGCGCCGCAGCTCTACGTCCATCGGAATTTGGTGGGTCTAGTTGGGCTCGAACCAACGACCCCTGCGTTATCAACACAGTGCTCTAACCAGCTGAGCTACAGACCCTTTTCCAACAACCGATAAGTGTGGGCGTTCAATTTTGAATGCAGTTTTCCAGAAAGGAGGTGATCCAGCCGCACCTTCCGATACGGCTACCTTGTTACGACTTCACCCCAGTCACGAACCCTGCCGTGGTAATCGCCCTCCTTGCGGTTAGGCTAACTACTTCTGGCAGAACCCGCTCCCATGGTGTGACGGGCGGTGTGTACAAGACCCGGGAACGTATTCACCGTGACATTCTGATCCACGATTACTAGCGATTCCGACTTCACGCAGTCGAGTTGCAGACTGCGATCCGGACTACGAATGGCTTTATGGGATTGGCTCCCCCTCGCGGGTTGGCGACCCTTTGTACCATCCATTGTATGACGTGTGTAGCCCCACCTATAAGGGCCATGAGGACTTGACGTCATCCCCACCTTCCTCCGGTTTGTCACCGGCAGTCCCATTAGAGTGCCCTTTCGTAGCAACTAATGGCAAGGGTTGCGCTCGTTGCGGGACTTAACCCAACATCTCACGACACGAGCTGACGACAGCCATGCAGCACCTGTGTTACGGTTCTCTTTCGAGCACTCCTCTATCTCTAAAGGATTCCGTACATGTCAAAGGTGGGTAAGGTTTTTCGCGTTGCATCGAATTAAACCACATCATCCACCGCTTGTGCGGGTCCCCGTCAATTCCTTTGAGTTTCAACCTTGCGGCCGTACTCCCCAGGCGGTCAACTTCACGCGTTAGCTTCGTTACTGAGTCAGTGAAGACCCAACAACCAGTTGACATCGTTTAGGGCGTGGACTACCAGGGTATCTAATCCTGTTTGCTCCCCACGCTTTCGTGCATGAGCGTCAGTACAGGTCCAGGGGATTGCCTTCGCCATCGGTGTTCCTCCGCATATCTACGCATTTCACTGCTACACGCGGAATTCCATCCCCCTCTACCGTACTCTAGCTATGCAGTCACAAATGCAGTTCCCAGGTTGAGCCCGGGGATTTCACATCTGTCTTACATAACCGCCTGCGCACGCTTTACGCCCAGTAATTCCGATTAACGCTTGCACCCTACGTATTACCGCGGCTGCTGGCACGTAGTTAGCCGGTGCTTATTCTTACGGTACCGTCATGGACCCCCTTTATTAGAAGGAGTCTTTTCGTTCCGTACAAAAGCAGTTTACAACCCGAAGGCCTTCATCCTGCACGCGGCATGGCTGGATCAGGCTTTCGCCCATTGTCCAAAATTCCCCACTGCTGCCTCCCGTAGGAGTCTGGGCCGTGTCTCAGTCCCAGTGTGGCTGGTCGTCCTCTCAGACCAGCTACAGATCGTCGGCTTGGTAAGCTTTTATCCCACCAACTACCTAATCTGCCATCGGCCGCTCCGTCCGCGCAAGGCCTTGCGGTCCCCTGCTTTCATCCGTAGATCGTATGCGGTATTAGCAAAGCTTTCGCTCCGTTATCCCCCACGATCGGGCACGTTCCGATGTATTACTCACCCGTTCGCCACTCGTCAGCATCCGAAGACCTGTTACCGTTCGACTTGCATGTGTAAGGCATGCCGCCAGCGTTCAATCTGAGCCAGGATCAAACTCTACAGTTCGATCTTGATTTTTTCGCTCTTTCGAGCAACTCATAAAAAAGAATTGAAGTGAACTTCACTTCTATCTCATGAGCGTTTGTAGTACTAAGTACTAGTTCCGTAGAACTTGGCACTCGCCATCAAACGCCCACGCTTATCGGCTGTATATTTTTAAGGATCCTTGGCAGAAGTCAGAACCGAAGCTCCTTTTTTCTACCGACTTAGCTGCGATCAGCTGAGCCTTGAATTCTAGCACGGTTTTTTAAGTTCCGTCAAACTTTTTGGAAGTTTTTGATTCGCTCAGCATCTCTGCCAACCATCATCAACCGCCTCCAAACACCTTCAAGCTCAACCACCTCTCAGCAGTCAGCTCTTGTCAGCGCAGCCTTAGATTGTATACCGAGAAATCAGCGACTTTTCTAAAACTACCGAAGTTTTT
>NZ_JBWKPP010000041.1:0-5037 GCF_059418305.1 Acidovorax sp. GW821-FHT09B03
TGGACCGCCACCGCTGATTCGATCCTCGAAAAGTTGCATCGACTTTGCTCACGTATCAGCGGGACAGCACACTAGCAATACCTGGGCCAATGGCGCGTGGATCACTGCGCCCGCACGGTGCGCAGACGGGCCCTCGCGGGCGTGTGGGAGGCCGCATGTCCGCGCATGCAGGCAGGCCCCGCGCAAGGCTGCGGAGCCGGTGTGTGCCGGCGCAGCCGTGGTGTGCAGGTGGGGGGCTGGTTCAGGCCGCGCGCTGGTGGGCCGGCAACTGCGGCAGGGAGGCTGCGGCAATGCCCTGCACCACGTCGCCGACGACGATCACGGAGGGGCTGGCCAGCCCCTCGCGGCCGATGGTGGCGTGCAGCTCGCCCAGCGTGGTCACGGCGTGGCGCTGCTGCGGCAGGCTGGCGTGCTGGATGATGGCCACGGGCGTGGCCGCCGGCAGGCCGGTGAGCAGTTCCTGCTCGATGGTGGCGGCACCGCTCACGCCCATGTAGATCACCAGCGTCAGCTTCGCGTCGCGCGCAGTGGCGGCCAACTGGCGCCAGTCGGTACCGGTGTCGCCGGGCTTGGCATGGCCGGTGACGAAGACCACGCCGTGGGCATGCTCGCGGTGCGTGAGCGGCGCGCCCAGCGAGGTCAGGCCCGCCAGGCCCGCGGTGATGCCGTTGATGACCGTGACCGGCACGCCCGCCGCGCGCAGGTGTTCCACCTCCTCACCGCCGCGGCCGAAGATGAAGGGGTCGCCGCCCTTGAGGCGCACCACGTTCTCGCCCTCGTTCACGGCCATGAGCATCAGCTTCTCGATGAAGGCCTGCGGCGTGCTCTTGCAGCCGCCGCGCTTGCCCACGTGCACGATGCGCGCCGTGGGCGCGGCGTAGGCCACGATGGCGTCGCTGACCAGGTCGTCCACCAGCAGCACGGTGGCGGCCTGGATGGCCTTGAGCGCCTTGAGCGTGAGCAACTCCGGATCACCGGGGCCGGCGCCCACCAGGGTGCAGGAGCCGCCGGTGCCCAGGTGGGGGCGGTGGTGCTGCGGGGACGGGGTCGGGGGATTCGTGGGGCGGTTCATGGCTGTGTCTCCGGCAGGGCGGGGGTGGCTGTTTGACCGGTGATGTGCAAGATATGTTCCACCTGCCGCGTCAAGGCGGGCGGCACCGGCAGTTCGCCGGCGAGCACGCGGCGGGTGTAGTCGGCCGTGGTGGCCACGTCGATCTCGGCGGGCAGGCCTGGCACCTCGCTCGCGGTGCCGGGCTCCTGCTCCTGCAGCACATGGTGCACTCCGCCCACGAAGGCGTCGTAACGGGGTGTGCGGCGCGGGTCGGCCGCCACCTCGCCTTCGAGCCCGCGCGAGAGCAGCGCGTTCATGCCCATGGCGCTGAAGGTGTTTTGCAGCATCTCGAAGTACTCGGGGTGCGTGTAGCTGGTGACCACCACGGCGGCGCCGGCACAGGGGTTCATGAGCTTCACGGCGCTGTGCCCGGCATTGCGCAGGCCCACGGCCTCGCGCACGGCCAGCAACCGTGCCAGCCCGAGGTGCAGCTGTTGCGTATGGATGTGGGCCACCTCGCCGGCAGCGACCTGGCGCGGCGCTGCGAGTGCGGGCGTGCCCAGGGCCTCCAGCACGTCGGACGCCAGGATGCGCCGCGCCTCGGTGCGCATGCCGTGCAGCAGCACCGGCTGGCCTTCGCGCGCCAGCAGCAGGGCCAGCAGCGGGGTGAGCACGGGCAGCTTGCGCGCGCCGTTGTAGCTGGGCAGCACCACCAGGGGGCGGTCGCTGGCGGGCAGCAGGGCCATGCGGGCGTGCGTGGCGTCCAGGAAACCGCACATCTCGTCGGCGGTCTCGCCCTTGATGCGCATGGCCAGGCAGAAAGCGCCGACCTCCAGGTCGGTCACCGTGCCGTCCAGCACCTGGCCGAACAGGTCGGTGGCCTGTTCGCGCGTGAGCGGCTTGGCCCCGCGTGGGCCGCGGCCGATTTCCTTGATGTACTGGCTGATGCCCATGGTGGGTGAATGGCTCTTTGAGTGGGGCTGGGTATTTTCTCGCAACCCAGCGAACTTTTGGTTATATGGCGGCAATGGCGATGGTGGCCGCCTTGGGCGCCAGGGGCCCGGTGGCGCGCACCATGCGCTTGAGCTCGGGCAGGCACGAGCCGCAGTTGGTGCCGCAGCGCAGCGCACCCTGCAGCTGTGCCAGCCGGTCCTCGTCGGTGCCGTGGCACTGCGCCAGCCTGCCGGTGATGGCCAGGTCGGTGACGTTGAAGCAGGTGCACACGGTCTTGCCGCGCGACTGCACTGCCACCGGGGCCTTGGCGCTGGGTACCAGCAGCAGGCGGCCATAGGTCTGCGCGGGCAGCTCTTCCTGCAGCAGGGTCTTGATCCAGCCCTGGGCGCTGGTATCGCCTGCCAGCACGATGGCCTCGAGGGTGCTGGCACCATCGGCCCGCCGTGCCAGGCGCGCGGCGCGGCGCTGGCCGCGCTTCCTGTCGGCATAGCGCAGGGTGTCGCTGGTGGCCAGGCCCAGCAGGGCTTCGACGCGTTCGATCACGGCATCGGGTGGTGCCTCGTGTGCGGCGGCGCGCAGCAGCACGCCGGTGCGCTCGCGGCCCGGCTCCGACAGCGGGGTGTTGTTGCTGAAGGGAACGCAGCTCGCGAACGGGAAGGCCTGCATCAGCTCCGACAGGGCCGTGCGCGCGGCCAGCGCAATGTCCGCCGGCAGCCAGGCCAGGGCCAGCAGCGTCCAGGGCATCTCGGCCTTGAGGATCTTCACGGCCGCGTGCTTGAGCTCGGGCTGCTTGGAGGTGGGGCAGTAGGCCGAGGTGGTCAGCGCATTCACGCCCGACAGCCGCTCGCCCGTGGACGACTGGCCGCTGAGGTACTCGCTGCCCCAGTGCATGGCCATGAAGGCCTGCGACAGGCCGATGTTGGTGTCGGCCTGCACCGGCACCACGATGGAGCCGCGCTTGCTGGTGAGGTGCACCAGGTCGCCGTTCTGCAGCTTGCGCTGCGCCATGTCGTCCGGGTGCATCTGCACCGAGGGCTCGGCCACATGCCCGAACAGCCGGCCCAGCGTCCCCGTGCGGCTCATGCCATGCCACTGGTCGCGCAGGCGGCCGGTGGTCAGGCCGAAGGGGTAGCGCGATTCGCGCGGTTCGGCCACGGGCTGCCAGGCATGGGCCGCAAAGCGTGCACGCCCATCGGGCGTGGGGTAGATGCCGTCTTCGTACAGGCGGACCTTGCCGCTGGCTGCGCCTTCGGGCAGCGGCCACTGCTGCGGGCCGTTGGCCTCGAGCAGGGCCCACGACAGGCCGGTGATGTCCAGGTCGCGGCCGCGCGTGGTTTCGCGGTGCTCGTTCCACACGGCCTCGGCGCCGGCCTCGGCATCGGCGTCGTTGGTGGCATAGGGGAACAGGCTGGGTGCGCCGGGGCGCAGCCGTTCCTCCAGTTGGTGCGCGAATTGCACCCCGATGGCCCAGTCGTGGCGCGTCTGCCCGGGCGCGGGCACGGCGCTGCGCACGCGCGAAATGCGGCGTTCGCTGTTGGTCACGGTGCCGATCTTTTCGCCCCAGGTGGTGGCGGGCAGCAGCAGGTCGGCGTACTGCGCGGTGGCGGTGGTGGCAAAGGCCTCCTGCACCACCACGAACTCGGCACGTTCGAGCGCGCGGCGCACGGTGGCCTGGTCGGGCATGCTTTGCGCGGGGTTGGTGCAGGCGATCCACAGCGCGCGGATCTCGCCGTCGGCCGCCGCCTGGAACATCTCCACCGCCGTCTTGCCAGGCCGGGCGGGCACATCGGCAACACCCCACAGCGCAGCCACTTCCGCACGGTGCGCGGGGTTGGCCAGATCGCGGTGCGCGCTCAGCAGGTTGGCCAGGCCGCCCACTTCGCGCCCGCCCATGGCATTGGGCTGGCCGGTCAGCGAGAACGGGCCCGCGCCCGGCTTGCCGATCTGCGCCGTGGCCAGGTGCAGGTTGATCAGCGCCGCGTTCTTGGCCGTGCCGCTCGTACTCTGGTTCAGGCCCTGGCAGTACAGGCTGAGCGTGGCCTTGGAAGTGGCGAACCACTGCGCGGCCGTGGCCAGGTCGGCCTCGGGAATGCCGCACACCGCGCTCACGTGCTCGGGTGTGCAATCGACCACCAGCGCCTTGAGCGCATCGAAGCCGCTGGTGTGCGCGCCAATGTAGGCGGCATCCACCCAGCCCTCGCGCAGCATGAGGTGCAGCATGCCGTTGAACAGCATCACGTCGCTGCCCGGCTGGATCGGCAGGAACAGGTCGGCCATGCCCGCGGTGTCGGTGCGGCGCGGGTCGGCGACGATGACCTTCATGGCCGGGTTGGCGGCGCGCGCGTCCTCGATGCGCCGAAACAGGATGGGGTGCGCCCAGGCCGCATTGCTGCCCACGAAGAACAGGCACTGCGCATGCTTGACGTCGTCGTAGCAGGCGGGCGGCGCGTCGGCCCCCAGCGTGGCCTTGTAGCCGGCCACGGCACTGCTCATGCACAGGCGCGAGTTGGTGTCGATGTTGTTGGTGCCGATGAGGCCCTTGGCCAGCTTGTTGAAGACGTAGTAGTCCTCGGTGAGCAACTGGCCGCTGACGTAGAAGCCGACCGCGTCGGGGCCGTGCTGCTCGATGGTGTCGGCGAACCTGCTGGCGGCCATGCCCAGCGCAGCATCCCACGTGAGGGGCAGGGCTGCCTCGCCGCGCTGGGTGCGGTGCAGGGGGTGGAGCAGGCGGGTCTGCAGCGTGACGGGGCTGGCGGCCGTGAGGTGCAGGGTCGAGCCCTTGGTGCACAGGCGGCCGAAGTTGGCGGGGTGCGTGGGGTCGCCGCGCACGCCGGTGATCTGCGCGCCCTGGGATTCGATGATCACGCCGCAGCCTACGCCGCAGTAGGGGCAGGTGGATTTGGTTTCTTTCATGGGCGGGGTCTTTTTTTGTTGGTGGTTGCTTCGGTGCTTTGCTGAGGGCGGAGGCCGGGATGTGCGCCCGGCGGCGCACCTACTTTCTTTTGCGTCGCCAAAAGAAAGTAGGCAAAGAA
>NZ_JBWKPP010000042.1:0-3185 GCF_059418305.1 Acidovorax sp. GW821-FHT09B03
GGATGATGGTGATGGCCAGGAAGATCGCCAGGGCGATGGCCAGTGCGCCGGCGATCAGCACGTCGCGCAGCAGGGCCTCGGCCGCTGCCTCGGCCCGGTCACCGGCAGCGCCCGTGACCTTTGCCTGGTAGTCCACCTGCTCCTGGATCGCCTTCTGGTATTCCAGTTGAACCGGGCGCAACTGCTCCACCAGCAGCTTCAACGCCTCGTCCTTCTGGTCCTTGGCGATCAAGCCCAGGTACTGGTCCCCCAGCCGCAGGAACTCTGCACGGTGCTGCTGCATGCGTGCCAGGCTCTCCTTGCCCTTTTCGGACTGGATCAGCGCGGTGAGCGTTTCCAGCTGCTTGGCGATCGTCGAGCGCGCCGTGCCAATCTGGTCACGCGACGATTTGACGATGGCCTCCGAGGAGAAGATCGCCAGGTTGCGGAACTGGATCGCCTGCACATTCACCCCGTCGGCCAGCGCGCCCATGGCCCTGGTGATGGGGATGCGCGTGGTAACGATGTCATTGAGCGCCGCGCGCTGGCTGGCAGAACGTGCCAGCGCCACCCCTCCCAGGGCGATCAGCAGCAGCACCATGGCGGCAAAGGCCACCACCAGCCGTGTGGAAATATTCAAGCGATTCATCCGGTCCCTCGTTGGTTGGTTTTTGGGTGTTTTTCACGTTATCCGTGCGTTGCGTTCCTGACCAGTCCTAATTCGCCACTGCTGAGCAGCGCCTCGATGTCCATCAGGATCAGCATGCGCTCGCCCACGCTGGCAATGCCGGCGACAAAAGCCGGGTCGAGGTGGCCCTGGGGCTCGAACTGCGGCACGGGCTTGATGAGCTCCGGGGTCAGGGTGACCACGTCGGCCACGGCATCCACCACGGCGCCGACCAGCAAGGCCCCCATGTCCAGGATGATGACCACCGTGAAGTCGGTATTGCTCGCCTCGGGGCATTGGAGCTTCACGCGCAGGTCCAGGATCGGCACGATGCGCCCGCGCAGGTCGATCACCCCCTTGATGAAGTCCGGTGCATGGGCCATGCGGGTGGGCTGCTCGTAGGAGCGGATTTCCTGCACGCGCAGGATGTCGATGCCGTACTCCTCCGCCCCCAGGCGAAAGCTCAGGTACTCCCCTGCGCGGCCGGCAGGCTGGGCAGTGCGGGAAGGGGTTTCGGGAGAGGCTGCAGCAAAGGCTTGGGTCATGGGAGGGGAGATTCGGGAGGGGAAGGCATGCGCTACCGGGTCGGGCCAGGAGGCCGCGGGCACTCCCAAAAGCATAGCAGTGAAAAGTTACATTTCAGAACAAAATCTGGCCGATCCCGGCCATCCGATGCCACCTGGGACGCCACCCTGCCTCCAGGTTGCAAAGGGGCGGGGCCTGCCTCATTGGAGAGGTGCCTCCACTCCCGGCGCGGGTTCCGGTGCCAAAAAATGTTACCGTTACCCAGCTTGTCGAATGGCGGGTTGCTGGACCGCTGGCGCCCTGGCCGCCACTCCTGACACCGCCGGGCAGTCGCCTTGAGCCCCCTGGAATGACCTGATGACGCTGTTCACCAAAAAAGAGACCCACCCCCACCCCATGCCAGCCCCCGGCCTGTCTTTGCTGGCGCTGGAGTTGCGCGCGCCCTGGGAATTCGGCGCCGTGCTGCCCGCCTGGCCCGTGCTGCAGCGCGCACCCCAGGGTGACGGGCACACCGTCATCGTGTTTCCGGGGCTATCGGCAGGCGACGCCACCACGGCGCCGTTACGCCGCTACCTGGAATCACGCAGCTACGACGCCCAGGGCTGGGGCCAGGGCCTGAACCTGGGCCCGCGCGAAGGTGTGCTGGACCATGCCAAGCAGCAGTTGCAGCAGGCCGCACAGCGCAGCGGCGGCAAGGTGAGCCTGGTGGGCTGGAGCCTGGGCGGCATCTATGCCCGCGAACTGGCCAAGGAGCTGCCCGACCTGGTGCGCTGCGTGGTGACGCTGGGCACGCCCTTTGCCGGCCCGCACACCTCCACCAATGCCTGGCGCATCTACCAGTTCGCCAGTGGCCGCAGCATCGAGCGCGAAGTGGCCAGCTACAACCTGCCCGAGGCGCCCCCGGTGCCCACCTCCAGCATCTACTCGCGCAGCGATGGCGTGGTGGCCTGGCGCGGCAGCCTGCAGGCGCCGGCGGCGCACAACCCGCACACCGAGAACATCGAGGTGGTGGCCAGCCACTTCGGCATTGGCCTGAACCCGAGCGCCTGGTGGGTGGTGGCCGACCGGCTGGCCCAACCCTCCGGGCCGAAGGCCGAGTGGCAGGCCTTCAAGCGCCCGACACTGCCGGGGCTGCAGCTGGTGTTCCCCAACCCCCACCGGCCTGGATAAATCCAGGGCAGAGACAGCAGCCATGAAAAAACCCGCCTTGGCGGGTTTTTTCATGGCGGAACCTGGCCCTGCCTCAGCGGTTGAGGTCCTCGCGCCCGGTTTCCCCGGTGCGGACGACTTCGTGCTCCGCCGGTCCGGGAATGGTGCTGCTGGGTTCGTCCGGTCGGGTGACCGCGCCGGCGGCTGCACCACCAAGGGCACCGGCCACGACGCCCAGTGTGCCCCCGACGACCACGCCCACGGGTCCACCCACAGCTGCCCCGACGGCAGCTCCGGTCGCGGCGCCGGCCACGACCCCGCCGCCCACGAGGGCCGACTGGGATTCACGCTCTTTCTCGGCATCCGACAAAGGCAGCTGTGCTGCAGGATCGGGATCCTGCGAGGGAATGCCGTGGCCAGGGCGCGCCTGCTGGGCGAGGTCCTGGTCCAGGGCGGCGGCTTTGGTGGTGGCGGGGGTCATGGGCTTCTCCGGGGAAGTGAAGGGATCGGCCAGCGATGCCCAGGGGCAAGGCCAGCCACCCCTCCGTTGTAAGCCCCGTGCCTTGCAGATGGCGCCGTCTGTCAGGCCGCGGCGCTGTCAGACAAGGCGCTTGACCCCCATCAAGCAAGCGTCAGAAGCTCTCCCACTCGTCATCCCCACCGCCGGCCGCCTTGGCCGGGGCCTTGGGTGCGGCTGCCGCGGGGCTCTGCGCTGGCGCCTTGGGCGCAGCCAGCCGGCTGGCCACCGGCGCCTTGCCCACCGGGGCCTTCACTGCAGCGCGCGCCGGCATGGCCAACGGCTTGCGCACCGCAGGCGCCGGGGCGGGGGCCGGGGCTGCACTGGCGCGCTGGCTGCCTGCCCCGT
>NZ_JBWKPP010000043.1:0-3149 GCF_059418305.1 Acidovorax sp. GW821-FHT09B03
GTGCGTGTGTCCTTCGGCACACGCACCCACCCCAGCTCCTGCGCTTCTCGGCGCAGCCAGCAGGGGTGGGGAGCGGGGTCCGGACGGCTGCTGCTTCGCAGCTGCGCCGGGTGTCGGTTACGCGCTGCGCGCTGCCGACAGGTGGGGCGCTATCGCTGTGCCCGGGCCCAGCGCGGCGAGGTAGTTGGGGCGCCTCCGCGGGGGCGGAGTAGGTACAAAACGGGGGGCTGGCTGCGTCGCCTGCTTGGCGATTCGGTTGGCACGGTGGATGATGGCGCCTTGTCCGCCTCTCGTGAAAAAACGGAACGACCGCCATGAACGAAGAGCTCACCGCACTGGCCCGGTCCCTGGACCTGGCGCATGAATCCAACGCGCAGCTGCGCTATGCCTTCGGCTTGGCCTGCGTGGAGCGGGTGCGGCATCTGCTGGAGGATGCGCGCGCAGTGGCGGCGCTGGACCGCCTGGGGGCCTATGTGGCGGGCGCGCTGGACTTTGCCGGGCTGGAGGCTGCCCGCGGCGAGGTGGAGCGGGTCGCGAGAAGCCACCCGGGATCGAAGTCGATCGACGGCACGGCGCATGCGGCCGTGTCGGCGACGAATGCGGTGGCACACGCGCTGGCCGGGCGTGCGCTGGATGCTGCCAGCTACGCCGCCTATGCCTCGGTGTATGCCTATGGCGGTGCGGCGGTGATGGACCGGTCTGCCTTTGGCGATGAATTCCGGTGGCAGGTGCAGGCGCTCACGCGGCTGGCGGGGCAGCGCTCGGCGGCATAGTTCAGGGCGACGCTGGCGCTCCCTGAGCCCCTTGCGGTGCTTGCCCTGCCTGTTCTTCTGCGCCGTGGCCGTCGCCGTTGCGCAGGCTGGCAACCTTGTGGGCAAGCGCCTCGATACCCGGCGGCGATAGATCCGCCGCGTCCACCACCTGCCGCTGCTCCCAGGCGCGGAAGTACGAGCGGTGCGAGCGGGCGTACGAGGGGTCGTAGTGCCGTGTGGCCAGGGCCTCGAACAGCTGGGGCAACTGGCGCGCGAGGGCCATGGCCTGCCAGGCGGCGATGGTTTCGTTGCCGTGCAGGGGTTTCAAGGGCGCCAGCTGGTCGGCCAGCCACTGGGGGCGGTCGCCCAGGTAGGCGTAGTCGCGCAGCAGGTATTCCACGCGCGCGGCGGTGCTGGCGCGCAGCTCGATGCAGGGGCTGGCGCGCATGCGTTCGACCAGGATGAGGGGCACGGTGAGTCGGCCGATGCGGCGGCCTTCGCCCTCGATGTACAGGGGGCGGGCCGGGTCCAGGTGTTCGAGCACGCTGGCGATGGCGGTTTCGAAGGCGGTTTGCGAGGGCTGGGCCACATCGGGCAGGGCGCCGAGCAGCGAGCCCTTGTGCCGGGCCAGGGCCTCCAGGTCCAGCACCTGCTGGCCCTGTGCGGCCAGGGCGTGCAGCAGCCGGGTCTTGGCGGTGCCGGTGGCGCCACACAGCACCACCAGGGGCAGGGCGGGGGCGCGCTGTGCGATGGTGTCGATGACGTGGCGGCGCCAGGCCTTGTAGCCACCGGCCAGTTGCTGGGCGTCCCAGCCCACCATGCGCAGCCAGGTGGTCATGGAGCCGCTGCGCAGGCCGCCGCGCCAGCAGTAGACCAGGGGCTTCCAGCCCGGCGGGCGGTCGGCCAGCGGGCCCTGCAGGTGGCGCGCCAGGTTGGCGGCCACCATGGCGCCGCCCACGCGCCGCGCCTCGAAGGCGCCGACCTGCTTGTACAGGGTGCCGACGATGCGCCGCTCTTCGTTGTCGAGCACGGGCAGGTTGATGGCGCCGGGGATGTGGTCGATGGCGTACTCGGCCGGGCTGCGCGCGTCGATCAGGGTGTCGAAGGCGTGCCGGTCGTGCACGCGCGTGGGCTCTTTCATGGCGCCACCGTGAGGCCGGCGGGGCCGCCTGTTGAGTCGTCCCTCATGTGCCCTACCACGGCGGCATCGGCAAAGCCCTGCTCGCGGAAGGTGCGCAGCACGGCATCGACCGCCTGCGGCGCGCAGCTGACCAGCAGGCCGCCGCTGGTCTGCGGGTCGGTGAGCAGCGCCTGGGCGGTGGCGGGCAGGCTGTCGGCCAGCGTGACCTCGGCGCCATAGCCCTCCCAGTTGCGGCGCGATGCGCCGGTGACGATGCCTTGTTCGGCCCAGGCGGCCACGCCGCCCAGCAGCGGCAGGCGGTGCCAGTCGAGCACGGCGCGCAGGCCGGCGCCGCGCGCCATCTCCAGCGTGTGGCCGGCGATGCCGAAGCCGGTGACGTCGGTGAGGGCGTGCACGCCGTCCAGCTCGGCCAGCGCGATACCGGGGGTGTTCAGGCGCGTGGTGGTGTCCACCAGGCGGGCGTAGCCGGCGTCGTCGAGCAGGCCTTTCTTCAGCGCGGCCGAGAGCACGCCCACGCCCAGTGGCTTGCCCAGCACCAGCACGTCGCCGGCGCGCGCATCGCGGTTGCGGCGCACGCGCGCGGGGTGCACCAGGCCCATCACGACCAGGCCGTAGATGGGCTCGACCGAGTCGATGGTGTGGCCGCCGGCAATCGGTATGCCTGCCGCGCTGCACACGGCCTGGCCGCCTGCGAGCACGCGGCCGATGACCTCCACCGGCAACTGGTTGACCGGCATGGCCACGATGGCCAGCGCCATGATGGGGCGCCCGCCCATGGCATACACATCACTGATGGCATTGGTGGCCGCGATGCGCCCGAAGTCGAACGGGTCGTCGACGATGGGCATGAAGAAGTCGGTGGTGGCGATGAGGGCCTGCTCGTCGTTGAGCTGGTAGACGGCGGCGTCGTCGGCGGTTTCGATGCCTACCAGCAGTTCTTTGGGGAGCAGTGCGGCGAGTCCTGCGCCGCTGGTTTTCAGGATTTCGGAGAGGACGCCGGGGGCGATCTTGCAGCCGCAGCCGCCGCCGTGGGAGAACTGGGTGAGGCGGATGGGGGTGGGGCTTGGCGTGGTCATGAGGGCGTGCTTGCTGCGGCGGCTGTCTGGATTGTTGGTATTGTGCTTTGTGGCGCAGTTGTAGGGCTTGGTTTCGATGGGTGCCGCGTGCCTTTGTCGAGGGCGGAGGCCGGGATGTGCGCCCGGCGGCGCACCCACCTTCTTTTGCGTCGCCAAAAGAAGGTGGGCCAAGAAAAGGCG
>NZ_JBWKPP010000044.1:0-1209 GCF_059418305.1 Acidovorax sp. GW821-FHT09B03
AGGTTCTATGGTTCGCGTCAACCTGATTGACACCCGATCTTGGCCGGATCGAACGCCTGTCCGCTTTTCCATACCGCAAAGGCGATGCGCAGCAGCTTGCGTCCCAAGATCATGATGGCTTCGGTGGTCGTGAATCCCTTGGCCCGTATGGCTTGGTATACCGCCTTTAGGGCTTTGCTGCGTGTAGCTGCCAGACCCGCCAGGAATATCTGGCGACGCAGCAGTGCCGGCCCTTTCTTGCTCAGTCGCCTGCGCCCTCGCTTGGCACCAGAGTCGTTGGGCCGCGGGTCCAGGCCGCTGTAGGCGACCAGGGCATCGGCGTTGGCAAAGGTGATCCTGCTGAGCAGCACCGTCAGCAGTGCGCCTGTCTGAAGCCCGATGCCGGTGATGGTTTGCAGCTTCTTGTAGCCCTGGGCCATTTGCTCATCGCTGTCGATCAGGCGCTTGATCTGGGTGTCGATGGCTTTCAAGAGCCCCTCAAAGGCCGTCCTGAGCTTGCCCATGGCATTGCCCGGTACCTCGATTCCCATGAAGGACTGGCTCAGCGCCGAGCGGTGTGTCGCCAGCTGTGCGCGCCGCTTGAGCAGCCCTTGCAGTTGCTGCTGCAGCACGCTGCCGGGTTGCCAGGGGTGCAGTTGTGCATGGTGCTCTGCCAGGTAGCGGGCAATGATTGCTGCATCGACGCTGTCTGTCTTGGCCCGTGCGCCAAGGGCTCGCGCATAGAAGAAGACGTCGCGGGCGTTGAGCACATACACCTTCAGGCCCACTTGTACGCACAGGTGGGCCAGCAGGGCGTGGTAGCGGCCTGTCGACTCCATGGCTATCTGTGCCTGGGCGGGGATGGTGCGCAGCCAGGCGCGCACTTTGGACGTGTTGTTGGGCACGCAGCGAGGCGGCTGGCCTGCCTGTGCTATCACCAGTTCGTTCTTGGATACATCCACTCCAATGAACACGGCAGAGGCTTGCATGACGGTACCTCCAATCAAGATAATGGTCTCGTCGGGGTGTAGTCCATCTCCCTGGTTGGCTTGCATTCAGTTCGGTGGTCGCGCTAGCGCAGGGCTTGGAGCACAGCACAGCGCGCCGCTCAGTTCCTGATCGACGCTGGGAGGTGGGGCGGGAGACAACTCGCGCCGTCGGTCAATGGTCGTTGCCGATGCATCGCAGAGTCCCTCCACCCCGACGCCTCAACCATACAAGCATCGCAGG
>NZ_JBWKPP010000045.1:0-1174 GCF_059418305.1 Acidovorax sp. GW821-FHT09B03
TTCGAACGGACCAAGCCCCACGTCAACGTGGGTACGATTGGCCACGTGGACCACGGCAAGACGACCCTGACGGCGGCCATCGCCACGGTGCTGTCTGCCAAGTTCGGCGGCGAAGCCAAGGCATACGACCAGATCGACGCAGCACCTGAAGAAAAGGCCCGCGGCATCACGATCAACACCGCACACGTGGAATACGAAACGGCCAACCGCCACTACGCCCACGTGGACTGCCCCGGCCACGCCGACTATGTGAAGAACATGATCACCGGCGCTGCCCAGATGGACGGCGCCATTCTGGTGTGCTCGGCCGCTGACGGCCCCATGCCCCAGACCCGTGAGCACATCCTGCTGGCCCGCCAGGTGGGCGTGCCTTACATCATCGTGTTCCTGAACAAGTGCGACATGGTGGACGACGAAGAGCTGCTCGAACTCGTCGAGATGGAAGTGCGCGAACTCCTGGACAAGTACAACTTCCCAGGCGACGACACCCCCATCGTGCGCGGTTCCGCCAAGCTGGCCCTGGAAGGTGACAAGGGTCCCCTGGGCGAAGAAGCCATCATGAAGCTGGCTGAAGCCCTGGACACCTACATCCCCACGCCAGAGCGCGCTGTGGACGGTGCCTTCCTGATGCCCGTGGAAGACGTGTTCTCGATCTCCGGTCGCGGCACCGTGGTGACGGGCCGTATCGAACGCGGCGTGGTCAAGGTCGGCGAAGAAATCGAAATCGTCGGTATCAAGGACACCGTCAAGACCACCTGCACCGGCGTGGAAATGTTCCGCAAGCTGCTGGACCAGGGCCAGGCTGGCGACAACGTTGGCCTGCTGCTGCGCGGCACCAAGCGTGAAGACGTGGAACGCGGCCAAGTGCTGTGCAAGCCCGGCTCGATCAAGCCACACACCCACTTCACGGCTGAAGTGTATGTGCTGAGCAAGGACGAAGGCGGCCGCCACACCCCGTTCTTCAACAACTACCGTCCTCAGTTCTACTTCCGCACGACCGACGTCACCGGCGCGATCGAGCTGCCAGCGGACAAGGAAATGGTCATGCCAGGCGACAACGTGTCGATCACCGTCAAGCTGATCAACCCCATCGCCATGGAAGAAGGCCTGCGCTTCGCCATCCGTGAAGGCGGTCGTACCGTCGGCGCCGGCGTCGTGGCCAAGATCATCGCCT
>NZ_JBWKPP010000046.1:0-1169 GCF_059418305.1 Acidovorax sp. GW821-FHT09B03
CTAGTGTCGTGAGTTAGAAGTTCGCAGGCAAAATCTCTCGACACTCGCGAGGATGTCATCTGCGGTCTTTGACCAGATGAATGGCTTGGGATCGTCGTTGTTGACCTTGATGTAGTGCCTGATTGCCTGCTCCAACTGGCGAGTTGAGCGGTGGGTGCTACGGCGAATGTACTTCAGCGTCAGAGTGGCGAACCAGCGCTCTACTTGGTTCAACCAGGACGCAGAAGTCGGCGTGAAGTGAACTTGAAAGCGAGGGTGCCGAGCAAGCCAGTTCTTGATGGCGGGCGTCTTGTGTGTGCCGTAGTTGTCCAGCACCAGATGGATGTCCAGAGCTTGCGGCACATTGCTCTCAATGGTGCGCAGAAACTGCAGGAACTCGCTGCTGCGGTGGCGTCGATGAAGATCCCCGATGACGGCTCCGGTGGCGATGTCCAATGCTGCGAAAAGCGTCGTCGTGCCGTGGCGCTCATAGTCATGTGTGCGCCGCTCGGGGATACCCGGGGCCAATGGCAGCAAAGGCTGTGTGCGATCCAGCGCCTGGATCTGGCTCTTCTCATCCACGCACAACACCATGGCCCTGTGCGGCGGATCCATGTACAGCCCCACGATGTCGCGTACCTTCTCAACGAACAGCGGATCGCTGGAGAGCTTGAAGGTCTCCTGTCGATGGGGCTGCAGTCCGAATGCGCGCCAGATACGCGACACCGCCGTCTGCGACAGGCCGGCCTCGCGTGCCATGGTGCGGGTGCTCCAGTGCGTGGCTGCTTCGGGCACGCTCTCCAGCGTCTTGGCGATCACAGCATCCACACGAGCGTCATCGATGGTGCGTGGTGCTCCAGTGCGAGGGGCATCGAGTAGTCCGTCGAGTCGATCCCGCACGAATCGGGCCCGCCACTTCGAAACGGTTTGCGGTGTCACGCGCTGGCGGCTGGCAACCACCTTGTTGTCAATGTCCTGGGCACAGGCCAGGACGATGCGAGCGCGCAGCGCCAACGCCTGCGCGGTCTTGCGCCGCAGCGTCAGCGCTGTGAGCTGCTCAAACTCGACTTGCGTCAATGCCAGTTGCGCCTTGGGTCGTCCACGCATCGCAGCCTCCTCGTGTGCACACGGTACACGATTGACTCGACACGCTATCACTAGTTCAACGAACTTCTAACTCACGACACTAG
>NZ_JBWKPP010000047.1:0-1167 GCF_059418305.1 Acidovorax sp. GW821-FHT09B03
CTAGTGTGCTGTCCCGCTGATACGTGAGCAAAGTCGATGCAACTTTTCGAGGATCGAATCAGCGGTGGCGGTCCACTTGAAAGGCTGGCAGTCAACGTTGTGGGCTGCGACGAATTGATCGATGCGCTGCACAAGTTGTTTGACGCTGGTAAAGGAGCCGCGGCGGATTGCCTTGTCGGTGATCAATGCGAAGAAGCGCTCGACCTGATTGAGCCAGGAGCTGTAGGTCGGAATGAAGTGCATATGCCAGCGCGGCCGACTCGCCAACCACGCCTTGATCTTCGGGTGGCTGTGGGTGGCGTAGTTGTCAACGATGCAGTGCACATCCAACTGGGCGGGAACAGCCTTGTCGATCTCACGCAGGAATGCGAGGAACTCCTGGTGCCGGTGGCGCGGCTTGCATGCGGCCAGCACCGCGCCGTTGAGCACGTTCAGCGCAGCGAACAGCGTGGTCGTGCCGTGGCGCTTGTAGTCGTGGGTGACCCCTTCGATGTAGCCAAACCCCATCGGAAGCATCGGCTGCGTGCGCTCCAACGCCTGGCATTGGCTTTTCTCGTCCACGCAGATCACCAGCGCGTTGTCTGGCGGACTCAGGTACAGGCCGACCACGTCACGCAGCTTCTCGATGAAGAACGGGTCATTGGACAGTTTGAAGCTCTCGGTGCGATGCGGCTGCAGCCCGAAGAGCTGCAAGTAGCGCTGCACGCTGGTCTTGGAGATGCCGGTTTCGGCCGCCACCGTGCGCACGCTCCAGTGCGTCGAGCCGTTGGCAGGCTTGGTGTGCAGCGTCGTCTTGATCAGGAGCGCCACCCGTTCGTCGTCGATCGTGCGCGCCGGGCCAGGGCGAACGTCGTCGTACAGGCCAGCGATACGACGCTCGATGAAGCGAGTGCGCCACTTGCCCACCGTTTGCTTCGTCAGCCCCAGTCGCGCGGCGATTGCGTTGTTGGCCTCGCCTTCGGCGCTGGCCAGCACAAGGCGCGCGCGGTTGCTCAATGCCGCCGACAGCGAGCGACTGCGCGCGAAAGACTGAAGCTGCAAACGCTCTTCGTCCGTCAGCACCAACTCGGCCTTGGGTCTGCCTGTTCTCATTGCGGTATCTCCGTTGCAAGGATACCCAAAAGGCATGCACGACTAATGCCAGTTATCTGCGGGACAGCACACTAG
>NZ_JBWKPP010000048.1:0-825 GCF_059418305.1 Acidovorax sp. GW821-FHT09B03
GCGGCGCCACCGGCGTTGTGGCCGGCGATCAGCACGTGCACGTCGCCACCGCAGGCAATGGCGGCGGTCACGGTGTTGAGCGTTGCGCCCTTGATGGCGGCGTTGTCGTGTTCAGCAATAACGAGTACGGTCATTTTCTTGTTCTCCTTAGATGACTTTGGCTTCGTTCTTGAGTTTCTCGACCAGGGCAGCCACGTCGGCCACCTTGACGCCGGCACCGCGCTTGGCGGGTTCCGTGACCTTCAGGGTCTTCAGACGGGGGGACACATCCACTCCCAGGTCTTCGGGTTTGAGGGTATCGAGCTGCTTCTTCTTGGCCTTCATGATGTTGGGCAAGGTGACGTAGCGGGGCTCGTTCAAACGCAGGTCGGTGGTGATCACCGCGGGCAGGGTCAGGGACAGGGATTCCAGGCCGCCGTCGACTTCGCGGGTCACGCTGACCTTGTCGGCGGAGAGGTCCACCTTGCTGGCAAACGTTGCCTGGGGCAGGTCGGCCAGGGCAGCGAGCATCTGGCCGGTCTGGTTGGCGTCGTCGTCGATGGCCTGCTTGCCCAGGATGACGAGGCCCGGTTGTTCCTTGTCCACCAGGGCCTTCAGGATCTTGGCCACGGCCAGGGGTTGCAGTTCGGCGTCGGTTTCCACCAGGATGGCGCGGTCGGCGCCAATCGCCATGGCGGTGCGCAGGGTTTCCTGGCACTGGGCCACGCCGCAGGAGACGGCGATGACTTCGGTCACCAGGCCTTTTTCTTTCAGGCGCACGGCCTCTTCGACGGCGATTTCGTCAAAGGGGTTCATGCTCATCTTCACGTTGGCGATGTCCACACC